>NZ_JAWOUX010000011.1:0-153066 GCF_033339595.1 Vibrio sp. 2096
GAGTGGCCAAAGGGAGCAGACTGTAAATCTGCCGGCACTGCCTTCGATGGTTCGAATCCGTCCCCCTCCACCATATTGAAGAAGCCAGCTCATTGAGCTGGCTTTTTTCGTTTCAGGATCTTGATAGCATAGTCCTACTACAACGAACCTTTCACTCCTAACCGAAACTCTGCTCGATTGAATACCTATCACAGTAAATAAGTGATCAGAAATAGCGTAGGGAAAATGCTTGAGAACAAGGCGCAGTTATCGAGTATTTTAACAAGCTAGAATGACCAGTTATTTACTACGATTGGTATAACCTATACTCAATCTCACTAAAGCAACCAACCCCATGTGAAACTCCACAAACAAAAGGCTGAGGAGCAGATCTTTACCCTACAAACAATGTACTAGCTATTTTGATTTTGTTAGTTCGTATGGCCTTAATATAAATGTTCAATATAACTAGGAAAACACTTGAGTACTTACTAGAAAAAGTGGGCTCGCAAAATTACCAAACGGACTCAATTAGTGATGTTTGTATAAAAACACGTACAAGAGATATAAATGATAGATACAAAAAATCCCGCAGGGGATGCGGGATTTTTACTAGTGGCTAAATTGGTTTAAAGGTGACTAGCCTTGAATACCAACGATTAACCATGGCGCATTAGGCGCAGTCAAGTCACGCTCTAGGTGCCAGATATCTTCGATTTCTTCTTCAACACCTTCTACTGTGTCACGGTAACGACCGCTAAACTGCAGACTAAGCTGTGCTTTATTTGCATCGTAATCAGCACGGACGATCTCCGCATCAACGTACATTACGTCAGTATGCTGCTCACCGTCGAGCTTCGCGCGCTCTGCTTTTAGGTCTTCAAACAAGCTTGGAGAAACATACTCTTCAATAGTTTCTAGCTGGTTGTGATTCCACGCACCTTGCAGGATTCGATAGTGTTCACGAGAACCATTAATGAACGCTGCTTGGTCAAAACCCGGTGGGTAGTTATGTGGTACGTCTGTTTGAGCGCCAAAACCACCAAAGCCACCATTATTTGTGTTTGGTTGTTGCTCAAAGTTTTGCATGTTTGGTTGCTCAAACTTAGATGCGTTGCCACCAAATGCAGGCTGTTGACGATGCTGGTTCATACTGCCCTGCTTCGCACCTAGCATACCGCGCATTAGTTTAAAGATGACAAAGGCAATCAAACCAATAATTAGGATATCCATAAACTGGATACCTTCAAAAGCACCGCCAAAGAATGCAGCAAGTAGACCACCAGCAAGAAGTCCGCCTAGCAGACCACCCATAAGGCCTTTCTTACTTGAAGACTTTGTCGTCTGATCTTTGCCGACCGTATTGGTATTTTGTTGCTGTTGTTTCGGTGCTGGTGCGGTTTTGTAGCTCTTACCGAAAGACTTACTGCCACCAAACTTCTTCGCTTCCGCGATAGGCGTTACAGCAACGGTAAACATCAACAAAGCAACAATAGAAAATAAACGTTTCATCGTTATCCTTAAAGTTAGCTATCTAAGATAGTGCCCCATTTTCAAGACGAAACAATCGTTGTTTCAAACAGTAGCACGCCAAAGATGATTTTTAAGTCATCATACTCTGTATACCGATTGATGAAAATAGCTTATAGAAGCTGACATGTATCAGAATATTGCCAAAAATGCAGACTGCTCACACTGCTTACAATTCACCTGAAGGCGCTTGATCAATGTAAAAAAAGTATGGAATAAGTTCACTAATACTCCAGATTGTTTTACTTGAATTAGAATCAGTGACACAGCTCAGAATCCTACACCTTGAGGGCACTTGGACACATTGCCTTGTTGACGGTTAATAGGTAGCTGACTATCATATTGAACGATGTTCAATAAAGTAGTTTGAGAGTATGGCGCGCAGAAACGATCACACCCGAGAAGAGTTAGTGAATTTGACGTTAACAACGGTCAAAAACTTTTTAGATGAGAATTCTTACCACGAACTCAGTCTTCGTAAAATCGCTAACATGATTGGTTACGTGCCAAGCACATTGGTAAATGTTTTTGGTAATTATAATTTGCTACTGCTTCATGTTGTCGCTCAAACTTTAGATGAGTTATCTCAAGAAGCACGCAAAGCGACTAATGACAGCAAAGACTCCCATCAAGCGCTTTTTGAACTCGCTTATTGCTACCACGATTTTGCTCAAAAACACCCACACCGTTGGCAGTTAGTGTTCGAACACAACATGAATGGAGCAGAACTTCCGGAATGGCATGCCAAACGTATCGATGGTATGACGGGAATGCTAGAGTCACTATTGGCTCAAATCGCACCACATCGTACTGAATCCGAAGTGATTCAAGCGAGTCGAGTCCTTTGGTCTGGCGTACATGGCATTACTTTACTCAGTGTCGATGATAAGTTTTTCTCTAGTGAACCGATTGATGGTAAAGAATTGATCAGTAATCTTCTTTCCAACTACCTCACGAACTGGTAACAAAGGATTATCCATGTCATCCGACAGACAGCCGTCCTTACTTACGCAGAGAAAATTCCTGCCCTATTTCATTACTCAATTTTTTGGCGCTTTCAACGACAATATTTTTAAAAACGTTTTGCTGTTGTTTGTCGCATTCGCTGGCTCCAGTGCACTGCCTATTTCGAGCAATTTGTTCATCAACCTTGCGGCAGGCTTGTTTATTCTACCGTTCTTTCTGTTCTCTGCTTCCGCTGGCGTATTAGCCGACAAATATGAAAAGTCATGGTTTATTCGTAAGGTCAAACTATTTGAAATAGCCATCATGCTGTTGGGTGCCATCGGATTCATAACCGAAAGTTATGGTGTGCTTTTATTGCTACTGTTTTTAATGGGTACACAGTCAGCATTTTTTGGCCCAGTTAAATATGCCCTTTTGCCTCAAAAGTTAAATGCTAAAGAGTTAGTGCCCGGCAACGCTCTTGTTGAAGCTGGTACCTTTATCGCCATCCTTATTGGCACCTTAGGCGCTGGGATTATAGCCTCTGCAGACAACGCAAAATACCTTGCCGCATTTTGTGTCGTGATCTTCGCATTGTTAGGCTACTTGTCGAGCCGCTCAATCCCCTTTGCTGCAGCCAGCGCACCCAATCTCTCTTTTCGTTGGCAACCATATAAGCAAACCAAACACACGCTCTCTATCGCCAAATCCGATCGAGTTGTTTTTCAATGCATAATGGCAATAAGCTGGTTTTGGTTTTTAGGCGCCGCATATCTAACACAATTCCCGAATTTCACTAAGATTTACCTAAATGGCACCGAGAGTGCGGTGTCTTTCTTGCTCGCTCTATTTTCCATTGGTATCGCGCTAGGGTCGCTACTTTGCAATTGGATCTCAAACCATCGTATCGAAGTCGGTATTGTGCCAATTGGTGCCTTTGGCATTACGGTATTTGGGTACCTAATGGCCACTTCCATTCCCAATGATCTACCTACTTTCCATAACTTTGTAGACTTCTTTAGATATGAGCCTTTTTGGCCATTATTTTTCTACCTATTGATGATTGGCGCTTCGGGCGGTTTGTTTATCGTGCCTCTTTACGCATTAATGCAGCATCGAGCAAAGGAAACCGAACGTGCTCAAGTCATCGCAGGGCTCAACATTTTTAACTCTCTGTTTATGGTCGGCAGCGCTGTCTTAGGTATTGTGTGCCTAAGTGTAATCAAGATGACAATTCCTCAGCTGTTTGCATTGTTAGCCATTTTAAATTTCTTAGTCGCCGCTTACATCTTTTTGCAAATTCCTATTTTTGTAGTTCGCTTTGTCATGTGGATGCTTACGCACACCATCTATCGAGTTAAGCATAAGAATCTACACAACCTACCCGAGCATGGTGGGGCATTGATTGTATGTAATCATGTAAGCTACATGGATGCATTGCTACTTAGTGCAGTATGCCCAAGGTTGATTCGTTTTGTGATGGAGGAAGATTACGCCAACCTACCTCCATTAAGGCGCTTTTTACGTCGAACTGGGGTAATTCCAATTTCAGCGAGTAACAGAAGCTCTATCAGACGTGCATTTAACGATGTGGAAGCTGCGCTAAGCGAAGGTCATATCGTCTGTATTTTCCCTGAAGGAAGATTAACTTCAGATGGTGAAATGAATGAATTCATGCGCGGTATTGATATAATCCTACGTCGTAGTCCAGTACCTGTCATACCTGTTGCACTTAAAGGCTTATGGGGAAGCTATTTCAGCCGCGCAAAAGGTCGCGCATGCTGTGGCTTACCGACTCGATTTTGGTCAAAGCTAGAAATAGAGGCAGGACAACCGGTGCCACCAAACGAGGCAACGGCAAAAACAATGTTCGATAAAGTGCATCAACTTAGAGGCGACTGGCGATAAATACACTTGAACACATGTTTAGGATAACTGAACATGTGTTCAAATCATTAAGACAAACTGACCACACCCAGTGCGATATACTCTCCCTTTCATTCACAACAGCGAATAAAAACCTTGAATAGAAACTACCTCCTGTTTGGATTGGCGTTACTTTTTTGTCTAACCCCTCTTGCCTCCTCTCCCATTGCTCTAGTTATCGGTTTTCTACTCGCAAGTTTTGGTTTTGTGCCTTCCGAGCTGCCCATCGCTTCTTTTACTAAAAAGCTGCTGTCTTACTCGATTATTGGCTTAGGCTTTGGCATCAACTTCGAGCAAGCGCTTACAGTCACATCGGATGGTATCGGCCTGATCATCGCCACTATTACAGGCACACTGATCATGGGTACTCTCATTGCCAGGGTACTTAAATTGGAGCGAGTAACCGCTTACTTAATCTCATCAGGTACTGCAATTTGTGGTGGTAGCGCAATTGCTGCTGTGGCACCGGCGATTAAAGCGAAAGACGAGCAGATTGGATTAGCACTGGCAACGGTATTTGTCCTGAACTCCATTGCACTCTTTGTGTTTCCTGTGATTGGACATGCTTTAGGGCTAGATCAACACACGTTTGGCACATGGGCTGCAATTGCCATTCATGACACATCTTCTGTTGTCGGGGCTGCCTCGGCCTATGGGGAAGAAGCGCTAACTACGGCAACAACATTGAAACTCGCGCGCGCTTTATGGATCATTCCTGTTGCTTTGATCAGTGCCGTCATCTTTTCAAGAGGCCAAAAAGAGTATGGAAAGAAAAAACTAGCTATCCCTTATTTCATTTTTTGGTACTGTGCAGCTATCGCGTTTAGCGACTTCTTTCCTCAATTTGAAATGGTCTATCACGGCATTTTCATTGGAGCAAAGCAAGCGTTGGTTGTATGTCTATTCTTGATAGGTTGTAGCATTTCAATTTCAAAACTAAAGTCTGCTGGAGCTAAGCCACTGTTGTTTGGTGTGACTCTGTGGGTGTTAATTTCGACCACTTCTCTAAGTTGGTTACTGTTTTAGATATTGGTGGTCTGCTTATCGCGTTGAGGGGACGGTATTTCCCGTTTGCTATTTTTGTATATAACGACCAACGCAATAGCGTTCAAAAATACCGTTAGCTCTGCAAGAGAGCGGGCTAGCCCTTCACTACTTATCGCGATACTAATTTGTAGTGCTACTGCCGCAATTAAAACTAGCTTTGCCATCCTGAACCTTATGCATTTTCTCTCCACGAAGAAGCATAATTATGATTCAGAGTTATAAGGATACGAAATTCTCTTTATGACTAATACATAGCAAAATTGACTAATGCTGAAGTGATGACAATAGCCACTCTTTCACGGCCTTACGTGAAATTTTGATCCCACCTTCTAATAGAGTTAGTGGCATTACATGGTATTCCACTGGCCATTTAAACTTCTCTAACTTTGATTGCAAGTGCTGGTCATACTCCGACTTGCTGCGCAATCCATTGGTCTGAATCACAGCTACTGGTCTATGACCAAACTCCGCGTCTTCGACTGGAACCACTATACTCTGCACTACACCATCAATTTGGTTCAAAGCGGCTTCAATCTCTTCACAATGGATATTCTCACCACCAGAGATAAACTGATTGTCGGCACGGCCGATTATCTTTAATTCATCACCTTGCCACTCGCCAAGATCCTTGCTGTCAAACCAGCCTTTCTCATCCAGAAATGGGGTAACATGTCCTTGATGGAAATACCCTGCCGCTAATGTCTTACCGCCAATAAAAATGCGTTGGTCAACTAATTTTATCTTACGGTGCTTCAATACATGTCCAGCATTACTGGTGCTGTCAATTCTCTTTGCGGTAACGGTAGAGGCCGCCTCCGTCATCCCATAACCTAACCATGTCTCAATGCCTTGCCTTGTTGCTCGTAGTGCCAATTCGTGATCAACGTGGCTGCCGCCCAGTAGCACATGTGTCAATGACAAATGTGCATCATCATCCAATAACCGTTTGAGCTGAGTCGCAACCAAAGAAGCGTGTGATACGCCCTGAACATCATCAACAAGTTTCCCTGAACCGACTTTTAGTGTTGCTCCGACATATAGCCAACGATAGACAATCGCTAATCCAGAGACGTGATACAGCGGAAGCGATAACAGCCAAGCATCTTGCTGAGTGAAAATGAACTCCTGCAACAAGCCCTCTGCAGACGCAAGATGCTGTCGATGTGTATGAACCACAGCTTTAGGCTCCCCTGTAGAGCCAGAAGTAAATACTACTGAAGCTAGCCGGTCATGATGATAGCTATCTTCAGTCAACGAATCACTCTCTTGCTGTGATACTACAGGAGGTGAAAGCAATGTTGCCTTGAGTTTTTGTATATCATGTTCAGAAAAGGTCGAAGCGCACTCCTGAGAAAACCAGATAAACCGAGTTTGATCAGGCCTGTAAAGTGTAGCAAGCTTACCCTGCAACTTATCTAGTGGTTGTTCCATGGTCAGCGCAGCGAGCGCACCCAACTGTTTGGAGGCAAGATAAAACAACAGTGTTTCTACTTGGTTCTTGCCAACCAAAGTCAGCACATCCCCCCGAGTTACACCCAAGTCATTCAAATAGTGAGTGTATTGGTCAATACGCTTCGAGAGTTGTTGCCAGTTTAATACTTCTGTTGATGTCTTGAGTGCAATAGAAAAAGGGCTCGTTTGAGCCCAATATTTCCATGGTGCCTTCGCAATATTGTCTACGCAGAATGCCACACAATCTCCTGGTCTTTTAGAGGAAGAACGGGAAGTTCACACTTAGGCCAGCCCTGCTCTAGCTGAGCCTTGAATAAGCCAATCGTATCCAAACCTGGAACTTCATCAGGCAGCTGCCATTGGGCAAAGCGCGCTAATTGAGTTAAACCGAGACTGGATTCAATGCTCGAGCTAATCACTGCTTTCATCCCCAGTGACTTCGCTTTCTCTATCAGTGTAATACAAAAATCCACTGAACCAATGAGTGTGGGTTTGATGATGATCGTTTTCACACCAGTTAGATCTTCAAGACGGAAATCTTCACGACGAACCGCATCTTGCAATGTTTCATCCCAAGCGATAGCAATACCAGTATTAATCGCAAAAGAGAGACTATCGCCAGGAGAGCGGCACGGCTCTTCTAGAAACGTGATTCGTTGACGCTGAGACGGAGCAATGTACTTAGCGAACTGCTGCGCTTTTTCTGGTGTCCAAGCGCGATTGGCATCGAGTCGAAGCGTTAATTGAGGGATTGATTCAAGAAAAAGGTTCACAAGCATGCCATCGCGAATTGGCTCATAAAGTCCAACTTTCACCTTAGCGACTTTCTCACCTTCCATCTCGTTCAGCTTTGGAATGAGCTCATCTGGGTCGCCAGTGCATAGTGGCGCTGTTTGGTATTTACCTTGTTGTGGTAAGCCACCAGCTAATTCAAGCTGTGCCATCGATAAACCAAACGCAACCGACGGGTACATCTTGGCATAATCCACATCCAACTCTGCTACCCAACGCTCCGCCTGTTCTTGTAGCTGAACACCCGCATCTTCGGTGCTCTCTAAGCTAAAACCAGGAAGAGGAGCGACTTCTCCAAGCCCTGTTTTACCATCTTCGGAAAGCGCAACAACATAACCAACACGTTCGGTTAGCTTGTTGTCACGTAGGATGACACCACTATCCATGGGCAAGCTATAACGATAAATTTTCGCTTCACGCATAATTCAAGTCCTATGTAATGCCGTATATTTGAGCGTTCTGACGAGCAATCCCACCAGCCTCCCAGAGGGCAAGGCGCTCAGGAAAAAAGGAACAGAGGAGCTAACACGCTCCTCATTTAGACGGATTATGGGTTGCGAGGGAATTTATCGAAGTCTGGGCGACGCTTCTCGTTAAAGGCATTACGACCTTCTTGGCCTTCATCAGTCATGTAGAACATCATCGTTGCGTTACCCGCTAGCTCTTGCAGACCCGCTTGGCCATCACAGTCCGCGTTTAATGCAGCTTTTAAGCAACGCAGTGCCATTGGGCTGTGCTGTAGTACTTCACGACACCAACGAACGGTTTCTTTCTCTAGATCCGCTAGTGGTACAACTGTGTTTACTAGGCCCATGTCTACTGCTTCTTGAGCATTGTAGAAACGACATAGGAACCAAATTTCGCGAGCTTTCTTTTGGCCTACGATGCGAGCCATGTAAGATGCACCCCAACCGCCATCAAATGAACCCACTTTAGGGCCTGTTTGACCAAATTGAGCGTTGTCAGCTGCAATCGTGAGGTCACACATCATGTGCAGAACATGACCACCGCCCACAGCCCAACCAGCTACCGATGCGATCACTGGTTTTGGACAAGTACGAATATCACGTTGGAAGTCCAATACGTTTAGGTGGTGCGTACCTTGGTCATCTTTGTAGCCGCCGTAGTCGCCACGGATCTTCTGGTCACCGCCAGAACAGAATGCGTCTTCACCTAGACCTGTCAGAATGATCACGCCAACACCAGAGTCGTAACGCGCATCTGCCAACGCATCAATCATCTCTTTTACCGTTTGAGGACGAAACGCGTTACGCACTTGAGGACGCGCAATGGTGATTTTCGCGATACCATCTTCAGACTTATGGTAATGAATGTCCTCGTATCTCTCGCCGCAATCTTTCCATTGAACCGGAGCGTAAAGTTCTTCTTCAGAAATGCCTACTGTTTTAGCCATGGTGATTCCCATTGTTCTCGTTACTCTCACCAAAGTGAGACTGAATTATTTGCTTGGTATGTATCGCAAACTGTTTGGGCTGCTCTTGATGGACGTTATGACCAGCGCTTTCAACTTGTCGATACGCCAACCCGCTACGTTGTGCCAGTTGGCTAAATTTTTGGTCTTTCTCACCACACAAGTAATACACTGGTATGTTCTGCTTTTGCAGTGAGGGTAACAAATATGCCTGTTTGGCTAACGATGTCGCCATCAACATATTCGCCACCGCTGAGCCAAGATTATCACTTCGCTTCGCAATGAATGTTTGTCTTTGCTCATGGTTTAGTGAAGAAAACACCGCTTGTTGGTACCAATCGTTCAAAACACGTTCAAGTGGTTCAGTTTTGAAACGCATTGCCCAGCGAGCATCATTCTCTAATCTCACCTGTTTCTCTGACTCAGTTTGAAGCCCGAAGTTTCCCCCTTCAATAATCGCGCCCGCAATATTGAGATCTGGAAAGCATTGATGGGCAATACCATGCATCGTAATGCGGCCGCCCATAGAGTAACCAATCAAAATAAGTGGTTGTTGTGAGGGAAGTAATAAAGATAGTGTGGAATTGAGTAATTTGCAGCAATCATTCAGATCGCAGCAAGAAATAGATTGGCTATGCCCATGACCAGGGAGGTCAACCGTAACACGTTCATACTCGGGTAACGCGTTGATACACGATTGCCAATCTTCACCGCTACCAAGTAAACCATGCAAAAACACCAGAGTAGGCAAAGTAATACTTTGGTGCTTTTCTAATACAGGGAAACGTTCAAAGTAAAGCATTCAGACTCTTATTAAATGCCTTGAGTGTCTCAGCAGCTTGGTTAGATGGGGTTTGAACCTCGACCAGCAACGTTCCTTGGCCGTGACATAAATGCTCTTTTACAGATGATTGGAATTGCTCCAGTGTAGAAACATGCAAATACGCCAAACCAAACTGCTTTGCCGCGTGTTCAAACTGATAACCATGAGGCATTTGATAATATGTCGTCCTGCGCTCTGGTGGTACTGGCAACATATCAAAAATCGCACCGCCGTCATTATTGGTAACAACAAGTACCGCCGGCAGTTTATTGTGAGAAAATAGCGCCAGAGAATTGAGATCATAAAGTGCTGCTGTGTCACCGATATACATCAGTAACGGATTACCTCTTGCCCGTTGCACGCCTGATGCTGCAGCAAACAAACCGTCAATCCCTGACGCGCCTCGATTAGTGAAAACCTCTACACCATCCAATTTTCCGTACATATCAACAAGCCGAACAAACAAGCTATTACCCAAGAAAACATCTACGTCCTTTGTGCGCTCGTTGATGTCTGCTGCCAACGCAATTTCGTCAATGGCAGACGCTGAATCAGATAGGAAGGCTTCTTCGATACGTTGATGAACTCGCTTAACGTCATTCGCTAACCTATCAGCCCACCCAGCAAATATTGACTTCTCAAAACTAATGCGAGAAACCCACGTTTTAGGAGGCTCAACCCAGTGCATTTGCGCCAGATGATTTTGGTTATTCCGGTCCATACAAGGTGAGACATACCAATACTGAACGTCTTTACTTTGTTGATTTTTCGATACTTGTTTATCAATCCATTGGTTCAAACGTTTGGAGATGATTCGGCTACCAAATTGGATAATAAGTTCACAAGATTCAAGCTCGTTTGCGAACTCGGGAAGTTGAAGCCATACATCGTAATACGCCCAATCCGAACTGAGACCACTTTGCGGGTCTGCAAGTACTGGCCATCCCATCTTTTGTGCAAATGCCTGCGCCGACTTCGCTTGTTCAAGCGGTAAGCTGCCAATCACAACCAAGCCTTTTTTGTCCGAAAAAGGCGGGATGTTCGCCTGTGACAAATGGCTAAAACGCTGAGTATAAGTGCCGCTTCCTTTTCGCCATCCGGCGACCGAATCTAAGTAGGTTTGATAATCCGCTTTTGCGCCGTTGGAATACAAAGGCTCTGGAAATGCACAATTAATATGAACAGCACTACCCTGCAATTGCTGAGTAAACATCACTTCGTCAACAGAGGTCAGCAACCAGTTAAGCGACGTTGCTAAATTTGGGCTTGGTAAATTCAAACTGGCCGAAACATGATGTGAAAAAATACCCAATTGATTTATCGCTTGGTTTGCACCACAGCCGACAAGTTCTACTGGACGATCTGCTGTCAGCAGCACCAGCTTTTCACCAGTAAGTTTGGCTTCGGCAACCGACGGTAATAGGTTCGCCACTGCCGTACCAGAGGTAACGATAATTGCCACTGGCTCCTGAGTAGCTTTCGCTAAACCAAGAGCCATAAAGCCCAGTCCACGCTCATCAAAATGAGTATGAATGGAAAAGTCGGACTGTTCTGCCGCTTCTAAAGTTAAAGGAGTAGAACGAGATCCGGGAGCGATACAAACATGCTTAACGCCAAATCGCTGAAGCTCAATCAATATGGTTTCTGACCAAACTCGATTGAGCACCGCTTGGTCATGACTCATGATGCGACTCCCAATGGCGGATGATCAGAAATCAGCGTAAGTAACGTCGACATTTTCTTATCAAGTTCTGCCCACTCATGTTCTGCCACAGAACCAGGCACAATCCCTGCGCCCGCAAACAGTTGTACTTGATCACCGAGCACAAGCGCGCTTCTGATTGCGACACAAAACTCTGCTCGTTCATGGCTTATGTAACCCATTGACCCCGCGTACCAGCCGCGTGCAAAGGGCTCATTATCAAGAATAAACTGCATGGACTCTTGGCGGGGTAAGCCGGCAACCGCCGCTGTTGGCTGAAGCGCCGATAACAACTGAACACCATTTATCCCCGCTCTTAGACTAGCGTGAATATTTCGCTTAAGGTGCTGCACTTTTCGTAGTCTGACCAAACTCGGTTCAGCTTCCACTTCAACCATTTCAGAATGCGGTGATAGACGGTCAATGATGTCGTCCACCACATACTGGTTTTCGTTGAGGTTCTTTTGGTCTTGGGATAACCAATTCGCCAACTCCATATCTTGAGTGGCATTGTCTCCCCGACCAATCGTACCTGCTAACGCTTCGGTATGTAGCTCATGCCCTACGCGAGAATACAAACGTTCTGGCGTAGACCCCATAAAACTGTGCTTACTGTCTAAGCTCAGCATGAAATGGAAGCTATGATGGTTATTTAAGTAACTTGCTTTAAGTAGCTGTGCAGCACTTAATGTGTTATCAAGCTGCACGGTAGAGCGACGCGCTAAAACCACTTTCTTAAAATCATCATTCTCTATACCAGTCAGAACCTTATGAACTAACTCATTCCATTGAGGCTGACTTGGCGTATGAACAATAGAGCGGATGTGAGACGAAATTGGAGCTAAGGTTGCGACCTCACAAACCAGTTTATTCAACCCAGCTAGAGTTCGCGCTTTGTCTTCTGAAATATTAACTGCGAGAGACCACTGTTGGTCAAAACGAATTAACTCAATTTGAGGCAAAAAGAAAAAAGAAGGCATACAGCGGCGATTCTTCTCATGCTGCCCATCAAAAGAGCGCCCGCCCCAAACTCTTTGCCCTTCACCTAGAATGGTATAAGCAGGACCTGGCTCAACAAAAGCGTGCAATTGCCCTAGTGCAACGACCTCTTCACGTGTATCGCGGGACTGCCAATAAAACTTAGGGAAAAGTGGTTGTGCATCAAGCCAATCAATAAATGAGAAATTGGGTTTCTCGCTAAGGGGCTCGACCAGACGTGTTTGATTGCCTTCCGATTGCTGAACTCGCTCGATAATTCTCTTTACGGCTTGATGGAACTGTGACAAATCAACCTCGTTGTATGTGAGGATAAATGGTAACTGACGGCTACTCTAAGTTTAGACCCAAAGCAAATCAAGGTCGTATGCGATCTTTTGCAAAATCCTGTGATAGCAAGCGAGCAAAACTTAACCAGCAGACAGATTATTTACAGATATATATTCTAATAAAAAACAAATTATTGTATTTTAATAAAGAAATTAACGAATTTTTAGGAATTAAACAATGCAAAATATCGGGATGTCGTCAAAACTCGACAATGTCTGCTACGACATTAGGGGTCCTGTACTCAAACATGCTAAGCGCATGGAGGAAGAAGGGCATAAAATCCTAAAGCTAAACATTGGTAACCCTGCCCCATTTGGTTTTGACGCCCCTGATGAGATTTTAGTCGACGTGATTCGTAATCTGCCGACTTCTCAAGGCTATTGTGATTCCAAAGGTATTTACTCTGCTCGTAAAGCAGTGGTCCAACACTATCAGCGTAAAGGTATACGCTCGCTAGATGTCGAAGATGTGTATGTAGGTAACGGCGTGTCTGAGTTGATCGTAATGGCCATGCAAGCGCTATTAAACAATGGCGACGAAATGCTGATCCCAGCACCAGACTATCCGTTATGGACAGCTTCAGTTGCACTATCTGGTGGTAAGCCGGTTCATTATCTATGTGATGAAGAGGCTGACTGGTACCCAGACCTTGAAGACATCAAAAAGAAAATCACACCAAAGACACGTGGCATTGTTCTGATCAACCCGAACAACCCGACAGGTGCGGTATACAGCCGTGACTTCCTACTTGAAGTCATTGAGATAGCACGCCAGCACAAACTGATCATTTTCGCAGATGAGATCTACGACAAAGTGTTGTACGACGGTGCAACACATACCTCAGTCGCCACACTCACTGAAGACGTGCTAGTCATGACATTCAATGGCCTTTCAAAAGCCTACCGTGTTTGTGGTTTCCGTGGTGGCTGGATGTTCCTAACGGGGCCTAAACATCTGGCTCAAGGGTACGTGAATGGCTTGGAGCTGCTTTCATCGATGCGTTTATGTGCAAACGTACCAATGCAACATGCCATTCAAACCGCGTTAGGTGGGTACCAGAGTATCAATGAACTGATTTTACCTGGCGGACGCTTATTAGAGCAGCGCAACCGAGCGTATGAACTGATCAATCAAATTCCTGGTGTTTCTTGTGTCAAACCTAAGGGTGCGATGTACCTCTTCCCGAAAATCGACACTAAAATGTACAACATCAAGAACGATCAGCAGATGGTTTTAGATTTCTTAAAACAAGAGAAGGTCTTACTGGTGCAAGGTTCTGGTTTTAACTGGCCAAAACCAGACCACTTCCGCATCGTGACACTACCGCACGTTGAAGATCTAGAAATCGCCATTGGACGTTTTGAAAGATTCCTATCAACCTACAGCCAGTAATGAATCACTGGTAGTAATTAGTGCTGATCTCTCATATGCTTAGAGGAACTCCTAGTGAGTTCCTTTTTTACACCAGAAACGGAGAAAGCCATGAAAGAAAGCCATTTTTTCGCCCACCTGGCTCGAATGAAGCTGATCCAACGCTGGCCTTTAATGCGGTCCGTCTCACCAGAAAACGTTTCAGAGCATAGCTTACAAGTTGCTTTTGTCGCCCATGCCCTTGCCCTAATTAAAAACAAAAAGTTCGGCGGTAACCTTAATCCAGAGCGCATCGCGATTCTTGCCATGTACCATGACTCCAGTGAAGTATTAACGGGTGATCTTCCGACTCCAGTGAAGTATTACAACCCTGAAATTGCCAAAGAATATAAGAAGATAGAATCAGCAGCGGAGCAAAAATTACTCTCAATGTTACCGGAAGAGTTCCAAGATGATTTTGCTCCCTATCTTCTTTCTCACTCTGCACACGAAGAGGACGCAAAAATCGTTAAGCAAGCCGATTCCATCTGTGCCTATTTAAAATGTCTTGAAGAACTAAGCGCCGGTAACCATGAGTTCGCTCTGGCAAAAAAACGCTTAGACGTCACTTTGCAAGAACGCAAAACGCCTGAAATGGATTACTTTCTCAATACCTTTGCCCCAAGTTTCGAATTATCGTTAGATGAAATCAGTTAGCTTACGGAGATAATCGTGTCGTTTGAATTACACCCGCAATGGCAAGAGCGCCATGATGATGAGCATAAAATCCGTCGAGACGACCATCGGAGCCCGTACCAACGAGACCGAGCACGCATTCTTCACTCGGCTGCATTTCGACGCCTACAAGCAAAAACCCAAGTACACGGCAATAGCTTGGAAGACTTTCACCGCAGTCGGTTAACACACTCCTTAGAAGCGTCGCAACTCGGGACCGGTATCGTCGCCCAGTTAAAGAAAAAACAACCAGAGTTCCGTGAACTATTACCATCAGACAGCTTAATTGATTCATTATGTTTGGCTCACGACATCGGGCATCCTCCATACGGTCATGGGGGAGAAGTCGCTCTAAACTACGTAATGCGCGAACATGGCGGCTTCGAGGGGAACGCCCAAACCTTTCGTATCGTCACTAAGTTAGAGCCTTATACCGAGCATTTCGGAATGAATTTATCACGCCGCACGCTGTTTGGTTTGATTAAGTACCCTGCCCTCATTAGTCAAACACGCTCCGTCAAGTTGCCTCAACCAGCCGAGCATCAACGTAAACTAAAAGCAAAAGATTGGAGCCCAGCTAAAGGCATTTATGATTGTGATAAAGACTTATTTGATTGGGTAATTGCACCGCTTTCTGACAACGACAAGGCATTGCTTAGTCTGATGCGTTCAACGCCAGAATCGGAGTTTGAGCACAGTAAAACGCGTTTTAAATCAATCGACTGCTCAATCATGGAGCTAGCAGATGATATCGCCTACGGTGTTCATGATTTAGAAGATGCAATCGTACTTGGTATGGTGACACGTCAGCAATGGCAAGAAGGCGCAGCAAGTCAATTAGCGGACTGTGGCGACCCGTGGTTTGAAGCTCATATCGATTCCATCGGACAGATGCTATTTAGCGGTAAGCACCATGAGCGGAAAGATGCCATCGGTGGTATGGTTAACGCGCTACTGACCAGCATTTCAATCAAAACGGTGGATGAGCCGTTTAATAACCCTTTACTTTCTTGGAATGCGTGTTTAGAACCACAGATGGCACGTGCACTTGACGTACTCAAGCACTTTGTCAGCACCTTCGTTATCCAAGTCCCGCAGGTCCAGATCGTTGAGTATAAGGGTCAGCAAATTATTATGGATATTTTTGAAGCGTTAACAGCAGACCCAGAGCGCTTACTACCCGTTCATACAAAAGAGCTGTGGTGTCAGGCGAAGAGCGAAAGCAATAAGATGAGGGTCATCGCCGATTACATTTCTGCAATGACCGATGGTCACGCACAAAAGCTACACCGCCAACTTTTCTCTTCCATCGTTCTTTAGTAACACTCAACCTTTCAAATAATTCTTTTCAAAAACGCCCGGAGGCATCTGGGCGATTTGGAATTCGATCATATTTTCAAAGGCATGCATAAGCGGTGTAAAGTCTCGCTCGGGTTCAAGCAAGCGAAGCGAATGATAACCTGCCTCGACTGTCGATAAGCTATTCTCAGAGGGCGCCTTACGAATGGTGTAGTGCCCTTGTAGTTGCTTAGGCAACTGCACGGTTGGGAGTGGATGTAAGTTGCTTGAGAGTTGCCACATTTTGTACGCTTTTTTCCACGTACCATCGAGCAAAATCAAACGTATTTTCTTAGATACACTATGACTCGCTTGAGTGATTTCAGAAATGCATCGTGACCCTTCTGATGGGTAAAGAACAAAATGTTGATATGACTCATCCGCTAATAAGTGATTTAAGACATCATCACAAGAAAAGTCCTCTCCTATCAAACAAATACAGTTATCTAAACTCAAATTGAGAATCCGTGCCGTACCAAGCGGACGATGTTCTTCACTCGTGTGCTGAAGAATGATAAGTTCTACCTCGCTTGCCAGCGGTACAATCCATTGGCAAATACACGCTTTTTGCGATTTTCCACAACGAGAACAATAACGAGACATAGAGTGAACCTTTATACCTTGCTGAGTATTATCAGCGTGATCTGTTTGATACTTCAATTTGAACCAATGGCAAGCCTAACCGAGTGGCACAGCTACAATATACGCCATGGTGAATGGTGGCGAATCGTAACAGGAAATCTCACACATACCAACTTTGCGCACTTAGGAATGAACCTCGCCGGATTGTGGATCATTACTTTTATTTTTCGCCCAAGCACTCGTAACTTCCTTATCGTTTTTTCAATCTTATGTGCATGTGTTGGTGCGCTGAATTTGTTTACCAACATGTCGGTGTACGTGGGTTTATCCGGCGTATTACACGGATTGTTTGGATTTTGGGCGCTCAGAGAAGTCTTTGAAAGTAGAAGAAGCAGTGTGTTGTTAGTCGGAGGGCTAATCGCCAAAGTAGCATGGGAGCAGGTCTATGGCCCATCAAGCAGTACTGCTGAGCTTATCGGTGCAAACGTTGCTATTGATGCTCATATGTTTGGCGCACTCGGTGGGTTAGTAATGGCTTTACTGGAAAAAGGCCTTCGCCGTCGTTTATTCGGATAAAAAATCCCGAACCACGAAAGAGGTGCTGGTTCGGGAAAGCAGTAATAGGGAAGCAGATATTGTTCTGAATTCAAACTCAATATCTGCAATACATCAAGCTACAGTAAAATGCGGTCTTCGTTTTTCTTAACTGTCGCTTCACCAATGCCTTTTACGCTCTTCAAATCTGCTGCCGTTTTAAAAGGGCCATGTTCCTCGCGGTAGTCCACTATACTCTGCGCTTTCTTCTCACCTATACCTTTCAACATGGTCGCAATTTCTTCAGCAGTGGCCGTGTTGATATTTACAGTAATTTCAATTCCTTCATATTTGTCAGTGGCTGAATCCGCAGCCATGCTAAAAGGTGCAAAAACAAATAAGCACAATGTCAAAATCCATTTCATATTGAACATACAATCTCCAAAATAGTAGGCTAAAAACAGTCATCGAGAGCGAGTCACTATCAAGTTTGCAATGGAAAGCAATATGGTTATGCATTTAACAAACTGAGATGACCCGGAATTCACAACGGCCGCTATCACTTAAACGCGCACTAATTTAAGTAATGCCTATTGATGATTGAAGTTCATAAAGACAAAAATAAAACGGACCGCTTATGCGGTCCGTTTTATTCAACATACAAATTACACTAATTGTGCTTAGTTGCTCACAACAAAGTACTCAATGTCAGTATTTGCACGCAGTACGGCTAGTACAGATGATAAGTCTTGCTGAGAAGATGCACGCTGCATTTGCATCGCAACTTGATCTTCTAACTCACTATCTAGCTCTGCGTTTACAGCATCAAGCTCGATGATAATGATGTTACCTTCAAGATCTTTAGACTGACCGTATACTGGTTTACCATCGACTGGTTTTGCCATCCCGAATACCGTTGTTGCCAACGGAGAACGACGATCTACTGTCTCTTGTTCACCAAAGGCAAGATTGTTTTCAGCAAGCACGTTCGTCTTACCTTCTTTCAATGCCGCAACGACTTGTGTTCCAAGCTCCATCGCTTCTTGCTCACCTTTAACACGAGATAGCTCTGCAACAACCTGATCTTTCACTTCTTCTAGTGGAAGAACTGTCTCGTCACGCGCATCTTCAACACGAACAACGATAATATGCTCAGGCGCAACTTCGATAGCTTCAGAGTTTAGGCCATCTTCTTTAACTTCAGGGCTTAGGATAGCTTGCATTACCGCAGGGCTACGAAGCACTTCAGGTGCATCAACCTGAGAAATAAAGTCTGTTGTCTTCACTTCTTGGTTAACCGCTTGAGAAGCATCATACAATGAGTCTGGGTATTCAAACGCTACGCGCTCAAGCTCATTTTGCAACTCGTAGAATTGATCGATAGCTTGTTGGTCAACCATCTCTTGTTTGATTTCAGCAGCGACTTCTTCAAATGGCTTCGCCACAGAATCTTTTAGCTCTTCAAGCTTGATAATGTGATAGCCAAAGTCCGACTTTACTAGACCCGACGTATCGCCAGGATTCTTCAGTGCGAATGCCGCTTCTTCAAAAGCAGGGTCCATCACATCACGCTCGATCCAACCTAAGTCACCACCGTTTTCAGCGCTGCCAAAATCGTCAGATTTATCTTGAGCAAGCGTCGCAAAGTCTGCACCCGCGTTTAGCTCATCTAGGATAGCTTGCGCTTTTGCTTCATCGTCCCCTTCTACAAGAATGTGAGCGACACGGCGTTGCTCTTCTGAAGAGTATTTGTTTAAGTGCTCGTCGTAGTACTTTTTCACCTCAGCATCAGAAACATTAACTTGTTCCTTTAGCGCTTCAGCTGACAGTTCGATGTAAGAGACTTTAACCTGCTCTGGACGTGTAAAGTTGTCTGGGTTTGCTTTGTAGTACTCTTGAATTTCTTCGTCGGTCAATTCAATATTTTTCGCAAACTCCGCTAAGTCGATCTGAATCGTGCGAATATCACGAGTTTGAGTGAACAGCTTGCCTTCTGCTTGTACTTCACCCGGCAGAATAAATTCACTGTTTTGTAGCGCATTCAGCAGTTGCTCACGAACCAATTCACGACGCATGTACTCAGCAAAAGAGTCTGGCGAAAAGCCTGCACGACGCAAAGAAGCTTGATAGATCTCTTGATCAAACTGACCATTAGATTGGAACTGAGGCATGTCTAGAATCATGCTACGCACTTGAGTGTCGCTGATTCGCAGACCTAAAGCTTCAGCTTGTTGGTCAAGCAACACGTCATTGATCATTCGATCTAAAACGGATTTGCGGAAAGATTCAACATATGCAGGGTCAGCCAGCATTTGAGAGAAGTAGTCACCCAACTGAGCTTGCATACGGTTACGCTCATTTTGGTATGCCATCTCGAACTCACCACGAGGAATCTCAGTGTTACCGACTTTCGCTGCAGAGTTGTTGCTACCACCAACGATGTAGCTACCTACACCTGCAAATACGAAAGACAGGATGATAAGTCCAAGGATAATTTTGACCGCGATGCTATTCACGCCTTCGCGTAGTCGATCCATCATAATTTAACTGCTCTCCACAATTGAAGCCTACTGCTTCTATCTAATAGAAATAATGGCGCAATAATATCAGAAAAAGAAATGCGCATCAGTATGATGCGCATAATTTAAGAAAGTTCGGCTCGAAGTTTGTAAATTTTTGTTCGAAACTTATTGTTTGAGCAAAAGTTAAGCAAATGGCCGGTTACAGAAATAACGCCGTGATTAATTACAAGCGTCTTTCAGTGCTTTACCAGCTTTGAAAGCTGGTACTTTTGCTTCTGCGATTTGGATTTCTTCACCAGTTTTTGGGTTACGACCAGTACGTGCAGCACGAGTACGAACGCTGAATGTACCAAAGCCAACTAGAGCGACTTGATCACCAGATTGAAGAGTTCCGCTTACTGCTTCGATGAATGCATCTAGAGCACGACCCGCTGACGCTTTAGAAATATCTGCATTTTCTGCGATTTGTTCTACTAACTGAGTTTTATTCACTGTAATTTCCCCTTTGTGTCATCTGTGATTATTTTTGTGATGACTTTCGTTCCATTGTTAAGAAAATATGCTCCACCCCTTATTCATCAAGGGCTGGCAGCTATCGAAACTAACTTAGCGCCCAAAAAAAACGCTGACAAGCCTTTTTGGGCTTATCAGCGTAAACTTTTACTTATTTTTGCTACACATCACTATTTTTGAGACTCAAACTCAACGCCCGTCGGGTCTCGCTCTAGTGCGACTTTCAGTACTTCATCAATCCACTGTACAGGGATAACTTCCAGATCAGCGATAACATTATCAGGAATCTCTTCCAAATCACGCTCGTTATCTTTTGGAATTAGCACTGTCTTAATGCCACCACGGTGTGCCGCAAGTAACTTCTCTTTTAGGCCGCCGATAGGTAGAACCTCACCACGCAGTGTGATTTCACCCGTCATCGCTACTTCTGCTTTCACAGGGTTGCCTGTCAGAGAAGAAACCAATGCCGTACACATTGCTGTACCCGCACTTGGGCCATCTTTTGGTGTCGCGCCTTCCGGTACGTGTACGTGAATATCTTTCTTCTCGTAGAAGTCAGTATTGATACCTAGCTTTTCTGCACGAGAGCGAACCACTGTCATTGCTGCTTGGATAGACTCTTGCATCACATCACCAAGAGAACCCGTTTGTGTCAGCTTACCTTTACCTGGCATTGATTGAGTTTCAATCGTTAATAGATCGCCACCCACTTCTGTCCAAGCTAGGCCAGTTACTTGACCAATTCGGTTACTTTCATCCGCTTTACCGTAATCGAAACGTTGAACACCTAAGTACTCTTTTAGGTTGTCCATCGTTACCGTTACTGACTTGATGTCCTTATCCAGCAAGATGTTCTTCACCGCTTTACGGCAGATCTTAGAAATCTCACGCTCTAAGTTACGGACACCCGCTTCACGCGTGTAGTAACGAATGATGCCAATAATCGCAGAATCTTCAATGACGATCTCATCCGCTTTCAAGCCATTACGCTTCACCTGTTTATCAACAAGGTGACGTTTTGCAATGTTCAGCTTCTCGTCTTCGGTGTAACCAGATAAACGAATAACTTCCATACGGTCTAACAACGGACCCGGGATGTTCATCGAGTTCGATGTCGCAACAAACATAACGTCAGAGAGATCGTAATCCACTTCTAGGTAGTGATCGTTGAACGAGTTATTCTGTTCAGGGTCCAGTACTTCTAGTAGAGCCGATGCCGGATCACCACGCATATCTGAAGACATTTTGTCGATTTCATCCAATAAGAACAGCGGGTTCTTCACACCAACTTTCGACATCTTCTGGATCAATTTACCTGGTAATGAGCCGATATAAGTACGACGATGACCACGAATTTCCGCTTCATCACGCACACCACCCAACGCCATACGAACATACTTACGGCCTGTAGCTGAAGCAATTGAACGACCAAGAGACGTTTTACCTACACCAGGAGGACCAACAAGACAAAGAATAGGACCTTTTAGCTTGTTGATACGGTTTTGAACCGCCAGGTATTCAAGGATACGTTCTTTGACGCGTTCTAGACCGTAGTGATCTTCATTAAGAACCTCTTCTGCTTTCGCTAAGTTTTTCTTAACTTTTGAGCGCTTAGCCCAAGGAACGCTGACCATCCAATCGATGTAGCTACGAACCACTGTTGCTTCAGCAGACATTGGAGACATCATCTTAAGCTTTTGCAGCTCTTGCTCTGTCTTTTCACGTGCCTCTTGAGGCATTTTTGATTCGTCAATCTTCTTCTGTAGCGTTTCGAACTCGTCTGGTGCGTCTTCCATCTCACCAAGTTCTTTCTGAATCGCTTTCATTTGCTCATTCAGATAATACTCACGCTGAGATTTTTCCATTTGCTTTTTAACGCGACCACGAATTCGTTTTTCAACTTGCAGCAAGTCGATCTCTGATTCCATCTGGCCCATCAGGAATTCCAGACGCTCAGTGACGTCAACAATTTCAAGCACTTGCTGCTTATCCACCAACTTTAACGGCATATGAGCCGCAATGGTATCCGCTAAGCGTGCGGCTTCGTCGATACCATTAAGTGACGTTAACACTTCTGGTGGAATCTTCTTGTTTAGCTTAATGAACCCTTCAAACTGATTAATCGCGCTGCGAACAATCACTTCTTGCTCACGCTCATCCAATTCTGGCGTAACAACAAATTCAGCTTCCGCTAGGAAGAAGTCACTCTCTTTAAAGTGATTGATTTTTGCTCGCTGCTGGCCTTCGACCAATACTTTTACTGTGCCATCCGGAAGCTTCAAGAGCTGGAGAATGGTGGCTACCGTACCTACGTCAAATAGGTCGTCAACCGTAGGCTCGTCAGTATCCGCTTGCTTTTGTGCCACAAGAAGAACTTGTTTGTTGGTTTCCATCGCCGTTTCTAGACAGCTAATCGATTTCTCACGACCAACAAACAATGGAATAACCATGTGTGGGTAGACCACTACGTCACGTAGAGGTAGTACCGGGATCTCGATACGCTCGGAACGTTCCAAGTTCATATAATTCTCTCTTCCGCTTTCACGTTTAACGTATTACTTAAGGCAGTATATGGGGGCTAATTGTTTGGATTCAATAAGAGAAATAAAAAAAGGAGGTAATTACTTACCTCCTTTTTCATTATGGCTGAATTTACTCTGCTCCAGCTGCCTGATTGTCTGCGTTACTGTAAATAAGCAGTGGCTCTGACTCGCCATTAATGACGGACTCATCAATCACGACTTTACTAACGTCTGTTGCAGATGGTAATTCGTACATGGTTTCAAGTAGCACGCCTTCAAGAATCGAGCGTAAGCCACGAGCACCTGTTTTACGCTCCATTGCTTTTTTCGCGATAGCGCGCAGCGCATCTTCGCGGAATTCAAGTTCGGCGTTTTCTAGCTCAAACAATGCTGCATATTGCTTGGTCAGTGCGTTCTTCGGTTCACATAGGATCTGAATCAACGCTTCTTCATCAAGCTCAGTCAGTGTTGTTGTTACAGGTAGACGACCAATGAATTCTGGAATGAGGCCGTACTTCACTAAGTCTTCAGGTTCAACTTGAGTAAATAGCTCACCTACTGTCTTCGATTCATTCTTCGAACGAACTTCAGCACCAAAGCCAATACCTGTACCTGTTGCAACACGCTGCTCAATCACTTTGTCTAAGCCAGCAAAAGCACCACCACAGATGAACAGGATCTTAGATGTGTCCACTTGTAGGAATTCTTGCTGAGGATGCTTACGACCACCTTGAGGTGGAACCGATGCAACCGTACCTTCGATAAGTTTTAGTAGCGCCTGCTGAACACCTTCACCAGATACGTCACGCGTAATAGATGGGTTTTCAGCTTTGCGTGAAATCTTATCAATTTCATCAATGTAAACGATGCCGCGTTCCGCTTTAGCTACATCGTAATCACATTTTTGCAGAAGCTTTTGGATGATGTTTTCAACGTCTTCACCTACGTAACCGGCTTCGGTTAGTGTCGTCGCGTCTGCCATTGTAAATGGCACATCCAAGAATCGAGCTAATGTCTCCGCAAGTAGTGTTTTACCGCTACCTGTAGGACCAATTAGAAGGATGTTACTCTTACCAAGCTCCACACCTTCGCTCGTTGTATCACCATTGCGTAAACGCTTGTAGTGGTTATATACCGCAACTGCGAGCACTTTTTTCGCGTAATCTTGCCCGATCACATAGTCATCAAGGTGTTCACGGATCTGTTTTGGCGTTGGTAACGCTTCAGATTCTTTCTTAGGGAGAACATCCTTGATTTCTTCGCGAATAATATCGTTACATAAGTCGACACACTCGTCGCAAATGTACACTGACGGACCTGCGATTAGCTTGCGAACTTCGTGCTGACTTTTGCCGCAGAAAGAACAGTACAGCAATTTACCGCTGCCACTTTCTTTGCTTTTATCTGTCATTCGCTAACCTCTTAGCCTTTACTCTTCATGAATGAGTGTATATCAATTTTTGCCAAAATGCGCTGGCTAATTACTCGCCACGGTGGCTTAACACTGCATCCACGATACCGTATTCCACAGCCTGCTCTGATGACATGAAGTTATCACGATCAGTATCGCGCTCAATGACTTCAAGAGGTTGGCCTGTATGTTCTGCTAACAACTTGTTTAGCTTCTGTTTAATCGTCAGGATTTCCTGAGCATGGATTTGGATATCAGAAGCTTGACCCTGGAAACCACCCAATGGTTGGTGGATCATTACACGAGAGTTAGGCAGTACGTAACGCTTACCTGGCGCACCACCTGCAAGCAGGAAGGCACCCATTGAACATGCTTGACCCATACACACAGTGCTGACATTTGGCTTAATGAACTGCATGGTATCGTAAATAGACATACCAGCTGTTACGCTGCCGCCTGGCGAGTTGATGTATAGGAAAATATCTTTATCTGGATTTTCAGATTCTAGGAAAAGTAGCTGAGCCACGACAAGGTTTGCCATGTGGTCTTCCACTTGACCCGTTAAAAAAATCACGCGCTCTTTCAGCAGACGTGAGTAGATGTCGTAAGAGCGTTCGCCTCGGGAAGTTTGTTCAACCACCATTGGTACTAGCGCGTCCATAATTGGCGACATTGCATTTTTTTCTTGGTAGCTCATATTCTTATGTCCCTAAAATAAATGGCCCGGATGATGACTATCATACGGACCATTGTTAGCAGAATAGTTAACGTTAAGTCAACCTTCTACGCAAGATATTGCTTATTAAGCAGCAGGTTGTTGTTGGTTAAGTAGCTCGTTGAAGCCTACTTCTTTCTCAGAAACCTGTGCTTTAGCGATGATCGCGTCGATTGCTTGCTCTTCTAGAGCTACGTTGCGCATGTTGTTCATCATTTCTTCGTTTTGCTCGTAGTAAGCAATAACTTCTGATGGATCTTCGTATGCAGTAGCCATTTCTTCGATTAGAGCTTTAACTTTCTCGTCGTCCGCTTTTAGCTCTTCAGATTTGATTACTTCACCTAGTAGAAGACCAACAACTACGCGACGTTTAGCTTGTTCTTCGAACAGTTCACGTGGAAGCTGAGCAGCAGCTTCTGGGTTACCACCGAAGCGTTGTGCAGCTTGTTGACGTAGAACTTGGATTTCTTGCTCGATAAGCGCTGATGGTACGTTGATGTCGTTTTGCTCAACTAGACCGTCAATCGCTTGCTCTTTGATGCGGTTCTTAACAGCTTGCTTAAGTTCGCGTTCCATGTTCTTACGAACTTCAGCTTTAAGTGCTTCAACACCACCTTCAACAACACCGAACTTAGCAACGAACTCGTCGTTTAGTTCTGGAAGTTCACGAGCTTCAACTTTGTTCACTTTGATTGCGAACTTAGCTGCTTTACCTTTTAGGTTTTCAGCGTGGTAATCTTCTGGGAAAGTCACGTCGATGTCGAATTCCATACCAGCAGTTTTACCTGCGATACCGTCTTCGAAACCAGGGATCATGCGACCAGCACCCATTTCTAGAGGGAAGTTCTCAGCTTTACCGCCTTCGAACTCTTCACCGTCGATAGAACCAACGAAGTCGATGCTTACGCGTTTGCCATCTTCTGCTGCTTCTTCAACTTCAACCCAAGTTGCTTGTTGCTTACGTAGAGTATCGATCATCTCTTCTACGTCTGCATCTTTAACTTCTGTTAGTGGTTTTTCAACAGTGATGCTCTCTAGGCCTTTAAGCTCAACTTCTGGGTAAACTTCAAAAGTTGCAGTGAAAACTAGGTCTGAACCTTCTTTGTTCTCTACAGGAGCGAAAGTTGGAGCGCCAGCTGGGTTGATTTTCTCTTTAACGATAGCTTCGATGAAGTGGCGTTGCATTACTTCACCAAGAACGTCTTGACGTACTGCTTTGCCGTACATCTTAGCAACCATTTTTAGAGGCACTTTACCCTTACGGAAACCATCGAAACGACGGTTTTTAGCGATGTTGCGTAGTTCAGCTGTTACAGCGTCTTCGATGTTTGCAGCTGGAACAGTAATGTTTAGACGGCGCTCTAGGCCCTCTAGCGTTTCAACAGTAACTTGCATTATATATAAACCTCTAAAGTGGCTCGGTTTTCCGAGCGTATGAGCGAAACTCAGAGGAGCTTACGCTTCATCCTTGTGTAGTGTTCTGTCCGAACACCTAATTTAAAATCGAGTATCGATACTGGTTGTCAGTACCGGACTAATCAGTGATATCTTCGATAAAATAACCAAAGGTATCTCCTATTAGCCTCAGGACAGAATTTTTAGACGCGACATTCTAGCGATCTGTCGCAACCCTGTCGAGCCAATAGCCACTATGTGGACATTGTCTGCGCTAAATTCTCGAATGCTGACCCATTTTTTCTTCAAAAATGCGATTCAGACACCGTCTAAGCATCGCCAGCATATCTAGAATGGGGACAATAGCGACTTTTTCAAGAGAATCGACCGGTTTTTTTATCGAAAAGCCTAAAAAGAGATCTTGCTCTTGTTTTACTCCACAGAGTTGAAAACTAAATCCCTAATCCTTCCTACAAACTATTAACATTTTCTTACGTGACCAAAGGAAGTTGTAAGGAGTGTAAGGATGTCGCAAAAAAAACGGATTCTGCTGACATTTTTTGCTTTCTATTTCCTGTGCGCAATTATCGGTGGCCATTGGGTTTGGCAGACCAGTTATCAATCTCTACTTGATAAACACCAATCACAGCTGGAGCAGTTTTCTGGCCATATAAAAAATAAACTCGATAAGTACGCCCATATCCCAAATCTTCTCGCTAAAGATGATCCTCTTTATCAAGCGCTTCTGCACCCCAACAACAGTGCGCAACTGGAAATCACTAATCGGTATTTAGAATCCGTTAATGGCGTGATTGAAGCAGCGGATACGTACTTAATCGATCAATGGGGTACAACGATCGCAGCCAGCAACTGGCGTAAAGAGCGCTCCTTTATCGGGCGAAATTTTGCATTTCGCCCTTATTTCAAACAAGCCATTGTAGGCAAAAGAAGCCAATACTACGCACTGGGCTCAACATCTGGTAAACGTGGCTACTACTATTCTTATCCCATCGTATACGCTGGCGGTGTACTTGGTGTCGTCGTGGTGAAGATGGACCTAAGTAAGATAGAGGACAACTGGCAGCAACCTAACAGTGTTTTTGTCGCCAGCGACCCATACGGAATTGTTTTCATGAGTAGCCGAAGTGAATGGCTACTCAAAAGCTTACAACCACTGACAAAAAAAGAGAAAAAGCAAGTTTGGGCAAGCCAACAATATCTTGATGCGCCAATTGAAACGCTCGGATTAGTGGGTAGTTTGGACGAGGTGCATTCTGAGCTTAAACAGGGTTACCCATACAATAAAGGAACCTTGGTGGTCTCTTCGCTGCCCCTTCCCGAACTCAAACTGACAATTCGTGTGCTGTCTCCTAAACAGTCGATCGTTTGGTTCACCATGGGTTACATCTTTGTACTCACTCTAGCATTCATGGTTTTGTTTTTAATTGGTCAGCTTATTTATCACCGTCAACAGCGTCACTTGCAAATTGAACGAATTCAACAAGAAGCCAATCAAAAGTTGGAATATCAAGTCATGGCACGGACTGCCGAGTTGCAAGCGGAGATCGCACAGCGTATCGATACCGAACAAACTTTACGCGTTACTCAAGACGAATTGGTGCAAGCAGCGAAACTCGCGGTGTTAGGACAAATGTCGGCCAGTATCAGCCATGAACTGAATAATCCACTTGCGGCAATTCGTAGCTTTGCGGAGAACGGCAAGCTGTTTCTAAAAAAAGAAAAATATGAGCGAGTGGAAGATAATCTCACTCGCATTTCTGCTCTCACTGACCGTATGGCAAATATCAGTCAGCAACTTCGCTCTTTCGCCAAAAAAACCAGTGGTGACGAGTTGGCTCAATCTCGACTGTTCCCTGTTATTGCCTCTGTAAAAGAACTGATGAAGCCCGCATTTAAATCAGGGCGCGTCACGTTAGAAACAAATTTGCCAGAGCATGATGTTGAAGTGCAGATCAATATTATTCAACTGGAGCAAGTGTTGGTCAATTTACTGACTAATGCGATAGAAGCACTCAAAGAGCAACAAGACAAACAGGTAGAATTATCTGTAGAACACGATGAGCACACTGATTTGGTTTGGATTCATGTTGATGATAATGGCCCAGGGCTTGGCTCTTTCTCACTTTCTGATTTATGTGAACCGTTTCTAACCACTAAACTGAACGGTTTAGGTTTGGGTCTCTCTATCTCGCAACAAATCTTAGCCAGTATGAATGGAAAATTATGTGCCCATAATCGAGAACAAGGCGGCGCTCGATTCTCATTGTGTTTACCTATCACTTCTTACAACACTGAACCATCAAAAGGATAAGATCATGTGTCAGGTGTTTTTTATTGATGATGAGGCCGATCTCAGAATCGCTATAGAACAGACCTTTGAACTGGCGGATATCGACGCCAAGTTTTTTGTGGATGCAGAATCGGCTTTAATAGCGATGCAGCAAGGAGAAGAAGCTGGCGTCGTGGTCACTGATATCTGTTTGCCGGGCATTTCTGGTATGGATATGCTGACAACTTTGACTCAACGCGATGCAAACTTACCCGTCATCATGATCACTGGACACGGTGATATTTCCATGGCTGTGCAAGCCCTTCATCAAGGCGCTTACGACTTTATTGAGAAACCTTTTGCGCCAGAACATTTGGTTGAAACGGTTAAGCGGGCGATTGAGAAGCGCAAACTAACCAATGAAAATGAAAAACTGCGCCTGTCACTTAAAGCCAGTAAAACCCTTGGTCCACGAGTTATTGGTGAAACCTCTAGCATCCAAATATTACGAGAGACCATCACCCAAATCGCCGATACCGACGCCGATATTTTATTGTTTGGTGAAACCGGTACAGGGAAAGAGTTAATCGCTCGTTCTTTACATGAGCAAAGCTCTCGCCGGAACCAAAACTTTGTCGCCGTAAATTGTGGAGCGGTTCCAGAGAACTTAATTGAGAGTGAACTCTACGGCCATGAAAAAGGCGCATTCACTGGCGCCGAAAGCCGTCGTATCGGTAAATTTGAGTTTGCACAAGGCGGCACACTTTTCTTGGATGAGATCGAGTCGATGCCTATCCAAGCCCAAATTCGTTTATTGAGGGTATTACAAGAGCGCGTGATTGAGCGTGTCGGTTCCAATGAATTATTGCCTTTAGATATTCGAGTGATTGCCGCAACAAAGGTCGATTTAAAACACGCAGCTGAAGAAGGTACTTTCCGTCAGGATCTCTATTATCGGCTCAATGTCGTGACCCTGGATCTCCCGCCACTACGCGAACGAAAAGAAGACATTCCCGCCCTCTTTCACCACTTTCTGTTGGTAGCAGCTTCACGTTATGGCAAAAGCTCACCTAGCTTGTCACCCCAAGATCTAGCGCAACTGATGAGCCATGACTGGCCTGGCAATGTTCGAGAACTCAGAAATGCTGCAGAGCGTTTTGTGCTATTGGGTAAGTTAATTCAGTTGGGAGAATCGAACCCAGTCGCTAAGTCTTCCTCAAGCCTTGCAGAGCAAGTGGCGGAGTTTGAGAGAGCAGCCATTGAAGGCGCTTTATTAGAAAACAACGGTAGTATTAAACAGACAATGTGCCAATTGAATGTGCCAAGAAAAACCCTTTACGACAAGATGCAGCGCTACCAAATAAATAAAGACCTTTACAAATAAAACACGTTCAAATAGCTGGCATTATATTCAACTTGAATCATAATTTTTAACAACGGGTTTATCATGGTTGTTATAGATATGAACGAAAAAGTGAGAATACCGATTGTTACAGATACCGTGCTCGTAGACGGTTGCTATCAAGAAGAGAGAAGATTCGGTGAAGAGCGTCGTAAAAATAAAAAGAGGTGGCGACACTATGAACGTCGAATTAATTCAGACCCGCGCAAAACTTGTTACAAGTCAATAGACGAAGAGGTGTGAATTCTCACACCTCTTTCTACTTTCTGGCTTCCATTACTTGGTAATGATCTCCGGCCCCATCAAAGTAGTAGGCAACCAAGTCGATACCCATGGTACATATGTGACGATAATTAGGAATAAGAACATCACTCCAACCCAGGGTAATGCTGCCTTCACTACGTTCATCATCGACATTTTGGCAACACCAGCGGTCACAAATAAGTTAAGACCCACGGGCGGCGTTATCATTCCTATCTCCATATTCACCACCATCATTATGCCCAAATGAATTGGGTCTATGCCTAATGCAATCGCAATTGGGAACACGAGCGGCGCAACAATGATCAACAAGCCTGATGGCTCCATGAACTGACCACCAATCAACAACAAGACGTTCACCACAATCAAGAAAGTGATGGGTCCGAGACCAGCCGAGAGCATCGACTCGGTGATCATTTGCGGGATGCGTTCTTCCGTTAAAACATGCTTCAAAATTAAGGCATTAGCAATGATGAACAGCAGCATGATGGTGAGTTTGCCCGCTTCATACAGGGTGTGTTTGGTGTCTTTATGAACAAAGGTTTGGAAGATTTTAACGAGCGCAGGTTTAGTGTTTTTCTTGTCTGCAAATGGCCCCATGTCTTTGTATACAAAGTTAGCAATAAAGAATGAGTACACTGCAGCAACCGCAGCGGCTTCTGTCGGCGTAAAGATACCGCCATAGATACCACCAAGAATGATGACGACCAACAACAAGCCCCAGCTTGCATCCTTGGCGGCATCAAAAGTTTCTTTCCAACCGACAAAAGGTTGCTTTGGAAGGTTCTTGATTCTCGCGGCAATGTAAATCGCGATCATCAACATGACACCCGCCAGCAAACCGGGAATCACACCACCAAGGAACATACGTCCAACTGACACATCCGTTGCGGCTGCATACACCACCATCACAATCGAGGGTGGGATCAAAATCCCTAGCGTACCTGCGTTACAAATTACCCCAGAGGCAAACTCTTTTGAGTAACCGTTTTTGATCATACCTGCGATAACAATACTACCTATGGCAACAACCGTTGCAGGTGAGGAACCTGACAACGCGGCAAACATCATACACGCTACAACCGAAGCCATCGCCAAACCGCCGCGGAACCAGCCTACAATGGCAATGGCGAAACGAATGATCCGCTTTGCTACGCCACCCGTCGACATAAAGCTTGAAGCCAATATAAAGAATGGAATAGCCAATAGCGTGTAGTGGCCCGCGAATGCATTAAACAGCGTTTGAGCAACTGACGCTAAAGAGGCATCCGAATGCATTAAAAGGAAAAGAACACTGGAAAGGCCCAGCGAAATAGCAATTGGCACGCCAACCAGCATAAAGCCAATTACCATCAAAAATAGAAATAAGATATCCATGGCTTATTGCTCCTTGTTTTTAGCGTCTTGCGAGGCCTTTGGAGCCATTACGTCTTCAGCGTCACTCATCTCAGCTTTAAGAGATTCGAGCTCTTCCTCCGCTTCATGTCCTGCAATCAAGCGATCGAGCTTACCAGTAGCGATTTGCCACGTGACTTGAACAAATCTAAACGTTAGTAGCGCCATTCCAAGTGGCAAAGCGAAGTAAGGAATAAAACGTGGCAGCTTTTCATAACGCTCTCCCTCATTTAACCAGTCGGCCATGAACTGGAGCATTTCAGGCATCGGAATATCGTCCGTTTCATACCACGCTCGGTCAGTAGCGAACGGATACCAGTAGTTCCAAGCGCCAATTAACAGCAAAATAGAGAAGGCTAAGCAACACATTGCTGCAAAAAGCGCCAGGGCTTTTCGTTTACCTTCCGGAACGATGTTAATAATGACATCGACACCAATATGAAAGTGTTTTTTCACACCATAAGATGCGCCAACCAACACCATCCATGCGAACATGAAAACGGTGAGCTCAAGCGCCCAAAGAATATTGTCGTTAAAGACATAACGAAAGATGACATTGGCAAAGGTCAGCAAGGTCATGGCACCCAAGAAGAAAGCAATCAAAGTCTCTTCAATGGCATCAGTGATTCGTCCAGCCTTGGCAAAAAAAGTCTGTTCCATAATTACATCACGTCGTCTGTAGGGGGAAAGAGCCCCCTCAGTTTGAGAGGGCTAAATGTGCTAGGTGTTATTATTTTTGGTTAGACGCCAAAGCGGCTTCGATTAGGTCAGAACCAATGTCTTTTTCGAACTTCTTCCATACTGGTTGAAGTGCAGTGACCCACTCTTGGCGCTGTTCTGGCGTTAGAGTACGAACCACACCACCGGCTTCGATGATATTGTTCTTATTCGCAAGGTTTACTTTGGTTGACTCAGCATTACGCTGCGCAGTTACCTCTTGAATAATGGTATTTAACTGCTCGCGCTGATCATCTGGTAGGTTTTTCCAGAAGTCGTTTGACGTCACAACTAAGTAATCCAGAATTCCGTGGTTCGTTTCCGTAATGCCATCTTGAACTTCGAAGAATTTTTTGCCGTAAATGTTTGACCAAGTATTTTCTTGACCATCAATAACCTTAGTTTGCAAGCCGCCGTAAACTTCTTTGAACGACATTTTTTGTGGGTTAGCACCTAGCTGCTCAAACTGAGCAACGAGTACATCAGACGCTTGAACACGGAACTTAAGTCCTTCAGCATCAGTTGGAGAAATGAGCGGCTTGTTGGCTGACATTTGCTTCATGCCGTTATGCCAAAACGCAATGCCTTGTAGGCCACGACGTTTCATTGAGTTTTTCAGCTTTTCACCCGCTTCCGAGTTTTGGAAACGGTCAACCGCGTCGACATCATCGAACAAGAAAGGGAGATCGAAAAGGCGGTACTTCTTGGTGAATTTCTCAAACTTAGAAAGAGAAGGAGCAGCGAGTTGAACATCACCATTCAGTAGCGCTTCCAACACTTTGTCATCATCATAAAGAGTTGAGTTAGGAAACACCTGCATACAGACTTTACCGTTCATCTCTTCGTTGACGCGCTTTTCAAGTAACGAAGCCGCGATGCCTTTAGGGTGTTTGTCCGCATTCGTTACATGGCTAAACTTGATGACCGTTTCACCCGGGTCACAATTTGCGGCAGCATTAAAACTGGTAACAGCAAGTGCAGAGACAGATAGTAGAGTTAGAGGCTTAAACATTATTATTCTCCTTGTTGAATCACATCCCATCCCGTCCATGAGTAACTAGGTGTTAGGCGATGGGTACGGATGTTCAACAAAGAGCAATTAATGGACCATGTTAAAATTTATATATATTTCAATAAATTAACAAAGCCCGTTAACATGAATCCGAAGTGTAACGAGTGAATTCCACCCAAGAAAAAGATATAAATGGGTGGGAAATGACCCATTTATGAAGAACAGCTTATCTCCATTTTCTTCCCCCATTCCGGCGGCAATTTCGCATAATCATCAAACTCGGGTTGCTCATCAAATGGGCGTTTTAACAGTTCGGCCAATCGGTGTAATTCGCTAAAGTCCCCTTCTTCCGCTTTATCAATCGCCAACTGAGCCAAGTAGTTACGCAAGATGTATTTGGGATTGGCTTGACGCATCTGTTTGCAACGCTGTTCGGTTGAAATCAGGCCCCCTAGTTCATCAACCTCTAGCTCACACCGAGCTAAGTACAGATCAAGCCAAGCTCGCGCAGCTTCTCGGTCGAGAAATAAATCGATTACGGCTTGGGAAGGCGCATTATCAAGGTTTGAGAGTGTTCTGAAGAAGCGAGTGTAGTCCGTTTTGTTCTGGTGAAGAAGCTCAAACATAGCTTCAAACAAACGCCCGTCTTCCGCTATCTTAGTTTTTAAGCCCAACTTCTCACGCATGAGGCGGCTGAACTGCTGGCTTAAATGAACTTCAAATTGACTCAACGACGATTCTAAATCTTCTCGTTCAACGAGTGGCGATAACGCATGCGCCAGTGCTGACAGGTTCCAAAGCGCAATTCTAGGCTGTTGATCAAATGCGTAACGACCCTGGTAGTCTGAATGATTACAAATGTATCCCGGCTCATAATCATCAAGAAAGCCAAACGGACCATAATCAAAAGTTTGCCCAAGAATTGACATGTTATCGGTATTCATCACACCATGCGCAAAACCAAAAGCTTGCCAATATGCGATCATCTCGGCTGTTTTAGTCACGATGGCGTCAAACATCGCGGCATATGGTTTCTCCGCCGATGCACAATCAGCAAAGTGCCACTCAATCACCTTATCCGCCAACAGCTTCTGCTCTGCTAACTGGTTGGTGTAAAAGAAATGCTCAAAGTGACCGAATCGAACATGGGTTTCAGCCATTCGAAGTAACAAAGCGCCCGATTCCGTTTTTTCTCGATAAACAGGTGTATCACTGACCATCATACCGAGAGCACGTGTCGTGGGAACCCCAAGGCCCGCCATGGCTTCACTGCACAGGTACTCACGGATAGTTGAGCGTAATACCGCTCGCCCATCTCCCATTCGCGAGTAAGGCGTTAGCCCTGCACCTTTGAGGTGAAGATCAAACCAAGTACCATCCTGATGCTCAATTTCTGCCAACAGTAATCCACGTCCATCGCCCAAATCTGGGTTGTAAACGCCAAACTGATGGCCTGCATATTTCATCGCAAGAGGACGAAATTGTTCGAATTCACTTAGCCCAGAAAAAACCGCCAATAACTCATCGTTTTGCTCTGCTGGTAAACCAAACTGCTGTGCAAACTCACCATTCCAAGCGACCCAGCGAGTGTTATCCAAGGGTTGTGGCTCGACCAACGTATAGAACGCTGACGGTAATTGACTAAAGCGATGGGTGAAATTGACCCGTTGCCAAATGGACATGTAGGGTTCCTTAATAAAAAGAAGTACTGTTGTGAGTATACGTGTGAATGTCCCTGTCATTCAGCCATGAAATGGGCATGGGTATTTTGCGTGAATAACGCGAAGGCGGCAGGAAGGTATCAACCTGCCGCAGACCGTCTCCTAAACGGAGGTAGCATGTAAAAACGATCAAAGGGTTAAGCGGAAAATTCTTCACCCGTTTTTGGTGGCTGTGATGGCGTATCAAAACGAGCGCGTTCGATATCCACTACCGTTTTATAGCTCAACGATAACAATGCCAGCTGGTACGCACCAAAAATACCATAGGCCACACCGACGAGGCTCAACATAAAGAGATTCGTAAAGTGGCTAAAGATCAGCTGACTGAGCAAGCCCGCACCCAATGGAATTAGTCCCATCAAAATGAATACTTGTTTGTTGTATGGTCTGCTCTGGTTCCACGAACGACGCAAACTGCGCGGCTGATGATCCATTGCTGTCGCTGGCAACACAAATGACCATCGCGCCATTACCCAATAGCCAGGAATGCTTGCAATCGTTGTGATAATAGCCATAGCAACAAAGTCGGCTTCACCACTTTCTGCAATGTAGATAAACGACAACACAAAGATCGGGATACCAATAACGAGCATCATCATCAGTCCAAACAGTATCCACCAGCCTATGAAACGGAATTCTCGAGCTGACAAACGAAATACATCCAACGCAGAGTGCATGTAATCGCCGGCTAAATAAATTCGATGCACACGCACAGCCGCCATAGCGGCAACAAGTGGGTACAAAATAATTGTGACGAAATAAAATCCTGCGACATTGCCTTCTTGAACGTTCGCTTGATCTTGCCCCGTCATTTCAGGATACATAAAAGCAAAAATTGAGTGCACGATAATCAACGGAATACAAGCAATAACAATTGCGAGTAGATTCCTTCTGACCATCACTGCCGCTTCTCGGCATATTTCCGAAACAGAAAAGGCCTCGGTAGACATATAACATCCTTAGTTCATAAAAATCGGCCCCTAGGGTAACCGCAGAGTAGAAAAATCGCTTTAAAAATAATGAGAAACACATCTCATAAGACAATGAGAACGAAACCAAAATAGATCAGATAAAAAATAAGCCACTCAATGTGAGTGGCTTATACCGCAATTCAATACCGTTTTAGACGCGACGTCGCCAGCCTAATGTTGCAAGTAACATCAAAGCCCAATAAGAAACACTGCCGCTACCTTCTGAGTTCTTGAATGTCGTTGTCTTCAAAGAAGCAACAACCGTCACGATAACTTCCCCCGTAGCAGTGGCACCATGACCATCTGAAACCGTATATTGCAGCTTGATGCCGTCAGTAGGGCTATCCGGTGCTTGAAAACGGATTTTGCCATTCTCTACACTCGCACTTCCCACACCAGTTACGTTCTGTACGCTTTCTACAACCAGTTTATCGCCGTTCACATCCGAATCATTGCTCGCTGCATCAATCAGAATACTTTCACCAACGGCAACGGTCGCCGTATCTGCAAGCGTAAGTGGCGCTGCGTTTTTCATGGTTAAATCGACGGTAGCACTGGACGCTTCATTACTAGGATCAGTCACGGTTAAACGGAATGTCAGAACCTCACCCGCTTTTGCACCTTGAGGCACCGTAAAGCTTGTGCTAACACTGGTTGCATTGCCAAGAGAAACTGAAGTGCCAGCCAACTGCTCCCATTTATAACTCAACACATCACCATCAGCATCCGTACTATTTAACGCAGACAACGTGACTCGCTGCCCAACCGTCATGTCTTTATTATCAACATCAATCACGGCCACTGGCGCTTCGTTGCTGCCAAGCACTTCCACCTGCACATTCACGATTGAAGATGAGTACGCACCATCAACCGACAACAAACGATATTGGAAAGTGTCCAGACCAACGAAGTTAGCTTCAGGTTGGTACTGGTTGCCAGAGATGGTGCCGTGCTCAGGCTTCTGCACAATGTCCACATTGAACTGATACCCTACCGCCATGAAATCATTGTCCATCAGGTTCAGTTTGATTGGCGTATTTTTATTGGTTTGTAACGAATCAGATTTCGCTTCAACCAAGTTGCTCGCATCCACATTTAATAATGCTGCAAACGGAATATAAGAGAACCCGGCTTTTTCTAGACCAAACGTGCCAATCTCACTGTAATCACCAGTCCACATTACAGGTAGGGAGGCTTTTTCAGTTTTTAGCAAGCGGCCGAAGTCAAAGTTTGCATCAAATTGACCGCCTTCCAATTCAACGACCAATAAATGCTGACCCGCACTCAATTGGCTTGATTGAGGGAATAAAATTCGAGATGACTTTTGGAAGTTACCTTGCTGTAAAAGCTCAGCGTTGTTTTGATTCAATATTAATCGATAGCCAATGTTTCCCGAAAATGGGAATCGCCAAACTCGATAAGTCATGTCACTTTGAGCGCTATCTCTTTGCGCGTAAAGTTGAAGGCCATCAAGCTCTGTATCACTATTCAAGTCCAGTGACACCGCCAGAGTGTTACTCCCACTCGCGTACACATAACCTTGGTGAAGAGAGTTCAGCCATGCTGATTTATTTGGTTCGTTTGTATGTTCAAGAGAAAAACTACCACCGTTGGTGTTGCTGGCAATGTTGGAAATACGAACCCCAGTATCAAACCCTGTGATCGCTCTCAGACCCGGGGTCGATGTATCTGAAATGACATCGCCACCATTAGGATATAAATCGTCAGCGTCACTCCTACCATCATTTTCTAACTCATTCAGACCATCAGCCTGCATGATTTGAACCTGCATCGCGCCAACATCATTAAAGCGGTTCTGGACATTAACCGACGTCGCTAGAATACCTTCAGCCGCCAATGCTCGGTCGTAACCGCTAAAGGTGCGATTTTCCAAGTAAATACGTGGACCAAACTCTTTCAAATACGGGTCGAGATACACCAGCTTGACATCGTCGTTGTTCACAGAAATAGGCGCTGGACTTTCATGAGTTACCGTTGGTACAACAAAACCAGCAGCGTGTTTGCTCCATGCACTCATGTTCACCGGAGTGTCGCCAGCGTATGAATCTCCCGGTTTCTGCGCCCATGAACCGCCACCCATCACGCCCCAAGAGCCAATCGAGGCATCACTGTTCCTTGCGTACAAATCCGGTAAGCCAAGCATTAAGTGACCAAGCTCGTGTACGATCACGCCCAACGTCGCTTGATGATCAACTTGATAGTCAGCGAACACACAATAGTCTGTGATCTTTTTACCATCTAGTGTGACATCATCGTGAGAGAATTTGTGCGGCCAAATCGCAGGACGGTTGAGAACCCCTGTTGAACGATCGCCCCCCGCAAAAATAAACATGACAGAGAGTTCTGACGGTTCTACGGTACCATTTTGATTGCTGTCGTAGGCCGAAAGATTAAAGTATGGATCCAGTTTTTGATAAGCCTCGGTGAAAACCGCATTCAACTTGGCGGTGCATGTCTTATCAGTCGAACTAGAGTGACAGTTAGGGTGGCTTTGTGCCACAGTCACATCTATCACACCGTCATTGGCGGTGCCGTAACTCTCAAGTGCAGGAACAACTTTGAATTTACCTTGAGAGTTTTTATCAAAGTAATCCACAACGCTTTGACCATTGGTATTAAATACGCGTTGCTCAAAATCATGCACCATTGCTTGGTCATCAAACGAAACTTGCACAACCAATAGGGGCTGCTGCTTCACCGTTGAACTGCTCATCGCCTGGTAACCTTGCGCCGAACGCAGTAGGTTTTTTCGTGCCATCGGTTCAATGGTTTTTAGAGAAGATAATTGCGGTTTAACTTGTAAATCCGGGCGAAACCTCGCCGACTCAGGTGGCTCACTCGACTGCGTTTTCACCACACCTGTCGAGATCAATATTGGCGTGTCTGACTCGCGCTGAATCCGCGCGAAAAACCAAACGCCGTCTTCCTGAAGTAAGGCATTGCCCTGCTTATCTTCAAACCAGTGGAAATCTGCCGTTCCACGTAGAATTGCCTCACTGGAGCTACCATCGCTCAACGCAATAGTATGCCAAACCGGTGATGGCGGAGTAGTTGCCATGCTCTTCCCTGCAAGAAGCGCAGTTAGCATAGCTATGGCGAGTGTGTTGAATTTCAAAGTACGACTCCATCTTTTCGATTCGTTAATTAATACCAAGCACAACAAACACAAAGTAACCCTATGGGCATAGAGTAAGACTGAGTGACTATTGACGAAGGCTGGTATCAATTCGCTCAGATAACACGACGTAGTTTGGTGTCACACTACAAAAGCGTCGGATTCCAAAACGCTGTTATGAGCGTAGCTTCTGAGAATATAAATTGAGTGAATGAATAGTATCGAAACGAAAGGAAGAAGAAATGAACTTCTACGAATTTGTAGGTAAAACTGGGCAACATTCCACATATTCTATAAATGTACGAGCACTGCTATTAATCAATGCTCGTAATGGTCGCGCGGCCATTGTTGAACGCTATATTAACCTGTAAGAACGGCGTCTTCTGGGTATTTGACCAAGGTAGGTTCAGGACGTGCCAACATGTAGACAAGCGTGAGCGGCCCAATACGACCAATGATCATCACCACGATCATAATGTATTTACCAGGTTCAGAAAGTTCCGCAGTCAAGCCGGCGGTGAGCCCCACTGTGGCAAATGCGGAAATGGTTTCAAACATAACTTTATCAAAGCTGGCCTTCTCGGTAAGCATCAATAAAAACATTGCGCTTGTCAGGATGGCTCCGCTCACAACGATAATTGCCAATGACTTAGTCACAGTTTGCCAATTTATGGTTCGCTTAAACATAACCACATGTTTCTTTTGGCGTAAAAAGGTCCACGTAGCCATAAACGCAACAGCAAATGTGGAAACTTTAATACCGCCCCCCGTTGAGGTGGAACCCGCTCCAATTAACATCAGAACAATCATGACCAGTAAGGCCGGCTGGGTAAACAACGCCAAGTCAACACTATTAAACCCTGCCGTTCGCGCACTCGCAGATTGAAAGAATGCCGCCAACCATTGCCCTGTTGCAGGTAAAGACGCCATTGTGTTTGGGTTGCTTCGCTCAAGTAACCAAAACATCATCGTTCCGACTAAGAGCAATATCGGTGTCGCAATCAGCATGATTTTGGTGTGAAGATGCAAAAAGTGGAAACCTTTGCGCCAGTTTAGCCAGATGTCACCCACAACAGTAAAACCAAGCCCGCCAAAAATGAATAGCCCCGCCAGTGTAAAGATAACCAACGGATCATTCACAAAGCTCATCATACTGTCAGAAAACAGCGCGAACCCAGCGTTGTTAAATGCAGAAATTGCATGAAACAAGGCGTAAAACATACCAGTCTGCCAGCCCATTTCAGGGACCCAGCGGATAGAGAGAAAAATAAACCCGACCGTTTCTGCAACAAGCGCGAAAACAACAATCCGCTTTACTAGTCGGTTTAGATTGACTTGCCGATCTTGCCCTAATGCTTCTTTCGCCAGCGCTTGTTGACGCAAACTCAAACGCACGCCGAACATATAGAGTAAGACCGCCGACAAAGTCATCTGCCCCAACCCACCGATTTGCATTAAAAACATCAGCAAGATTTTACCCGCAAGCGTAAAGTGTTGCCCAGTATCGACAACACCAAGCCCTGTCACACTAATAGCGGACGTTGCAGTAAACAAAGCATCCGTTATCGACAAGCCCGTAACAGAAAAAACTGGCAAGGTTAGCAATACCGCAGAAGGCAGTAAAACACCGAGAAAACTGAGCAATATAATTCGCGGTTCGTTGCCTTTCGCTTTCTCTTGTTTACCATCTGGTGCGTAAAAAACACCTTTTTGATGAAAATACGTCATAGCGATTTTAATTTATTTGCGAGCGCATCTTGAGGGCCGACCACAATAATTAGGTCACCAATTTCTAGTGTGGTATTAAGGTCAGGTGCCTTGGTAATTTCTGGGCCCCGTTTAAACCCTAGCACTTGCACGCCATCGACTTTGCACAGAGCCAAATCACTTAGTGTCTTACCCATCCAACGAGAGCCAATCACAAACTCCGTCATAGCTAAGCCACTGCCTAATGGGTGGAACTCAAGAACCCGTTTATCGAGCATTTTACGCGCGACACGTATCCCCATGTCACGCTCAGGCATGATAATGTGGTCTGCGCCAATTTTTTGCAGAACACGAGCTTGGAAGCGATCGTTGGCTTTAACCCATACTGACTTTACTCCCGCCTCTTTAGCAATCAATGTCGCAAGAATACTGGCATTGACATCCGCTCCGATGGCAATCATCACCATGTCGTAATCATCAAGTTTGAGCTCAGCAACCGTCTCTTCGTGAGTACAGTTAGCCACAACCGCCTGACTAACAAAACTGGCGGCTTCTTTAACTCTGTCTTCGTTGATGTCAACGGCTAAAACTTGAGCGCCTGAATCTTGTAACTCTTTACACACTGCCAAACCAAATCGGCCAAGACCAATAACGGCGAATTGCTTATCACCTGTTTTCATTTGTGCCCCATCTTATGCATTCATTAGCAAGCAAAAAAGTTTGCGCCCATTCCTTACCTTGTGCAAACCTGCGGACAGATAATTGACAAAAGCTTAACGCACCTTGATTCACTTTACGTGTTAAGCGTATGACACTGATTAACTTTTTTCCTCATTACCGAATAGAAACCGTCGCGATGGCTACATTATTGGATGCCTTAAAACGCAAAAAGCCGCAAGAATGCGGCTTTTAGATCATGGGATAAACTGGCTATTTTGATTCGCGCTTATCGTGCGGTTTACGTTTATTCTTAGGCACGTAATTTAAAATTGAAATTGGTACTGGCTTTCTTGGCGCAAAACCTTCAATTTCCACTCGCTCTAGCAAGTGCCCTAAACGACTTTCAATCATGCAGAGGTTCTTAAAGTCGTCTTTTGAAACCAGTGATATCGCCTCACCTTTCGCGCCAGCACGACCTGTACGACCAATACGATGTACATACTCATCCGCTGGGTAAGGTAAATCGTAGTTGATGACAACTGGCAGATTATCAATATCAATACCGCGCGCAGCAACGCCGGTTGCGACTAAGTACTGGATTTCACCCGCTTTAAACTTTTCTATTAATTCCTGGCGAACACGCTGATTACGGCCACTGTGGAATGCTTCTGCCACAATGCCACGTTTCTCAAGTTGGCTTACCAGTTTGGCTGCGCCGTGTTTAGTTTCAATAAATACCAGTACTTGCGACCAGTCATTTTCTTTAAGCAAGTGACTTAGCAGCGACGACTTCATGTCTTTATCGACGGTCGTGATCCACTGTTTAATATTTGATTTTGAGGCACTGTGCTTTGCAATCGTGATCTCTTCAGGATCAATAATCGCATTTTTCGCCAAGTCACGAACAGGGTTAGATAACGTCGCAGAGAACAGCAAACTTTGCACATGTTCTGGCATACAGTCGACGATTTTGTCGATCGCTTCGATGAATCCCATATCCAACATTTTGTCGGCTTCATCAAGCACTAGCATTTCCACTTCATCAAAGTGAATCGCGCGTTGACCGTACAGATCAATCAAGCGCCCAGGCGTGCTTACCACAATATCGACACCCTCGATCAAGGCTTGTTTTTGTGGTGCATAATCCACACCACCAAACATCGCCATTGAGCGTAATGGTAAGTTTTTACCATAAGCTTCAATACTTTGATGAACCTGAAGCGCAAGTTCGCGTGTTGGCGTTAGGATAATCGCACGAGCGCGTTTTTTACGTTGCGTTTCGCCTCGACTAAGCTTTTCTAAGATTGGCAGAACAAAACTGGCCGTTTTACCTGTGCCCGTTTGCGCTGCTGCAATTAAATTGCGGCCACGCAATACGATTGGAATGGCTTTTTGTTGGATAGAAGTGGGTTTTTCATAACCTAGCGCTTTTACTGCATCAGCAATCGATGCGCTTAAACCAAGCTTAGAAAATGGCATAGAAAGGTCTCAACAGAGGAAATGGGCGCGTAGTGTATCAGAATCCCCGTGAAGTAACAGAAGGATTCATGCGCGAAAAACTAGGAACATGACACAATCTTAGCCCAGGAAATTGGGCTGCAAACCTTTTTCTAATTTTTTCCTCACTTTGTAGGAAACATCATTAAGCGTGATTTTCCCCGTTTTGTGGCGGTCGATACCTGCATTCTGTCGATAGGCAATTGAGCCTTGTCTGAACAAAACGAAAGACGGCGGTTTACCAATCGCAGCAGGGTAGAGAATGGCCATGTAAGCATCTTCTAAGCTATTAATTTTATTTCGATAGGGCCAATAGTACGCTTTCACATAGTCAAGTTGTTCAAGCGCGCTCATTCTCGCAAGAGTCTTTGTGTTCACTCCTAATGACTCTGCGGTAGAGGGCATAAATTGAATTAACCCTGTAGCCCCGCTTCCGGAACCATTTTTGATGCTTGGACTGAAAGTTTCAGCAGTTTCAAATGCCATGCACGCCATAAGATGATTAGGATTGATCTTTAGCTCTTTACTAATACGGATGACTTTAGATTTGAACTCTGGAGAAACTTTGCCTCCCCACGCTACCGCGTTCTCGGGATCTGCAATCGAAGAGACCGTTGATGCGTCATGTTCTTCGACAATTTTAGAAAGTAGAGGAAGCGTTTGGCGTAGTCGATGGCTCGAACTCACCAAGCGAATTGATTTGGTAAGAAACTTGTCTTTTTTTTGGTGTAGTTTTTGGAACTTTACTAACTTATACAGTTGCTTATAAACCGTTTTCACAACGAAGCCAGATGTAGGGAACACTCCCAGAATGTAATCCATTTCCTACAAATTTAATATAAATATCAGCAACAGGAATTCTAGATGTGATCAATGTCACCATAAAAATTCTCAAATTCGATACACACCGATGTAAGTGGTCAATGTGTCTCCAACACGCTAGAAGTAAAAGTAAAGAGGCATTAAAAAGGTCTTACCAATTTTTTGGTAAGACCTAGGTTTACTGATTCTCGGATAAGCGAATGTATATTCTTACAGTTCAGCTTCCCGAACCAGTTCTGCAAGCGTCGACAAACGCTGCTCACTTTGTTTTACGTAAGGATTATTCGTATCCCAAGCATATCCAGCCAAAATCGCACTAATCATCTGTTTAATACGTGGGTTCGGGTTTTGATAGAAAATCACATCTTGCAACGTGCCGTTGTACCAGCCTTCCACATAAGTGCGGAATGTGTTCACTCCCACCATTAAGCGTTGCGAGTACTCTTCTTGCCAACCAACCTTTTCACCATTCAGCTGACGAACCACGCAGTCCGCTGCAAACTCTGCCGATTTCATGGCGATAGTGACACCCGATGAAAATACAGGATCAAGAAACTCACCTGCATTACCAAGCAACGCGTAGTGCTCTGTCGCTAAACGTTTGACGTTAGCAGAATAGCCACCCAACTCGCCTGCTGGATTCGGGTAATTCGCATTTCGCAACAAAGAAGCCAAACCCGGCTCTTCATTGGCTAACTGCTGCAACGCTGCAATCTTATCTTCTGGGTATTGTTCGAAAAATTCTGGCTCACCCACCACACCAAACGAACAAGTACCATTAGAGAATGGGATTAGCCAGTACCATACGTCGTGATTTTCAGGATGAACTGAAATTAAAATTTTGTTGCGATCGTATTCCGGCTCTTGGGGAGAGATATGATCTTCGATATGGGTAAAGATCGCTTTTCTAGGCGGAAGACAAGAAGGTTCTTCTAGCTCCAACAAGCGTGGCAAAACACGCCCAAAGCCACTGGCATCCAACACAAAATCTGCTTCGATTTGATAAGCCTTCTTATTTGAGTCGAGCACTTCTAATCGAGACTTTTTCCCTTCAAACACTAGATTGAGCAGTTCATGCTGATAGCGAATCTCTACGCCTTGCTCTTCAGCGCTATCTGCCAATACTTTATCAAAGCTGGCACGTTGAACCTGAAACGTCGTGCCCGGTCCTGGCGTGTATTTGTTTGTAAAGTCGAACTGGGTGTATACGCCATTACGACGAAATGCAGCACCATCTTTATACTGGAAGCCAAACTGCTTTACTGCATTGGTCATTCCTGCTTGTTCAACAACTTCCATACATGCAGGGAGTAGGCTTTCTCCTATGGAAAAACGTGGAAAAGTCGCTTTTTCTAAGACAACAACATCTATGCCACGCGATTTTAATAAGGCAGAAACGGTTGAACCTGATGGCCCCGCTCCTACGACAACAACTTGCTTGAGCTCTGTTTTCATTCTGAATTTAGTTTGCTTGTAGTTTTAATAAGGTATGACCAAGGCCAATATTGTCGGTTCTTTCAACGACAGATAAACCTGCCGCTTCGACAATTTCTAAGAAATCATCACTGCGATAAAAGCGACTATTACCGTTAGCTAAACAGGTAAAATAAAGAGAAGTGGCATTAAGGCTATAGGAAGCTCCCGCGTATTTTTGAGCATCCCAAAACAGCTCCAATACGTAAATAGTATCTCCCTTCGTTAACTGGGCTTTAACTTTTTTAAGGATATTGAGGATCTCAATTGGGGAAAAGCAATCCAAGAACTGGCTCATCCACCATACGTCAGCGTGTCCAGGCAATGTTTGTGCTTTATCCAGCATGTTTGCAGGGTATGGACGTACACGCTCGACGAACTGGTTTTCTGAAACATTCTTCATCGCTACTTCTAATTGCTGTGGTAAATCAACAATCGTCACTTGAACGTCAGGGTCATGTTTACAACACTGAATCGCCCATTTTCCCGTATTTCCGCCAATATCCACAAGATGCTTTGGCTTGCTTGCAAATACTTCTTTAAGCAGAAGTGGGAACGAGCGATCCGAATAGAAATGATCGAACTTAAACCAGCTCTGTTTGGCTTGTTCTGGTAACGTCGATAGACCTTGATAAATGGTCTCCCAATTGCCCAACTCTTTCAAACCTGACGGTTTACCTTCTTGAATTGCTTCCGTCAAATGCATCATCGCGGCGTAACAAACATCTGCCGTAAAATCCATGTTTGCATTCGTCATACCATCATGAAGAAGGTAAAAACCAAGGTTTGCAAGCGAATAGTTAGGTCGTTCCCATAAAACAATATGCGCACTAATCGCCATATCCAACAGTACTTTAACACCATATTCTGATACTCCCGTTTTCTCGGCAATATCTGTGGCACTCATGCCTTGAGCGCCAGCGCTGTCTAAAGCGGCTAAAATACCTAAATCTCGAAGCGTTTTGGCGGTCTGGAACACGATTGGTGCAAAAGATAACTTCTGAGCTTCTGTCTTCGCTTCAAAAGCATTAAAAGGGTCATTATTTTGATTTAACACGGAAAAACCTAACTGCAATTAATAGTTTTATTGTTGAGATTGATTGCCCAACAATGCAATAGCTCGCTGAATATCAACATTCAAGTTGTTTACCCAACGATTGTAATTGCGGTGGATTTTGCCATCACTTGCTTTGAGATTTACTGAGTTGAGATAAATAATTGAGTAATATTTATTATTGTATGGGATTTTTACTTCTGCAGAGTGGTTACGAACGTGGATTTTTGCAATAAGAACACCAGGGCTTACTTCTTCGATCGTCCAGCCTCGGTTAGTTGCTGATTGCACTATGGCCATTTTTACTTGTTTATTTTGAAGATCATAAGCAACTGGAGTATCCTCCACATTCATTACAGGTTGTACTCGTCCACAACCAACAAGAAGCAAAGTTAATAATAACGAGACATACAGCTTAAAACGCGACATGATAATTTCCTTTTTATTGTGAATTTGGGTCAACCCCAATTTGTATCGAGCTGTAAAATAAACAATTTAACCCAATATGCCAAACTCGAAGATCAACATTTCGTTCAATATTGATGCGTGGACAGCGAATTCATTCGGTTTATCCGAATCCAATGAATGGAAACAATGGGCAACAGAGATAAAATGGCCAGAAGATGGCAAAATCAATGTTGCAAATATTCCTGCGATGATGCGCAGAAGAATGAGCCCACTCAGTAAACTGGCGGTACAAACTGCAATCGAAATGCTTAATCAACATCAAGTTGATTACCTTGTATTTTCAAGCCGTCATGGTGAACTGCATCGCAGCGTCGCACTAGTTGAAGATATAATTAATGGAGAAGAGGCGTCTCCGATGGCTTTTTCTCAATCGGTGCACAATACCGCCGCAGGGCTTGCCACTATCGCAACTAAACAACCCATTCCCCTAACTTCTATCGCTGCGGCAGAAAACACATTCCAAAGCGCAATATTAGAAGCATGGCTGTTTTTGTCCGACAATCCTGACAAAAAAGTACTGCTTGTTGATTTTGATGAGCCTATGCCTGACTCTTATTTAGAATATGAAAACCAACAATACCAAGGGTTTGGACTTGGCTTAATACTTTCTCATGGAGACAAGTTCGCGATACAAAGCTCCATAAACGCAGAACGTTCCGGTCATCCTCTTCCTCAAGGTTTAGTATTTTTGCAACAATACTTGTTAGATAAAAGCCAGTGGACTATTTTCGCTCCGCAACAAGCTTGGGAATGGCACAAAAAATGACTCGCTTAAATCAGTATTGGCGTGTGCTAGCAACAGGATTTTGTTTTTCAGTATTTGGGTTAGGTGGTTTAGTACTGAGTTTCATTGTTATTCCGACCATTCGTATTTTTGTTTCAGACCAAACGGAACGCGAATATAAAGTTCAGGGTGCGATTCGATATTCATTCAACACATTTTGTAAATTGATGAAGCTAAGTGGCGCAATCGATTATCAAATTATTGGTGCCGATATTCTTCAACAAGATCGTAATTGTTTAATTGTTGCCAACCACCCTAGTTTAATCGATTACGTTCTCATTGCTTCACAATTAAATCGCTGCGACTGTTTAGTAAAATCGGCAATATGGTCGAATCCTTTTATGAAGCACATCGTAAAAGCAGCCGGATATATTCCCAATGAAGCACCGGATGATTTATTAGCACTTTGTGATGAACGATTTAACAAAGGCAACGTGTTGCTTATATTTCCTGAAGGAACAAGAACAACACCAGGTGTAGAGCCGAAATTACAACGCGGTGCAGCACAAATTGCGGTAAGAACAGAACGAGATTTAAGAGTTGTCCATATTACGGTAACGCCAAGTTTCCTCACAAAAGAGAAAAAATGGTATCAAGTACCGGCAACAAAGCCCTTTTTCAGGGTTGAAGTTAAGGATAAAGTTGAGATTACCCCCTTTATAAAGCAAACTACGTCGCCGACAATAGCGGCGCGACGCTTACAACAGCACCTAGCTGAAAACATTTTTCCAGAAAACTTTTATTAATAAGCAGGTCCCAGTGGAACAGTTACACAACGACATTAAGCAACTTATTATTGATGCTTTAAACCTTGAAGATTTAACCGTAGATGATATTGAAACGGATGCACCACTTTTTGGTGATGGACTTGGCTTAGATTCTATCGACGCGCTTGAGCTTGGACTCGCAATAAAAAAACAATACAACATCGTTATTGATGCCGACGACTCAAATACGCGCGAACACTTTGCGTCTGTAGCAAATCTAGCGAAATACGTTTCTTCTCAAACTAATGAATAAGTTGTAGGTATATTCATGACTGATGTAAATAAAGATCAAGTATTTGAACAAGTTAAAGATGCGCTTGTTGAGCTGTTCGAAATTGACGCAGCCGACATTCAATCAGATGCGCACTTATACCAAGATCTCGATCTTGATAGCATTGACGCCGTTGATTTGGTCGTACACCTACAGAATGTCACTGGCAAAAAAATCAAGCCAGCAGAGTTTAGTGCAGTAAGAACCGTTGACGATGTGGTTAACGCTGTCACTGAGTTATTGAAGGAAAGTTAATGCGCCAATTGCTGACTGGTCTGTCTGCAATTGTACTGTTTGCCTACCCCTTCGCCGTCTATTTCGGTATAGATAAATTTGGCTTGAACTTAGTTGGGGGCTTGTTAATTGCTGCGTTACTTTTGCGTGTTTTCGTCGCAAATAAGACCCCACTAAAAGAGTTTAAGTTCTTGGCGCTCGTTACGGGCGCTGTTGGCATTGTCCTAATTACGCTTGGCATGGTGTTTAAACAACATGGGTGGCTTCAGTTTTACCCTGTCGTTGTCAATGTATGTATGCTGTGCGTATTTGGACTTAGCTTAAAACAGCCGCAATCGATCATAGAGAGGCTTGCTCGCTTGCAAGAACCCGACCTTCCGGCTAGTGGCGTGGCTTACACTCGCAAAGTGACGATGGTTTGGTGCGCCTTTTTTACGCTCAACGCTGCCGTTGCACTCTATACCTGTTTCCTACCAGTAAAAATATGGACGCTTTATAACGGCCTCATCAGCTACTTACTTGCTGGTGGCTTGTTCGCTGGAGAATGGATCGTGCGTCAATTTGTTCGAAAGGAACACTAATCGTATGAATACAACGTATTCGAGCTTTACCTCCCTAGCGACCTTGTTCATCGCAGAGAGGTCTGAGCAATCCCCAGTCTCTTACGATCGCGACACGGTTATCACGTGGGGTGATTTCCAGCAGCACGTCGCAACACTTGCTCAGCAGTTAGAAACCCAACCAACGCAAAACATTGCGTTGTGTTTTGGCAACAGCTACCTGTTTGCCGTTGGCTTTTTTGCTTGTTGTTATGCAGGAAAATCCATTGTATTACCTGGTAATTACCAACCAGAAGCACTCAAAGAGCTCAGTGAGCACTACGATTTGTTGCTGCATGATGCCGATGTCTCGGCTCCAGAACTCGTGAGCTCGCTTTTGATCGAAGCTCAATCATTGCTAGAAACCACCGTGATTAACGAGCCAGAGGCCAAACAACCTTATTTTTGGCGTGAATTAAACCTGGCGGAAATACCGGTAACGCTATTCACTTCGGGTTCAAGCGGCACACCAAAAGCCATTGCAAAAACGCTGAAACAGCTCGATATCGAAGTTTCTATTCTAGATAACCTATGGGGCGACACGGTTGCCAGCACACGCATTGAAAGCACCGTTTCTCATCAACACATTTACGGCTTGCTGTTCCGCGTATTGTGGCCTTTGTGCTCTGCACGTCCATTTTCAGCACACAACCTTGAGTTCCCAGAGCAAATTGTCCATCACGCTGATGCTGACACCACGCTAGTAAGCAGCCCTGCGTTACTAAAACGACTCAGTGAAGAGCACAATCCGGTTGCGATTCGGTGCGTATTTTCTTCTGGTGGTCCCTTGCCAAACCAAGCGGCGCAGCACAGCCAGCAGTTGTTTGGGTCACTTCCTATTGAAGTTTTTGGCAGCACAGAAACCGGCGGCATTGCTTACCGTCAGCAGCACGAAGCCAGTACTCCCTGGACGTTATTCCCTGGTGTTGAAGCCGAGCTTAACCATGAAAATTGTTTAAAGCTCCGCTCGCCACACATTGATGAAAACACTTGGTACCAAACTGCGGATGAATGCTATTTCCATGATAGTATTTCTTTTGAATTGCGTGGACGCACTGACCGAATCGTCAAAGTCGAAGAAAAGCGTATTTCCCTTGTCGAAGTGGAAAAACGTTTAGAGCAATTGCCGTGGATTCAAGAAAGCGTGGTGATCCCAATGGAAGAATCTGGTCGCCTCACGTTAGTCTCGATCATCGTACTTAACGATCAAGGCAGCGATGTGCTTAATGAACTTGGTAAAGGCAAATTTTGGCTTGAGCTTCGCAAGGCACTGCGCAATTGGCTAGAACCGATCGCTATCCCGAGAAAATTCCGAGTGGTCGACGAAATTCCATTGAACAGCCAAGGCAAACGCCAAGTTGCTGAAATTGAAAAACTATTCCAATAAAGCTAGTAACATGGATAAAAGAAAACCAACTATTCAGAATATTGAAGTGAGTGACCATACCGCGGAGCTGTCGCTGCGAGTGGATGCTGACATCTTAGATTTCCAAGGTCATTTCAATCACTTCCCTCTTTTACCCGGCGTCACTCAAATTGATTGGGCGCTGTTCTACGCCGTTCAACATTTGAATACTCCCAAGGTATTTAAAGGAATGGAAGTCATCAAATTTCAAGAGCCGATTCTGCCAAACGCCGACGTTTGCCTCTCACTCTCTTGGGACAATGAGCGTGAGAAATTGACCTTTAAGTACACATCGAAAAGCGGTGAAACCTTGGTGACTCACTCTTCAGGCAAAATGAAACTGGGTGAGTCACGTGAGTGATTACCGTCCCTGCTTTTTAATTCCTTGCTACAACCACGGCAGCACAATTGCAGACGTAGTTGCGTCGTTATCCTCTTTCGATTTGCCAGTGCTGGTCGTGGACGACGGCAGTAATGAAGACACCAAACAAGCGCTTTCAGCGTTGAGTGAGCAAGGGCTGATAAAACTGATTAGTTTGAGTGAAAACCAAGGCAAAGGTGGAGCGGTGATGGCTGGCCTACATCAAGCTCACCAGCTTGGTTTTACGCACACCATTCAAATCGACGCAGACGGTCAACACGACCTAGAAGCATTGCCGAAATTGCTCAGCGCCAGCGAAACAAAACCAGATAACCTGATTTCTGGCCAACCGATATACGACGAGAACGTACCTAAAGCCCGTCTGTATGGTCGCTACGCTACGCACATTTGGGTGTGGATAGAAACCTTGTCACTGTCTATCAAAGACAGCATGTGCGGTTTCCGCGCCTACCCAGTGGCGAAAACGGTCGCCGTGTTGAACAAGTACAACATCGGCAAACGCATGGATTTTGATATCGAAATTCTGGTGCGAATGTACTGGGAAGGCGTCGATATTGATTTTGTTCCAACGCGCGTTTTCTACCCTGAAGGTGGCATTTCCCACTTCGATGCATTGTGGGATAACGTCAAGATAAGCTGGATGCACACTCGCCTATTTTTTGGCATGTTGCCGCGCATTCCTTCACTACTCGCCAGAAAGCGCCGTCATACAGACGACAGCAATGCCCACTGGTCGAAACGAAAAGAACAAGGCACAATTTTAGGCATCAAAACCTTACTCGCAGTTTACCGCTTGTTCGGCAGAAAAACGTTCGACCTGATTTTGAAGTTAGTCATGCGCTACTACCACTTCACGGGTAAATCTGCCCGCGAAGCGTCTGAGATTTACCTGCAAAACTTACAGTACTACGCAGCGCAGCAGAACATCGCACTACCAAAACAGTTGGACAGCTATCATCATCTGCTTTCTTTTGGGCGAACCATGCTCGACAAACTGGCAGCATGGCAAGGTGACTTTAATGTCGACAACCTAACCATTCACGGCCAGCATCATTTCGAAGAGATGGCGCAGAAAAAACAAGGCGTGCTCATTTTAGGCTCGCACCTTGGCAATATCGAACTCTGCCGTGCGCTTGGTCGTCGACACTCTCATGTCAAAATCAATGCCTTGGTATTTACCCAACACGCTGAACAATTTAATGCGGTAATGAAGGCGGTAAACCCAAATTCGGAACTGAATCTGATCCAAGTCAGCTCAATGGGACCAGACACCGCGATTCTGCTTCAACAAAAAATCGAGCAAGGCGAATGGGTGGTGATCGTTGGCGATCGCACTTCCACCAGCAAAGAAAATCGTGTCGTTTGGGCAGATTTTCTTGGTAAACCTGCCCCATTCCCGCAAGGCCCATTCATGCTAGCCTCGGTATTAAAAGCGCCGGTCTATCTACTCTTCGGCCTACGCGACGACGAAGCAAACACTCCGCATTTTAATGTGTACTTTGAACACTTTAGTGACCAAGTCACGCTACCACGCAAGGAGCGTCAGCAGGCACTAGAACGCGTTGTTCAAAAGTACGCACAAAGATTAGAACACCACACACTGCAAGCGCCGTTACAGTGGTACAACTTTTTTAACTTCTGGACTTTAAGTAATCAGCCACATGACAAACAACAATAATCACAACATCACTTTTGGTGCCCAATCTTTAACCATCGAAGATGTCGTTGCCATTGCTCAAGGTGCAAAGGCACACATGAACACCTCGCCAGAATTTACCGCGAAAATTGATCGTGGCGTGGCGTTTCTGGAACGATTACTGAAGGAAGAAGGCGTTATTTACGGCGTGACCACGGGTTACGGCGATTCATGTACTGTGGCGATTCCACCCGCTCTTGTGGATGAACTTCCGTTGCACCTTACACGCTTCCATGGTTGTGGCTTAGGTCAAATCCTTTCTCATGAGCAAGCTCGTGCGGTGCTAGCAACACGTTTATGTTCATTGTCGCAAGGCGTATCTGGCGTGTCTCACGATCTGTTGAACCAAATCGTTACGCTTATCAACCACGACATTGCGCCGCGTATTCCACAGGAAGGCTCGGTGGGCGCAAGTGGCGATTTAACGCCTCTGTCGTACCTAGCGGCGACCTTGATTGGCGAGCGTGAAGTACTTTACAAAGGCGATGTGCGATCAACACAAGAAGTGTTTTCAGAGCTGGGCATTGAGCCAATTCGCCTAAAACCAAAAGAAGGTTTGGCGTTAATGAACGGTACATCCGTGATGACTGCTCTCGCCTGTCTTGCCTACAAACGCGCAGAATACCTAGCGCAGCTGTGCACCAAGATTACCGCAATGGTCTCTGTGGGTATGCAAGGTAACGATTTCCACTTTGATGAAGCGTTGTTTGCGGTAAAACCTCACCCTGGTCAACAGCAAGTTGCGGCTTGGCTGCGTGATGATCTCAATGCTGAACGTCCGCCACGCAATAGCGACCGACTGCAAGATCGTTACTCGCTGCGTTGTGCGCCACACGTAATTGGCATGGTGCAAGACTCACTGCCTTGGCTACGTCAATTGATTGAGAATGAACTAAATAGTGCCAACGACAATCCAATTATCGATGGCGACAACGAGCGCGTTCTCCACGGCGGTCACTTCTACGGTGGTCATATCGCAATGGCGATGGATACGTTGAAAGTGAACATTGCCAACTTGGCTGATTTGCTGGACCGTCAGATGGCGCAACTGATGGATTACAAGTTCAATAACGGCCTGCCGTTTAACTTAACCGGTGCAGAAGGCGAGCGTAAACCGATCAACCACGGCTTTAAAGCGGTTCAGATTGGTATCTCAGCTTGGACGGCAGAAGCGTTGAAAAACACCATGCCAGCGAGCGTTTTTTCTCGCTCAACCGAATGTCACAACCAAGACAAAGTGAGCATGGGCACCATTGCGGCTCGTGACTGCCTACGCGTACTTGAGTTAACAGAGCAAGTTGCTGCGGCTTCACTCCTAGCAAGCGTTCAAGCGGTTGAGATTCGTCGTCGTCATAACGAATTGGACGAACACCACATGAGTCAGAGTTTGCGAGTAATTCGTGACGCCGTGCTGAGCGAGTTTGAGTTTGTGATTGAAGATCGCCCATTGGAACAAGATTTGCGTCATTTCATTGAACGCATTCAGCAACGTCATTGGCCACTCTACGCGGAGGTATAATGCAAGAGCAGGTTCTCTACCCATTAGAAGCGGAGGTGACTATGGTCACCTCATTCCAAGATGCTGACCCGATGGGCGTGATATATCACGGCAACTTCTTTCGGTATTTTGAAGAAGCGCGTCGTGTGCTGATGGAGAAGATCCAATACAGCTATCGCGATATGCAAGACTCTGGGTATATGTGGCCGATCATCGACACGCGCGTTAAATACGTCAAGGCGATTCCGTTTAATCACACCATTCGCATTACCGCGCAACTCACGGAGTGGGAAAACCGCTTGCGTGTGGATTACGTGATTTACGACGCCGAAACGAATCAACGTATGTGCAAAGCGCATACAACGCAAGTCGCCGTATCCATTGAAAAGCAAGAGATGTGCTTTGTTTCTCCAGCAGTCTTTTTAGATAAAGTAGAGCAATGGCACAACCATGGGAGCCTGAACTAATGCAAAAGTGGTTACTCTCTTTTTTGTTGATATTTTCTGTTCCAGCACTGGCCACACCGACAGCAAACGTAACGGATTTGGCATCGCTTCAACAGCAGTTGTCTCAGCATGAAATCGTACGCGGAGATTTTACGCAGCAGCGTCATCTGGAAATGTTTAGTCAACCTTTAACCTCTAAAGGTCAGTTCACACTGAGCAAAACACATGGCTTGTTGTGGCAACAAACTGAACCTTTCGCAGTCAATTTGGTATTGACGGAAAACAAACTTCGTCAGACTTTTGCCGACCAAGCTCCGAAAACGATTTCTGCTGAAGAAAACCCAATGGCGTTCTACTTTAGCCATGTGTTTTTATCCGTGTTCCACGGGGATACTTCTGCACTGCAAGAACAATTCACACTCGATTTTTCAGTTGAGAACAATCAATGGCAGCTCGTTTTAGTGCCAAAACAGTCGCCATTAAATGCGGTGTTTCAATCCATCACTCTTTCCGGTAAAACGCACATTGATCGCCTAACCCTACAAGAGCTGCGTGGCGATAAGACCGAAATCACGTTTACGAACCAGACCTCTCTACCTCAGGAACTCACGGATGCCGAAGACGCTCAATTCCGTTTCTAAGCTCAGTCTTGGCACTCATACCTTTGCTCTGGTTTGGCTCAATCTCGTTGTTTTAGCGGGCGCGTTGCTACTCAAACAATGGGTTTGGAGCGCAGAATCTCCGATTGAGACCAACATTTTAAAACTGTTGCCGAAGAACCAACAAAACCCAGTGGCTGAGCAAGCCTTTGAGTCGGTCTCGGCAAGTATGAGCGACAAAGTCATTTTCGTGATCACAGCGCCGGACAAAAATGCCCTTTTTGCAGCGGCCACTGAATTTGATAAGGGGTTACGACAAAGTAATCATTTTCGCGATGTGGTGGGAAAAATCTCACCTCAAGAGCAGCAAGCTTGGGCGAGTTACTACTTTAAGCACCGTTTCCAATTGCTGACGCCTGAACAACGAGAGCGTTTAAGCAAAAATCCAGAACAGCAAGTGCAGCATGTGATTCAGTCTCTGTACAACCCGTTTTCTGGAGTGACTGGGCAAGAGTTACAAAATGATCCTTTCTTGCTATTTCGTGATTATTTAAGCCAAGTTACCCAGCAATCGTCCTCTTTCCGATTGGATAACGGCTATCTGTCCGTCGAAAAAGACGGTGCTCAATACTTGCTTATTACTGCTGAGCTAAAAGACTCGCCTTATAGCCTAACTGGGCAGCTTGCCGTCCCTGACATTCAAGCGCTAGAGCAAAGCGTCGCGCAGAAATATGGCGCTAAAGTGGCACATACTGGCGTTCTATTTTACGCCGACTTTGGTACGCAAAGTGCCAAATCGGAGATCAGTACCATCGGTGTGTTCTCTCTGCTCGGTATCATTGCATTGCTCGTGTTGGTCTTTCGTAGTGTGATGCCACTGTCTCTGGCACTGCTTTCCATCACCATTGGTTTGCTCGTTGCTTTGTCCGTTACGACGTGGATTTTTGGAAAAGTCCATCTGTTCAGTTTAGTGTTTGGCGCAAGTTTAATCGGCGTGTCTATCGACTACGCATTCCACTACCTAACCGAACGTCTTGCGGCGGGAAATGAATGGGATAGCGAGCAAGGATTAAAGCATATTTTCATAGCTATCACACTTGGCTTAATCACCAGTTTGATCGGCTATTTGGGCATGTTAGTGGCACCGTTTCCAGGTTTGCAGCAGCTTGCGCTGTTTTCATCCATTGGTCTGATTGCTGCTTACATCACCGTGGTGGCTTGGTATCCGATACTGGCTCGTAACCCATCGCGATCCATTTCGAACTTACCAGGACAATCACTGTTGGCGAAATGGTTAACGCTTTGGAATCAACCTCGAATTAAAGTCGGATTACCGATGTTATGTGTGGTTGCGAGTGGCTTTTTCTTGCTGCAATTGAACTACGATGACGACATTCGTCTGCTGCAAACGATGCCGAAAGATCTCAAGCAGCAAGAAACCTTGATTACGACGCTCAGTGGCATGCAATCTTCGCAGCAAATGTTGGTCGTTACCGCCGACGATGACGAAAGCCTAATGAAAAAGCTGGAGTCTTTGACACCAACTTTAGAAGCGTGGAAAGCGGAAAGCACCATCGAAAGCTACCAGAGCCTGAGCCGCTACTTGAGCTCAGTGGAACGTCAGCAACAAGACTATCAATTGATTCGCGATCTTTACGCGACACAATCCAGCCCACTTGCATCCGGGCTGGGCTTAAGTAAAAAGCCCAAAATGGACGCCGACTTTATCCCTGTTACGGTTGAGCAGTACTTGCAAAACCCGGTATCAGCGCCTGTACGTTTTCTTCATTTGGGTAAGATCAAAGGAAAATCGGCAACGGTTGTGGTGTTAAACCAATTGCAAGACTCCGCTGTTGTTAAGGCATTTGCTAAATCACAGTCTGATGTTGTCTACCTAAACAAAGCAGAAGAAATCTCCGCCCTATTTGGTGAATACCGAATCAAAATCATGGAGCTATTGGTAGCCGCCAGTGCTGTGATCTTTCTGGTGTTAATCAAGCGGTACGGTCTGCAACACAGTTGGCGAGTTTTACTGCCATCATTGATTGCTTGCGCGTGCGGTCTGGCAACTGCTGTCGCGATGGGAACAACATTAAACCTGTTCAACTTGCTTGGCTTGGTGCTCATTCTTGGTATAGGGATCGATTATACTCTGTTCTTTGCCGAGAAAGCCCGCAGTGTGAGCACACTATTGGCGATCACCCTTTCGGCAATGACCACTGTGTTGTCATTTGGATTGCTGTCACTCAGCCAAACTCACGCGATTCACAGTTTTGGCATTACGGTGTTAAGTGGTATTTTTGTCGCTTGGCTGCTCTCTCCGATTGCAATTAAAACAGAGGAAACGACGTCATGATTTTCAATCACGCCTTTCGCTGCGCGACGTTATTCGCACTGAGCCTGTTTTTAAGTGCATGCAGCTTGGTCCCTCACCAATCGACGCCTCAGGTCGACATTGACGAGCACACCCAAGTTAGCTTACCCACTCCCGCAAGCTTGGGCTATCAGTTGTCTGCCAGTCAGTTAATTACGGCTTCTTGGGCAATAGATGGTAAAACCAAATCTGAGCAACTTCCGGTACAACTGCAAGTGATCAACAACGAAGTGGTGCTGGCAGGCTTCTCATCCTGGGGGACGAGAGTACTCTCACTGTCTTACGATGGAGAACAAATTCAAACCGAAGTGCTCAACGGTTTACAAGGTTCGCTACCGCAGCCAGAACAGGTATTATTTAACTTGATGATCACGCTCTGGCCGAGTTCCGCTTGGGAAGGATCGTTAAATGAGGTAAGGTGGCGAATTATTGATAAAAATAATTCTCGCGCCATCTTTGATAGCGGCGGTGAAAAGATCATTGAGATTCAATACAGCTCTTCTAACAAGTTAGAGGGTAAGATTGATTTTCACCACCTCAAGCATCAGTTTTCAATTTCTATTCAAACACTGCAACATCAGATTAATTAAGAACAATTTAGAATAACAATATGCCTATTCGCTCTTCTCAACCTTTGTATATTCAGGCCTGTGGCTTTCACTCTGCCATGGGACAAGATGATGCGCTCATCCACCAGTGTTTATCAGGAGCGAAGCCATCCAACATGGTGGTTGACCGAGATATTTTAAATTCAGGCCGCCAAACAGTAATCGGTCGAATCGCACAGACGTTACCGCAATTACCACCCGCACTCAGCCAGTTTGATACGAGAAACAACCGCCTCGCACTTTCGGCTTTGCAGCAAATCGAAGGCGACGTGCGTGACGCCATTGCTAAATATGGCCGTGACCGTATCGCAGTCGTGATCGGCACCAGCACATCTGGCATTTCAGATGGCGAAATCGCATTTGGTGAAAAGCTGGCAAAGGGTAATTTTCCTGCCGACTACCATTACACCAAACAAGAGCTTGGCAACTGCAGCGATTTTATTGCCGCCTACTTTGATTTGAGCGGCCCACATTACTCAGTTTCAACCGCCTGTTCTTCTAGTGGTCGTGTCTTTTTAACCGCGCAACGCCTGATTCGCTCTGGCATTGTTGATGCGGTTATTGTGGGTGGTGTAGATACCATTTGTCGCCTAACACTAAACGGCTTTAACGGTCTAGAAGCTCTATCCAATAGCCTTTGTAAGCCGTTTGATCAACATCGCAACGGCATCAGTATCGGCGAAGCCGCAGCATTAATGTTGCTAAGCAAAACACCTGCGCCCGTCGCTCTTCTCGGAGCTGGCGACAGCTCAGACGCACACCATATTTCCGCACCACATCCAGAAGGGTTAGGCGCAGAAGAAGCGATGAAAAAAGCGTTGGCCAATGCAGGACTTACAGCGCAAGACATTGGTTACATCAACGCGCATGGCACAGCAACGCCGTTAAACGATGCGATGGAAAGCAAAGCTATTCATCGCTGCTTTGGAGACTCCGTTCCCGTAAGCTCGACAAAGCCACTTACCGGACACACATTAGGTGCAGCAAGTGCAACGGAAGCCGCGATCGCTTGGCATATTCTCAAGTACAACCTTGATTTGCCAATACAACACTGCGAAACCAAAGCAGACGATATCCATATATCGTTAGTTGAGACGCCAACCAAACTGGGTAACAAAGCGATTCTCAGCAACTCTTTTGCTTTTGGTGGCAATAATATTAGTCTTATTTTTGGTTACGCTCATGACTAAACTTCCTCCCATCGAACAACTTTTGCCACACGACAAACCAATGATCTTGGTTGATCGTGCTTTGGATGTTCAACAAGATACGATTCACTGCCAGGTTGATATCGCAGAACACAACCCGTTCTTCGACTCGGCCTCTCAAACCGTGCCTGCTTACGTTGGCATTGAGTTTATGGCGCAATCTGTCGCGGCGTGGTCTGGTTACCACGCATTAATGAAAGAACAAGCGCCACCAATTGGCTTTTTGCTTGGTAGCCGTCGATACACGTCTGAATGCGATGCGTTTTCTCGCGGACAAGTGCTCGATGTGTATGCCGAAAAAGTCATGGAAGATAACGGTATGGCGGTATTTTCTGCCCGTATTGAGCTACAAGGAACTGTTGTAGCGACTTGCCAATTGAACGTTTACGTTCCATCAGAAGAAAAATTACAAGAAATGAAAATCAGGAGTCAACAATGACCCGCCAAGTCCTCGTTACAGGTGCCAGCAAAGGCATCGGTAAAGCCATTGCCGTTCAATTAGCCAAAGATGGTTTCCAAGTCATTGTCCATTACATGGGCGATCAACAAGGCGCGCAAGATACCCTAGACACCATCGAACAGCATGGGGGTAACGGTCGTCTTATCCAATTCGACATCAGTGACCGTACAGATTGTCGTGAGAAGCTAGAAGCCGATATCGCCGAACACGGCGCTTACTATGGCGTCGTAAACAACGCTGGCATCACAAAAGATACCGCTTTCCCTGCGATGACCGAAGAAGAATGGGATGGTGTGATTCATACCAACTTAGATAGCTTCTACAACGTTCTTCACCCTTGTGTTATGCCAATGGTGCAAAAGCGCAAAGGCGGCCGAATTGTTACGCTTGCATCAGTCTCTGGCCTAATGGGGAATCGTGGTCAAACTAACTACAGCGCAGCGAAAGCGGGCGTAATTGGTGCAACAAAATCACTCGCGCTTGAACTGGCAAAACGCAAAATCACCGTCAACTGCGTTGCACCGGGACTTATCGACACAGGCATGGTAGACGAACACGTGAAAGAACATGCGATGCCGCAAATTCCTTTGCGCCGCATGGGAGAGCCAGAAGAAGTTGCTGGTTTAGTCAGTTACCTTATGTCTGACATCGCAGGCTATGTAACTCGCCAAGTCATTTCGGTAAACGGAGGCCTAGTATGAGCCGTCGAGTTGTTGTAACCGGAATGTCAGGCGTGACTGCGTTTGGTAACGATTGGCAATCTGTCGAACCAAAACTGCGTGACTGCCAGAACGCGACGCAATACATGCCTTCTTACGAACAGTATGATGGTTTGAACACCAAGCTCGCAGCACCGATTTTAGATTTTGAACTGCCAAAGCACTACAAGCGCAAGCAAGTACGCGGCATGGGCCGTGTTTCCAAATTAGCGACCGTCGCAACAGAAAACGCACTGAGCCAAGCAGGTTTGATTGGTAACGGCGTACTCACCAATGGTCAAACGGGTATCGCATACGGCTCATCAACAGGCAGTACTGACGCAATCGGTGCATTTGGTGTCATGCTGAATGAGAAAACCACTAAAGCGATCACCGCAACGACTTACGTACAGATGATGCCGCATACCACGGCAGTGAACGTTGGTCTATTTTTCGGTTTGAAAGGCCGAGTGATCCCAACCAGCAGTGCATGTACCTCTGGCAGCCAAGCAATCGGCTACGCCTACGAAGCGATCAAGCACGGCTACCAAACGGTCATGGTTGCTGGTGGCGCTGAAGAATTGTGCCCAACGGAATCCGCTGTCTTCGATACCCTTTTTGCCACCAGTCTAAAGAATGAAGACCCGAAAAGCACACCAAGACCTTATGACTCCGATCGCGATGGTTTGGTGATTGGTGAAGGTGCGGGAACGCTAGTTCTGGAAGAGTACGAACACGCCGTCGCTCGTGGCGCGAAAATCTATGCAGAAATCATCGGTTTTGCCAGCAACTGTGATGCCGCACACGTCACTCAACCACAGATGGAAACCATGCAAATCTGTATGGAAATGGCTTTGCAAAACGCGAGCATTCCTGCTGAGAAGATCGACTATGTATCTGCTCACGGCACTGCCACCGACCGCGGCGATATTGCGGAAAGCAACGCAACAGCGAATGCTCTGGGCAAAGTGCCAATAAGTTCACTCAAGAGCTACTTTGGCCACACACTAGGCGCCTGTGGCGCGATTGAAGCGTGGCTAGGTTTAGAAATGATGCACACAGGTTGGTTTAACCCAACGCTCAACCTAGAAAACCTCGACGAGCAATGTGGCGATTTAGACTACATCGCCGGACAAGGCCGAGAACTGGACGTGAAATATTTGATGAGTAACAACTTCGCCTTTGGCGGCATCAACACCTCCATCATCTTTAAAAAGGTGTAATGCCCTTAGTAAATGCAAAAGCGCTGGTTAACCAGCGCTTTTTTGTTGGTGGCTATCCAGATTGCTAGAAATTGCAATGGCTAGAATGCCATTCAAAAGTTGTAGATAGAGTGGCAATTACAGCCAAAAACCTAAAAACGACAAAGCCCCGACAACTCAAAGAGTTATCGAGGCTTTTGAATAAATGGCACGCCCTATAGGATTCGAACCTATGACCACATCCTTAGAAGGGACGTGCTCTATCCAGCTGAGCTAAGGGCGCGCTACAGGGACAGGATTATACGAGTTCAAACGGGTAAATCAACGGGTTTTCATAACATTCTGATCTGAATGCCTAAAAAAAGTCCATTAAAACGCTTAATGTTCAAAAACACCACAAAGCAAACGTTTGCGTATGGATGTTAATAAGAAATTCTGCGACAATGCGCCGCAGATAATCTGCCTTCTTAATTTATAAGGAAAGTCATGACTGCTCAAAATATAGACGGAACTCTCATTTCCCAAACTGTTCGATCCGAAGTGGCTGCACGTGTTAAAGCACGTGTTGAAGCTGGGCTACGTGCTCCTGGTTTAGCAGTGGTTCTAGTTGGTGAAGATCCTGCTTCTCAGGTTTATGTCGGTAGCAAACGCCGCGCATGTGAAGAAGTTGGGTTTGTTTCTAAGTCTTTTGACCTTCCTGCGTCTAGCTCAGAAGAAGAGTTACTAGCTCTGATTGATGAATTAAACAACGATGATGAAATTGACGGCATTCTAGTGCAATTACCCCTTCCTGCAGGCATAGACACAACACATGTTTTAGAGCGCATTCACCCAGAGAAGGACGTGGATGGCTTCCATCCTTACAACGTTGGTCGTCTTGCGCAGCGTATTCCAAAGCTTCGCTCTTGCACGCCAAAGGGCATAATTACCCTACTCGACCGTTACAACATTGAGCTACGTGGTAAACATGCGGTTGTGGTTGGTGCATCAAACATTGTTGGTCGTCCAATGACACTTGAGCTGCTGCTTGCGGGCTGCACAACAACAACATGTCACCGTTTTACCAAAGACCTAGAGAGTCATGTGCGTCAAGCTGACGTTGTCGTGGTGGCGGTTGGTAAGCCTAACTTCATCCCTGGTGAGTGGATTAAAAAAGGCGCAGTGGTGGTCGATGTCGGTATTAACCGTCTTGATTCAGGCAAACTAGTTGGCGACGTGGAATACGACAAAGCACGTGAAAGTGCGAGCTTTATTACTCCTGTTCCTGGTGGCGTTGGCCCAATGACCGTCGCAAGTTTAATTGAGAACACGATGCTCGCTTGCGAACAGTTCCACACAGACAAATAACGTAAAACTTCAGATACGAAAAAGGCTCCGCAAGGAGCCTTTTTGCTAATTGTTGATATCTATTTCAATTACAGACTTAAAATCACGCCCGCAATCGAAGCGCTCATTAAGTTCGCCATGACACCAGCGATAATCGCACGGAAACCATGCTTAGAAACAAATGCACGCTTTTCTGGTACCAATGAGCCCAACCCACCAATCAGCATCGCCATGCTTGAGATGTTTGCAAAGCCACACAAAGCAAACGTCACGATTGCTTGTGAGTGTTCACTAAGTTGAGACTTCACTTCTGCAAGCTGGATGAAAGCGACGAACTCATTCACCACAATCTTGTTACCAATCAGCGAGCCTGCTGTGGTTGCCTCTTGCCATGGTATACCCAACAACCAAGCGACTGGCGCAAACACAAAACCTAGGATGAGCTCAAAACTTAAGGGGGTCCCAATAAGATCACCTATCCAGCCTAACATGCCGTTTAGCATTGCAATGACACTAATAAACGCCAGTAACGTACCACCGACCGATACAGCAATGCGTACACCCGCCATGGCACCATCGGCTAATGCTTCTACTACGTTGGTTGCACGTGGAATTTCAACTTGGCTAATGTCGATATCTGCTGCTTTATCCGTATCTTCTGGCATTAAAATTTTTGCCATCAACAAGCCGGCAGGTGCTGACATAAATGCAGCAGCAATAAGATAGTTGAGGTCGACACCCAGTGATGCGTAACCAACCAACGTTCCGCCAGCAACTGACGCTAAACCACCGGTCATAACTGCAAAGAACTGCGAGTCAGTCATGTGTTTTAGGTAAGGCTTTACCATTAATGGTGCTTCAATGGTGCCAACAAAGATATTCGCCGTAGCAGACAAAGACTCAGCACGACCGATACCCAGCAGCTTTTGAATACCACCACCGATAAAGTTAATGATTTTTGGCATCACACCAATGTGATAAAGACCTGAGATAAGAGAGGAGAAGAAAACGATGATACCCAGAACATTGATCGCAAAGGTGAAGCCCCCTGTAGCCAAATTACCGAATAAAAACGCAATGCCCTCTTGACCATAGTTGATCAAATTCGACACAACACTGCTCACTGAATTCAGCGCATCTCGTCCTGCTGGTACATATAAAACCAACAACGCAAACAGTACCTGCAAAGCAAACGCAAACGACACCGTTCTCAGCTTTATATTTTTTCTATTTGTAGAAAGTAGCCATGCTAGGAATAGTATGGCTACGATACCAATAATTGAGTTCATAAAATGAATCCGACAGAAGGGGGATATGGAAGGCACCGGATTGTATAGCGGACTCAAAATGCTGCAAGTTGAGGATGTTAACAGTGTGAAAAGTTTAAGCGACCAATAACTGACCAACAAAATAACCAATTGAATTTATTAAAGATAAACGTTTGCTTATTTTAATTATTTCCATATGGAAAATATGTTTCTGATTCAGGAAAAATTTTTGTGAAGTGAATCACCTTATGTGTCGTTCTACAACGTCATTGATCCTGTTATTTAGGAATAGAGATGTAAGGCGCCAAACGTTGGTCCCAATGACAAGGGTTGCCGATCTTCTGTTTGATAAAGTTAATCACTGCGGATATTTTTTTTGGCATATGTTGGCGGCTTGGGTATACCGCATAAAACGGCATCGACTGGCTAGCTTTCCAGTCAGGTAACAGCTGTATTAACTTACCCGTTCTGAACTCATCACCCAGCAAGTAAGTGGCAAGGTAGGCAATACCCCAACCTGCAATAGCCGCATCCCGGACGGCTTCTGCCAGATCCACTGAATAGTTACCCGAGACTTTTACGTTCAATTCTTGCTGATCTTTGGTAAACGCCCACCCCGTATAGTCACGCTCCCAGCTTCTGTATATGAGGCAGTTGTGAGCAGATAGGTCATCCGGTTCTGTTGGCGTGTCATGTTTCAATAAGTAATCTGGCGATGCCGCAACAACAAACTGGCAATCCGTCAAACGCTGCGCAATGTAACCTTCAGGCAAATGCTCGTTGTTGGTTACCCATAAATCGAGCCCTTCGGCTAACATATCGACCTTATAGTCAAACAGATGTACTTCCACTTGAAGTTGAGGATACAGTTCGCGTAACTCTTGAATCGCTGGAATAATGTGTAAGGTACCAAATGATTGCGACAACCCAAGACGTACCAAACCTGCTACTTCATCCCGCTGGGTTTCCATCTCTAATGTGGCGCTGCTCACCGCTTGTACCACTTGCTCACAGTGATGAAAAAAGGTTTTCCCTGCCTCAGTCGGCGTAAAGCTTCGCGTAGTGCGTTGAACAAGCTTGATACCAAGAGACGCTTCTAACTGACTTAACTGTTTACTCACATGAGACACCGACACGCCTAAGCTCTTTGCAGCAGCTGTGAAGCTTTTGTGTTTAAGAAGAGCGGAGAAAATCACCATTTGTGCGGCACGTTCAGATAACACGCTTTACCTCGATTTGGTTATAGAAAAAACAAAGGGCTCCGAAGAGCCCTTGTATTGAAGACTGGATGCCAAATTGTTTGATGGCAGATCAGTATTTAATGCGGTCAGCCAAGTGACTCACAGCAAGTGCGAAGTAGTAAGAGCGGTTCCACTTCATCAATACGTTATAGTTATTGTAAACCAGATACGTACGACCATTCTCGTCGTCCGGCATGATCAACCATGCTTTGATGTCTTCATCCAGTTTTGGCAACGGGCTACCGTCATATTTTGTGATACCTAATTGGCTCCACTCTTGAAGGTATTTGCCTTTTTCAGCCGTGCGCCCTTCTAGGCTGCGATCAATATTTTTAGGAACCTTAACTTGGCGACCCCAGGTATATTTATCATCCCAACCAGACTTGCTCAAATAGTTAGCGGTTGATGCAAACACGTCCGCTTCAGATTGCCATATGTCTTTTTTACCATCCCCGTTGCCGTCAGCAGCAAAACGAAGGAAAGAGCTTGGCATAAACTGGCATTGACCCATAGCACCAGCCCATGAGCCTTTAAAGTTCTCTAGCTCAATATGGCCTTGATCGAGGATCTGCAGTGCCGACATAGTCTCTTTACGGAAAAACTCTTCACGACGGCCTTCAAATGCCATTGTGGATAGTGCATCAATCACTTTAAAGTTGCCGGTAAACTTACCAAAGTTACTTTCAACTCCCCAAAGTGCCACAATAAAGCGCGGGTGGACACCGTACTCATCGCCTATACGCTTTAGCTCGGTGTAATGCTCTTTGTAGAGTTGTCTGGCTTGCTTCACCTTCCATTCAGGCACCGCGCGAGGAATGTACTCATCCAATGTCAGTTTCTTTTCTGGTTGGTTTCGGTCCGCTTTTACTGCTCGGGGCTTGTACTCAACATTAGCAAAAGCAGCACTAATGACCTGCTCTGAGATACCTTTATCACGAGCTTCAGCACGCAGCTTATTCAAGTATTCATCAAAACCCTCGCTACTTGCAAAAGCCGAGGTACACATACCAACGCTAAGCATGGTAGCCAGTATCTTTTTCATATTGCCCTCCTTGAGCAAGGCAGAAATCCCAGATGAAAAACGATGACGTTATTCGCCTTTCTGCTGGGCTTTTTGTTCTTTGTACTTTTCTAATAGGTTCTCCGGCGGCGGTGGAACCTGAAGAAAGAAGCCATCATTTTGTAATGAAGCCTTCACTTTTTCGATATCAACTTGTGCCAATTTACGGCCATCAAGTTTAATCGTCATGACAGCGATAGGCTTACCGAACATCTGCATTAAGGTGTCAGGAACCTGTGAAAAATCATCCTTTTTCGGAATATAGAGATAAGTACCTTCTTTTTTCGAGCTTTTATAAATAGAACAAAGCATGACACGCCTTTTATGCTGATTTAGCCGCGTTGAGTGCGGATTAGGTTGAAAACGTCAAATTCTCGCAAACTTAATAGCAAATTTGAGATTAATTCACCTATTTGCCCACGAGAGAACTTGCTGCGTCAAAGGATGAAATATAACATGACATACCTAGTTTAAGGCAACGCTCTTTCAATAAAGGCAAGAAGTCCACGATGACCCATTCACCAGACCTTAAAGGTAGCAGTTTTACATTGTCAGTTTTACACCTTTCTGACAATGAGATCGCAAAGACTGTCGAATTTTTGCAAGAAAAAGTTTCTCAAGCACCTTCTTTTTTTGCATCCGCGCCTTTGGTAATCAATATAGCAAAAGTACAAGGCGACATTGATTTCCCTAAGCTTAAACAAGGCATCTCAGATGCCGGTTTTATTCCGGTCGGTGTAACGGGCTGTAAAGACAAGCGTGTACAAAACCTTGCTTCCGAAGCTGGCTTCGCCATTATGTCGGCGAGCAAATCGCCAAGCCAAGCACCTGCCAAAATGGCACCAACGAAAGTAGTTCGTACGCCTGTCCGCTCAGGACAACAGATCTACGCAAAAGATGGTGATTTGGTGGTGCTAGCGCACGTAAGTGCAGGTGCTGAAGTCATTGCTGACGGCTCTATTCATATCCATGGCACACTTCGAGGTCGTGCGATTGCAGGAGCAAGTGGTCAGCAGGAAGCGCGTATTATTTGCCACGATTTACAAGCAGAACTGGTATCCATTGCGGGTGACTACTGGTTAAGCGATCAAATTGAAAGCGAGTACTGGCAAAAGAAAGTAATGATCAGTAAAGCCGATGAATCATTACATTTAGAAGTTCTCGCGATTTAATCTAAAAAGGAAAAAAAATGGCACGCATTATTGTAGTAACGTCTGGTAAAGGTGGCGTTGGTAAAACCACTTCAAGCGCAGCCATCGCCTCTGGTCTAGCTCTTAAGGGAAAAAAGACAGCGGTGATCGATTTTGACATCGGTTTGCGTAACCTCGATCTAATCATGGGCTGTGAGCGCCGCGTCGTGTATGACTTTGTGAACGTCATTAACGGCGAAGCGACATTAAACCAAGCGCTGATCAAAGATAAGCGCACGGACAACCTATTTATTCTTCCTGCTTCTCAAACTCGTGATAAAGACGCACTGACAAAAGATGGTGTTCAGCGCGTATTCGGCGAACTTGATGAAATGGGCTTTGATTTCATTATTTGTGATTCACCAGCAGGTATCGAGCAAGGCGCGTTAATGGCCTTGTACTATGCCGATGAAGCCATTGTCACAACGAACCCAGAAGTCTCTTCTGTGCGTGACTCTGACCGCATTCTCGGTATTTTAGATTCCAAGTCACTGCGTGCAGAACAAGGGCTAGAGCCAGTAAAACAGCACCTTCTACTGACTCGCTACAACCCATCTCGCGTCACTCAAGGCGAAATGCTAAGCGTTGAAGACGTAGAGGAGATCTTACATATTCCACTACTGGGCGTGATTCCAGAAAGCCAAGCCGTGCTTAACGCGTCAAACAAAGGTGTGCCAGTCACTTTTGACGATAACACCGATGCGGGTATGGCTTATTCTGACACCGTTGATCGCTTATTAGGCAATCAGGTTGAATTTCGTTTCCTTACTGAGGAGAAGAAAGGACTCTTTAAACGACTCTTTGGAGGCTAGACATGTCATTATTAGAATTTTTCCGTCCACAGAAGAAAACTTCTGCGAATCTAGCTAAAGAGCGTTTGCAAATCATTGTCGCAGAGCGCCGCAGCCAAAATGATCCTGCGCCGTCTTACTTGCCTCAATTAAAAGAAGACATCTTGAAGGTGATCAGCAAGTACGTGGCAATTGATCCAAATATGGTTGACTTAACATTTGAGCACAAAGACGACGATATCTCAGTTCTTGAGCTGAATGTGAAGCTACCAGACGAAGAAAAGTAATCAGTTTCTCTCGCCAGACGAATGCTCTAATTAGAACGAAAAAGGTTGGCATCGAGGCCAACCTTTTTCATCTTTCATTACTTTAATGCTTTATTCATCTTGTCGCCGAGTAAATCCAAACGCCACCCTTGCATCAAATCAGGCAATACTTCTGGGTCACGATCTTTTTTCCAAACCCAACTGATCAACTGATTGATCTGCTTTTTAGAGGCAAGGAACTCCGTGGCTAAACCTGACTTCTGCGAAGCCGATTTCACCAAGTCTTTCATATTTTTGAAGACCTGCTTGTAACCCGGATAGTCCATTAAACGCTCAATTTTCGCAGGATACTCTTCAGAAGGTGTTTGCTTCGCTTGCTTAACAATCGCGGCAATCTTCGCGCCATGGCGGTTAATCGCTCGGATATCAATATCTTCTGCTTCCATCTTCTTAAAGTTCGTTAAACCAAGACGAGCGACCGTTAATAGATCACCTTCTTTGAAGATAAAGTTCAGCGCTAAATCTCGTTTGATTGCTTCACGATAACGCCACGTCGCCAATGGCTTTAAAATAGCCAGCTCAGAAGGTTTTAATTGCCAAGCGCCCTTAATATCAAGGTAGGCATTCTCTTCATTGGTTACGCGAATACGTTTCGAAACGAGTAAATCACTTTCTTGCTGTACAGCTTCCCACCAACCTGCTTGCGTCACCTTATCGAACAGCTTTTCGTATAACGGTAACAAGTAATGAACATCTGCGGCAGCATAATCTAATTGCTTTTGTGTCAGTGGACGAGCCATCCAGTCGGTACGTGATTCACTTTTGTCGAGCTCTACGCCTAAATATTCTTCCACCAGCGATGCGAAGCCTGTCGATAGGCCGTGACCGAGAAAAGCGGCCATCAGCTGCGTATCCACCATAGGGAATGGTGTACAACCAAAAGCGTTTTGGAAAACTTCTAAATCTTCACCACATGCGTGCAGCACTTTTAGCACAGAAGTATCTTTTAATAGCGCTACAAACGGCGTCATATCCGTTAATTCAGTCGGATCAATCAGCGAGAGGCGATTACCATCGAAAAGCTGAATCAGACCTAACTGCGGGTAGAAAGTGCGAATACGAACGAATTCGGTATCCAGCATCACTACGTCTGCCTCTCGGGCATGAGTGCAAACCTCTTCTAGGTCTTTGTTTTTAGTAATAATTTGATAGTTCACATACTTCTCGCTATAAAAATGCCAGCAAAACGCTGGCATTCTATCATTTTTTAAATCTCTCGACTCGACGAAATCGGCTTATGCGCTTTTCTTCGCAAGTTCAGCGTCATTCTCTTCGCGTAAAACACGACGCAAGATCTTACCGACATTGGTTTTAGGTAAGTCTTCGCGGAACTCAACCAACTTCGGAACTTTGTAGCCAGTTAAGTGTTCTCGACAATGCGCGATCACTTCGTCTTTGGTCAAGCTCGGATCGCGTTTCACGACATAAATCTTCACTAATTCACCAGACACTTCATGCGGCTGACCAATAGCAGCAACTTCAAGTACTTTGCCGTGAAGTGCTACAACGTCTTCGATTTCGTTCGGGTAAACATTAAAGCCTGATACTAAGATCATGTCTTTCTTACGGTCAACGATATGCAGGAAGCCTTCGTCATCGAACTTAACGATGTCGCCGGTTGATAGCCAGCCGTCTTCGTTAATCGTATCTTTCGTTGCTTCAGGTCGTTGCCAGTAACCTTGCATAACCTGAGGACCACGAACTTGAAGTTCGCCAGTTTCAGTATTCGCAAGAGCGTTACCTTCTTCGTCCACGATACGAACTTCTGTTGATGGTACCGGCAGACCAATAGAGCCATTGTATTCAACAAGATCATGCGGATATGCCGCCACCAACGGAGAACACTCTGTTAGACCGTAACCTTCGAGCAAATAACAACCCGTGGTCTTTTGCCATCTTTCTGCCACTGAGCGCTGCACTGCCATGCCGCCGCCAACGGCTAAACGTAGATTACTGAAATCCAACTCGTGGAAATCTTCATTATTGACCAATGCATTAAATAAGGTATTCACGCCCGTAATCGCAGTAAACGGATGCTTTTGTAGCTCTTTCACGAACCCTGGAATATCTCTAGGGTTGGTAATAAGTAAGTTACGACCACCCATTTCAACAAACAGCAGACAGTTTACGGTAAGAGCAAATACGTGATACAGCGGTAATGCTGTCACGACTAATTCACGCCCCGGAGATAAAACCGGTCCGTACGCGCCTTTTGCCTGTAGAACGTTCGCAATCATGTTGCGGTGAGTCAGAATCGCGCCTTTCGCGACACCTGTCGTCCCCCCCGTATATTGCAGGAATGCAATGTCATCCCCAGACATAAACGGTTTAACGTATTGTAGACGACGACCTTTACGTAGAGCCTGACGCATTGAGATTGCACCAGGTAAATCGTACTTAGGCACCATGCCCTTAACGTACTTCACCACGAAATCGACAATCGTACCTTTCGCTCGTGGCAGCATTTGACCAAGACTGGTTAACACTACGTGTTTGACTGGTGTTTTATCGACGATTTGTTCTAGCGTATTCGCAAAGTTAGACACAATCACAATCGTCGTCGCACCTGAGTCATTCAATTGGTGTTCAAGTTCACGAGGAGTGTAAAGTGGGTTAACGTTTACGGCGATACAACCTGCACGCAAAATACCAAATAATGCTACTGGGTATTGCAGTAAGTTTGGCATCATCAGAGCAACGCGGTCACCCTTTTGCAGTTTTAACTCGTTTTGCAGATACGCTGCGAATGCGCGACTACGCTCTTCCAATTTACGGAAGGTCATAACCGAGCCCATGTTCATGAATGCTGGTTGGTCTGCATATTTTTGTACAGACTGTTCAAACATTTCTACCAAAGACTCATATTGCTCTGGATTAATGGTTTCAGGTACGTCACTTGGATAACGTGAAAGCCATGGTTTATCCACGATGTTACTCCTCGTTTATAACTGGCTAAAAAATAGCGTCCTTTTTATTTTGAAAGCTATTACAGCACAGCGAACGTGCTTGAGCACGCAACTCTCAAACACTTGTTTAAATTTTGTTAACTACACCAAGAATTCGCGTTGCGACCTCGAGTATTTGCTCTAAATGACAGTGATGACCACCCTTGACAGAAACCACTTGCGGTGGGTTCTCTCCCCAATCAGCTTGGTTAGATGGTAAATTCTGAAATCCTTGATCGCCTAATACGATCAAATGAGGACAACGTATTTGGCTGGTAATCGAGTTAGCATGCGCTTGCGCCATTCGGTAAAGCGACGCACATTTTAACTTGGCATCATGCCGCCAATACCATTTATCTCCTCGCTGCTCCGTTCCTCGCTCGACTATCGGCAGAAGCTGCTCAGCGGTTAATTGGTTGGCTTGCATGCGTAATTTTAACGCCAGATCGAAGGAGGCAATGCTTCGCTCTGGCTTGTTTTGCTGTCTTATTCGACTTAAAACGCCATCGCGAAGACGAGGCAAACTGTTAGTAGGATCTTCAGTAAGAGGTCCTGCTCCCTCAATTTGCACAAGAGCTTCGACCTGCTCTGGAAACGCAGCACTATAGCAACTTGCGATTAAAGCACCAAGTGAATGCCCTACTAATATCAGTCTGTTTGGTGATAATTCGTCCAACAGCTGATATAAATCGGCAATATAGTCGTGAAAGGGGTAATAATTATCGTGAGATTTATGACTCGATAAACCGTGACCAAAATGATCGATGGCGAGGAGGTGTAAGTGAGGATTAAGTTGATTCAACTGCTCCATGAGCGCTTTAAAGCTGCCCGCATTATCTAACCACCCATGAAGAAAAACGACTGACAAGTCAGCCGTTTTCTCGTTCCCTATCTCAAGGGCTGCCATTTTGCCGGCAGGAAGCTCGAATTGACGCTCATGCATCGCAGATTATTTGACCTGTTTTATCACTTTACCGTCTTGCGGGAAATCATTACGCCACATGCGGCAGTTAATCGAGTAACATGGGTAAAAGTAGGTTGGCGAGTCATACATGCGTACACGTTCTTCAATTTTCCATAAACGGTACCCTTCCCCCTTAATTACTGGGAAGATGTAACCGTGCTCACCGATCTTTCCTTCTTCTTCCCCTGCTCCTTTGCCTACAACCGTCACCAAACGGCCTTCACTAAAGGCGACAGGCTCTAAATAGCCATCAAAATAGGCGACAAAACGCCCCGTAGGCTCTTCATCAATATCAGGTTTACCAGACTTACTGATAGGAAGGTTTACAATCTCTAGACGCGTTTTATCTTTAAAGTTATCCACTTTAGCGATGATTCCACCAAGGCGAACATCTTCACTCACTTGCCCCTGAGACTCAGCAAAAGCTTTATAGTCTGTAACGACCAATTCTGTGCTTGCATTTAGCTCCTCTGGCAACGAGCTACACGCAGACAAACCAACCGTAGCAAATAATGCGAGAAAAAACCGTCCAAAAACCTTCATAAACCACCTTTCAATATTTGTAACCCCAAGCTGGGGAGATCTCACACGTAAATATCGACACCAAGTAATTGAGCCAGTTCCTCTTTTTTAGCTCGATTCATGACATCCATGTACTGCTCCATTGCTTTACGTGCGCCCCCTTCAGGAAGGTCATATTGCACTTGAGCTCGGTGAATTTGGGACTCATCCACGTGTTTTATGGAGTGCGCCACGGCGTTAGCAACCTTTGAAGGCTGACCTACAGGCTGCTTTGTTTGTGATTTATTTACCTGCTTCTTTTGACTGGCTTTATGAGTGCGATTTGCACCGGGAATCAAAGAAGGAGGCAAGCCATTAATCGACGCCATAGCACTCCATAAAAATACAGGGCAAACGCCCTGCTTTTTGTCAGGTTAATGAAAAACGGACTATTCGCGACCAGGAAGTTTTTTCCATGTCACATTATCACGTAAATAAACAGGGCTCGAATCTTCGACCGGCACGGTATTACCCTTTTTAAATTCTTGTTCAGCAAGAATCACGATGTCTTGTGAATCAGGGTACAGAACGTCACTATGCGTCAAATTAAACGGTAGGTCTGCTAATACTTCTTGGTAAGCATCCCAACCAGTACCTGCTGTCGTCCACGTTTTGTCGTCTGCTTGTGCTTCTTCAACGAGACGTGCTGGTGGAATTACGCACTCTGCATCCATCTCTGCCCACTCACCGTTTGCTTGGCGAGTGTAACGTGCCCAGTAAACTTCACCCATACGTGCGTCAATAGCCACAGCGACATCGGTCACACCATGTAAGCGATAGCTACCTTGAGCCATTGCAGCCAGCGTTGAAACGCCGATCATAGGTAAGTCAGCACCGAACGCCAAACCTTGTGCGATACCAATACCGATACGAACGCCAGTAAAGCTACCTGGACCACGTCCAAACGCTAACGCATCCAGCTCTTGTAGAGTCAGGCCAGCTTCTTTGAGTACTTCATCAACCATTGGCAGTACTTTTTTGGTGTGATCGCGTGGTGCAACCGCGCTACGTGAAATCACTTGATCATTAGCCAACAACGCAACTGAACAGTTTTCAGTCGCTGTATCGATAGCAAGAATTTTTGCGCTCATTTAACTCTCTACAACTCTCATTTATTGGGTTATGCCTCAGCACTTGCGTCTGTGACAGATTGTTCTGCTTTCAGGAATGCTTTGATTCCATCTAAGTCTCGCGTCCTTGGGATAGGTGGTAGACTTCCGAGGAAAATACCACCATAGTCTCGCGTGACGAGGCGATTATCACAAATGATCAACGCACCGTGATCCTTCTGATCTCGAATTAATCGCCCGACTCCCTGCTTTAACGTAATCACTGCATCCGGGATTTGTACTTCAGCAAATGGTTCACCGCCACGTAATCGACAATCCTCGATACGGGCTTTGAGTAACGGATCGTCAGGGGCGGTAAACGGTAATTTGTCGATAATAACACAGCTCAGCGCATCACCTCTAACATCAATCCCTTCCCAGAAAGCGCCCGTCGCCACGAGTAAAGCGTTACCCAGTTCCATAAACTCCGCCAAGGTTTTCTGCTTACTCATCTCCCCTTGCATTAACACAGGCAGCTCAAGTACTTCTCGGAACTTCTCACCTAGTTCACGCATCATGCTGTGCGAGGTACATAAAAAGAAGCAGCGACCATCATTTTCTTCAATCACCGGAGCAAGCATTCGGACTAACTTATCCGCTAAGCCGTTACTGTTTGGCTCTGGCAAATACCTTGGCACACAAAGGCGCGCTTGCTTTTGATAATCAAAGGGGGACGGCAGAGAAAATTGCTTTGTAGGCTTGAGGCCAAGGCGCTCAGTAAAGTGCTTGAAATCGCCCGATACGGCTAGGGTTGCTGACGTGAAAATCCAAGCGCCTTGTTTAATCTCTATTTGCTCATGGAACTTGTCCGCGACAGAAAGAGGCGTAATGTGCAGAGCGAAATGACGAGGCGAGGTATCGTACCAGTATGAGTAACCGGTAATATCGACATCACATACCCGGTCGATACGGCCTTTGATCAAATTTGCTCGTTCAAAGGCGGTATCCAGTAATTGACTGCGCCCTAAGGCTATTTTGAGTACATCAATCGCCAATTCGAGGCTGTCAGTTAAGCGCAATAATTCTCGCTTAATAGAACCTGATTGCAACGCCTCACGCCAGTTGCCACGAAAGCCTGGCTCACCCAATACAATCCGCATGTCCATTGCGCTTTGCATGAGTTTGTCGCCCACTTTTTGCAATTGACGCATATCTTTGGCTTCGGTGCGATAGGCTATTTCAATGTCTTTGGCAAGATCGTGAATTTGGCGGCTTGAAACTGACTGGCCGAAATATTCGCTCGCAATATCTGGCAACTGATGAGCTTCATCAAAAATAAACACATCGGCTTCTGGAATCAGTTCACCGAATCCTGTTTCTTTGATCGCTAAATCAGCAAGAAACAAGTGATGGTTCACTACAACAATGTCGGAATCCATGGCTCGCTTACGCGCTTTCAATACAAAGCAATCAGTGTAGCTCGGACATTCTTTACCTAAACAGTTATCATTGGTTGAGGTGATAGTCGGAATGATCATGCTGTCTTCTGGCAGATCATCACAATCACCAAGGTCACCTGTTTTGGTTTCTGATGACCAAGCACGCACTTTAACCAGTTGAGTTAATAACGTCGGGTCAGATTCATTAGTGTGGCTTTCGACCATTTGGCGGCTCAAACGATCCAAACACAGATAATTAGAACGCCCTTTTAATAACGCCACTTGGCCATAAAAACCAAGCGCATTGACCATGAGCGGTAAGTCACGATGGTACAACTGCTCTTGCAAGTTTTTCGAGCCTGTACTGATGATCACTTTTTTACCGCTTAACAGCGCAGGGACTAAGTAGGCGAAGGTCTTACCGGTTCCGGTTCCTGCCTCCACCACCAACTGGGTTTGATCTTTGATCGCACTGCTGACGGCTTCCGCCATATCGATTTGTGGCTGACGAGCTTGAAAGCCAGGAATGGCCTTACCTAACGCGCCATCAGAGGAAAAAGTTTTTGCGATCATGCTTGGTATTGAGTTTGAAAAATTATCGAGAGTATATCAGAGGAATAGGAGTGACATCAGCCCACAATCTGACCAGCTTGCGGCGACACGCGGATATTTTGTTGAAACCAACGTAAGAATAGATTATTTATGGTGAAACATGGCAGTACAGTTACACCCGCCAGGGAATAATAACAAATTCGTACGCTAAAATATTAATGCATGGAAGTACCTGATTTATGGAAAAGAAAACACTGTTGACCCACTGTTCTGACGCCCCGGGTCTCATCTCGAAAATTACTAATATCTGTTACAAGCACCAACTCAACATCGTTCACAATAACGAATTTGTTGATAATACCAGTGGCCACTTTTTCATGAGAACGGAGTTGGAGGGGTACTTCAACGATCAAACGTTTCTTGCCGACTTGGACCAAGCTCTCCCGCAAGGTGCTAAGCGTAAATTGGTTGGCTCTCGCCGTAAGCGCATCGTCATTCTCGTCACAAAAGAAGCGCATTGTTTAGGCGATATTCTGATGAAAACCTACGATGGAAGCCTAGATGTTGAGATCGCCGCTGTGGTGGGGAATTACGACAAACTGCAAACTCTCACTGAACGCTTCGACATTCCTTACCACCATGTGACCCATGAAAACCTTAGCCGTGAAGAACACGAGCAGAAGATGCTAGAAGTGATCGATCAATACGATGCTGACTTTTTGGTGCTAGCTAAATACATGCGCGTATTAACGCCGACGTTTGTTGAGAAATATCACCACAAAATCATTAATATTCATCACAGCTTCTTACCTGCTTTTATTGGCGCGAAGCCATATCAACAAGCTTACGATCGCGGTGTGAAAATCATCGGTGCAACAGCACACTTCGTGACTAATGATTTAGATGAAGGGCCGATCATCAAGCAAGACGTAATTCCTGTCGACCATACATTCAATGCCCAAGATATGGCGCAAGCGGGACGCGATGTAGAGAAGAACGTATTGAGTAAGGCTTTGAATAAAGTGATCAATGACCACGTCTTTGTTTATGGGAATAAGACAGTGATCCTGTAATCCCTCCGTACTAGTTACAACGATAGTGAAACCCGTCCAACTTGGCGGGTTTCATCTTTTCAGAAGATCCCCCCCTCCAATTCTAACCATCAAAGTTAAACCGATACGTTATAATTTTTCATTTCTCCACAACTATTTACTGAGAGAATGATTCCGTTTATCATTTGCCCTCCTTATAATAAACCACGTTAATATTACGGAATTAAAATGAAAAAAACGTTAGTGGCTTTTCTGATTGGGCTGACTTTACCAGCAACCACAATCGCAGATACTCTTGAGCCTGTTCAGAATGATGTATCCACTCGCATTATCGGCGGCGAACCTGCCAACACTTCCGACTGGAAATTTATTGCTTCACTGGTACGTAAAGGACAACCTACATCTATTGGTCACTTTTGTGGTGGCAGTTTCCTAGGTGGAAAATACGTATTAACTGCTGCGCACTGTGTGGAAGGTCTTAATGCGGACGATCTGGATATCGTTCTTGGTCTTTATGACAAAAACAGAGAGTCTCAAGCACAGCGCATCGCCATTAAAAATATCTATTCACATGATGAATATAACAACATAACAACGAACAATGACATCGCTCTTATTGAATTAGAACGCAATATCGATAGCGCAACTATTGACCTGGCAACGCCAGAACTTTTAGATAGCGTACGCGTAGGAGACAAGTTGCACGTGGCTGGATGGGGAAATACGTCCACGACAGACCGAATATACCCAACCATTTTACAACAAGTAGATTTGGAATACGTAGATCGAGCTACCTGCCAAAACCTACCAGGAAACTACTCTAATGTATCAGATGACGGTATTTGCGCCGGATACTATTGGGGAGGTAAAGATAGCTGCCAAGGAGATAGCGGCGGTCCACTCATCGTTGATGATAACGGTATCAACAAATTGCTAGGCGTGGTCAGCTGGGGGGATGGATGTGCTCAACCAAACGCTTATGGTGTTTACGCCAACGTCGCTCATTTTCAACACAATGGATGGATAGATAGCCATCGCAATACTATCAGCTTCACTAAGTACCGAGATCTTCGTTTCGTTGAGCGAAAAGCGCAGCAAGAGACCTTTACTATTCGTAATGACGATACTATCCCATTCAACATCTACCAAAGCACAATATCATACGGAAGTACCATCGAGAAAAGCACTTGTACTGGTACCTTAAAGCCTTCGCAAAGCTGTCAAATTACCGTCGGCTACCAACCTAGCTATTCGGGATCAGAAACAACGATAGAGCTCTTTACCGATCATCCGAAACTGTCCAGACTCACAACAACTTTCGAGTATTCAGGTGTAGATAAAGCAAGCAGATCAGTGCGTAATGCCATTCCGCTAGCAGACGCAAATGTTTATACCGGTCAAAACGCTTGGACGGCTGAAAATGGTGAACTGCAATCAGCGGATATGGGAGCTTATCCTGGTGTATCTGAGCTGGTTTTGACCGATCTTCCGAAGGGCAAACTTACCATGGATCTCAAAGTAATGTCCGATGGTTTTGATTACTTGTTCATCTTAGTTAATGGTGAAATTTACGATAGCACCAACCAACTCCTCGATTATAAAGAGATCCAGATCGATCTTTACAAAGCATCTAATACGATAACGTTTGAATACGTCCAACACCCGTTTTCAAGTGGCATTTACGGCGCGCAAGCATTTGTTCGCAACATAAATATGTCAGTCAGCACAGATAATACGGGCGATGCTGGTAACGACGTTAATAAAAAGTCTAGTTCAGGCGGCAGTTTATCTATTGGCCTACTGGTGTTAATGGCTGCAGGTTCATTCGTACGACGCAAAAAAAGGTAACGAGATGAAACATAGACTCAAGATATTCCTACTTGGTTTGGGCACTATCAGTTTAACTGCATGTTCAGCAAACGCAGGACTGCAAACAAACCAGACGTCTGAGCACCAAGCAATGATGGTAGAGACTTATAGGACAAGTGAGAGTCAAATTTCATTTATCACAGAGTCTAACGGCTGCAGTAAGAACGATGATTTTAGCCTAAAAATAGAGCAAAGCTCACAGACAGAAGCTCTTATTACTATCGTTAGAGACAAGGCGGATCATTGTAAACGAATGCCGTTTGCCAAAACTTTTACACTGCCTTTAGATGAAGAGTTGAAAGGCAAAAAACTTTCCATTACCAACCCAAAAAGCAAGTCACTGGCTAAATAGTGATTCGCTTACGAAAGGGAGTCTCGGCTCCCTTTTTACTTCCAACAACTAAGCAATCCTCACTCTAGCGTTTACGACTGCTCAGACTCAACAATACGCTTGAGTGAATGCGGGTGCAGCTTGATACAAATGCCTTGATACTTAAACGCCACCGTTGGGTTATTCAAGCGTTCGCCTTCCCCTTTCGGGCTCGATAGTTTGATCTTCACACCCAGCTCTTCTAACTCATTAAAGCGTGCGCCAAACGCTGGATAAGTGTGTTTCAAATCAGCAAGAAACTCATCTGCGGTTTCGGCATGAGACGGAATCACAAACTCCACATGTTCCCAGCTTTCAGTTGGGTAGATTTTGCCTTCCGCAGGGTATGGCAGCTCCAGACACTCAATCTTCCAGCCACGGCTTTCCAACGCTTTATCGAACTCAATAACAATAATTGGGCGACCGTTGATTTTCGCTTGTGAAATCACCTTTCCGTATTGACTCCAAGCCTCATGCGCAGCTTTTGCGGTATCAGTATCGTTAATACGCAACGCAATATGGTCAGCTTGAGCAAAGCTCACATCCAGTTTTAACAGGGATGCAAACTCTTCAATCTTCGCCATAAATGCATCCAAATCTTGGATCATCAATTCAGGCGCTAGGCGTTTTTCAACTAGTTGAGTCGTCATTGTGGCTCTCTTTTGGGGCTATTTATCTCATTACTCTGAGCGCAATAGTAAACGCAAACCAAGCCTCATTTCCATTCAATCGAAAAAGTATAAATTTCCCCAATTCCTCTCTGTATGAAAAGCAATAAAGTTGTTATCATTAGCCCCATTTTTGTGAACTCCAGCAGAACTTGGCACTTACTTCGCCGAGTTCTTCGTCCTTGAATTGAAGGAAACGCGTGTGAATATCCAAGCACTTATTAATGACAAAGTATCTCAGGCTCTAGAAGCCGCTGGCGCACCTGCAGGCAGTCCTGCGGCGGTACGCCAATCAGCAAAGCCACAATTTGGTGACTACCAAGCAAACGGCGTAATGGGCGTTGCTAAAAAACTGGGTACTAACCCACGAGAATTTGCACAGAAAGTACTGGATGTTCTAGACCTAGATGGTATTGCGAGCAAGACAGAAATCGCTGGTCCTGGTTTCATCAACATTTTCCTAAGCGAAGAGTTCCTAGCAAAACAAGCGGAAGCAGCACTGGCTGACTCACGTCTTGGCGTTGCAGCAGACGAAGCTCAAACTATCGTTGCTGACTACTCTGCACCAAACGTTGCTAAAGAAATGCACGTTGGTCACCTACGTTCAACCATCATCGGTGATGCAGTAGTACGTACTCTTGAGTTCCTAGGTCACAAAGTGATCCGTGCGAACCACATCGGTGACTGGGGTACTCAGTTCGGTATGCTTATCGCAAACCTTGAGCGTGTACAACAAGAGTCTGGCGAAGTTTCTATGGAACTGGCTGACCTTGAAGGCTTCTACCGTGAGTCTAAGAAACTGTACGACGAAGACGAAGAATTCGCAGTGAAAGCGCGAAACTACGTTGTGAAACTGCAAAGCGGTGACGAGTACTGTGCAGAAATGTGGAAAAAACTCGTTGATGTAACCATGATCCAAAACCAGCGCAACTACGACCGTCTAAACGTGTCACTGACTCGTGACGACGTGATGGGCGAGAGCATGTACAACGACATGCTTCCTAAGATCGTTGCTGACCTAAAAGAACAAGGTCTTGCCGTTGAAGATGATGGCGCGCAAGTTGTATTCCTAGATGAATACAAGAACAAAGATGGCGAACCAATGGGCGTTATCGTTCAAAAACGCGATGGCGGTTTCCTATACACAACAACAGACATCGCATGTGCAAAATATCGTTATGAAGAGCTAAGCGCAGACCGTGTGCTTTACTTCATCGACTCACGTCAACACCAGCACCTAATGCAAGCTTGGACAATTGTTCGTAAGGCAGGCTACGTACCTGAGTCAGTATCTCTTGAGCACCACGCGTTCGGCATGATGCTTGGTAAAGATGGTAAGCCATTCAAAACTCGTGCGGGTGGTACCGTTCGTCTTGCCGACCTTCTAGATGAAGCAGAAGTTCGTGCAGCACAACTGATCGAATCTAAAAACCCTGAACTAGATGCGGAAGAAAAAGAGAAGATCTCTAAAACAGTTGCAATGGCAGCGGTTAAATACTCTGACTTATCTAAACACCGTACGACTGACTACGTGTTCGATTGGGACAACATGTTAGCGTTTGAAGGTAACACAGCACCATACATGCAATATGCATACACTCGCGTAGCTTCTATTTTCGCTAAAGCTGGTGTTGCTATGGACGCTCTCCAAGGTGACATCAAAATCACTGATGAGAAAGAGAAAGCACTTATTGCTAAGCTTATGCAGTTCGAAGAAGCGGTTCAATCTGTCGCTCGCGAGGGTCAACCACACATCATGTGTAGCTACCTATTCGAACTAGCAGGTCAGTTCTCTAGCTTCTACGAAGCGTGCCCTATCCTAGTTGCTGAAGACGAAGCAGTGAAACAAAGCCGTCTGAAACTAGCAGCGCTAACAGCGAAGACCATCAAGCAAGGTCTGTCTCTACTAGGTATTGATACTCTAGAGCGCATGTAAACGATTCGAGAATCGAGAATCGAGAATCGAGAATCGAGAATCGAGAATCGAGAATCGAGACGATTTAGAAAGGTTGGCGTGAAAGCGTCAACCTTTTGTTTTATCTGGCGTATACTGATGTCATTCAATTCAAATCGGATAATATAATGAGTTTTGAACTGCACCCTCAATTGGCAAAAGACACTACCGTTATCGGTCACTTCCCACTGTGTGTGGCACTTCTGCATAAAGACAATGCCGTGCCATGGGTTATTTTGGTACCTAAACGTGCAAACCTAAAAGAGCTTCACCACTTGCCAATGAAAGAACAGCAACAGTTTTTGCTAGAGTCTCAAGCGGTAAGCCAAGCACTGGAAGCAACATTCCGTCCAGACAAGTTAAACCTCGGTGCACTAGGTAACATGGTGCCGCAACTGCACATTCACCATATCGCTCGCTTCAAAGATGACATAGCATGGCCGGGACCGGTTTGGGGTAATACCAAAGGTGAATTCCGTACAGAAGAAGAGCAAAACGAATTGCTTGGTCGTATTAAGAACGTGTTATCACTGAGCTCTATTTTCCAAAAAGCATAAGCACTGTAAGCGAAAATAATTCGCCTTTGAATACGGCTAAAATAGACAGAGAAAGATTAATACGTATTTGTAACAATCTTTCTCATTTTTCTGGGATTATCACTAAAATAAAACTTGTTTAGACTACCAGCTCAGTTAGAGAGGGTCATCATGAAACAAGTCTTCAACACATTCCGATACGTCAGCTGGATCGCCATCATCTGTTCTATGGCTGCTTCATTCTTGCTTTTTCTTATGGGTGCAGCAAAAACCTATTCAGCATTTGCGGTCTTCATTCTTAATCAAACACCTCCAGAAGCACTCGCACATTTAGATAAAGCAGACATCGCGATCGCTTATTTGATCAAGTCACTGGATACGTTTCTTGTCGCACTAGTTTTGTTCATCTTTGCTCACGGCATCTACACACTATTTATTTCCAACAAAGCTAAAGCGAAAACACAAGAGCAGTCGGTTTTGCATTGGATCAGAACCCCAAACATCGGCCATCTAAAAAACATTTTGGCTGAAGTCATCATCGTGATCTTGTTTGTGAAATTCTTAGAGCTCGTGCTGATTAACTTCGACAGCTTAGATTGGACGATCTTAACATTACCTATTTCGATTTTAGTTTTAAGTCTTGGTTTGAAGTTCCTAGGGTTAGGCGCGACTAAACACTCTGAAGAACATTAATTTCGCTGTATTCACAAACAATAACCAGCAAAATAAAAGCCGCATCATTGCTGATGCGGCTTTGTCGTTTTTATGTGATAATTTTTAGGTGACTAATTTTGATAGTCGCTACATGGTGACTGTCAGAGACAAACCATCTTGTTTAGTCACTGAGTAGCGAACACGAGTCACGTCATGAGCTTTATTAGTGTCGACTAGGCGGCTAATTTTGCCCTTCTTAATCCACACGTTTAACATCGCGTCGGCGCCATCTTCACTCATCCCAAACTGCTTAGCCAGATCTGACTGGGAGACGGTTCCTTTGTCTGCAATGTATTGATAAAGCTCTTTTAAAATCATGCTATTTGCGCCTCTAATGCACCGTTTTGTTTCTTACCAACTCGTTTGAACACACGGTATGTGCCAAAGAAGATAGCTACGATCACTGCCATCCAAATGCCACTTGTCACTGGGCTATCTGCGAAATGCGTCAATTGGTTGTAGAACGTCGCACATAGGTAAGCCAAGCCCATTGTCCAAACCGCGATAAAGCGTGCGAACTTATGACCAAACTCACGTACGTAAGCCCCCATCGCCGCCACACAAGGTGTGTACAGTAGGATAAAGATTAGGTAAGCAAATGCGGCATTGCCAGAAGCAAACTGCGATTTAATGTTACCGAAGATAGAAGCATCGACTTCTTGTTCTTCGGCAACGGCATTTGAGTCAGTTAAGTCACCCACTTCAATGCCTAGTGGATCTGAGTAGCTCAAACCGGCTAGGTTTTCAGGGATACTCATTACTGCCTCTTCTAGGCTGCCCATTAGATCAAATTCTGCGTCTTCACCGTCGCTTGGCGTGGTGTATAGGCTGTTAAGCGTACCAACTACCGCCTCTTTTGCGAAGATACCGGTAATGATACCAACCGTCGCTGGCCAGTTATCTTCTTGAACACCGATTGGCGCGAATACTGGAGTAACAACTTGCGCAGCTTTAGAAAGCACCGAGTTTTCGCTGTCTTCGTTACCAAAACTGCCATCAGTACCCAATGAGTTGAAGAAACTCAGAATAGCAACAACGATAACGATGGTTTTACCTGCACCAAGTACGAAGCGCTTTAGCTTTTGCCAAGTTTTGATCACCACGTTTTGTAGCGTCGGAAGCTCGTAATCTGGCATTCCCATCACTAGGCTATCGCTGCTACCCGGGTAAAGCGTGTGCTTAAGGAAAAGACCTGTGAAGATCGCTGCCACAATACCAAGTAAGTAAAGTGCGAATACAATGTTCTGACCAGAACCAGGGAAGAATGCCGCAGCGAATAGCGCGTAGACAGGCAAACGAGCACCGCATGACATAAATGGCGCCATAGATGCAGCCAGTTTACGCTCACGTTCTTGGTCTAGAGTACGAGTTGCCATGATTGACGGAACGTTACAGCCAAAACCAAGAACCAACGGTACAAATGCTTTGCCCGGTAGACCGATCTTCTGCATCACTTTATCTAGTACGAATGCTGCGCGAGCCATGTAACCTGAGCTCTCAAGTACTGCTAGGAACAGGTACAAACACGCGATAACCGGAATGAAGGTTGCAACCGTCTGGATACCACCACCGATACCATCAGCAAGAACCGTCACTAACCAAACAGGTAAATGACCGTCTAACAAGTGGTGACCACCATCAACCAACAGAGCACCAACACCAATATCGAAGAAGTCGATGAACGCACTACCAATGTTGATAGAGAACATGAACATTAGGTACATCACAACAAAGAAGAATGGGATGCCCACCCACTTGTTCAAAATGAATTGGTCTAGCTTTTCAGTCACGCTGCGACTTAACTTGCCTTCGCTTCGGCGAACTTTTTTACACTGTTCATGCAGATGCGTGTACTTAGTATCCGCGACATGCAAATCGATATCCAAATCTAACGTCGTAATGACTTCCAAGACTTTGCTTCTATCAATATCAGAAAGACTATTGAGCACCATTGTGTCTTTTTCAAGCGCACGAATCGCTAGTGCACGATGAGCGACGTTTTGGTCGTTAAAAAGTGCGGAAACCGTTTGAATTGCCGACTCCATCTTCTCACCGTAATGCAAAGACAATTCTTTAAGTGGCACTCCTTGAACGATGGATTTATGGAGCTTTTCTTTAAACTCTGCCACTTGAGTTTTATTGGTTGCAGATAAACTGACAACCGGACAACCTAACGTTTTCTCAAGCTCTGCAACGTTAATCATCTGACGTTCACGCTTTAGCGCATCCATCTTGTTGAGGACAACAATCATAGGGCGACCAAGTTCGCGAAGTTGCAGCGTCATATATAAGCTGCGCTCTAAACTTGTAGCATCCACCACGTTAATAATGAGATCAGCAGGATGAGTTAGAACCGCACGCGATGCGATGGATTCATCAATACTATTACTATCATTACCACTGTCTAATGAGTAAATACCCGGAAGGTCAGTGAGCAAAAACTCATCCCCAGCATGCTTGAATTGTCCTGTTTTCTTTTCAACCGTGACGCCTGCCCAGTTACCAACTTGCTGTTTTGCGCCAGTTAAGCCATTAAATAGCGTCGTTTTACCACTATTAGGGTTACCTACGGTTAGCACTTGATATTGCATTACGCTCGCTCCACTTCAATTTTCTGAGCAATTGTTTCTCGCAATGCGACAGACACACCACGGACTTCGACTTGTAAAGGATCGCCCATTGGCGCACGTCGAATCACTTTGACTTCTGTATTGGGAAGCAGCCCCATTACCATGAGTTTCTTTCTGATATCTGATGAAAGACCATCTAACAACCGAACCGTCACCGTATCGCCAGGATTAATCTCTGATAACTTCATAGTGGCCCTTAAGAGTATTGCTAATGAGAAATATTATTATTTAATAAGTTTAGGTTGCCAATATTACTCCCCTATACCCCTTCAATCCTTGTGTGAAATCAAAGATTCCGTAAATGTTTTCACGCTTTCAAACGTTAACTTCGTAAATTTCCTCTCGTTATTTACGTCAAAATTAACAATTAAAAATGACACCTAACGAAACAAAAATGTCACAAACCAAGATAGAAAACAAAAAATGCAAATTAAAACAGTGGGTTAATTAAAAAACAAAACGTTGTCGCTTTTCTCATATAAACATGGCGTTATTTTTATAAGAAAAATAAGTAACCTCTCGTATAGTTACTCCATCGAGAGGGCAACCTCTCTAATAAATTCCAGAGGTGGCATGGCAACATGTCACTCCGGCAGCAAGCGAAGGTGTCCTTGACACCCGTGGTATAGTCCCCCCGGCTATACCACGATATTTTTTTTCACCTCTTTCAAAACTTCTTTACCTTATTCATCTTTTCAACACAGTTTTCGTTTTCACGAATGTCGCACACCATCATTCACCCAAATGAACCACGCTCTTTTGATACAGCAATACAACTGTCATTTATTTGTTGCAACTATTAGTAAATCATTCTCTTGAAGCCATTTATGCTTATTGCTATGAACATCGCGACTAACAGATAGAACGTGATCGTGCTTACGTGTTGAGAATGGATTTGTAGGCTAGATGTGATGAAGAAACAATGAAACTCACTGCGTTAGCAACTGCAGCAATAATAGAGCACTGTATGCAGCTCCCCAGCATCTTAACTATTAACTAGGGAGCTTATAATGAAGGTTTTCTAGTTAATTTCTTGGCTTTCTTGAGTCAAAGCAAACTTGGAAGGGGGCAAACCAAAATGTAGCTTAAACTTTTGGCTAAAGTAAGATGGATCATTAAAGCCACAGTTAAAGGCGACTTCACTGATTTTCTCACCCGCCAATAACTGTTCACACGCCGTTTCTAAACGAACCTCTGTGACATAGTCTTTTAACGTTCTTGACGAGGCAGATTTAAAACGTCTCTGCAAAGAGCGTTCAGACATATACAGCATTTTAGCGGCTGACGCAGTGCCAAATTCAGGATCATGGTAATGCTCTGCCACTAATTGATAGACTTTTTGCAACCACTCTTTCTCTGGTGTGACTTGATCTTCTGCAATAGTTACAGGATTGAGTTCTTGCTGCGGTTCATCCAGATAACTCCTTTCCTTCGCAGATGGCCATGTAATCTCGACTTTGTTTTGAGCATCAGAAGAGAAGACAGCCAAATAACCACCACTCGTTGTCACTAGTTGGGCAAGGTGGTCAATACTCAACTCAGAGTGATTTAAGTTAGATGGAAGCCCAGTCGCGACTTTATTAGGTAATTGCGTCCCGTAATCAAGAAAGCTCAATGACACAATATCATGCCCCTTTTCTAGCATAATTCTAACCGTTTGACCCCGGAAAGAGCGCTTGATGATATTGGCAAAAATGCTATTGAAAATAACATCAAGATTAAAGCTTTCCAGAGCAACCCGGCTCTGCTTACTCTCATCTTCTAGCTCTACCAAAATACCCGCTTTTGCAAAGTCATCTTGCCATACATCAACCACTGACTGAGTTATCTGACTCAAGTTGTAGTTCTGACTCCCACCACTTACATCACTTGGAACGCTTTTGAGTTCATTTAACTGCCAATTCGTTTTAGCCAAATGATCCTCCGTCGCAGTATCCAGAGGCATAGGTAGTTTCGCCACAATAAAGTCGACGCTTGATTTTATGGATAGAGCTACATGGTCTACGAGTAGGTTTCTAACTTGAATCTGTTTACGTAATTGCTGGTTGCTCGTAAGCAACACTCTACTTTGATGTCTTAACTGATTCGTTTTGAGAGTCACTTGAGCTGCTAGATCACGGTTAGCCTGTACAACGTAGCGAGAGCGCCAGAAAACAAGTAATGCGACGACCGCAATACTAGCTACGACAAAGCCTAAAATAGCAAATCGCGATAGATACCAAGGATGAAGGACGATAAAGTGAGATTCTAAACCAACGACTCCAGTGGCAACTTGAGACTCATTACTGACCTGCAAGTGATATTCACCGGAACTAAGGTGCTCGAGTGTCAGTTGGCCCCCCTCTAACGTTTGCCATGGGTCATCGTTGTTCAATCGATAGTACAAATTTTGACTGTCTGGTTTTGGCATCACACCGAATAAAAAACTCAGCGAAGATCCATATGGCAGTGTGAGCCCATTCAGATCGGCACTACCAACTTGCAGAACTTCATTTTCAAGCACAACTTGGCTAACAATAAACTTAGACTCTGGGGGATTAGATACAAGCAGCTTGGATGCTTCTGCTTTTACGAGTCCGTACTTCGACCCCAGAACAAGCTCTCGCTCACCAATTTCTGTCTGCTGTATAACGCTACAAATACCAGGGAGGAACTCATTGTTCATTAAGCCTGATGACGATGAGTAATGTTTCACTAACTCACCCGAAAGGTGGTAATAGCTTAAACCGACAGAGGAAGCTAACCATACACCTTGCCTGTCTCTGATCAAGCAAGCAGGTCTGGCGTTGGGCTCACTCATTTCAACAACACGTTTTTCATCGCTTCGTGTATCAGTTTTAAACACACCATAAGATGAAGCAAACCACTGGCTGCCATCAACCGCCGTGGTCATGTCTAATGATTCACCAAACTTTTCTGAAAAACGGATAAACTGGATGTTGTCATTACTGTATTGGTATACGCCATGATCGGTGCCTATTAATAGGGCATCTTCAGTATCATATAGGCGCGTAACCTTAGCAGGCAAATACTGACTTACTAGCCACTCACTTCCAAAGTTTCGTACGCTTCGTGCAGCAGTATCAACATTGTAAAGATGGTATCCGCTTGATACCCAAAGACGGTCATCACCATCAACGGTCACATGCTCTACGGCATGTCCGGCCATAACCTGTAAATAAGGATATGTAATCTTGTTGAGACCATTTAGCTCAAATATTTCCAGCCCTTTTGAGGTCGCAAGCCAAAGCATACCGTTTTGAAACGCAAATTCATTGATCTGCGACTCCAACTCTAAGACTTGGTTAATCCCACTCTTTCCTGAACGATAAATCTTTCGGTCATCAGCAAACCAAAGCGCACCATCAGGACCTTCAATAGTTTGCCGAATTCGTCCTGATAGGGTGTGTGAGTCATAACTACTAAAGGTCACTCGTTCAAATTTTTTACTAAATAGCGAGTAATAACGAATACCTTGGTTAGTCGCAATCCACATCCCTCCCATATTGTCGCTCAACAACGAATAAATCTTCGTGTTATCTAACTCTAACTCAAGAAAACTTGCAGGCGCGACTTCGGTGACCTCACCTGAAAAAAATGAGTACAAATAAAGACCATGCTCGGTCCCCACCCAATAGTCTTGATTTGTCTCTGCGAATGTCAAAACATGTGAGCCGCCAATTCTAATCACTTCTTTATCAGGCTGGTAAATGTTGAAAATTAAAGCGCCACGCAATGTACCTATCAGAATTTCTCTTCGCGTGTGTGAATAATAGACTTTCTCAATGTAGTTTTGACCTGAGGCAGCGACATGGTCAAACTTATCACCTTCAGAAAGATAGAAGCCGGAAGTCGTTGCTAGTGCCCACTTGGTTTCAACTAGCACCGCATCATTAATGTAAACGTAGCTATTATTACTATGTTGATAGAGCTGCAATAGAGAGAAAGAGTTTAACTCGCTAGTGTCGATATTGTAGGTATAGAAATGCGCGCCATCACTCACCCAAATATAGTTCTTTGAAGACCCTATTTTTCTTATTTGTGAGCCTGGATTTAAACTAAAGACTAAACGTCGTTCCTGATTTGGATAGGTTCGATAGACCTCATTTTCAATAAAGGTCCAAAAAGCACCTTTATGATAAGCCAACTGCTTGGCCGACGTTTGTAGGAAGCTACCTGATTTAGGCAATATAGTTTGACCATCGTAAAACAGGACTCGTCCGTGTACGTCATGAATCCACAAACCGCCCTTTTCACCCAAGAACAACTTTTTAGCCGCGATAAAAGTACCCTTTGCCTGAGTTGGCAAAGGGTAAAAGATTGCATTTGCATTATGAAGCGCAAATGCTTGGTAGGATAAGACAAAGCCCAACAGAGCAAGGGCTAATTGGCGTAGCAAGACGAAAACCTTTTGTATCAATTTGTGCTCTGAAAGTGACCGTTCATCGTTTGTAAAACATGGATTGATACGGTTATTTTGAGCTGATAATTATTGGTAATGATATCTCAATTACTTTCTGAGAAAAGGCTCGCCTTACCAAAGGTTGTAATTCTTACTACTGGATCACGTTAAAAAGACTACTCCTACATTACGACAGCACTTAATCTGACTTTTTGTTCAAGCATTGCTCAAAACTATTCGCCATATTGTTGAGAAAAGTAAAGTAACTGCCAGGTTTTGCTTCAATTGTACTCCCTAACGGGTCAAGCTCGCCTTTAGTGACATCACTGCCTCTCATTACGCTCTGAACGACAGCCGGGGTAAACTGAGGTTCAGAAAATACACAAGCCACATCTCCACCACTTAGCTTTTGACGAATTTGAATTAAGGTCTTCGCTCCTGGCTTGCGTTCCGGGCTCACAGTAAAATGCCCCATTTGATTTAGTTCATAACGATCTTCGAAATAACCGTAAGCATCATGGAATACAAAGTAACCTTTGTTTTTTACTGGTGCCAGCTTCTGCTTTATCTGTTGGTCAGTGTCTTTTAGCTCGAGTTCAAACTTTTTGAGGTTCGCTTGATATTGAGCTGCATTTTCCGGATCAAGTGATACAAGTTGATTCACAACAGCCTTGGCCACTTGTTGTGCTTGGCTTACACCTAGCCAAAAGTGCGGATCATGTGAGCCATGATCGTGCCCATCATGGTCATGGTTGTGCTCACTATCAAATTCACGCAATTCTAGATTTGGAATTTGACTAATAGTCAAAGTATTCGATCTATCCGAAACAACTTTCTCTAGAAACGGTTCAAGATCATGTCCGTACCAGATAACCAAATCAGCCGAAGCGACCTTTTTAACATCCGATGGACGCAAAGCGTAGTCATGGGGTGATGTGTTAGACTGCAATAACACGTCTGGTGAAGTTACTCCTTGAGTAAGCTCTGTTACTAACAACTGAATAGGTTTGATACTCGTCAGTACCGTTACCGCCTGTGCTGGCAGTGTTAACATTGCTGAGGCAGCAAGAATTAATGCTCTTTTCATAGTTTTACTTGGGATATGGCGTGGAAAGTGAGATAATGTTACATTATAACATTATTGATTTGCAAATGAGTTTCATTCATGTCTTCCTTAGTCCATCTTGAGCAGTTATGCGTCGAGTTCGATGGCCGCAGAGTTCTCGATAACATTAGTATGGAATTAGAAAAGGGCAAAATAACTACCCTAATTGGTCCCAATGGAGCGGGAAAATCAACGTTAGTCAAAGTTATCTTAGGTCTTCAAAAGCCAACTAGCGGCAAGTTGAACCGACAAAGAAAACTGAAAATTGGTTACGTTCCTCAAAAGTTGAAGCTCAATGACTCCCTTCCATTGAATGTAACCCGCTTTCTAAATTTAGCAGGAAAATACAGTAAGCAGGAGTGCATTGATGCATTACGGCTTGTTGGCGCTGAACATTTACTTAATAGTAATATGCATCGCTTATCCGGTGGTGAGAACCAACGAGTGTTACTGGCTCGCGCTCTGCTTCAGCGTCCTCAGCTGTTAGTATTAGACGAACCAGCTCAGGGTGTGGATATCCAAGGTCAAATCGATCTCTATGACTTAATTGAGAGCATTCGTCACCGCTTTGATTGTGGCGTATTTATGGTGTCGCATGACTTACATTTAGTGATGGCGAAAACGGACGATGTTATTTGTCTGCATCACCATGTTTGCTGCTCAGGTTCACCTGCCACTATTACTCAGCACCCTTCTTACATCGCACTATTTGGCAATGCTGCGAGAGAGTCTCTCGCGTTTTATCATCACGACCATGAGCACCATCATCACGATTTATCCGGAACGCCAGTAAGCGGTGATGCGACATCATGCTCCCACCATAAACACGGACATCACCATCATGATTGAGTTTCTCCTACCTTCTATTCTTGCTGGTATTGGTATCGCGATCATTGCCGGTCCACTTGGGTCATTTGTCGTTTGGCGTAAAATGGCTTACTTCGGAGATACCCTAGCTCATGCATCGTTAATGGGCCTAGCGCTGGGCTTCTTGCTCGACGTAAATCTCTACCTTGCGCTACTCGTCTGCTGTTTAGCTCTGGCCGTTTTGCTTGTCACTCTGCAAAAGCAACAACTTGTGGCTACAGACACGTTGTTAGGTATCTTGGCACACAGTGCACTCTCTATCGGTTTAGTATCGGTTAGCTTTTTGGAAAACGTGCGCGTCGATTTAATGAGCTACCTATTTGGGGACTTACTTGCCGTCTCTCCACAAGATCTGATGTTTATTTACGCAGGTGTTGTTGCGGTAAGTGCGTGTTTGTACGTCTTCTGGCGCCCACTGCTTTCTAGCACTGTTAGTGAAGAACTTGCCGCTGTTGAGGGCGTGAATACAGACTTAGTTAGATTGGTGTTAATGCTAATGGTGGGTGTAGTAATCGCAGTAGGTATGAAGTTCGTTGGCGCGTTGATCATGACTTCGCTCCTAATTATCCCAGCAGCAACAGCACGTAAAGTCTCTTCATCACCAGAGCAAATGGCATTGTTCGCATCCATTATTGGCTCAGTGGCAGTACTGATGGGGCTTAGCCTATCATGGCACTTCGATACACCGGCCGGCCCTTCCGTAGTGATCAGCGCAACATCCTTATTTATGCTGAGCCAGCTGATTAAAAGCAAAGCATAATCGCATTGAGTATTAAACGCGAAAGACCTTGCTAACAACAAACATAAACCCACGGGAACGGAAAAAGAAAAGCCTGCGAAGTCGCAGGCTTTTTAATACTTATTAAGTAGTGTGGTCGATTACCAACCCGTCACTTCACGTAGACCTTGGCCGATCTCTGCTAGAGATTTCACAGTTTTAACGCCAGCCGCTTCTAGTGCAGCAAATTTGTCTTCAGCAGTACCTTTACCACCAGAGATAATCGCACCAGCATGGCCCATACGCTTACCAGGAGGTGCAGTTACACCAGCAATGTAAGAAACCACTGGCTTCGTTACATTTTCTTTAATGTATGCTGCTGCTTCTTCTTCTGCAGTACCACCGATCTCACCGATCATAACGATCGCTTCTGTCTCAGGGTCTTCTTGGAACAGTTTTAGGATATCAATGAAGTTTGAACCCGGGATTGGGTCACCACCGATACCAACACAAGTAGACTGGCCGAAACCTTCGTCAGTGGTTTGTTTAACTGCTTCGTAAGTTAGAGTACCGCTACGAGATACAATACCTACTTTGCCTTTCTTGTGGATGTGACCAGGCATGATACCGATCTTACACTCATCAGGAGTGATAACACCCGGACAGTTAGGACCGATCATGCGAACGCCAGTTTCTTCTAGCTTCACTTTCACGTCGATCATATCTGTAGTAGGGATACCTTCAGTAATCGTTACGATTAGCTCGATACCCGCGTCAATCGCTTCTAGGATTGCATCTTTACAGAAAGGTGCTGGTACGTAGATGACTGTCGCTGTTGCACCAGTCGCTTCTACTGCTTCACGAACTGTGTTGAATACAGGAAGACCTAGGTGAGTTTGGCCGCCTTTACCTGGAGACACACCACCAACCATTTGCGTACCGTATGCGATAGCTTGCTCTGAGTGGAAAGTACCTTGACCACCAGTGAACCCCTGACAGATTACTTTAGTGTCTTTGTTAATTAATACAGACATTATTTAGCCTCCGCAGCAGCAACAACTTTCTGAGCAGCATCAGTTAGCGACTCAGCAGCAATGATATCAACATCAGAATTAGCAAGAACTTCGCGACCTAGGTCAGCGTTAGTACCTTCAAGACGAACAACAACAGGTACGCTTACGCCTACCTCTTTAACCGCACCGATAATACCTTCTGCGATCATGTCACAACGTACAATACCACCGAAGATGTTAACAAGTACCGCTTTCACATTGTCATCAGATAGGATGATCTTGAATGCTTCAGCAACACGCTCTTTCGTCGCGCCGCCACCTACATCTAAGAAGTTAGCTGGTTTGCCGCCGTGTAGGTTTACGATATCCATCGTACCCATTGCTAGGCCTGCACCGTTAACCATACAGCCAACGTTACCGTCTAGTGCTACGTAGTTCAGCTCCCACTGAGCTGCGTGTGCTTCACGCTCATCTTCTTGTGAAGGATCGTGCATTTCACGAAGCTTAGGCTGACGATACAGTGCGTTTGAGTCGATGTTGATCTTACCGTCAAGACATAGCAAGTTGCCTTCACCAGTAATCACAAGTGGGTTGATCTCTAGCAGAGCAAGATCGTACTGAGAAAACATAGTGCCAAGACCCATAAAGATCTTAACGAATTGTTTGATTTGGTCGCCTTCAAGACCAAGTTTGAACGCTAGCTCACGACCTTGGTAAGCTTGTGGACCTACTAGTGGGTCAATTGCTGCTTTGTGGATGAGTTCCGGCGTTTCTTCCGCAACTTTTTCAATTTCCACACCACCTTCGGTAGAAGCCATGAAAACGATCTTACGGCTAGCACGGTCAACTACCGCACCTAGGTATAGTTCGTTCGCAATATTTGAAGCTTCTTCAACAAGGATTTTTGTTACTGGCTGACCGTTAGCGTCAGTTTGGTAAGTCACTAGGTTTTTACCTAACCACTTCTGTGCAAACTCTTTAACGCCTTCTTTTGTATCGTGTAGCTCTACGCCACCCGCTTTACCACGGCCACCAGCGTGAACCTGACATTTAACTACTTTCTTGGCTGTACTAATACGGCCTGCGGCTTCAAAAGCTTCTTGTGGTGTATCACACGCGTAGCCTTCTGGCACAGGCAAACCGAATTCTGCAAACAGCTGTTTGGCTTGGTATTCATGCAAATTCATTTCGATATTCCGTTTGTTTTTCCCTTAAGGGATTTATTATTTCCATAACGCTGCAGTCTTGGCTGCTTGTACGTCTGTAGGGTCTTCTCAAATCAATCCTTCATCATGAGTTCTCATACTGAAGGATTCAAATGAAGGCCAAACGTTGAGCTAGTCTAGCCATTGAAATTTTTAACGTCTAGCTACCTACGATAACTAGACGTTTTAGCGATATTAAACGTCTAATAGGAGACGTGCTGGGTCCTCTAGTAACTCTTTAATCGTTACTAGGAAGCCAACTGATTCACGACCATCAATTAGGCGGTGATCGTAAGATAACGCTAGGTACATCATCGGCAAGATTTCAACTTTGCCATCCACTGCCATCGGACGCTCTTGGATCTTATGCATACCAAGAATCGCTGATTGAGGTGGGTTGATGATTGGTGTAGACATTAGTGAACCGAACACACCGCCGTTTGTGATAGTGAAGTTACCGCCCATTAGCTCGTCTACCGTTAGCTTGCCATCACGACCTTTAATAGCCAGCTCTTTGATGCCTTTTTCAACATCAGCGAAACCAAGCTTGTCACAGTCTTTTAGGACAGGTGTAACTAGACCACGTGGCGTTGATACCGCCATGCTAATGTCGAAGTAGTTGTGGTAAACAATGTCATCGCCATCAATCGAAGCATTTACTTCTGGGTAACGCTTAAGCGCTTCTGTTACTGCTTTCACGTAAAAAGACATGAAGCCCAAACGAATACCGTGACGCTCTTCGAACTGATCTTTGTACTGCTTACGAAGGTCCATGATTGGTTTCATGTTCACTTCGTTAAACGTCGTTAGCATTGCCGTGTTGTTCTTCGCTTCTAGCAGACGGTTAGCGACTGTCTTACGAAGGCGAGTCATTGGAACACGCTTCTGACTGCGAGCCGCTGCCGGCACGTCAACCACTGCTGGCGAGTCTTCTTTTGACGCAGATTTAGCGTTCGCAAGATGCGCTTCAATATCTTCGCGCGTAATACGACCACCAACACCAGTACCTTTCACTTGGCTTGCTTCTAAGCCATGTTCAGCCAATAAACGGCGCACTGCTGGGCTTAATGCGTCATTACTTTCTTCGCTAAGCGCAGCTTTGTGACGCTTATCAGGAGATGCTTCAGTACCTTCTGTTTTGTCTGCAGTTGGTTCACCTGCAACTGCGCCTGGCTTCAATTTAGCAATGATTTGTTTAGAAAGTACTGTCGCACCTTCTGCTTCAACAATAGCTTCTAAAACGCCAGCTTCCGGAGCTGGAACTTCTAGCACAACTTTGTCTGTTTCGATGTCAACCAAAACCTCGTCACGCTCTACTGCGTCGCCTGGTTGTTTGTGCCATGTCGCTACGGTTGCATCAGCAACTGATTCAGGTAAATCTGGAACCAGAATTTCAATTGTCATATCTGTTTCTTCCTTTAACTTCTAGTTCTTAATTCGAAGTTTTTGAGTTCACGTTCAGAGCGTCTTCAACCAACGCTTTTTGTTGTTTCAAGTGCACCGACATGTAGCCAACTGCTGGCGAAGCAGAAGCTGGGCGACCTGCGTATTTAAGATTTGCACCTGCAGGAATAGCGGCACGGAAGTTATGTTGGCTACAGTACCAAGCACCTTGGTTCTGAGGTTCTTCCTGACACCACACGAAGTCTTCAACGTTAGTGTATTGAGCAATTGCTGCTTGTACTTCTTCCATTGGGAATGGGTAAAGCTGTTCAATACGCACGATAGCAACATCGTCTTGCTCGTTGTTACGGCGCTGCTCTAGTAGGTCAAAGTAAACCTTACCAGCACAGAACACGACACGTTTCACTTTGCTTGGTTCTAAATCATCTACTTCTGGAATTGCAGATTGGAATGTACCATCCGCCAAGTCTTCAATCGTTGAAGTACATAGAGGGTGGCGCAGCAAAGATTTCGGCGACATTACAATGAGAGGTCGACGCATTGGGCGTACAACCTGACGACGAATCATGTGGTACACCTGAGCCGGTGTTGAAGGAACCACAACCTGCATATTTTGCTCAGCACAAAGCTGAAGGTAACGCTCTAAACGTGCAGATGAGTGCTCAGGACCTTGACCTTCATAACCATGAGGTAGAAGCATAGTAAGACCGCACAAACGCGCCCACTTTTGCTCGCCTGACGAGATAAACTGGTCGATAACAACTTGTGCACCGTTGGCAAAATCACCAAACTGTGCTTCCCAGATAGTTAAACCACCTGGTTCGGCTGTTGCGTAACCGTATTCAAACGCCAACACAGCTTCTTCTGACAATACTGAGTCAAAGACTTGGAATGGCCCTTGGTTGTCATGAATATTCGCTAATGGAATGTAAGTGCTTGCATCGGTTTGGTTATGAAGAACCGAGTGACGGTGGAAGAAAGTACCACGCCCCGAGTCCTGACCAGAAAGACGAATACGCTTGCCATCGTCAACCAATGTAGCATACGCCAATGTTTCAGCCATACCCCAGTCAATAGCTTTTTCACCGGTCATCATTGCTAGACGATCGTTGTATAGCTTATTAACACGGCTTTGCAGTTTATGGCTTTCTGGGTACTGACACAGACGATTGCCTAGCTCAATAAGGCGTGTCTTGTCGTATTTTGAATCCCACTCCATATCCCATTCGTGCCCTAAGTAAGGGGACCAGTCTACAGAGTGCAACGCCATTGGACGCCATTCTTTAACAACCACTTCACCGCGATCTAATGCATCGCGATACTCATTGACTAACTGAGTCGCCGTCTCGATATCTGACTCATTTTTGTCGATCAGAACATCTGCATACAATTTGCGTGGTGTAGGATGCTTTTTGATTTTCTGGTACATCAAAGGCTGAGTCGCATTTGGCTCATCCGCCTCATTGTGGCCGTGGCGACGGTAACATACAAGATCGATCACGACATCGCGCTTGAACTCGTTACGGTAATCCAATGCAATGCGAGTAACAAAAGCAACTGCTTCTGGGTCATCTGCATTTACATGGAAAATTGGCGCCTGCACCATCTTCGCGATATCGGTACAGTACATCGTAGAACGCGTGTCACGAGGATTAGACGTCGTAAAGCCTACTTGGTTGTTGATGACGATGCGTACCGTACCACCAACTTGGAACCCACGAGCAAGAGACATATTGAACGTTTCGGCAACCACACCCTGACCAGCGATTGCTGAATCACCATGGATGGTGATAGGAAGCACTTTGCTACCTTGATTATCACCCAAGCGGTCTTGACGTGCTCGAACTGAGCCCATGACTACCGGGTTTACGATTTCTAGGTGCGACGGGTTAAATGCAAGTGCTAAGTGAACATCACCGCCTGGAGTCGCAAAATCAGCAGAGAAACCTTGGTGATATTTCACATCACCCGTACCCCAAGTTTCGTCGTGTTTACCTGCGAACTCATCAAACAGGTCTTGAGGTTTCTTACCAAGTACGTTCACCAGCATGTTCAAACGACCGCGGTGAGCCATACCGATAACCACTTCACGCATTCCACTTGTACCCGCATGACGGATCAACTCTTTCGTCATCGGAATCAGCGCATCACCACCTTCTAAAGAGAAACGTTTTGCACCTGGGAATTTCGCCCCGAGGTAACGCTCCAAACCTTCAGCGGCTGTTAGCTCTTCTAGGAATGTGCGCTTCTCATCTTTGTTGAATGATGGCTGGCCTACGACAGACTCAAGGCGTTGCTGAATCCAACGCTTTTGCTCTGTGTCAGTCATGTGCATGTATTCAGCACCGATGGAACCGCAATAAGTTTTGTTGAGGGCTTCATAGATATCTTTCAACTTCATGGTTTCTTGCCCAACAGCAAAAGAACCTACGTTGAAAGTTTCTTCGAAGTCATCTTCGGTAAGATTATGAAAAGCAGGGTCTAACTCCGCCACGGTTGGGCGTTGCCATAGACCTAGTGGGTCTAATTCTGCAGCTTCATGCCCGCGGAAACGGTATGCGTTGATTAGCTGTAGAACTTTTACTTGTTTTGCATCGACATCTGGGTCACTAACTTGGACATTGTAATGCTTTGTTTCTCTAGCGAGTCGTCGGAAGTAGTCACGGACACGTGAATGTGGTTGTTCTGCCACTTCTTCTGATGGCTTAGGCAAGCCTTCAAAAACACGTTTCCACTCCTCACTTACCAGATCGGGATCACTTAGATACAGTTCGTAGAGGTCCTCTACATACGTTGCATTGGCGCCAGCCAAGTGTGAAGACTCGAGCCATGCCTTCATCACGCCGTTGTGCATATTTTCCCTTAACCAGTAGTTTTCACGTTTGCTTCGGTCTTTGCCGAGCTATAAGAGCCGACTAAAAATACGGTCGGCAATTTTTGTATTCTTTACTCGAATATTACTGAAGCAGTGAAGCGGTCATATCGGGTGATCCGCAACACTGCGACATTCCTAAGAGCGAGTAAATTAAACCGAACGATTAACCAACATCGACTTAATGTGACCGATGGCTTTCGTCGGATTTAATCCCTTAGGACAAACACTTACACAATTCATGATGCCATGGCAACGAAAAACGCTAAATGCATCATCAAGATCAGACAAACGTTCATCTGTTGCCGTATCGCGGCTATCAATTAGCCAACGGTACGCTGCGAGAAGACCAGCTGGGCCGATGAATTTATCAGGGTTCCACCAGAATGATGGGCAAGACGTTGTACAACATGCACACATGATACATTCGTACAATCCATCTAAATGCGCACGGTCATCAGGCGATTGTAGATTCTCACGTGATGGTGGTAATGCACCATCATCAATCAAGAATGGTTTAACTTTCGCATAGTTATCATAGAACTGCGTCATGTCAACGATAAGATCGCGCACGACAGGTAACCCTGGTAGTGGACGAATAACTATCTTATCGCCTTGTAGAGCAGATAACGGTGTGATACACGCTAGGCCGTTTTTACCATTCATATTCAAACCATCAGAACCACATACCCCTTCACGGCATGAGCGACGGAACGCGATGCTTGGATCTTGCTCTTTTAGCAGAATCAATGCATCAAGCACCATCATGTCTGAGCCTTCGTCTACCTCAAGGGTATACTCTTTCATGTAAGGCTTAGTATCCACATCCGGATTGTAACGGTATAAAGAGAAGTTTAATTTCATAGTCGTATCCTCCCTTTAGTATGTACGTACTTTCGGCGGGAAAGCTTCACGATGCGTTGGCGTCATGTTCACATCACGCTTAGTCATCGCTTCTGTTTCCGGATTGTAGATAGAGTGGCATAGCCAGTTCTCATCATCACGCTCAGGGAAATCGAAACGAGCATGTGCGCCACGACTCTCTGTACGGTAGTTCGCTGCAACGGCAGTTGAAAACGCGGTTTCCATCAGGTTATCAAGTTCTAGACACTCGATACGCTGCGTGTTGAACTCTGAAGACTTGTCCGCTAGATGCGCGTCTTTCAAACGTTCGCGAATCACTTTCAACTCTTCTAGACCGGTTGCCATCGCATCGCCTTCACGGAATACCGAGAAGCTGTTTTGCATGCATGCTTGTAGGTCTTTACGAATCTGAACTGGATCTTCACCACCAGTGCTGTTTTCCCAACGCATAGTACGCGCTAGAGACGCTTCAATATCAGATTCTGTTGCAGGACGAGCTTCTGCTTGCGCTGCTAGCGTTTCGCCAAGGTGCAAGCCAGTAGCACGACCAAATACGACCAAGTCTAGTAATGAGTTGCCGCCCAGACGGTTAGCACCGTGTACCGATACAGAAGCAATCTCACCACATGCGTAAAGGCCTTGTACTTCCATCTCGCTACCGTCGGCCTTCTGCTTAATTGCTTGGCCAGAGACTTGAGTAGGTACACCACCCATCATGTAGTGACAAGTTGGAATTACTGGAATTGGCTCTTTCACTGGGTCAACGTGTGCAAATGTACGAGACAGTTCACAGATACCTGGTAGACGTGATTCAAGTACTTCTTTACCAAGGTGATCAAGTTTCAACTTGATATGTGGACCCCAAGGACCATCACAGCCGCGGCCTTCACGAATTTCAATCATCATTGAACGAGCAACCACGTCACGACCAGCAAGGTCTTTCGCGTTTGGTGCGTAGCGCTCCATGAAGCGTTCACCATCTTTATTTAGAAGGTAACCACCTTCACCACGACAACCTTCCGTCACTAGAACACCCGCGCCAGCAATACCTGTTGGGTGGAACTGCCACATTTCCATGTCTTGCATTGGAACGCCTGCGCGAAGTGCCATACCAACGCCATCACCCGTGTTGATGTGCGCGTTAGTGGTCGATGCGTAAATACGACCTGCACCACCTGTAGCTAGAATGGTTGCTTTCGATTTGAAGTAACAGATTTCACCCGTTTCCATACAAATCGCAGTACAACCCATGATTGCGCCGTCTTGGTTTTTCACAAGATCCAAAGCGTACCACTCCGAGAAGATGGTTGTTTTGTGTTTTACGTTTTGCTGGTAAAGCGTGTGAAGAAGTGCGTGACCAGTACGGTCTGCAGCAGCGGCTGTACGAGCAGCCTGCTCACCACCAAACTCTTTAGATTGGCCACCGAATGGACGCTGGTATATGGTACCGTTATCAAAACGAGAGAATGGAAGACCCATTTTTTCAAGCTCGATAACTGACTCAGGACCATTTTTACACATGTATTCAATCGCGTTCTGGTCACCGATGTAGTCGGAACCTTTAACGGTATCGTACATGTGCCATTGCCAATCGTCTTTGTGCGAGTTACCCAGAGCAACGGTAATGCCGCCCTGTGCAGACACAGTATGAGAACGTGTTGGAAATACTTTTGACAACAAAGCACATGATAGGCCTTGCTCTGAAATTTGTAGTGCAGCGCGCATACCTGCACCACCAGCGCCGATTACTACGGCATCAAACTCACGAACTGGAATAGACACTTACGCACCCCACAGAATAAATAGACCAGAGAAGACATAGCCGAATAGCACGGCAATAACACCAAGTTGTAGTGCGCCACGTAGTTTCGCGCACTTAATGTAATCAGTTAATACTTGCCACAAACCAACCCAAGCGTGAATCAGGATCGAGACAAGTGCCAACATGGTGAATACTTTAGTGAAGGTACCACCAAAGAATTGGGTCCAAGATGCGTAAGAGATATCTGAAAATGCACAGAAGCTAATCAGATAAATCGTGTATAGCGTCATAATGATTGCAGTTGCACGAATTAGTAGGAAATCGTGTACACCATTACGACCAAATGAAGATACGTGTTTTACCATACCAAGATCCCCGCCAATAATGATAATACTGCTGTTGCACCAAACGCGACTTTAGCGCTCATCGTGCCTGAATCTAGTTCTTCAAAGTGACCTAGATCCATCAATAAGTGACGGATACCACCTGCGATGTGGTAGGCAAGTGCAGTAAGAATTCCCCACAGGATGAATTTTACGAAGAAGCTATCGACGATGTCAGCGGCTTCCATAAAACCCATTGGGGATGACAGAGAAATGGATAGTAACCACAGTAATATACCCACCGCAACAAACGTAATTACCCCAGACACACGGTGTAGGATGGATGCGATTGCTGTGATAGGAAAGTGGATGGTCTGTAAATCTAAATTAACAGGTCTTGACTTTCTTTCTTTCACGGGCTTGCTCACTCAGCTCCATTGAGCATTTATTGTTATAACCAATTTCAGCTTCCAAACGTACAAAAGTTAACATCTATTTAACAAATATCGCGAGTAACCACTCAGATAATTGTAAACAAGTTGTTAACAAACGGAATCCAGCAACAAACCTCACTCTTTGTTTCTAGCCCCGAATTTATAAGGATTTAACTAAAATTTTCTTTGCCAATATACGGCGAGCAACATTCTAATACAATTGGTGTAACAAATTATGCTACATAGAACAGATTTTTAACGATTTTCATGAGAAAAATCATAACAAGTGCACACAAAGATGGAGAAAAATTGACTTTAAGCTTTAACAACAGTACAAAAATGGCACATAAACATCCTGGACGGATTAAATAATAAACAAAGGAGATTGTTATGGCGGATAAGAAAGCGACCCTTCATGTTGAAGGTCAAGCGCCAATCGAACTGCCAATTATGGACGGTACGCTAGGTACACCTGTAATTGACGTTCGTAAGCTGGGAGCCAATGGTTACTTTACTTTTGACCCAGGTTTTCTTGCCACTGCATCTTGTGAATCATCAATCACGTACATCGATGGCGGCAAAGGTATTCTTTTGCACCGCGGTTTCCCGATTGATCAATTAGCCAATAACGCAGATTACTTAGAAGTATGTTACATCCTTCTTTATGGTGAAGCCCCTACCCGAGAACAATACGAGCAATTCAAAACGACCGTTACTCGTCACACAATGGTACACGAGCAAATCGCAAGCTTTTTCCATGGCTTCCGACGCGATGCTCATCCAATGGCGGTAATGTGTGGTGTAGTTGGAGCACTTGCAGCCTTCTATCACGACTCTCTTGACATTAACAACGACGAACACCGCGAAATTGCAGCGTACCGTCTGCTGTCAAAAATGCCAACACTGGCGGCGATGTGTTACAAATACTCTATCGGTCAGCCATTTATTTACCCTCGTAACGACCTTAGCTACGCAGAGAACTTCTTGCATATGATGTTCGCAAACCCTTGCGAAGAGTATGAAGTAAATCCTGTGGTTGCCCGTGCGATGGATAAGATTTTCACTCTACACGCGGATCACGAACAGAATGCGTCGACATCAACTGTTCGCCTAGCTGGCTCTTCTGGTGCGAACCCATTTGCATGTATTGCCGCTGGTATTGCATCCCTTTGGGGGCCTGCTCACGGTGGCGCAAACGAAGCCTGCTTGAGAATGCTAGAAGAGATTGGCAGCGTCGATAACATCCCTGAATATGTAGACCGCGCGAAAGACAAAGATGACCCATTCCGCTTAATGGGCTTTGGTCACCGCGTTTACAAGAACTACGACCCACGTGCGACAGTAATGCGCGAAACGTGTCATGAAGTTCTCAAAGAGCTAAACATTCAAGACCCTCTGCTAGACGTTGCAATGGAACTTGAGCGCATTGCACTTTCTGATGAGTACTTCGTGTCTAAGAAGCTGTACCCGAACGTAGACTTCTACTCAGGTATCATTCTTAAAGCGATTGGTATTCCAGTTTCTATGTTTACGGTTATCTTCGCGATTTCTCGTACCATCGGCTGGATTGCTCACTGGAACGAAATGCACAGCGATCCACTGAACCGCATCGGTCGTCCTCGTCAGCTATACACTGGCGAAACACAACGTGAGTTTTCTCCACTTCACGAACGTGAATGATCTTTTAGTACGAAGATAGACAAACAAAAGGGTTGAGATTTTCGTCTCAACCCTTTTTTCTTTTTTGCGTTTAACGTTATTAATGGAGAACGCTAAACCGGATTATCAATATCGATAAACTCCACATGTAGGCCATATTCATCCGCTAGCCATTTGCCTAAGGCCTGAACACCATAACGCTCAGTAGCATGATGACCTGCAGCAAAGTAATGAATGTCCATTTCACGAGCAGTATAAGTGGTGCGCTCTGAAATTTCTCCAGAGATAAATGCATCCAGCCCGTGCTGTACAGCAAGTTCAATGAAATCCTGCCCTCCACCAGTACACCAGCCGACTGTCTCAATCATCTTATCAGTATTCTCTGGAGCGATATGCAGAGGCTCTCTTTCAAGAACTTGGTTGATCTTACTCGCAAATTCAACACCAGACATCGGCTTTTTCAAGCGCCCAAACATAGCAACTGACTGAGGGTGCCCTTCAAGCCCACCTTCTACTTCGATTTCAAGTAAGCGAGCTAATTCAGCGTTGTTGCCTAGCTCTGGATGAATATCTAGAGGAAGGTGATAACCATATAAGTTGATATCATTTTTGATCAGGCTACGAATTCGTTTACCTTTCATGCCACGAATTGGCTCAGGCTCACCTTTCCAAAAATAGCCATGATGAACAAGCAATGCGTCTGCATTAAGCTCAATCGCTTTATCGATTAAGGCTTGAGAGGCGGTTACGCCAGTGATAACACGCTTTACCGCTGATTTCCCTTCTACCTGTAACCCATTTGGCGCGTAATCTTTAATTAACTGCGGTGACAGTTTGTCATTAAGAATCTGTTCTAGCTTTAAGTTATTCATTATTACTTCCAATTTCTAGCGCATGTAAACCTAAATAACCTCTCGATGGAATCAGACGAAAGAGTGCAACCTAGTTGATACAACAACGTTTTTGACATCTGGCACCTTGATATCATTTAGGTCTTTAAAGTGTATCTCGAACCCTAATATCGATGCTAGCCACCCTACCCTCAAAAGCAAATTTAGTTACAATAACAAAGCTTGTCGCCTCACCATAAATTTAGGGATACGGATGAACCAACTGCAACGCTTTTACCAATGGATCGCCACTTCACCTCCGCTTTTCAAGTTACGCCCTCCGTTTGCAACCTTAGAGGATCTTACGGTAACGCCTTTAAAGAACACTGAGCAATACAATGGTAATCCAAGATTGGGCTTTTTATATCAGCACTTATGCACTGCAGTTCTCTCTAGTTCAGAACGATATCAGGTTATCGCGGAAGAGGTTCAGTTAAACGACATCGAAGGTAAGACCATTGGTGCTATAGATTTGGTGTTGCGGAATACAGAATCAAATCAGATAGAACATTGGGAAGTGGCGATTAAGTTTTATCTTCTTTACAACGGCATTTGGTATGGCCCGAATGCTCACGACCAGTTACATGCGAAATTGGATAGAATGCTCACGCATCAACTGAAAATGAGCGATCGCCCGGAATTTCAAAAAATAATTCCTTTAAACGACTCTCCAGAAGAGCGCCTAATGATGCAAGGACGACTCTATATTAATCCGTTTACTCCAGAGCCAACTCCTAAGGAGTGCTTGGGTTATGAATTAAATCCAAGTCAGATTAGTGGTTACTGGTGCTATCAAAGTCAATGGGATTTAATTAGTAAACCCCTTTATCATTTACATAAACCATGCTGGGCGACCGGTACAGACGATTTCTCTCAACCTATTGAAAAGCCTTTAGATCGATTCATACACGCACAAACGGAAGACGGTCAATTCTGGTTTGTGGTACCAGATTCATGGCCCGGAGATAAAGCTGTTCGGGGCACTTAAACATGAAAGGGTTGATGTTTTCACATCAACCCTTTGCTAGATACATTGACCATTGGATGTTTTACAAACCAGCGGCTGCAAACACTTGATTAACGATCTCTTGTGCTTCTGCTTCGATTTGTTTTAGGTGCTCTTCACCTTTGAAGCTTTCACAGTAAATCTTGTAGATGTCCTCTGTGCCTGATGGACGAGCAGCGAACCAACCGTTAGCTGTCGTTACTTTAAGGCCACCAATCGCAGCACCATTGCCTGGTGCATGCGTTAGACGAGCAGTGATCTCATCACCTGCTAGAGTTTCAGCCGCAACCATTTCTGGTGACAACTTCTTCAATACGTCTTTTTGTGGGCCATTTGCTACAGCTTGAATACGGTTGTACTTCGACTCACCGTGCTTCGCCGCTAGCTCTTCATAGTAATCTTGTGGGTTCTTACCCGTTACCGCAGTGATCTCTGCTGCTAGAAGGCATAGCAAGATGCCATCTTTGTCTGTTGACCAAGGCGTGCCATCTTTACGAAGGAAAGACGCACCAGCACTTTCTTCGCCGCCGAAACCAAACTTACCAGTGTACAGACCGTCTACAAACCATTTGAAACCAACAGGCACTTCACATAGCTCACGACCTAGATCCGCAACAACACGGTCAATCAGCGCACTTGAAACTAGTGTTTTACCAACAGCGACATCTTTACCCCACGCGTCACGATGACGGTACAAGTAGTCAATACAAACGGCTAAGAAGTGGTTCGGGTTCATCAAACCTTTTGGCGTAACGATACCGTGACGGTCGTAGTCAGGATCGTTACCAAATGCTAAATCGTATTCGTCTTTCAGTGCCAATAGACCCGCCATTGCGTAAGGAGAAGAACAGTCCATACGCACAACGCCGTCTTTATCTAGCGACATGAATTGGAAAGAAGGATCGATCGATTCACTTACTAGCGTTAGGTCTAGGTTGTATGCCTGACCAATTTGACGCCAGTAATCGATACCGCTGCCACCCAATGGATCTACACCAATCTTCAGGTTCGCTTTTTGGATTGCTTCCATATCAATAACGTTCACCAGGTCATCGATGTATGGCTTCACCAAGTCCATCTCTACAAACAGATCCGATGCTTTTGCTTCTGCTAGTGGTAGGCGTTTAACACCTTGTAAACCTCCAGCAATCAATTCGTTCGCACGATCTTCGATAGCTTGAGTCAACTCAGCTTCTGCAGGACCACCATGTGTCGGATTGTATTTGATACCGCCGTCTTGTGGTGGGTTATGTGATGGGGTAATAACGATACCGTCTGCTTTTTCATCGTGTTTGATGTTGTAAGTCAGAATCGCGTGTGAAATACCCGGTGTTGGCGTGTAACCGTTGTCTTGTTGGACAATCACTTTCACACCGTTTGCAATCAGTACTTCAATCACACTTGAGAAAGCAGGCTCAGATAGCGCATGAGTGTCTTTACCCACAAACAACGGGCCAATTGTGCCTTGCTCAGAACGAACTTCTGCTACCGCTTGAGCGATCGCTAAAATGTGGTTTTCGTTAAAAGTGTACTTGTCTGCAGTACCGCGGTGGCCAGAAGTACCAAATTGAACTTTGTGTTCTGCGTTTGCCGCGTCTGGTTGAAGTAAGAAGTAGTTAGCAACGAGTGCTGGGATATTGTGAAGATCTTCCTGCTGCGCTTTTTGCCCAGCACGAGGGTGCATAGCCATGTTTGACATCCTTTCTTTCAATACAAATAAAATTAAAAAAGCCTCATAATATCCGCTCACTGCGACGCATTATGAGGCTTCTATCAGGTTTCTTAGATTGAACCTGTTACTTTTTCTATTAAGTCAGGTTGGAACCCCATGTGTGCCATCACTTGTTCAACCATCTGTCTTTTACGACTTGTATTGTTATTCGTGATAACCCAAAACGGTGTGCCAGGAATGGCTTTTGGCTTGGTCGTATTACCGTTTGCTAGCAAGGTTTCTTCATTATCTGCAAAGTACACGCGTTTGCGTCCTTTTACATTCGTAGCCTGGGCGAAACCTTCTGGATTCAATTTATGTAAGGTCGATAATACCAACATAAAGCGATCAATCGCTTTTTTTAGACCGGCAAACTCATCAGAAATAAGCAGCGAACGCATTTCTTTCACTACATCAACAGATTCCGTTTTACCCGCATCTTTACTTACTACAATCCCTTGTGGCTTCTCTACTACAGGCGCGGCTTTAGCTTCCTGCAACTGACCATCAAGGTTTAAAAGGCGTCGCAAAATATCCGAGGCGCTTTCACCGATATGCTTAGTTTGACTAGCTATATAACGGTATAGATCCTCATCAACCTCAATTGTTTTCATTCGCTTTTCACATTCTCAATGTTTAAACTCTGGGGGATTATAACGAGATCCACGCGGATACTCCACGTTAAACCCATCACGAATAAGATAAAATGTCAGCATTACTCAACTATAAGCAGGAAGGCCAAGGCCAAACAGTTGTTTTGATTCACGGATTGTTTGGTAGTTTAAGTAATCTGGGTCTACTCGCCCGCGATCTTATTAAAGATCACACGGTGATCAGTATTGATCTGAGAAATCACGGCCTCTCTTTCCACTCCGAAGTCCATAACTATACCGATATGGCAAAAGATGTGGCTCAGCTCCTTCAGCACTTAAACGTTGAGCCATCTATTGTTATTGGTCACTCCATGGGCGGAAAAGTCGCGATGGCTCTTGTGGACATTGCGCCAAATGTAGTCAAGCAGTTAGTGGTTCTCGACATGGCGCCTGTTGCCTACACTACGAACCGTCACGATAATGTTTTTAACGGCTTACATGCTGTTATTAATGAAAAACCAGCAAATCGACAGCAAGCCATGGATATCCTAGCTCAACATATTGAACTCGATGGTGTAAGACAATTTCTCTCTAAATCACTGTACAAAAATGGCGATAAGATGGATTGGCGGTTTAATGTACCGAGCCTTTTTGAGAATTATGACCAAATTATTGGCTGGCAAGAAATCACACCAACAGATATCCCAACTTTGTTTATCAAAGGCGGCGACTCTGACTACTTAATGCCAGAACATCAGCCAGCAGTGAAGCGACAATTTAACCATGCTAAAGCACACATTATCGCTGGCACTGGTCACTGGTTACACGCCGAGAAACCGACAGAAGTAATGAGAGTCATTCGAAAATACATTTCGAGTTAACAAATTCGAAAAGCAACACTAGATTATTGAAATAACCCTTCTTGTAGTGCATTAACTTTACCGTTTAACAGTGGTATAGTGCGCCCAAGATTTTTCGGCATGAAGGGCTAAAATGCTTTACGACTATATGGATATGCTCGAGTCTATTGGACTCGATCTTCTTTTTGCTGCTATCTTTTTTTTCATCGGGATGGCGATAAAAGATGTGCTAAAGCAAGGCAATGTACCTGTTTTTGGTCGTCGTATTGTGTGGTTAGTCCTTTTCCTAGGCTGTGCTGGCTTTATTGCAAAAGGTGTAATTCAGCTAACTTGGGAAGGCTCAGGGTTAGGTTAAACCCTTAGTAGCATCGCCAATAACAAACAATGTAAAGGTATAGACTCTATGGCAAGTGTAGGTATCTTCTTCGGTAGCGACACAGGTAATACTGAAGCCGTTGCAAAGATGATTCAAAAGCAACTAGGTAAACATCTAGTTCACGTTCAAGACATCGCGAAAAGCAGCAAAGAAGACATTGATAACTTCGATCTTCTTCTTCTAGGTATCCCAACTTGGTACTACGGCGAAGCACAATGTGATTGGGATGACTTCTTCCCTGAACTTGAGCAAATCGACTTCTCTACTAAGCTAGTGGCTATCTTTGGCTGTGGCGACCAAGAAGACTACGCAGAATACTTCTGTGACGCGATGGGCACAGTCCGTGATATCGTTGAATCTAAAGGCGGCACAATTCTTGGCCATACCTCGACAGAAGGCTACGAATTTGAAGCGTCTAAAGCACTTGTTGAAGGTGACGAAAGCCAATTCGTAGGTCTATGTATTGATGAAGACCGCCAACCAGAATTGACTGACGAGCGTGTTGAAAGCTGGGTTAAACAGATCTATGAAGAGATGTGTTTAGCTGAGCTAGAAGGCTAATCAAATTGAATGATGCAAAGACCTCCACTTGGAGGTCTTTTTGTATGTATTGTCACACAGCATCGGTAAGTACTTCCTTTTCGCGATACTGAGGTTTCTTTCTTACATAAAGCTTGCGTTGAACCTCTGAAACCACATTCCCCTGTTTATCTTTTACATGAGTAATAAACTCAGGAAAGCACTTTTCTCCATTCCGTGTCATTTGATAAATGTTTTCCAGCATCCCTTCAGTGACCTCAAATTCTGCAAACAAATCACTTTGCCCCGGCTTAATAAAGTTAATGCTTGCCTCTTTATCCCACACATAATATTCCTCTCGTAGAATCCCCATCAGCATCAACGAGTAAATAGGATCAGTTAAAGAGAAAATACTGCCGCCATATTGGGTGCGATTGGCATTTTTATTCCACCAGCGAAGCTTTAAACGTACCTTTACAGTACGGAAGTCTTGAGAAATATGTAAGATTTTAATACCCGCCCCCCAAAAAGGAGGCCAAATATTGAGTGCGAACTTTACAATTCCTGGTTTGTATATCTTCGCTAGTCGCCTATTCATCGCTATCCCTGCCCTCTCCAAGCTTAATGTTACACAATTGTAACTGGTCAGAGCTGTAATATAATGGACCTGTTTCTAATTTACAAAAAGATTCTATTAACCCTTTGAAGTTCGTGGTTTAATGTTCCGAACGCTTATCCTATAATGGTAGGAAGATTGAATTCTGTTAAATCGCTGCAGATGATCCAACGGGAAAGTATATGTCAGATAATAATCAGGCGCTGAAGGATGCGGGTTTAAAAGTAACCCTTCCGAGGCTAAAAATTCTAGAAGTACTTCAGCAGCCAGACTGCCAGCACATCAGTGCTGAAGATTTGTACAAAAAGTTGATTGATCTAGGTGAAGAAATTGGCCTAGCAACTGTTTACCGAGTTCTAAACCAGTTCGACGATGCTGGTATTGTAACTCGTCACCACTTTGAAGGTGGAAAGTCAGTCTTCGAATTATCGACTCAACATCACCACGACCACCTAGTGTGCCTAGACTGTGGTGAGGTAATTGAATTTTCTGACGATCTTATTGAAGAACGTCAAAAAGAGATTGCAGCTAAGTACAATGTCACACTAACAAACCACAGCTTATACTTGTACGGCAAGTGTAGCGATGGTGGTTGTAAAGACAATCCAGATGCACACAAACCGAAAAAATAAGGGTTTGTTAATTTAAAAAGTAAACGTCAGCACATGCTGGCGTTTTTTGTTTCTAGAAGTCAGTACCTTAGACGTCAGTACTTTGGTTACAGAACAAAAGCTACTAAACACCCATCTTTTTTCTCCACAGTTTTGCACATCTATATAGCACTCTGTGGGATTAGGTATAAAAAATGCCAGCGTTTGCTGGCATTTTTTCATCGTTCTCAGCATTAATTGAGATTATTGATTCTCAATTTTTGCCCAGGTATCACGTAGACCAACCGTGCGGTTGAATACTAGATTATCTGCTGAAGAGTCTTTAGAGTCTGCACAGAAGTAACCCATACGTTCAAACTGGTAACCTTTTTCTGCTTCTGCAGAAGCTAGGCTAGGCTCGACGAAGCCATTGATCACAACTAATGATTCAGGGTTGATAGTAGAAGCAAAATCTTCCGCTGCGCCTGGGTTTGGCACCGTAAATAAACGATCGTACAGACGAATTTCCGCTGGAAGAGCTTTATCAGCTGACACCCAATGAATAACGCCTTTCACTTTACGACCATCTGCTGGGTTTTTACCTAGCGTATCTGCATCGTAAGAACAGAAGATCGTTGTGATGTTGCCTTCGGCATCTTTTTCAACGCGCTCAGCTTTGATCACGTAAGCACCACGTAAACGAACTTCTTTACCTAGCACTAAACGCTTGTACTTTTTGTTCGCTTCTTCACGGAAGTCTTCACGCTCAATCCACAATTCACGCGTGAATGGCACTTCACGCACGCCCATTTCAGGTTTATTTGGGTGGTTGGCAACTGTCAAGTTTTCTACTGCGCCTGCTTCAAAGTTTTCGATAACAACTTTAACAGGATCCAGTACAGCCATTGCACGCGGAGCGTTCTCGTTTAGGTCATCACGAATACAAGATTCTAATGAACTAAACTCGATCATATTTTCTTGCTTCGTTACACCAATACGCTTACAAAACTCACGAATAGATGCAGGTGTGAAGCCACGACGACGCAGACCTGAGACAGTCGGCATACGTGGATCATCCCAACCATTAACCAGTTTTTCAGTAACTAGCTGGTTAAGCTTACGCTTAGACATCACTGTGTATTCAAGGTTTAAACGACTGAACTCGTATTGATGTGGACGGCTTTCGATCGTGATGTTGTCTAGAACCCAATCGTACAGACGACGGTTATCCATGAATTCAAGCGTACAAATAGAGTGCGTAATGCCTTCTAATGCATCAGAAATACAGTGCGTAAAGTCGTACATTGGGTAAATGCACCACTTATCACCAGTTTGGTGGTGCGTAGCAAAACGCACACGGTATAAAACTGGATCGCGCATGACCATGAATGAAGAACCCATGTCGATTTTAGCACGAAGACACGCTTTACCTTCTTCAAATTCACCAGCGCGCATTTTTTCAAACAACGCCAAGTTCTCTTCAACAGAACGGTCACGGTATGGACTTGGTTTACCTGGCGCCTTTAGTGTGCCGCGGTATTCACGAATTTGCTCTGGACTTAGCTCATCTACGTACGCTAAGCCTTTGTTAATCAATTCAATTGCATATTCGTAAAGCTTATCGAAGTAGTTTGATGAGTAACATACTTCACCACTCCACTCAAAGCCCAACCAGTTTACATCTTTCTTGATAGACTCAACGTATTCGATGTCTTCTTTTTCAGGGTTTGTATCGTCGAAACGCAGATTACATTGACCCTGGTAGTCCTGAGCAATACCGAAGTTCAAACAGATAGACTTAGCATGACCGATATGCAGGTAGCCATTTGGCTCCGGCGGGAATCGAGTATGCACGCTAGTGTGTTTACCATCCGCTAGATCTTTATCAATGATCTGGCGAATAAAGTTTGATGGACGAGCATCAGCTTCACTCATCTATAGCACCTCAAAAATATTAGTATTGTCAGAGAAAACGGAACCCTGTATCCAAGTATGGTTTCACAGAGTACATTGTTCCTAATGATCCACAATTCTAAGCAATTAGACAACAAGAACTCGCTCTAAAACGACAATATTTATCGAGTTGGCGTGAAAGCAAAGCAGATTCAAAGGGCCTAAACGAAAAAAGGCCTCCTGCGGAGGCCTTTTGCGATGTTGTAGTATCAATTGTTTGCAATACCAATAACAAACAATCGCACCACTATTAAACAGTTAAGCTGGTAACTGAACACCACTTAAGTCTTCATCTTTAGATACATTCTTCATCTCACCAGCAACAATCTCTGCTAGTGGACCAAGGATAACTTGTAGGTTGTTTGTACCTAGCTTCACAACTCCCATAGCTCCAAGATCTTTCAGAGTTTTCTCATTGATAATGCTCATATCTTTCACAGAAAGGCGCAAACGAGTAATACAGGCATCGATAGAACTTAGGTTGTCATGACCGCCAAGTGCTTTCAAGTACTGACGAGCAAGCTCTGAAGAATTGCTTGATCCAGCCACGTTAGATGAAGCTTCTTCATCATCTTCACGTCCCGGTGTTTTAAGGCCAAACTTAACAATCACGGTACGGAACACGAAGTAGTAAACCGCAAAGAAACCAAGACCTTGTACAATGAGCATGTACCAGTTTACCGCTAGCGGGTTACGAGTTGACAATACTAAGTCGACTAAACCAGCAGAGAAACCGAAACCTGCAATCCACTGCATTGATGCCGCGATATAAACTGATAGACCAGTCAGCGCTGCGTGAAGAACGTACAGTCCTGGAGCAAGGAACATGAATGCAAATTCAAGTGGTTCTGTTACACCTGTAAAGAATGAAGCAAACGCAGCTGCAATCATGATAGATGCCACTTTCTCTTTATTCTTTGATTTCGCAGTATGGTACATCGCTAGAGCAGCGCCTGGTAAACCAAACATCATGATTGGGAAGAAGCCCGCTTGGTACATCCCCGTAACACCAACCGTTGCCGTGCCTTCAGCTAATGATTTCGCACCGCCAAGGAAGTTTGGAATGTCATTAATACCAGCAACATCAAACCAGAACACTGAGTTTAGTGCATGGTGCAGACCAACAGGAATTAGAAGACGGTTGAAGAATGCGTAAACACCTGCACCTGCTTCACCCATACCTTGAATGCTTTCACCAAAACTTACCAGACCGCCGTAAACTGATGGCCAAACGTACATCAGGATGAACGCAATAACGATACCAGCAAAAGACGTTAGGATCGGTACAAGACGCTTGCCAGAGAAAAACGCCAGTGCTTTGTGCAGCTCTACGTGAGAAAAACGGTTGTACAACTCAGCAGAAACAATACCAACCAAGATACCGACGAACTGGTTATTGATTTTACCAAATGCAGCAGGTACTTCACTTGGGTCAATGCCTTGAATTTGTGATACTGCACCAGGGGCCAAAAGCGTTGTGACAACGAAGAAGCCCACGAAGCCTGAAAGTGCAGCGGCGCCATCTTTGTCTTTAGACATTCCGTAAGCAACACCAACAGCGAACAATACTGACATGTTGTCAATGATCGCTGCACCAGCTTTAATAAGAAATGCAGCAAGTGCACTGTTTGCGCCCCAGCCATTTGGGTCGATCCAGTAGCCAATACCCATGAGTATTGCTGCTGCAGGAAGTGTGGCAACCGGCACCATAAGCGCCTTACCCACCTTCTGGAAGTATCCGAGAATGTTCACCTTAAGTTCCCCCTATAGGATTAGATGTTATGTTGAATGACTTATTTCAGCCGTCCAATTTAGTCATCCTAAGTTTATGATATTAATTTTGCTCCGCAAATTAAAAGCTCACCGTTTGTGATCATAATCACCACAATTTGCCCTTTCGGAAGGTTTTTGCTAGCGAGATCATAAAACTTATTTTATTATACAAAAAAATGGCGTTTTAAAGATAATATTCTCGCACTTTATGCAAGGCAGAATCAGTGTTATTTTGGTATCTAGGCGGGTAAATCACTGTAACTTTGCTCTGAAAAAGAATCATAAAAAACCATACAATTATTACTTTTCAGTTAGTTACTATGACAATAACATCGATAAAACGCGACTTGCTGTATGTGACTCGTTATCTAATTCAGTGATACAAACTAAGTACCCATATGACTGAAGCAGTCTCTACTTAGATAACGATATAGAAATTGAATTCTCATCTATAAGGACTAGCTGACTATGTACGCGCTAAGTAACTGTAAAATTTATACCGGTAGTGATGTTCTTACCGATCATGCGGTCATCATCGAAAACGATCTTATTCAATCTATTGTGCCGGTTTCTGAGCTACCTCAAAACATCGAAGTAAAAGACCTTGCAGGCGCTAGTCTAAGTCCAGGCTTTATCGATCTGCAGTTGAACGGTTGTGGCGGTGTAATGCTAAACGATGCAATTACCCCTGAAACCATGCAAATCATGCACCAGGCAAACCTCAAATCTGGCTGTACTAGCTTCCTGCCAACACTCATTACGTCATCTGATGAAGATATGCGAACTGCAATTGCCGCAGCTCGTGAGTACCACAACAAGTATCAAAATCAATCGCTTGGTTTACACCTCGAAGGTCCTTACCTTAACGTCGCGAAAAAAGGCATCCATAACGTCGATTTTATTCGCCCATCAGACGAAAGCATGATCGACCTTATCTGCGCAAACGCCGATATCGTAGCGAAAGTAACACTAGCACCTGAGCATAACGACCCAGAGCATATTGCGCGATTAAAGGCTGCTGGCATCGTGGTTTCAATTGGCCACACAAATGCAACCTACGCCGAAGCACGTAAAAGCTTTGAAGCAGGCATTACTTTTGCTACACACCTCTTTAATGCAATGACACCAATGGTTGGTCGTGAACCAGGAGTTGTTGGTGCAATTTACGATACTCCTGACGTATATGCTGGCATTATTGCTGATGGTTTTCACGTCGACTACGCAAACATCCGAATTGCTCATAAAATCAAAGGTGAAAAGCTTGTTTTGGTGACGGATGCCACAGCTCCAGCAGGTGCTAACATTGATCACTTTATTTTTGTCGGTAAGAAAGTATATTACCGAGATGGTAAGTGTGTTGATGAAAATGGCACGCTAGGCGGCTCAGCTTTGACAATGATTGAAGCAGTTCAGAATTCAGTTGAGCACGCGGGGATCGCTTTAGACGAAGCTCTACGAATGGCCACGTTATACCCAGCAACAGCAATTGGTGTTGAGGATCGCCTTGGCCGAGTTCGAAAAGGGATGGTTGCAAACCTGACTATTTTCGATCGTGACTTTAAAGTAAAAGCGACGGTTGTTAACGGACAATACGAGCAAAATTAAGCATGAATGGCGGACAGATTGGTAATGTAGATTTAGTAAAACAGCTTAACAGCGCTGCGGTATATAGGCTGATTGATCAGCAAGGTCCTATCTCCCGTATTCAAGTCGCGGACGTGAGTCAGCTCGCGCCTGCTAGTGTTACCAAAATAACCCGCCAACTTTTAGAGCGCGGCCTTATTAAGGAGGTCGCCCAACAAGCTTCAACTGGTGGTCGTCGTGCGATCTCTTTGACTACTGAAGTCAAACCTTTTCATTCGATTGCCGTTCGCTTAGGTCGAGATTACGTACAGTTCAGTTTATACGATTTAGGTGGTACCGCGCTGGCAGAAGATCAGCATGAACTGCACTACACTAACCAAGCAGACTTAATCGCAGGACTTATCGATTTATTAAAAGATTTCGTAAGCCGTTGCGAAGACAAAATTGATCAACTCATCGCTATCGGCATCACTTTACCGGGCCTTGTTAACCCAACAACTGGCGTGGTCGAATACATGCCTAATACCGATATCGATAATCTTGCTCTCGGTGAAATTGTTGGAGAGAAGTTTAATACAGCATGCTTTGTTGGCAACGACGTACGTGGCATGGCGTTGGCTGAGCACTACTTTGGAGCAAGCCAAGACTGCCAGGATTCTATTTTGGTTAGCGTCCACCGCGGTACTGGCGCAGGTATTATCGTTAACGGCCAGGTTTTTCTTGGTTTTAACCGCAACGTCGGTGAAATTGGTCATATCCAAATTGACCCGCTTGGTGAGCAATGCCAATGTGGAAACTTTGGCTGTTTAGAAACCGTAGCTGCAAACCCAGCGATTATTCAACGAGTGAAGCAACTGATTACTCAAGGATACGAATCAAGCTTAACCGACCTTGAAAACATCACAATTGAAGCGGTATGTCAGCACGCAATGAATGGTGATGAACTTGCGAAACAGAGTTTAGTGCGAGTGGGCAACCAGCTAGGTAAAGCGATTGCGATTACGGTTAACTTATTTAATCCACAGAAAATTGTAATTGCTGGCGATATTACTGCAGCACAAGATATTGTTTTCCCTGCAATTCAACGCAACGTAGAGAATCAATCTCTTAAAACTTTCCATAACGACCTCCCTATCGTGGCTTCTCACATTGATAAGCAGCCAGCGATGGGCGCATTTGCGATGATTAAACGCGCTATGCTAAACGGAGTTTTGTTACAAAAGTTACTGGAAGACTAAGTTTATACAACCAATTGAGTTACAATCTCGGGCTGTGTTTTCACAGCCCGTTTTTGTATATCAGGAATACAGCTCAACAGTATGGAAATTATTCTAATTACAGCCGCTTTTTTAGCTGGTTTTATTGCGCTTAAATGCAGCCTCCCTCCCCTCGTTGGTTTTCTACTAGCTGGATTTGGCTTGCATGCATTTGGTTACCAAAGCAATGACGTTATTGTCACTCTCGCAGATCTTGGTGTTACTCTTCTTCTGTTTACTATTGGACTCAAACTCGATGTAAAAACCCTGCTGTCCAAAGAAATATGGGGAGGGGCAACCGCCCACAACATACTCTCTACCGCGTTTTTTGCCCTAGCGTTATCCGGCTTAAAACTACTGGGCTTGACTTCGCTAGCCAGTATGGACGGCAGCCAAATCCTGCTTTTAGCTTTTGCACTATCGTTCTCTAGTACCGTTTTTGCCGTAAAAGCATTGCAAGAAAAAGGCGAAATGAACGCGACCTACGGCACACTCGCGATCGGTATCTTGGTTATGCAAGATATTTTTGCCGTAGTATTCCTGACTGCTTCAACCGGAAAAGTCCCAGAATGGTATGCCATCGGTTTGTTCGCACTGCCTTTCCTTCGTCCCCTATTCTATAAGCTGCTCGATAAAGTTGGCCACGGCGAAATGCTGGTGCTATTCGGTATTTTCTTCGCGCTTGTTGTCGGTGCTGGGCTATTCGAGTTGGTCGGGATGAAACCAGACTTGGGCGCGCTAATTTTAGGCATGCTACTCGCAGGTCACCCAAAAGCCTCAGAACTATCCAAGTCATTATTCAATATGAAGGAGCTCTTTTTAGTCTGCTTCTTTTTGAACATTGGTTTATCCGCCTCATTGAGCGTGAATGGCGTCGTTCTCGCCCTGCTATTTATCTTACTGCTACCAATCAAAGGACTCTTGTACTTCGTCACTATTAATCATTTTAAGTTTCGAGTACGTACCTCTTTGCTCGCCTCTTTATCACTATTTAACTACAGTGAGTTTGGTCTTATTGTTGCTGGGTTGGCCTATAAAATGGGCTGGATGCCAAGTGATATGCTTGCTGCGATTGCGGTTGCGGTGTCGGTATCCTTTGTAATTTCCGCGCCACTTAACCGCCTTAGCCATAAAATTTATCAACATTCAGGTAAGTGGCTGCAAGAGACAGCGGTAGAAAAGCTCAATCAACGCGACCAACTCATCAACCCAGGTCATGCCCAAGTATTGATCTTAGGTATGGGGCGTATTGGGACGGGCGCTTATGATGAGCTACGCTCACGCTATGGCAAAATTTCATTGGGTATAGAAATTCGTGAAGACGCTGCACATCATCATCGTTCAGAAGGAAGAAATGTTATTTCTGGTGATGCCACCGACCCGGATTTCTGGGAGCGAATTTTAGATACAGGTCATGTAAAACTGGTTCTGCTTGCAATGCCACATCATCAAGGTAACCAAACAGCACTTGAGCAGCTTAAACGCAGAAAATATAAGGGGCAAATTGCCGCTATCGCCGAATACCCAGATCAATTGGAAGGCTTACTTGAAAATGGCGTTGACGCAGCATTCAATATTTATAGTGAAGCTGGTAGCGGTTTTGCTCGACACGTCTGTAAACAACTTCAACCTAAATTCACACCAATTAAATAAGCAACAGCACTGATATTTTTCGGAAGGCTTTCTATTGATAGAAAGCCTTTTTTGTATAGTTTTTATACCAAACCTTGATCTCATTCACCAAAACAACGGTTGAGTTAAATATTTTCCATACAACAAGGCCTTTTATCATTTTTTTAATCACAAAACGTTGCTTTTTTTATTAGTAATGGCAAATTTAAACCATACCGATTAGAAATTGTTTAGTTTAGTAAGGATGTAGTATGTGTTCAGTATTTGGCATTTTAGACATTAAAAGCGATGCAGCCGCATTGCGCCCTATCGCATTAGAGATGTCGAAAAAACTTCGTCACCGTGGCCCAGACTGGTCTGGGATTTACTCTTCAGAGCGTGCTATTTTAGCGCACGAGCGCTTGGCGATTGTTGGTCTAAATAGTGGTGCACAGCCGCTATACAGCCCTGATAAGAAGCTCATCCTTGCCGTCAATGGTGAAATCTACAACCATAAAGAAATTCGTGCTCGTTACGAAGGAAAGTACGAATTTCAAACCGATTCAGACTGTGAAGTCATTCTTGCACTTTACCAAGATATGGGGGCAGATCTCCTTGAAGAACTAAACGGTATTTTCGCTTTTGTTCTCTACGACGAAGAAAAAGATGAGTATTTAGTCGGCCGTGACCATATTGGTATTATCCCTCTTTATCAAGGTCACGATGAGCATGGTAACTACTATGTGGCATCAGAGATGAAGGCTCTTGTTCCAGTATGTAAAACAGTAAGTGAATTCCCTCCTGGTAGCTACTACAGCTCTAAAGATACTGAGCCAACACGTTACTATGTTCGTGACTGGAACGAGTACGCAGCAGTACAAGGTAACAGCACTAGCAAAGAAGAATTGACTGAAGCGCTAGAAGCGGCTGTTAAACGCCAACTAATGACTGACGTGCCTTACGGTGTACTTCTTTCAGGCGGTCTAGATTCTTCTATTACATCTGCGGTAGCAAAACGCTTTGCAGCGATGCGTATTGAAGATGATGAAAAGTCTGAAGCTTGGTGGCCTCAACTGCACTCTTTTGCTGTTGGCCTAGAAGGCGCGCCTGACCTGAAAGCCGCTCGCGAAGTTGCCGACCAAATTGGTACCGTTCACCACGAAATGACGTACACGATTCAAGAAGGTTTGGACGCGATTCGTGACGTGATTTACCACATTGAAACGTATGACGTGACGACTATCCGCGCATCAACACCTATGTTCTTAATGGGTCGTAAGATCAAAGCGATGGGTATCAAGATGGTATTGTCTGGTGAGGGCGCTGACGAAATCTTTGGTGGCTACCTTTACTTCCACAAGGCGCCAAACGCGAAAGAGTTCCACGAGGAGACAGTGCGTAAACTGCTTGCTCTGAACATGTTCGACTGTGCTCGTGCTAACAAGTCGCTGGCAGCATGGGGAGTTGAAGGACGCGTACCTTTCCTAGATAAAGAGTTCATAGATGTAGCAATGCGCTTGAACCCAGCAGACAAGATGTGTGGCAACGGTAAAATGGAGAAACACATCCTTCGTGAGTGCTTCGAGCACTACCTGCCAGAATCGATCGCATGGCGTCAAAAAGAGCAATTCTCTGATGGCGTTGGCTACAGCTGGATCGATACGCTGAAAGAAGTCGCGGAACAGAAAGTGACAGACCAGCAGATGGAAACAGCTCAATATCGATTCCCATACAACACGCCAACGACAAAAGAAGGCTACGTGTACCGTGAAATCTTTGAAGAGTTATTCCCACTTCCATCAGCAGCAGAGTGTGTACCAGGAGGCCCTTCAGTAGCGTGTTCTTCAGCGAAGGCGATTGAATGGGATGAATCGTTCCAAAACTGTGTTGACCCATCAGGTCGTGCAGTACAGACCGTTCACAACGACTCATACTAATTCTCTACGATAAAGATAAGGGTCGGTTCGTCCAACCCTTTTAAAACAGACAGAAAATTAGATACGATCAAAAAGAGGTGCTTTTGCACCTCTTTTTATGTTTGATGGAATTAGGCTATTTTAAATCTAAATCACTATTGTCTATGCTGACAGGCACACGCTTGGTGATCATCTGAACTAGCATAATTGAGCGTTTCTCACCATCTTGTTCTTGGAAGATGGCATCTATGCCCGCAAATTGACCGCTTTTAACTCTAATTTGATCGCCTGGTTTTGGCATACATTCAGAAACGGTATTGTCATTACAACACTTTTCTAGCTGCATCAATTCGAAGACCAAGTCACCTTGAACTTCTTTCGGTTGAGCACCAAAACGCACAAAGTCAACAACACCTCGAGTAGAGCGGACTGAGGTGAAGTTTGGCCCTTGCTCATAATCAAAGTAAGCGAATACGTAACAAGGAAACAGCGGTTCCTCGACTTTTTGTCTTTTACCGCGCAAAATCTTCTCAACTTCTACAGTTGGATAAAAGCACTCTACACCTTGATTTTCAAGGTGTTGTTTCGCCCTAACCTGCTCCCCACGTTTACAATAAAGTAGATACCAACGTTTCATCTTTTTACTAGCCAATTCTATTTTGTTTTTATCCTAGCATTAAGCCAAAGTTGAGTCATTGATATTCAGTTTATCTATAAAAGTATGATTATACATCGCTCGCATTAACGACATTTTTCAGCAACTTACGATAAAGAAGTCCATAGGCAAAAATGGAAATTAAGTTTGTAACACAACCAATACACCATCATATAATCTGCAAATCCAATCAAAAACAGCCACTTAACAAACAAAAATAGTTGAATGGCAAAATTTTATTATTTGTCACTCGTTGAATTGCATTGTATACGTAGAAGTCGTTAAAAAATGTAATAACTATTATTAGAAGAGCTTATGTCAAACCAACATCAATATTTTGGTCATCCGCGTGGCCTGTTCTTATTGTTCGGTACAGAACTGTGGGAACGCTTTTCTTACTACGCAATGCGTGCCATTCTCGTGCTTTACCTTACTGATACAACAATGAATGGCGGCCTTGGCTGGTCAACCAAAGACGCATTAGACCTATACGGCATATACACAGGGCTTGTGTATATCACGCCTCTTATCGGTGGTTACCTAGCAGATAACTATTTAGGTCAACGTCGCTCAATTTTGCTTGGTGGCGCGTTAATGGCCATCGGCCAGTTTACTCTTGCACTTCCTGCTGATGCTTTAGGTATTGGTTCGCTACACAGTTTCTATTTAGGTCTTGGCCTACTTATCACTGGTAACGGTCTCTTTAAGCCAAATATCTCAACCATGGTTGGCGACCTTTATCAAGAAGGTGACAACCGTCGTGACGGCGCATTCACTATCTTTTATATGGGTATCAACTTAGGTGCATTACTTGCCGGCGTCGTTTCTGGCTCTGTGACAACCTCTTACGGTTGGAAAGCTGGCTTTGTTGCCGCTGGTGTGGGTATGCTGGTTAGCCTAGTGATGCAAATGGTACTGGCTCAATCATGGCTTGGTGATATTGGTCGCGAACCAGCGGCGAAACGAGATCTAAACAACAAAAACGCCACCACGAAGCAGCCACTCACCAAAGAAGAAGTGAATCGACTAAAAGTAATTCTGGTCATGAGCTTATTCACTATTGTCTTCTGGGCAGGCTTTGAACAAGCTGGTGGTCTGATGAACATCTACACTCAACAATATACTGATCGCATGATTGGTGGTTTCGAAGTTCCTGCTGCGTGGTTCCAATCACTAAACCCATTTTTCATTATTACTCTAGCGCCAGTTCTGGCTGTCCTTTGGGTAAAATTGGGTAAACGTGAACCTACTTCGCCAGTGAAATTTGCGATGGCACTATTTTTCTTGGCGATTGGTTTCCTTTGTATGGTTGGCGCAGTGCTAGAACAAGGTGGAGATACAACAGTAAAAACATCGATGTTATGGTTGGTCGGCGCTTTCTTCTTCCACACATTAGGCGAGCTGTGTTTATCACCAATTGGTCTTTCATTGGTGACTAAATTAGCACCGCTTCGCTTAGCTTCACTTATGATGGGTGCATGGTTTGGCTGTAATGCGATTGCTAACTATGTTGCGGGCTATGTGGGTTCTCACGTAGGCGAGTTAGGCGCTATGGCTATCTTTAGTGGTATTGCGGTCAGCGCAACCGTAAGTGGCGTAATTTTGCTCCTATTCTCTAATACACTCGTTCGCTGGATGCATGGCGCTGAAAATACGCACAGCACGGCAGAGCAAGTAGAAGAGCAGCAAGTACAAGTTGCTTGATCGCTCAACTAAACGTAGAAAGGGTCGCTATTGCGACCCTTTTTTGTATCTAAAGTTTAGATTGAACTAACTCAACCATCATCTCGATATGAAGTTCACTATCGTTCAAACAAGGGATGTAGGTAAAGTTTTCACCACCTGCTTCAAGGAAAATCTCTTTACACTCTTCCGAGATCTCTTCCAACGTCTCTAAACAATCTGAAGAAAATGCAGGGGTCACAACATTAATATTTTTCACACCCTTTGCAGGAAGTGCCTCTAGGGTCTTATCGGTATAAGGTTGAAGCCACTCTTCTCTCCCAAATCGGGACTGATACGTCATGCCAATTTGTTGTTCGCTTAAACCTAACGCTTTCCCAAGCAAGCGAGTCGTCTCTTCACAATGCTGTGGGTAAACATCACCATTGTCAGCATAGCGTTTTGGAATACCATGATAAGAACACAGCAGGTAATCTCCCTGGCCATTCTTTTGCCAATGTTCACGAACTGAATGCGCTAACGCTTCAATATATTTCGGGTGATTGTAATAATCACGAATAAAGCTAAAGCCTGGCATCACCGGCAGGTTTTTAAATGCTTTAGTGATTCCGTCAGAAACCGCTGCCGTTGTTGTGCCCGAGTATTGCGGATACAAAGGTAAAACAATGACTTCATCAACGCCTTGCGCCAATAGGGCTTCAAAGCCTGATTGTAAACTTGGGTTACCATACGTCATACCAAGCTCTACAGGTATATCAAGCTTTTGTGCTAACTTTTCAGTTTGGCGTTTAGAGTACACCATCAACGGCGAGCCCTCTTCCATCCATACTGATTGATAGAGTTTGGCAACTTTAGGAGCTCGGATAGGAAGGATAACGCCGTGCAATAGTGGACACCAAAGCCATCGAGTCATGTCTACCACTCGGTGATCATGAAGAAACTGACTTAAAAAGCGCTTTACGGCAGGAGCGGTTGGTGCGTCAGGAGTTCCCAGGTTAACTAGGAGTACACCCTGTTTATTATTCTCTTTCATAACATCCTATTCATGGTAAACGGCTTGGTTCATATATTTAAGTAACCTCGAAGTAACGAATAGCCGAGCTGAAGTTAATTAGATATATGTTTACGAGTAAACTAAAAAAGCGACCACTTGGGCCGCTTTCAATATATCAAAATATTAAATTTTTGACTTCAGCAAATTAAGATAGTGCTTTCTCGATATCCGCACTAACTTCAGCTACTTGCTTAGTACCATCAAACTTAAGGTACTTAGTCTTGCCTGCTTCAGCTTCTTTGCCGTAGTAGTTGATTAGCGGCGCAGTTTGCTCGTGGTAAACACCTAGACGAGCACGTACTGTTTCTTCTTTGTCGTCATCACGAACAACAAGATCTTCACCAGTTACATCATCTTTACCTTCCACTTTAGGCGGGTTGTAAACCACGTGGTAAGTACGACCAGAAGGAAGGTGAGCACGACGACCAGCCATACGCTCAACAATTACATCGTCTGCAACGTCAAATTCGATAACGTAGTCTACGTCTACGCCCATTTCTTTTAGGCCGTCAGCTTGAGGGATAGTACGTGGGAAACCATCTAGTAGGAAACCGTTTGCACAGTCTTCTTGAGCGATACGCTCTTTGATAAGACCAAGGATGATTTCATCAGAAACTAGCTGACCAGCGTCAATAACAGCTTTAGCTTGTTTACCAAGCTCTGTACCTGCTTTGATAGCAGCACGAAGCATATCACCAGTAGAGATTTGTGGAATACCGTATTTTTCCATGATGAAGTTTGCTTGTGTGCCTTTACCTGCACCTGGAGCACCTAGAAGAATGATGCGCATGATTTATCCTCTTTAATATTTAAGATTTATACCGAAGCTCACAATAGCTGACCTCTTAGACATCAAACCTGAGAAGCACCTGCAACGATAAGTTTCGGTATAACGTATATAGGCGAGCAAAAATACACGCCTTATTACTCACATTCAAGTCGCAGATTCTATCACAGGTTCTCTGAGCAAAGAGTGTATTAAGACTAAAGAATGTTAACAGTACCCTCTTTCACGCCCTATTGATTATTAACTCAGCACTTGAGATGCAAAATTTTGCGACAACAAACAAAAAGCTCGCGAAATGCGAGCTTTTTGATTTGCAGAGGTTATTACACCTTAGTCAAAAGTTGATTAACGGCTCCTAAGAACTCTGTTGGATCCTCAATAGAGCCTCGCTCCGCTAGCATTGCCTGACCAAGCAGAACTTCAACCCAGCGACCAAACGCTTCTTCATCGGCTTCGTCAGCCATACGCTTAACCAATTTGTGCTCAGGGTTTAGCTCAAAGATGTATTTCACTTCCGGCACAGCTTGACCAGCTGCCGCAAGAAGCTTCGCCATTTGAGTACCCATTTCGTAATCGTCCGTTACCACAACAGCAGGCGTAGATGCGAGTTTGAAGGTCGTACGAACTTCTTTCACACGATCGCCTAGGTAAGACTTCGTGCGCTCTACAACCGACTTGAACTCTTCTTCGGTTTCTTTTTGCTTCTCTTTTTCTGCTTCATCTTCAAACTGACTTAGATCAAGCCCAGCTTTAGTGATTGACTGGAACTGTTTACCATCAAACTCAGTTAAGTAGTTCATCAGCCACTCATCAATGCGGTCGTACATCAAAATAACTTCAATGCCTTTCGCTTTGAACTGTTCTAAGTGAGGGCTGTTTTTCGCAGCTGCATAGCTGTCTGCCGTCAAGTAGTAGATCTTATCTTGACCTTCTTTCATGCGCTCAACGTAAGACGCCAAGCCCACAGTTTGCTCTGAAGAGTCCACTTCAGTTGAAGCAAAGCGCAATAAACCTGCAACTTTCTCTTTGTTTGCAAAGTCCTCCGCAGGGCCCTCTTTCATCACAAGACCAAACTCTTTCCAGAATGATTGGTATTTCTCTTCGTCATTCTTGGCCATACGCTCGAGCATCGTTAGCACGCGCTTAGTACAAGCATTACGTAGAGACTGAGTCACTTTATTGTCTTGTAAAATCTCACGCGATACGTTTAGCGGTAAATCGTTTGAGTCTATTAAACCACGTACGAAGCGTAAGTATGACGGCATAAATTGCTCTGCATCGTCCATAATGAATACGCGCTGTACGTACAGTTTCAAGCCTGATTTGTGGTCGCGGTTCATCATATCCCAAGGTGCTTTCGATGGGATGTATAGTAAGCTCGTGTAGTCGTTTTTACCTTCTACACGGTTATGACTCCAGACCAAGGGATCGGCAAAGTCATGTGATACGTGTTTGTAGAACTCTTGATACTCTTCTTCTGAAATATCAGATTTGTTACGCGTCCACAGTGCTTGGGCTTTGTTGATTTGCTCCCACTTCTTCTCATCTGTTTCCTTGCCTTCGTCATCACGAACGACAGTTTGGATTGAAACAGGAATGCCGATGTGATCAGAGTACTTACTGATAACGTCACGTAGACGCCACTCATTCAAAAACTCTTTACCTTCTTCACGCATATGAAGAATGATGTCGGTACCACGTGACTCTTTGGTAATGTTTTCGATGGTGTACTCACCTTCACCCGCTGAGTGCCATTGTACCGCTTCATCAGCGGCTAGACCCGCAGCGCGAGTGCGCACGGTAACGGCGTCAGCAACGATAAATGCCGAGTAGAAACCAACACCAAACTGACCAATAAGCTGAGAGTCTTTGCTCTGCTCTTCAGATAGCTTTGAGAAAAACTCAGCTGTACCAGATTTTGCGATTGTTCCTAAGTGCTCAATCACATCATCACGGCTCATACCGATACCGTTATCAGAAATGGTTAAGGTATTTGCGCTTTCATCAAACGACAGTTTCACGCAAAGGTCTGCATTACCTTCGTATAGATCTGGGTTAGATAACGCCTGAAAGCGCAGTTTGTCTGATGCATCTGATGCGTTAGAGATCAGCTCGCGCAAAAAGATCTCTTTATTTGAATAAAGAGAATGGATCATTAAATGCAGTAGTTGTTTTACTTCTGATTGAAAACCACGAGTTTCTTTATTTTGAGATACGGTTTCGCTCATGTGTGCTCCATAACATCTAAACTAATTGGCTTTTTCATAGGGACAAGTTTGTGACTTTCCCCTTGAAATCACCTTACCGAGATGTCATTTAACATGTGGCTGACAAATGTAAATTCAAGGTCAATATTGCTAAAAACGGTGTTTTTTTAGAAAATTTTAATTATCCTACCCGTCTAAAAGCATCTAAAATGTCGTGCGCACTCCAAGCGCCCCGGTAATTTTGTGACATAAATCACCATAATTACAACATCATCCATCTAAGAAGAACTAAATGACTAACATTGGCACCAAATTTCTACTTGCTCAAAGGTTCACCTTTGATCCAAATAGTAATTCGCTCGCTGACCAACAAAACGGCAACGACGTTGTACGATTAGGAAGCAACGAAAGCCGTATACTTCTGATGTTGGCAGAGAGACCAAACGAAGTTTTAACCCGTAACGAGCTTCACGAGTTTGTTTGGCGTGAGCAAGGTTTTGAGGTGGATGACTCAAGCCTGACTCAAGCGATTTCTACTCTGCGTAAGATGTTGAAGGATTCAACAAAATCTCCAGAGTTTGTTAAAACGGTACCTAAACGTGGCTACCAACTCATTTGTTCAGTGGAACGCTTGAGCCCATTTTCTACTGACTCTAACACTGACGCTGAAGAAACCTCTTCTGAACAAGAAGCGCCAGCAGTGGAGTTAGAAGCGAGCGATATGCTACCGACAGAGGTAGTGACCGATACTACTGCTGATATTGAGCCTCAAGTAGAGCCAACTAAAACTCAGCCGAAGCCAGCATCTAACACGATTAACTGGCTACCGCGTGTCATTATCTTTTTGTCTCTGCTGCTTCCTGTTTGCGTATTGTTATTCACGAACCCTGCGGAATCCCAATTCCGTCAAATTGGTGAGTATCAAAATGTACCAGTGATGACACCTGTAAATCACCCTCAAATCAACAACTGGTTGCCTTCAATAGAGCAATGCATTGAGCGCTACGTGAAGCACCATGCAGAAGACTCGTTGCCAGTGGAAGTGATTGCCACTGGTGGACAAAATAACCAGCTGATTCTGAACTACATTCATGACAGTAACCACTCTTACGAGAACGTAACACTGCGTATTTTCGCAGGTCAAAACGATCCAACAGACATCTGCAAATAAAGGAGGCCAATATGAAGATTAAATTAGCATCTGCGGTTTTGGCCGTATCCGTTCTTTTCAGTAGTTGGTTGTATTGGGGAAGTGACCTAAAAGTGGAGCAGCTCCTCACAGCAAACGAATGGCAGTCGACCATGGTGACAGTCATTACAGACAGCTTGCCTGACGATACTGTCGGCCCACTACGCCGAGTTAATGTTGAATCAAACGTGAAATATCTCCCTAATGGTGACTATATTCGCGTAGCAAATATCAAACTATTCGCTCAAGGTTCAACCGCAGAATCAACGATAAATATCTCGGAAAAAGGCCGCTGGGAAGTAAGTGACAACTATTTGTTGGTCTCGCCTTCGGAGTTTAAAGATATTTCATCTTCTCAATCAAAAGACTTTTCCGAAGCACAGCTACGTTTGATTACTCAAATTTTTAAGCTAGATGCGGAGCAAAGTCGTCGTATTGACGTCGTGAACGAAAAAACACTATTGCTCACTAGCTTGAACCACGGTTCTTCGGTACTGTTTAAAAACTAATTTTGATTGGATGATAAGGGGGCAAGACGCCCCCTTTGTTTTGCTTATGGATTGGCTAGATACCCTTACCCTTTTTTTCGGTTCACTAATCGCCAACACGCTGGCTTCACTTTCTGGTGGCGGAGCAGGCTTGCTTCAATTCCCTTTACTCATCTTTCTCGGCTTACCGTTCTCCGTTGCGCTAGGCACACATAAGGTGGCTTCGGTCGCTTTAGGCTTAGGCGCAGCAAGCACGCATTTAAGATCAGGCACTATTAAATGGAAAGTCGCGCTCTACCTTATCTTGTCCGGCAGTATTGGCGTGATTTTAGGGGCTAACTTAATTGTACAGATCCCTGATGGTATCGCGGAAAAGATGCTCGGCACGATGATCCTAGCGCTGGGTATCTACTCGCGATTTAAGACATCGCTAGGCCAAGCTGAAGTAATACGCAACCGTCATCCTATTGGTTGGGTTATTGGTGGAATTGGCTTACTGTTCATCGGCATCATTAACGGATCTCTTACCGCAGGTTCTGGTTTGCTCGTGACACTATTTTTGGTGCGCTGGTTTGGTTACGACTACAAACAAGCCGTTGCTTACACCATGATTTGTGTCGGCCTGTTTTGGAATGGCATTGGAGGCATTGCCGTCGTACAGGCAGGGGCGCCTATTCACTGGGCTTGGTTACCTGTTTTATTGTTAAGCTCTTTTCTAGGCGGCAGTTTAGGCGCATGGGCCGCGACTCGATACAGTAACAGAGTGATTAAAGTTGCATTCGAAATTCTCACGTTTGCGGTGGGCATCAAGTTGCTGGTTTAAAAAGATTAAAAGGAAAGTTTCATGGATAAAGCAATCATTGATATTTATTACTGCCGCCAGTGCAACTGGATGTTGCGTTCAACTTGGCTATCGCAAGAATTACTGCATACTTTTAGTGAAGAAATAGAAACAATCAGCTTACACCCAGACACAGGTGGTCGCTTCGAAATTTTCTGTAATGGCCAGCAAATTTGGGAACGGAAAAAAGACAGCGGCTTTCCTGAAGCCAAGGTGCTAAAACAGCGCGTTAGAGACATTATCGACCCAGAACGCGATTTAGGACATTCAGACACAAAATAGGGAGCAATTCGCTCCCTATTTTTTTACTTAGTAAAACCGTTAAATCATGGTTTGTGCTAATACTTCGCCTTCTGGCGTTTTTACCGTTAGCTTATTGTCTTCTAGAGTACCAAAGCTTCTCGGTAAGCCATTACGTGGGAATGTCATCGAGCCTGGGTTGAATATAATGGCTCCATCTTGCATCTCTGCGACGGGAACATGTGTATGCCCGTGGGCGATGATATCACCTTCGCGCAGTGGCGGCCGTTTTTCAGAGTTGTACAAGTGACCATGAGTCAAAAAGATTCTCTTGCCAGATTCAAGTAGCACCCATGAGTAATCCATCATCATTGGAAACTTCAATAGCATTTGGTCCACTTCACTATCACAGTTGCCACGTACAGAAATAATTTGATCACTGTATTGGTTCAATAAGTCTGCTACCTGTGGAGGGTTGTAGCCTTCCGGAATAGGGTTTCGCGGCCCATGGTTTAGCGTATCTCCTAGCAAAATCATGTGGTGCGCACCAGAGGCCAGAAATAGCTCAATGGTTTCTTTAGTTGCTGGCAAAGAGCCATGCAGGTCTGAGGCAAAAAATAGTTTCACGACATTGTCTCCTCAAAAAGTATGAGGTCATTCTACGGCATTTTTTTAGCAGCTCAACCTACGACGGTTTGAATACTACTGATAGCGCAATGATTCAATGACCATAGGCAAAACATAGAACCATGCTGCATACGCTGTTCCAACCAACACCAGTATCCAAAACACCATCGACATAAATTTTGATTTGGCTAGATGGTGCAGCGGATCGGGCTCTCCGCATCCTGGACATGCATGAGCGCGTTTTGAGATTTGTTTCTCACACACGGGGCAAGAGACTAAAGGCATGATACAGATTCCTCGACATTAGGCTTAGGGCGCAAAGAATAATGGTGAATCAACACATATGCAACCTAACATATATTAAATATTTTAGTTCTTTGTAACAGTCGCTGACTTGAGAAAAAATCGTTGATTTTTCATTTATATCAACCTATTACACTTCTTCTCGCACCATACCATTGATGACAATATTGTTATAACTCACCATCCCAATGACCTCGCCACTTTCAATGACCGGCGCTCTGCTTATGCCAAATCGCTCAAACAAACGGGCACAATATTTTACGTTCATATCTGGTTCGACACACAAAGCGGGCTTGGTCATGATTTCATAAATATTTGTGCGCTGAGGAGAACGATTATTCGCCAGCACCTTTTTGGCGATATCATTCATCAACACGATGCCATATTCATCATTATCATCTCGCTTTTTCACCACCAGCGCTTTGACTTGGTATTTTTTCGCTAGCGTTATGCCTTCGTATACGGTCATCAGTCCATCAACCATCACATACGTTGCCGCCATAACATCTCGAACTCTAATTATCGTTTGACTGCTCATAATTCATCCTCAACCACTTTGGTCAACGTTTCTACTTGATGCGCGACACCGACTGCATCTTCAATATCGATCTGAATAGCAATGCCCTGCCCCGACTCTCTGTCAAATTCACCAACCTCATTAATGGTTTCTAATATGTGTCGAGAGAGATGTTCCTCGACCACAAACAGCAGCACATCTTTTTGCACTTCTAGCGTTAAACCAAAAAACGTTCGCTTTTGATTTAAACCTTGCCCGCGAGCATTGTTAATCACTGTAGCACCGGTCGCACCAGCATCGCGTGCAGCGTCCAACACCTTGTCTGTTTTGCTGTCTTCAACAAACGCAAGTATCAATTTAAAGCGCATTTTCTTCTTCCTCCGAGACGTTTTTATTCAGCCACTGGGTTATTTGCGCATAGCCCATCACAGAGATCATAGGAAATAGACTGGCAAACGCGATCAAGCCAAAGCCATCAATCATTGGGTTTCTTCCAGGGACGGTCGAAGCAAGCCCTAACCCTAATGCAGTTACAAGTGGGACAGTGACAGTAGAAGTTGTTACGCCTCCAGAATCGTAGGCGAGTGGAACAATAAGCTTAGGAGCGTAAAACGTTTGAATCACAACGACGATGTAACCCGCGATGATGTAATAATGAATGGGATCGCCCACGACAATCCGGTAACTCCCTAATGCAATACCAATTGCCACCCCAAACGCAACGGCTACGCGCAAGCCGTTAATACTGATACTGCCTCCAGAGACTTGGTTTGCTTTTATCGCTACAGCGATTAAAGAAGGCTCTGCAATCGTGGTACTAAAGCCTATAAAAAAGGCGAAGGTATAAACCCAATAATAGTCGACCCACATTAAGGCTTTACCTACAGATACTTTGAACTCTTGTAAAAACTCCGGCGCCGTTAATTGCACAGCCATCGTCTCCCCAAGTGGAAACAACGCCATTTCTAATCCAAGTAAAAAAAGAGCTAGCCCGAAAATCACATAAACGAACCCAAGCAAAACTTTCTTAAGGTTGCTAACAGGACGCCTTAACACGGCTAACTGAAAACCAAAAATAATGCTGGCGATGGGAACGACATCTCTAACGGTCGATAATAAAGTGTCTAGGAAATGATCAATTGAAATCATGTTACGACCATTCCGTAAACCATCACAAACATCATCGGTAACAGCGAGGCAAAAGCAATTAAACCAAAGCCATCCACCATAGGGTTGCGCCCTTTAATAGAAGACGCTAAACCGACGCCCAGAGCAGTGACCAAAGGTACTGTTATGGTGGACGTGGTTACACCTCCGGAATCGTAAGCGACGCCAATAATGGCTTCAGGTGCAAACCACGTCAGTATTACAACGCCTACATAGCCACCAATGATCATGTAATGAATCGGCCACCCTTTTAAGATACGCAAAACGCCGATAACGATGGCTATCCCCACAGAGAGAGCTACTGTTACTCGAAGTCCTTCTCCGTAATCCTGCATGGACTGCTCTGAGTTAGCGATCATTCCGCCCTCAGCCGCAACTTCTGAGGCTTCTTCCGCTACCGCGGTTAATGCAGGTTCAGCTATCGTGGTGCCAAACCCCAAACAAAACGCAAAGACTAATAACCAAAACACGCTGCCTTTTTTTGCAAAGGCTTGAGCCATACTCTCTCCGATAGGAAAAAGACCAAGTTCTAGGCCAAAGATAAAAAAGGTTAATCCTAAAACGACAAGCAACAAGCCAAAAAGAATGGAGACCAGGTTGGGCAGCGGCTCTTGCAAAACGACTAATTGGAAAAAAGTGATAACAATGATGATGGGTAATAAGTCACGAGCACTATTGAGGAGCGCTCGAAAAAGCGCAACAAATGCTTCCATGCCTATCCTCCTTGATTGTGCAAACTGATTACGCTCGTTCCAATGAGCGATAACTTCTAGTCTGGCATAGATTTCACTCTTCTACCGTGAATGCACTAGCGCCATCTATAACATTTAGTTACATATTTTCTAATATGTGAAGTTAATAGCCTCTCTGTCAGCTTGTCACTATCCTAGAAATAATGGTGTTGAGATGATCAAGCTAAGCACAAAACGACTATAATGTTCTAATACGTGTACATTCAAAGAGATAACATGAAGATATTACTCACAGGTGGCACTGGGTTTATTGGCTCGGAGTTGCTCAAGCTGCTATCAACTCACCAAGTTATGCTACTTACACGCTCTCCAGAGCGAGCAAAACAACGCCTACAGCATGCTGATCTGGGTAATATCGAATACCTTGACTCGCTCGAATCGTTCGCCGATCTCAATCACGTTGATGCCGTCATTAATCTTGCCGGTGAGCCTATTGCGGATAAAAGGTGGACCAGCGAGCAAAAAGAAAAAATCTGCAAAAGTCGTTGGAAAATTACCGAGCAAATTGTTGAGCTGATCCACGCAAGTACCGAACCTCCCTCTGTTTTTATTAGTGGCTCGGCAGTTGGCTACTATGGTGATCAACAAGATCATCCGTTTGATGAGTGCTTACATGTTAATAGCGACGACTTTCCTCACGAGGTTTGTGCAAAGTGGGAGCAAATAGCCAAGCGCGCAGAGTCGGAGCAAACTCGGGTTTGTCTAATGAGAACTGGCGTGGTACTCGGCCTCAATGGTGGTGCGTTGGCAAAGATGCTATTACCTTACAAGCTTGGCGTAGGCGGCCCACTTGGGAACGGTAATCAGTACATGCCTTGGATTCACATCCTAGATATGGTCCGCGCCATCATGTACTTGCTTGAAACACCACATGCCCACGGTGCATTCAATATGTGCGCCCCCCATCCTGTGACTAATCGTATATTCAGCGGTACACTAGCTAAAACGCTCAAACGTCCGCATATCTTGTTCACGCCTAAATGGGCGATTGAACTCCTAATGGGAGAATCTTCCTGCTTATTGTTCGATAGCATGAGAGCCAAACCCAAAAAACTCACCGAACTGGGCTTTAAATTTAGCTACTCCAGAATAGAGCCAGCACTCAAGCACTTGCTTCATGACCGGAGCTGATGAATGATGGCTCTAATCAATGTTTCTGAGTCTTAAATTAAATTATGAAAAAGTCGATTCTTATTACGGGTTGTTCAACCGGCATCGGTTACGTGTGCGCTCACGCCCTACAAAACAAGGGATTTAATGTCATTGCATCTTGTAGGAAAGAACAAGATGTCCAGCGCCTAATTAATGAAGGGCTAACCTGCATCAATCTAGACCTAAATAGCCCAGAAAGCATTTCTTCGGGCGTGAAGCAAGCGCTAGAGTTAGCAGAAGGTAAGCTTTACGCAGTGTTCAATAATGGTGCCTATGGTCAGCCCGGAGCACTGGAAGACTTACCCACCGAGGCTCTTCAAGATCAATTTCAGACCAACTTTTTTGGTTGGCACCAGTTGGTCAGAGAGGTGCTTCCTCATATGCGCCAGCAAGGCGAAGGACGCATCATACAAAACAGCTCTGTTCTTGGTTTTGCCGCAATGAAATACCGTGGTGCCTATAATGCATCAAAATTTGCCTTAGAAGGCTGGACAGATACGCTCAGGCTAGAGCTTGCGGATACGAATATCAAAGTGGCATTGATAGAACCAGGACCGATCGAAACTCAATTTAGAAACAATGCATTACGAGCCTTTGAGAAGTGGGTTGATATTGAATCTAGCCCCCATCGTCATGCTTATGAAGGACAAAGAGAGCGACTCAACAACGACAAGTCTAATAATCGATTTGTTTTGCCTGCAGAGTCTTGCATCGCACCAGTTCTTCATGCATTAACTAGCGTTTCACCGAAAATTCGTTATCGAATTACTACACCGACTAAATTATTCGCAGTCTTGAAAAGACTATTACCAACCCGTGTACTTGATAAAATTTTGCGACAGGCTGCATAAAAAAGTTTTGTCGAAATGTAATTTCACCGTAACAATGTGATGTCATTATGAACATGTAGGTTAAAAAAACCTCAACTAAACGAATCAATTTCTACGCAATTCAACGGGGATTCTTTCGCCCAAAGTGATTGAGTTGCTTAGATTTGGTATCGCCACCCATTACGTTTTGTAGCAATGTTTATACTACTGCGAGGCAACAATGACATTAAATCAGCTTAACTGGCTTAGTGTGGGTGTAGTGTTGACCATGTTCATCCTATTTTGATACCGCACTAACAAATAGCATTAGAATTGCGCTGCTTCGGCAGCGTTTTCTTTTTATCTAACACCTGAGCAGCAATAACCTCACTCTATTACCTCACGTTTTCTCAAAATAGAATGATTCATTATTGATGGTGAATGTCGCTTGAATTTCACCTAAATCAACTCCATATCTAATATCAACGACAAGACACAAGGCAAGGATACTCTGATGCAATCCCCATTTATCGTTGAGATAACAGAACAGAACTTTCGCGAAACGCTTGAAGGATCAATGAACACGCCCGTTTTGATCCACTTTTGGGCCAACGCTCAGCCAGAAAGCGCACAGATACTCCCTGAGTTGCAATCTCTTGCTCAACAGTACAACGGTGCATTTACGCTTGCTCTACTAAATTGTGAAGATCAGCCCGCTTTAGCGTCTCAATTTGGCGTGCAAGTATTGCCAACTATCGCGCTGTTTATAAATGGTCAAGCCGTCGATGGTCTGGGAGGCCCCCAGCCAATTGATGCCATTGCTACCATGCTACAAAAGCATTTGCCAAGCCCAGATGAACAACTATTAAAACAAGTCAGTGAACTTCTTCAGCAAGGTGAGCATGCTCAGGCTTTGAGCATCATCCACACTTTGCCGCCAGAGCTGCAAGAGCGTGGTGATGTGAAACTCGCGATGGCTGATTGTTTGCTAGAAACCAAACAATTTGATATTGCCCAAGAACTACTGAACGCTATCCCTCTCGAGTATCAAGATAACTACTACAAGAGCCTAATAGCCAAGCTCGAGCTGCATTTGCAGGCTGCAGATAGCCCTGAGTTACAGCGACTAGAACAAGCATACGCAGCAGACATGGCAAACTTCGAACTCGCTTGTGAATTGGCGGTACAATACAACCAAGTTGGTCGGGATGAAGAAGCGTTGGAACTGCTGTGGAATATTCTTAAAAAAGACTTGGGCGCCCAAGACGGTGACGTGAAGAAGACTTTTATGGATATTCTCAGTGCGCTAGGTCAAGGTAACGCATTAGCAAGCAAATATCGTCGCCAGCTTTACTCAATTTTGTACTAAGCGCCGCATTCTTCTAGGAATAAGACAACAAAGGCCGGTGTTTCCGGCCTTTGTCATATAAAAGACCAATAACCTCTCAAAGGTCTCAGAACTTCAATTGTCTATTGTCTATAAATAGGTAAAAATGGATCGAATATTATGCACTTAAGGGAATAACTTATGCCAATTGATTCACTGATCACCATCGGTATTTTCGTCGTTCTTGCTGTCGTTATCTTATCTTCAGCCATTAAAACGGTTCCGCAAGGAAACAACTGGACAGTTGAACGCTTCGGACGCTACACCCACACATTAAAGCCGGGTTTAAACTTGATCATTCCATTCGTTGATAAAGTTGGTCAAAAAGTAAATATGATGGAGCGCGTTCTCGATATTCCTGCGCAAGAGGTCATTTCAAAAGATAACGCTAACGTGGTTATTGACGCTGTCGGATTTGTTCAAGTGATCGATGCTGCCAAAGCGGCTTATGAAGTCAACGACTTAGAACACGCTATTAGAAACTTGACCCTTACCAACATTCGTACCGTTTTAGGTTCAATGGAACTGGACGAAATGCTGAGCCAACGCGACATGATCAACTCTAAGCTGTTGGCGATTGTTGACCAAGCAACAAACCCTTGGGGCGTAAAAGTCACACGAATTGAGATTAAAGATGTCCAGCCACCAGCCGATCTGACCGCTGCAATGAATGCGCAAATGAAAGCCGAGCGTAATAAGCGTGCGGAAATTCTTGAAGCAGAAGGAGTTCGCCAAGCTGAGATATTAAAGGCCGAAGGTCATAAACAATCAGAGATATTAAAAGCTGAAGGTGAAAAGCAGTCTGCTATTCTCCATGCAGAAGCACGTGAGCGTGCCGCGCAAGCAGAAGCAAAAGCGACTTACATGGTTTCCGAAGCCATTGCAAAAGGTGACATGCAAGCCGTCAATTACTTCATTGCACAGGGTTATACCGAAGCGATCAAGAGCATTGGTCAAGCCGAAAATGGTAAAATCATTATGCTTCCATTAGAAGCAACCGGACTAATGGGCTCGGTTGCAGGGATAGCAGAAATGTTTAAACAGCAAGGTAAAGAATAATTTATGGATTTTTTTAGTTTGCTGGAAGGTATCTCTTTCTGGCATTGGCTAGCGTTTGGCTTTGCTCTTTTAGCAGTTGAGCTACTTGGTACCGCAGGGTATTTTCTCTGGCTCGGGGTGTCTGCACTTATCGTTGGAGCAATCATGACCGTTTTGCCAATGAGCTGGCAATTACAATGGCTTTGCTTTGCAAGCTTCAGCTTAATCACCACCTGGCTTTGGTGGCGACGACAATGGTCTAAAGACAAGCAAGAAGACCAAGAAAGAGATCTGAACCAAAAGTACAAGCAGTTAATTGGGCGTACTCTTATCCTTGAAGAAGACTTTTCCGTCGGGCTCAATCGCATCAAGGTAGCCGATACCACATGGTCCGCACAATCGGATCAAGCACTTCCAGCCGGTACCCGCGTAAGAATCACCGATGTTGAAGGTATTATTTTAATCATTGAGCCTGATTCTAATTAATTTATGCCAAAGTAATGGGGCAAATCATGCTCCATTACTTTAATCTAAACAACTGCTTTCATTTCATTACCTTAATTAAAATCGAGAAAAAAATAAGTATTAGTAATATTATTAATACCCTACCTACCATTTCCTATTATTTAATTATTCAACACACGACAATCAATAAGATAGAAATATATCTAGGTAAATTATCGATCTAATTTTATTTTAAAAAATAAAACTTTATTGAATTATTTTTTGATCTTTTTATCCTCGGATACATACTTAACGCATAAGCATTTAAGTTGAGTGCTTTTTATTTGGTAAGTAAGAGGATGTACTATGAATAAGCTTCTCTTTTTAATGTTGTGCGGTATTTTTTCTTTTTCTTCCTTTGCCTACAACAACGGAAACGGCGGTACAACTAATTTGGGACCTATAGTCGAATGTAAGATGCCAAGTGGCGACGTTACGAATATTCCAAGTGAAATGTGTCGATTTAGAGGTGGGGAATGGGAATAGTAAAGAAGTAAGAGCTTAGTTTGATATAAGAGCCCTATTCAACCTTGCCTTTCTGCGTAGTCACGGTTTATACAAGCACGTAGATATTTAAAGTTTATATTAAGGTGATTATTATGAGATTTTTATCTGGTCTATTAGTAATATCTTTTGCCATAATTCCGTTAACCACTAATGCTAATGGTGCATCCGGTGGTCGTACGTTAGGCCCAGAGATAAAGTGTGAGTTGCCAAACGGTAATGTACATATGTTGCCACCGTTATATTGCAAAATATACGACGGCCGAGAAGTGAAATAGAAAAGGAGCCTAGCGGCTCCTTTTATTATCCCATTAAGTATTAGTGGAAGCTGTAAGGGATAAGAACTTGTAGACGTAAGTCTGTTTCATCCGCATCGCCAGCACCTGCGTACTCATCACGTTCTAGGATTGTACCGTGTAAACGAATGGTAGAACCTTTAAGCGCGCCACTTTGTAGTGAGTAAGATACTGTTGCGTTAACTGCGTATTCGCTTTCGTAATCCCAGTCACCTGATGCTCCGCTTGCTGCAGAGTCAGCGCCAGTACCGTAACCAAAGCCTAGGTAGTAGTTCCAGCCGTTACCTTGGTTGTAAGATAGACGGTTGTACCATGCTAGCTCACCCGCTTTGTTCCAGTCAGATAGCGCGTCCCACCACTGAGACCAAGTACCATTGTTCATACCATATGTATGAATAGTACGAGGAACGAAGTCCGCACGGTTATCTGTGTCTGTGTAGCGCAACTCAGACATCCAAGCTAGCTTGCCGAAAGATTGATTCAAAGATAGACCAGTGTGGAAACCTAAACCATCGTATTTCACATCATCGTCAACACCGTAGAAATCAAATGCTAGAGTTGTACGGTCACTAACAGTGTACTTCAAGTAAGCCTTGTAAGAAGTGTTGTCAGTTTCGTTGTGGTAGCTAGTTACTTGACCTGCACCCCAGTCAACACCATTTGCATATTGAACGCCAGTAGCTTGACCCAAACCAAGTTGCATAAACAAGCTGTCAGTTAGGTTACCGTTTAGGCCTAGAGAGTGTAGGTAGCTCCATGAAGTGTCAGACCAAAGCGCTGGTGCGTAATCATCTTCGTGAAGCAGCCAAGGTGCTGTAAATTGGTCTGCGCCAAAGTAGCTTAGGTTGAAATCACCAAGTTTAGCGTTCAGTTCGAAACCACGGTAAGTACCAGGTACAAAGCTCCAAACGTTACCGATTGTACCGTTACCACCAGCCTGTAACATACCAAAACGAGCATTAAAGTTTTCGTTTGCTTTGAATTTCAGCGCTGCTTTGTAAACTTTAAGCTGCTGACCATCACCTGCACCCCAGTCTAGGTTGTTACAAGTTGAGATTTCGTTACATAGGTAGCCTTCGTTTGAATTGTAAAGACTATCGTTGTAAAGATCGCCAGAGTAGTAAGCCGCAACATCTGCGCCCACCCAACCATCGTGGTAGCCAGAAGTGAAGTCTAAAATTGCGTTGTAAGAAGAGTAGTTTAGACGACTCCAACGGTCACCATTTTCACCGCCGGGCTTACCTGTTGTACGAGTTCGTGAACGAGTATCAACTATGAATAATGCATTCAGACTTGAGTCTTGCATAAATTCGTTCACTTTCTCTACGTACTCGCCACCTGCTGCACTTTCAGTAGACGCTGTAGCTGGAGCGACAGCAACAACACCAAACATTGCTGCGGTTAACGCTGAAACCTTAAAAAATTTGTCCATGGAAAAACTCCTAAAAATGGATATAGCTGTATTTTTCTATCTCACCTTTAGTTGGCCGCCGAAGGAGAGAAGTAAATTCCTGATCAAACCTCATTATTTCTAATTTGGCTTTTTTTAGTTCCTGCATACACACCGTGTATCCACGTGATTAAGACTAACTTCGCAGCTAAAAACATCCAAATGGAACTTATTTTTTTTCTAAAAAAATATGAGCCACTCCAAAGTTCCATATAACTTATTGATCCAGATCTTATTTTTAACAACACCAACACAACGCAATAAAATATCATTTAAAATTAAGCACTTAAATTCAACTTGAAAGTATCAACTTGAAGTCACTCGCAGACTAAAAAAGCCAAAAAAACCAATAACCCAAGGTTCGATCTTGATCACTGAAAAGAACAAAGGCATCAATTACTCAATAAAAAAACACTTAATTATGAACAAGAAAAAGCCCCGCATGCTTACCATACGGGGCTTTTAGTTATTTTTTAGCTTTTTTGAGAAGACTTAATTCATCAATTCGAGTAAGTCTTGTTCTGTTTTGATCTCGATACCCAGTTCTTGTGCCTTTGCCAACTTCGAACCTGCATTTTCACCAGCAAACAAAATATCCGTTTTCTTAGAAACACTACCTGTCACTTTTGCACCTAGGGATTGGAGGGCTTCTTTAGCCTCTGTGCGACCTAATTGAGAAAGTGTTCCTGTCAATACGACCGTCTTACCTTCTAATGGTAATTCCCCCACCTGCTCAGTAGTATTAATCTCTGGCCAGTGGATCCCTTGTTCAAGCAAATCTTTAACCACCGCTTGGTTCTGTTCTTCACTAAAGAAAGTCGTAATATGTTGAGCAACCACAGCACCGATGTCTTGCACTTCAATCAACTGCTCTTCGGTAGCATTTTGGATCGCTCCCAACGTTTTAAAGTGCATTGCTAAGTTTGCTGCGGTTGCCTCGCCAACTTCACGGATCCCCAGTGAATACAAAAACCGAGGTAAAGTCGTTTCTTTGGATTTTTCTAACGCATTCACAATATTCTGCGCAGACTTTGGCCCCATGCGATCTAGTACGGTTAAAACCCCCGCAGATAACTTAAATAAGTCAGCAGGAGTTTTCACCATCTCACGGTCAACAAGCTGCTCGATCACTTTATCGCCTAAACCGTCAACGTCTAACGCTTTACGAGAAACAAAGTGTTTTAGCGCTTGTTTGCGTTGTGCTTGGCAAACTAAGCCCCCCATACAACGTGTTACCGCTTCTCCTTCGATCCGCTCAACATGCGAACCACAAACAGGACACTGAGTTGGGAAAACAATATCTCGAGCTGTTTCTGGTCGACGCTCTTTGATGACAGAAACGACTTGGGGAATAACATCGCCAGCACGGCGGATCACAACGTGATCACCAATCTTGACTTGCAGACGTTCTATCTCATCTGCGTTATGAAGCGTCGCATTACTTACCGTTACCCCACCAACAAATACAGGCTCTAGTTTAGCAACAGGTGTAATCGCACCAGTGCGACCGACTTGGAACTCCACTTCATTCAGTGTCGTCATTTCTTCCTGAGCTGGGAATTTGTAGGCAATCGCCCAACGTGGAGCGCGAGCAACAAACCCCAGACGCTCTTGCACGGCAATATCGTCAATTTTAATAACGACACCATCGATCTCATAAGGGAGGGCATCACGACGCTGCAATATATCTTGGTAGTAAGCTTTTACATCCGCCAAGCTTTCAACTCGCTTAGTTTCCGGACACATTGGCAGCCCCCAAGATTTGATTTGCAAAAAGCGTTCGTAATGACTTGCTGCCAATTCTGCGCCTTGCACCACGCCTACACTGTATGCATAGAAGCTAAGCGGACGAGAAGCCGTAATACGTGAATCCAATTGTCGTAAGCTACCTGCCGCAGCGTTACGTGGATTAACAAAGATTTTCTCGCCTTTCTTCCTTGCTAATTCATTGAGCTTATCAAACCCAGCTTTCGGCATAAAGACTTCACCACGAACTTCAAGACGATTTGGCCAGTCATTACCCCTGAGTTTTAAAGGAATGGCTTTAATCGTACGCACATTCTCTGTGATGTTTTCACCCGTAGTACCATCGCCTCGAGTGGCCGCCTGAACTAATACGCCATTCTCATATAACAAACTTACGGCGAGTCCATCCAATTTAGGCTCACAACAGTATTCTTTCACACTCTGGCTGCCCACGCGCTCTTGTGCGCGCTTGTGGAAACTATCGAGTTCACTATCATCAAACGCGTTATCAAGCGAAAGCATCGGTACTTCATGTGTCACTTGGCTAAACGCAGAGAGAGGTTGCCCACCGACACGTTGGCTTGGCGAGTCTACGGTTATTAAGTCAGGGTTCTCAGCTTCAATATCCAGTAACTCTCGCATTAAACGGTCGTACTCGGCATCAGGGATCTCTGGGTTATCTTCCACGTAGTAACGCACAGCGTGGTAATGCAACGACTCTTTTAGTTCTTCTAGTCGCCGAAGTACTGATTCAGACATAGTAAAGCCCCGTGTATTTTCAATCGGTGAGGTTGGGAAATCCAAGAAAAAGGGCTCCATCCGGAGCCCTATTATTATTTGCTGTTAAGATTATGCGTTAGCGGCATTAAACTCAACTATTTGACGTCGATAAGATGCTAAACGATCTGGCGTCATTAAGTTGCGCTGGTCATCAAGTACGTTACCACCTAAGTCATCAGCAATTTGCTGCGCAGTTCGGAGCATTAAGTTGAAGTTCTGTTCAGCCTCGCCATAACAAGGCAATGTCATGAAGAATGAAATACCCTTCGTTGTAAACTCAGCAGGATCAGCATGTTCAAACGTACCAGGGTGCATCATATTAGCGACGCTAAACAGCACTTTGCCGTTACCGGACAAGTCGACATGACGATGGAAAATATCCATCTCGCCATAAATTAGACCGTTTTGTTGCATACTTTCAAATAAAGCAGTACCAACAAATGGCTCTTCACCAGCACAGTGCACATTCAATACAATCACTTGCATTTCAGGTTCTGGCTTTGGCTCTTCCTTAGGCTCTGCAACGACAGGCTCACTAACCGTTTCGACTTGCTGTTCTTTCTCCGTAATATCAAACGCGGCGGGAATAACTTCTTCTTCCACAGCAGGCTGGAATGGCTCTTCAGCTACTGTTGCTTGAACAACAGGCTCAACGTCCTCTTCTTTATCTTTTTCTGCAACAAATGAAGGGATGTCATCCGGCTCCTGCTGCGTCTGTTTGACTTCAGATGGACCACCGAATAACGGGTCAGATTCAAACTTGTTGTCGAAAGAACTCGCCATCCCAAAATCTGGTTCTTTGCGATCTTTGCGAATGATCTCAAAGTCATCTTCAGGAGCGGGAGCGAAGTCTCGTTCTTTCTCAACAAGATCATTTTTGTCTTCTTGGTCAACATCCAGCTTACCAAGTGGCTTGTTACCAAACTTTGCTTTGCCTTCTTTTTTACTGCTCCATAAACCATGAAACAGTAATGCCGCGATGGCTAATGCGCCAACAACAATGAGTACGAATCGCAATTCCTGCATTATTTACTCTCAATATACTTGTTTTTACTACTCGCAGTTCCTTGAGCAGCAACCCAAGTGCAATAAATCTGAATGATACGTTTACTTTACCAAAACTATATGTAGATTTAGAACAACTTAATGCAAGAAGTTCCGTTTTTTGTTGTGATTCTTGCCACGATTCCACTTAACAAGACGTCATTTGTCAGGGCTTTGAAAGAAAAGTCCTCACAGGTACAATGAGTTTTCATTTACACGAAGCCAAAATAGACATGAAGAAAAACAATCAGCAGAGAACCGGGTTCGGTTATTTTCTATACGGGATACAATTGGCACTAGCCCCTAAAATCAGGCGCTTTGTCATCTTACCTCTACTTGCAAATATCTTGCTTGTAGGTGGTGCCATCTTCTATCTATTTTCAAACCTTAATATATGGATAGAAGGCTGGATTGGGCAGCTGCCTGAGTTTTTATCCTGGTTAACTTACATTCTTTGGCCTTTACTCGCTCTAACGATACTCGCTACCTTCTCCTATTTTTTCAGCACGCTCGCGAACTTTATCGCCGCGCCATTCAATGGCCTCTTGGCTGAAAAAGTGGAAGAGTACTTAACGGGACAAAAAGTAAATGATGATGGTTTCACTGCCGTCCTGAAAGATGTTCCTCGCGTTTTAGCTCGTGAGTGGAGAAAGCTCCTTTACATTTTACCTAAAGCAATAGGCCTATTCCTGTTATTGCTCATCCCTGCCCTTGGACAAACAGTAGGCCCATTTTTATGGTTTATCTTTACCGCCTGGATGCTCGCGATTCAATATTGTGACTACCCGTTTGATAACCACAAAATCCCATTTAACGACATGCGTTACAAATTGAAACAAAAGCAAGGTAAGGCCTATGGCTTTGGGGTATTGGTGTCTGTATTTACGACGATCCCAATTTTGAACCTCATTGTCATGCCTGTAGCAATATGTGGTGCAACCGCTATGTGGGTCGCGGAGTTTAAGCACCAACGATAGTCGATTAGAGATTAAGGAAAGGGATCAGCGCCAGCTTTTCCCTTTTCTTTTATCAAGTTCTGGGCCAACCTAATAAGATATAACTTTTTAATCCTTTTCCCTTTTTTTCATACCGCATATTCTTCTATCCATATTCACACAACGTGTAATGAAGGAACATCACTATGAGCAAAATCTACGAAGATAACTCTCTTACTATTGGTAATACACCTCTCGTTCGTCTAAACAAAGTAAGTAAAGGCAAAGTTCTCGCGAAAATTGAAGCGCGTAACCCTAGCTTCAGTGTTAAGTGCCGTATCGGTGCAAACATGATTTGGGAAGCAGAGAAAGCGGGCCTTCTTAAGCCAGGTGTAGAGCTTGTAGAACCTACCAGTGGTAACACAGGTGTTGCTCTAGCATTCGTAGCGGCTGCTCGCGGTTACAAGCTAACATTGACCATGCCTGAATCAATGAGCCTAGAACGCCGTAAGCTACTAAAAGCACTAGGCGCGAACCTTGAGCTGACTGAAGCGGCGAAAGGCATGAAAGGGGCGATTGCTAAAGCAGAAGAAATCGTAGCAAGCAACCCTGAGAAGTACCTACTTCTTCAACAATTTGACAACCCAGCGAACCCAGAAATCCACGAAAAGACTACGGGCCCTGAGATTTGGGAAGCGACAGACGGTGAAATCGACGTATTCGTTGCTGGTGTTGGTACGGGCGGTACTATCACAGGTACAAGCCGTTACATCAAAGGTGAAAAAGGCAAAGCCATCACTTCTGTTGCAGTTGAGCCAGCAGAGTCTCCGGTTATTGCACAAGCACTTGCTGGCGAAGAAATCCAACCTGCCCCACACAAAATTCAAGGTATCGGTGCTGGTTTCATCCCTGGTAACCTCGATTTAGACATTATTGACCGTGTTGAGCAAGTTACCTCAGAAGAAGCGATTGAGATGGCTCGTCGCCTAATGGAAGAGGAAGGTATCCTAGCTGGTATCTCATCTGGCGCAGCGGTTGTTGCAGCGAACCGACTTGCAGAACTACCTGAATTTGAAGGAAAAACAATTGTAACTGTCTTGCCAAGTTCCGGTGAGCGTTACCTAAGTACAGCACTCTTTGCAGGTATCTTTACCGAAAAAGAGAACCAACAATAATATGTGTTCAAATCAATTTTTAGTTTAAAAAAGCCCCGTTTAGGGGCTTTTTTGTTGATCCCTGCCCTACCTTTGGTAATATCAGGGTGTTTTATTTCTAGCTTCAAAATAAAGAAGCAGAACACAAAAAGGTTTCAAAGTGATTACGCACGCAAACAGTTGCGTAGTTACCAAACTTTTGACTAGTATCAGAACTGACGCGCTTTGAACTCTTCCCGTGCTAGCGCACAAGATGTAAAGCAGTTAAGCTAAAATCTGGTCACAAACTAACAAAAAAATACATTTATTGGGGTATATCACATGTACGAGAAGCAAGTAGAAATCACAGCAGAAAACGGCCTTCACACTCGTCCAGCTGCACAGTTTGTTAAAGAAGCAAAAGCATTCGACGCAGACATCACTGTGACTTCTAACGGTAAAAGCGCTAGCGCTAAGAGCCTGTTCAAACTACAAACACTAGGCCTAGTAAAAGGTACTCAAGTTACTATTTCTGCTGAAGGCCCACAAGCTCAGCAAGCAGTTGACCACCTAGTTGCTCTAATGGATCAACTACACTAATCCGGTCTCCTACTCCAGAAGCCATTTTGTGAAAGCAAAATGGCTTCGTTGGAAATAGGCTCAAAACTAAGCTAAAACTATTCGTTAGCGCACCCATTATTCTCCCGTTTTATAAAGTTGACCAAACTTAAGGTAAGGCTATGATTTCAGGCATCCTAGCATCTCCTGGTATTGCAATCGGTAAAGCACTACTACTTCAAGAAGATGAAATTGTCCTAAACACAAACACTATTTCTGACGATCAAGTAGAAGCTGAAGTTCAGCGTTTCTTTGACGCTCGTAACAAATCTGCAGCTCAGCTAGAAACTATCAAGCAAAAAGCGCTTGAAACGTTTGGCGAAGAAAAAGAAGCGATCTTTGAAGGTCACATCATGCTTCTTGAAGACGAAGAGCTAGAAGAGGAAATCCTAGCACTTATCAAAAACGACAAGATAACTGCTGATCACGCTATCCACTCAGTGATCGAAGAGCAAGCATGTGCTCTTGAGTCTCTAGACGACGAATACTTAAAAGAGCGTGCAACTGACATCCGCGATATCGGTTCTCGTTTTGTTAAGAACGCACTAGGCATCAACATTGTTTCGCTTAGCGATATCAACGAAGAAGTAATTCTTGTTGCTTACGACCTAACGCCATCTGAAACTGCACAAATCAACCTAGACTACGTGCTTGGTTTTGCTTGTGATATCGGCGGTCGTACATCTCACACTTCAATCATGGCTCGCTCACTTGAGCTTCCAGCTATCGTTGGTACTAACGACATCACGAAGAAAGTTAAGAATGGCGACATGCTGATTCTTGACGCAATGAACAACAAGATTGTTGTTAACCCATCAGAAGCTGAGCTAGAAGAAGCGAAAGCGGTTAAAGCAGCATTCCTAGCTGAAAAAGAAGAGCTAGCGAAACTGAAAGACCTACACGCAGAAACGACTGACGGTCACCGTGTAGAAGTTTGCGGTAACATCGGTACAGTGAAAGACTGTGACGGTATCCTTCGTAACGGCGGTGAAGGTGTTGGTCTGTACCGTACTGAATTCCTATTTATGGACCGTACTGCGCTACCAACTGAAGAAGAACAGTACCAAGCGTACAAAGAAGTTGCGGAAGCAATGAACGGTCAAGCTGTGATCATCCGTACTATGGATATCGGCGGCGATAAAGATCTCCCATACATGGATCTTCCAAAAGAGATGAACCCATTCCTAGGTTGGCGTGCTGTACGTATCAGTCTAGATCGTCGTGAAATCCTTCGTGATCAGCTACGTGGCATCCTACGTGCTTCTGCACACGGCAAACTGCGTATCATGTTCCCAATGATCATCTCTGTCGAAGAAATCCGTGAGCTTAAGAAAGCGATCGAAGAGTACAAAGAAGAGCTACGCGCTGAAGGCCACGCGTTCGACGAAAACATCGAAATCGGTGTTATGGTTGAAACTCCTGCTGCTGCTGCGATCGCACACCACTTAGCGAAGGAAGTGTCTTTCTTCTCTATCGGTACAAACGACCTAACTCAGTACACGCTAGCGGTTGACCGTGGTAACGAGATGATTTCTCACCTATACAACCCACTATCACCAGCTGTACTTACAGTGATCAAGCAAGTTATCGACGCTTCTCACGCAGAAGGTAAATGGACTGGTATGTGTGGTGAACTTGCAGGTGACGAGCGTGCAACACTTCTACTTCTAGGTATGGGTCTGGACGAGTTCTCAATGAGCGGCATTTCAATCCCTAAAGTGAAGAAAGTTGTTCGCAACTCTAACTTCGCAGAAGTGAAAGCAATGGCTGAAGAAGCCCTTTCTCTACCGACAGCAGAAGAAATCGAAGCCGTGGTAGAAAAGTTTATTGCTGAGAAAGCTCAGTAATCGGTAGTACCAAGTAATTCAATACTTAATGGCCATTAGACGGCGAAAAAAGTCGTCTAATGAGCTATATTGGTATACTATAATTCGACAGAATAAAACCAAACCTTAGGAGCATGACACAATGGGTCTGTTTGACAAACTTAAGAAGCTTGTATCTGATGACAGCGCTGACGCTGGTGCTATCGAAATCATCGCGCCACTTTCTGGTGAGATTGTAAACATCGAAGACGTGCCAGATGTTGTTTTCGCTGAGAAAATCGTTGGTGACGGTATTGCTATCAAGCCAGCAGGCAACAAAATGGTAGCTCCTGTAAACGGTACTATCGGTAAGATCTTCGAAACTAATCACGCGTTCTCTATCGAGTCTGACGACGGTGTTGAGCTTTTCGTTCACTTCGGTATCGACACAGTTGAACTAAAAGGCGAAGGCTTCACGCGTATCGCTGAAGAAGGTCAAACTGTTAAAGCTGGCGACACTGTAATTGAATTCGATCTAGCTCTTCTAGAAGAGAAAGCGAAGTCAACGCTAACTCCAGTTGTTATCTCTAACATGGACGAAATCAAAGAGCTAAACAAGCTTTCTGGTTCTGTAACTGTTGGTGAAACTCCAGTTCTACGTGTAACTAAGTAATTTTTACTTAATCGAACACGAAAAAACGCTGCCATTGGCAGCGTTTTTTATTACCTGAAATTTTGTTTCTGATCGACTTACATCAATGAAATCCGCTCAGCTAAGTAATCCAAGTGCCGAACTCTGCCTTTGCTTCGCTTGAGCGAGTAATGCAGTTGTCGCATCTTGGAGCACTTGAGAACGCACCATTTCCGTAGATTCTCTTGCGAAGTCTGTATCTCTTATTCGACTCTTGGATTCTGTAACACTCCGATTCACAGTATTTAAGTTATCCATCGAGCCGTTTACACGGTTCTGAAAGCTGCCAATTTCACTCCGGTGCGAATCAACATACTTAATTGCTGCATCAATCACCCCAATTGAAAGCTGCGCCTTACCTGCCGTCGACATATCGATGTCATCCATTGTGACTAATTGACCAGCGCTCACATCAAGCTCATCCGCTAAACTCCCTTCGAGAACCACACCCTCTGGCGCCTTCATCGTAGAAGCGAAGAATTGCAGTTCGTTGTTTTCCGTTACTGAAGCATTCACTATCGATTGTTGAGCATTGATGTAAGTGGCGACCTGTTCTATGCGGTCACCCAATTTGAGTCCAATGGATTCCGTTTGGGTTTGCCCTTTACTGTCTTGGTATTCGACTTTTAGGGTTTGGTTATCTTTAGTGACTCGCCAATCTTTATCGACCGCATCACCAACATAATGCTGCCCTCCCATCTCTGGGATATGGCTACGCATGTTACGTAACGTCAAAGAGATTGAATTAGCGTTCGCGCCAATATGGAAACTTTGTGAACCGTAAGATCCATCAAACAGGTTTTTATCCGCAAATGTTGTCGTGATCGCGACACGATCAAGCTCATCTTGCAGCGCTACGACCTCATATTGAATACTTTGCCGATCACTTGAGTCATAACTGCCGTTTGCTGCTTGAAGCCCCAGAGAGCGTAAGCGTTGCAATATGTCACTGCTTTCGTGCAATGCTCCCTCCGCTGTTTGAGCAACAGCAAAAGCGTCGTGCGCATTTCTTAAGGCGACATCAAGCCCTCTCGTTTGTACATGGAGAGTATTCGATATCTGTAAACCTGCCGCATCATCGCTCGCCGAGTTGATTCGAAACCCCGAAGTTAGGTTGCGTTGTGACTCAACATTTTGCGCAGCTGCTTGACTCAGGTGTCTCTGCGCCACCATCGCAGAAACATTGGAATTTAAAGAGATCATCTAATCGATATGAATGCCTTATCGAACATACTGTCAGGACACATCTGAATCGTTATAGCCAATAAGCAAAAAGCCAGGGATGAGCCTGGCTTTGGTTTCTTGCTTTGTTAAATTGATTAACCTAGCAGACTTAGCGCTGAGTTAGGCGCTTGTTTCGCTTGCGCAAGGATTGAGCTTGACGCTTGCGATAGAATTTGTGATTTGGTCATTGCCGTCGTTTCTTTCGCGAAATCTGTATCTTTGATACGGCTCTTCGACGCATTCACGTTCTCGTTAATGTTGTCCAAGTTGCTGATTGCGTGGTTGAAACGGTTCTGGAATGCACCTAGCTCTGCGCGGTGGCTGTCTACGTATTTCAGTGCCGCATCGATGATAGCAACAGATTCCTGTGCGCCACCAACTGAGGTTACGTCGATAGTATCTACTGTTACTTTTTTGCCTTCGCCTAAGCCTAGTTCACCAGATAGACCGCCTGAAAACTCGACCTCGCCCTCAACTTTGTTGTTGCCAGCGAAGATTTGCAGTTTACCGTCTTGGTCTACTGAGGCTTTCACTAGGTCAGTTTGGCCGTTAATGTAAGTCGCAAGCTCTTCGATATCGTCACCCGCCTTTGCGCTGATGTTGATTTCTTGCTCTTGGCCGTAGCTGTCCGTTAGGTTGATTTTTAGGTCGTTCTTACCTTCAGC
>NZ_JAWOUX010000012.1:0-151843 GCF_033339595.1 Vibrio sp. 2096
CCGTCGCTTGGTCAGTCAGTGCACCATCGCTAACGGTGTAAGTGATTTCAGCGTCACCATGGAAGTTCTCAGCCGGTATGAAGACCAGTTTGCCATCAACGATCTCAACTGTACCTTGTGTTTCAGGTACGGAAGCCGATTCAATCAACAGCGTATCGCCATCAATGTCGGTGTCGTTTGGCAGGACATCAACCGTTACTGAACTATCTTCCTCTGTAATTGTTGTATCATTAGAGGCAATAGGCGCATCGTTAACTGAGTTTACTGTTACCGAAACTTGAGCTTCATCCTCTAACTCACCATCTGTGATGGTGTAGCTAATCGTTGCATTACCGTTGAAATTTTCGGCCGGAGTGAAAACAAGCTTACCATCGATAATCTCAACGATACCTTGCTCTTCTGGTACAGAAACAGAGGTAATGATTAAATCATCACCTTCAATATCACTGTCGTTAGCGAGCACATCAATTACAACCTGGGAATCCTCGTCAGTTTGAATCGCATCATTAGTTGCTATTGGCGCGTCATTAACAGGCGTAATATCTAAGTTAGCAGTGCCATTAATAACACCGCCATCTTTATCAATAATGTCATAGGAGAATGACACTTCAGTGTCATCGTCAGCCTCTGGAATGTAAGTCCAAGATCCATCGCTGTTATCAATTAAGGTGCCATTCCCACTCTCAATAGTGACGTTTGTAATGACAAGAGTATCGGCATCATCAATATTGACGTTCGATAGTAATTCTTCAGTAGTTATCGTGATTGGATCGCTATCTTCCTCAACAGCGCTTAATGTCACTGGAGAATTAGTAAGTGGCTTACTTGAGCCATCCCCACTTGTCTCGATACCTGTTGTGAAGAAGTCATTTAAGGTCAACGCTTGAGTTTCAGATAAGCCGAGGGATTCTAAGCCAATAGTTTCAAAGTTTGTTGAGGCTAGCACTTCAGTACCATCTCGTACAATCGTGGCACTATTTTGCAAACTGGAGCCACTATTTTCACCCGCTGCAGGTGCGAGTTCTTCATCAATAGCAGAAGGGTCTTGACCTTGCTCAATAGCACTAATAATCTGTGCTACATCGTCTGAAATATCTTTTAAACCTTGCTCTTGAGCAAGCTGAATTTTCAGGTCTTGAGGCGCAGCATCTGTCATTGCCACTATCACTTCACCTGGTAGAGGCTGCTGTCCTTCTGCAAGGACTCTCAGCTGCCCATCCAAACCTATTACGACGACTTGATTACCGAGTGGCACTAATGCTGTACGATCCATATAAACCTTAACCCTAAATAACTGTCAAGTTTTTGACTAACAATACTAATTTGCTATATATTGCCCGAATATATAGTGCAATAACAGCAATTTGATGCTCAATAAAGTAATTATGTGTCATACATCAATAAGAATCCAGATGCATAAGTGTTTTATTTTATTAAAATCTGGACACACGTTCCTAGCTATTACCTCCATCTTTAATTTGAGATCTTAATTCAAGTTTTAGGCAGATTTAGTAGGTTGATTTATCAAAATTGAAACAAATGAACAGCGAATCAACAGGTTACTTCATCGCATATTAATGTTATTGTGCGCTAAATTATTGACGCCCTTATAAGTATTCCACTTATAAGCCCTATCACCTCGAGAATTTTTACCATTATCTAGGAGAATCACAGTGAAGTGGACTCGTGCCAACGCCTTTTGTATTGGTATGTTCACCGCTAGTCATGCGTTTGGGCAAACGCTAGAGCAAGCGGTTGAAAACACATTAAAAACCAATCCTGACATCAAAAGTGCGTTCAATGAATTCGTTAGCAAGCAGTATGTGAATGAAGCATCTGGTGGTGCTTACCTCCCATCCGTAGACTTAGATGCCGGTATCGGTTACGAAGGAATCAAACCCGCAGAGTCAGGGCGAGATTCAACCGACCTGACAAGAAAAGAAGCCACCGTGACACTAACCCAGCTAATATGGGATGGCTCAGCGACACTTAATGATATGGATCGAACAGCAGCTGATGCTGAATCGGTCCGTTATCAACTTCTAGCTGATGCCCAAGACACCGCTCTAGAGGTCGCGAAAGTTTATTTAGACTCAGTAAAAGCTTATGAAATTCTTACACTTTCCGAGAATAACTTGAAAGTGCATAAGAAGATCTATGAAGACATTAAAAAGCGAGTTAACTCAGGTATCGGTTCTACAGCAGACCTAACCCAGGTAGAGGCTCGTTTAGCAAAGGCTCACGGTAACTTGGTGGCAGCTCAGAACAACTTATATGACAGCCACACCACCTTTACACGCCTTGTCGGACAGTCACCACAAGGATTGATTTTCCCAAGAGCGGACCAAAACTTTATTCCCTACACCATCGATGAAGCGATTGACTTGGCATTCGAGTCACACCCAGTAATCAAAATCTCGGTAGCTGATGTGGACTCTGCAAAGTTCCAATACAAGCAATCTAAGGGAGCTTACTACCCAACGATATCGGTAGAAGCGGCTCAAACATGGCGTGATGATGCAAGCGGTATTGAAGGAAGCAGCGAAGAGACAACAGCAATGTTACGTATGCGTTACAACCTCTTTAACGGTGGTAGTGACGTAGCCAACGCTGAAAGTTTTGCCTACCAACTAAATAAAGCAAAAGACTTAAGAGAACGTGCATACCGCCAAGTCGAAGAAGGTCTTCGTCTATCTTGGAGTGCGTTAGATTTAACACTTCAACAAAAAGAGTTCCTAGCGGATCACGTAGATTCGGCCTCTGAAACTGTCATCGCCTACGAAAAGCAGTATCGCATTGGAAAACGCACTCTGCTGGACTTGTTAAATACTGAAAACGAACTTTTCGAAGCGAGAAAGAACTACTTGGATGCTCGATACTCAGAGCAGTACGCCAAGTACCGCGTTATGAACGCGACTGGCCAATTGTTAAATGCCTTGCGTGTCGATGTACCTACAGAATGGAATGAAAAGGTGGAGTACTGATCATGAAACCAGTGAAGATTCTATTTGCATTGGGTATGCTCGCCATCACTCAACACGTTGTTGCTGAAGACGAATATGAGTATCGTCCTGTACCAAATGCAGAACAAATAGCAGATTTGCAAGATGACGATAACGATGGTGTCATCAATGCTCGAGATATGTGCCCAGGTACACCTGAAGGCTCAGAGGTCGACAACGACGGTTGTGGAGAATACATTAAAGCATCAGATAACATGCAAGTGCGGATACTTTTTGCTAACGACTCTGATGAGATCAATCCAGTCTTCAGAAGACAAGTCCGAGAGCTTTCCGACTTTTTAAAAGAGTACCCTACTACTTCGATAGAGCTGCACGGCTATGCTAGTAAAGTTGGTGGTTCAAAGCATAACCAAGATCTTTCTGAAAGACGAGCACGCAATGTCCGTGAAGCCCTACTAAGCTACGACATCGAACCGAGTAGAGTCCGCATTGTTGGTTTTGGTGACACTCACTTAGCACAGCAAGGGACCGATGAAGTCAGCCATGCTTTAAATCGTCGAGTAACCGCATCAGTCGTTGGTTACAAAGGCGAGATAAAAAGAGAGTGGACAATATTCACAACTCTTCCAGAAAGGTAAAGTACCTGTTTTTGTTTGCTCTGCAAGCACAAAGCAAACAAAAACGAGTGAATACTTAACCTCAGAAAAGGAGCTTCGGCTCCTTTATTTTTACTCATTTCGACAACCGTATTATGCTTTAGGAATCGGCACTTTAGTGTTACTCTAACCACGTCATAACAACGAGAGTTTTGAAATGAGCAAACTTACATCAGATATCCAAGCGAACCTTGACCTTTTTGTTGCAGAAACGAAAGAAAACCAATTGGTTTGGGGTCTACGCAATGAAGAAGGTTGGCTATCTTGCGATTCAACTGAATTCGAAAACAGCGAAGTCATGCCTTTCTGGTCTTCTAAAGAAGATGCAGAAGCACATAATGTTGAAGAATGGGCAGATTTTACTGTACTAGAAATCCCATTAGATATCTTTGTTGAAGATTGGCTTTTGACTCTTGCTGAAGATGGTGTTCTTGTTGGAACTAACTGGAACGATCAGTTAGAAGGCAAAGAAATGGAGCCTCAAGACCTAGCAAAGCTTTACATTGATTAAAGATTTCTGACCTCAACTTTATGTTGAGGTCTTTCTTTTTTATGCCTCTTCTTTCAATATCTCGACCAAGTGCATAGTTTTACTACTCTTTTTCTTAGTACACCCAACTCAATCACAACGCTGATGCGTTAAAAGCGCTATGATAACTCAACTTTAAAGGCACCTTAAATTAAAGGCTCGTTTAAACATGCGCGTGCTCTATCCCTTGCTTGCGTCACTTTTGCTCACTCCAGTATATGCAAGCGACACTCAAGATATTGAACCAAACCAAAATATCACACAGTGGCACTCTGTCTACCAAACCACACTACGAAGCAACCCTGAGTCGGCATTGAGCATGCTTCAAGATCGCTACCATACAGCGAAATCGGACAGCGAAAAGCTCTACGTAAGTGGATTGATTTATGAATATATGTCAAACATAAATCAGCCTTACTACGGCAGCAGTCAAGTCTTAGACAACCCTTTTTCTCAATTAGAATCAGAATATATTCTTGCCTTAAATGAACGTAAGCATGGTAGTTACGAGGCCTCAGTAGATAGCTTTTCTTCTTTGCGACAGACAATGAAGAAAATATCCGATTCCGAAGGCAAGGCTCTGATGAACTATCAACTTTGTTATACGCTGAATCAACAAGGTCGTTATCACAAAGCAAACTTTTATTGCTCATCCTTAGAGAGCCACTTAAATCATAAGCATCAAGAAAACTTCCCTGTTGATCTCGCTTTGCGCGTGGTAGCAAATAACTACAATTACCGCGGTGACTATGAAAAAGCCTTAAGTTTGTATCGACAGTTGATGGCCAACATGTCGACGCAAAGCGATCCTTCAGGGATTTACAATGACGTCGGCAATTTACTTGCAGAGCTGGGGCAATTTGAACAATCAGAGCAATATCTCATTCAAACCTTACTGGTTCGCCAAGATGAAGGGACACCTCTTGAAGTTGCGCAAGTCGAACATAGTCTAGGAGCGATGTACAGAAAATCCAAAGAACTCGATAAGTCCATCAGCCACTACAAAAATGCATTAACGATTCTCGAACAACTTCATTATCCATACGGGCAAGGGTTGACCTATTTAGGGTTATCTGCTGCTTTGGCCGATTCTGGGCAATTGGATACCGCGGTAGATTACATTGGAAGAGCATTAAACATTGCCCAAACTTATGAGAATACGCACCTTGAAACAGAGGGTCATTTGGCTGCTGGATTGGCATATTTAAAGAACCATACACCCGAAAAATCGATTGAACACAGTACAATAGCGTTAAGATTAGCGGTAAAAAACGCTAGGCCCTTATTGCAAGCGCAAGCCCAATTACTCCTCTCAAAAGCATACCAAGCTCAAAATGATTACAAAAAGGCACTGGAGCATCACAAGGCCTACTCGACGATTGAACTAACGAACCGAGACGCGAGTAATATCAAGGCGTTAGAGGCACTAGATCTCACTAAAAAAGAGTATGAATATGATCTACAAGTCGCGCAGTTGAACAACGAAACTCTTCTAAGTCAGTACCAGTTTGAAAAACTCACAGACCAACAACGCACTTATAATTTTGTTGTTTTCTGTTTATTGATTCTCCTCGCTCTGGCATTGATGGTTCAGCGACAAACACGCTTAAAAGCCAAAATAGACAGCTTAACGTGTGCATTAAACAGAGCGGCAATTATAGAGACGATTAAAAGCCAAACCTCCAAAGCGGAAGGAGACTTCCGCTACGTTCTAGCATTAATCGATCTAGATGACTTTAAGGCGATTAATGATCAGTATGGTCATCCGACTGGCGACTTAGTACTACAACAGGTATGCAAAGCGCTTAAAGCTAAACTTAATAAGGGAGATTACTTGGGTCGTTTAGGTGGAGAAGAGTTTATCTTGCTATTGAAAAACGTCGATGAGATTGACGTTCCCTTTAGAATACAAAGTCTGCATAAAACAATTTCAGAAAAGAGTGTACATTCGCTTAATAACCATCAATTGAATATATCTGCGAGTCTGGCCTATCTATCAACCTCAATGCCACTCACCAACTTTGATGAGCTCTATTCGATATTAGACCAAGCGTTATACAATGCTAAGAAGCAAGGAAAAAACTCCCTTGTGGACGCATACAACGAGCCGATCAGTTTAAGTGCTGAGTATATTCTCTAATAAAACCAAACCACCAGCGTAGTGGTTTGTTATAGGTGGAAGCATCAGTAAGCCATTCAGATGCAACACCATCATCAAGGAGTCTTTGTGCCCAAGGCAAGAAAAAACATTCAGTCTCTAGAGCGAGGTTTTCTAATCCTCGAGTTGCTCTCGATGAGTGAGTCTCCCCTATCATTACAGACGATCAGTAATGCGATCCAGTTAAATAAGACGACTGTTCACGGGTTACTTGCGACTCTACACTCTCTTGGATATGTATCCAAACACAACCATAGCTACAGCCTAGGGTTTAGATGCTATGAACTGTCTAAGCCGATTGAACAAAAAAACGAAGCTATCCGACAACACTTTGTTCCATTGCTGAAAAAAATGGCCCAAATGACTAACAACACTGCTTACCTCGCTGTACAAAGTGGCGCTAAAGAGTACTTGTATATCGATGCTATAGAGCAGGATAACCCTCTTACTATCCGTAGCCCGAGAGGGAAACGAGAAGGACTCACAACATCTGCGATCGGCAAGGTTTTTCTTAGTTTTGATGATAAGCTTCGCCGAACATTGCGCCTTGAAAGCCAAATATCCCCCACGTTAGAAACTGAACTTAATCAGGTTGTATTATCAGGTTACGCACTCGATTTAGAAGAGGCAGAGCCAAACCTCAATTGCTTAGCGATCCCCCTTTACTTGGATGGTAAGGTCGTTGCTGTTGCAGGTGTCAGCGGTGCTGCCTCCGAACTGACGGTCACTAGGCTAAAACACTTTGCCAGCATCTTTCTCAAACTTTAAGATTTGACAATGTCGAATTCTAGGCCATTTTTATACTGTTTTGATTACATGCTTATACGTCGCCTCTAATATGGTCGTTGTTCAACTCAACAACGTAGGAGAAGCGATGTCTACTGTATTAATCACTGGCGCTAACCGTGGCTTAGGCTTGCAATTTGTCCGCCACTACCTTGGAAAAGGTTGGCAAGTTATCGCAACTTGTCGTTCACCAGAAAATGCTAAGCAGCTTAATGAACTAGTAACCCAACCCAATCAACTTCAACTGATGGCTCTAGACGTCACTAACCAACAAGATATCGATCAGTTAGCCACTCGATTAGCGGATCGTCCGCTCGATCATTTAATTCTGAATGCAGGTGTATTAGGCGAAGAGTGTGCAACGCTTGGCGAAATGACCCAGAAAAAATGGCTAGAAGTACTAAACATAAATACCGTCGCACCTGCCCTGCTAATTCAAGCACTACAAGACAACGTTGCGAAAAGTCAGCACAAAACCATCGTGGGAATCTCAACCCGAGTTGCGAGTTTAAGCGATAACAGTTCAGGTAACATGTACAGTTATCGAGCATCTAAAGCAGCGCTTAATCAGGTTCTAGTATCAGCAGCACGCAATCTCGAATCGCGAGGAGTAAAAACTGTCGCAGTTCATCCCGGCTGGGTAAAAACCGATATGGGCGGTGAGGACGCAACCTTTTCTGCCGAGGAAAGTGTTGCAGGCATTGTTTCGGTCGCAGAACAACTAACACTTGAGCTATCCGGAAGCTTCCGCGTATTTGATGGCTCTACAATCGAATGGTAACTGATCTCTAAATGACGTCTCCCGGCCAAATTGAAGGCCGGGAGAATACAGTAAACTAATAGGCCAAAAAGATAAAAGCTCGCACTATCGTCAGACAAGCGAGCCGTTATCGTCTATGGTGTTGTACTACCGTCAAACGCTGAGGAAGTCAGCGATTGCAGAGGTGTCATTTAGGCAATGATTTCCCGTGAAACTCACTCAATCATCCCACTCAGGCGCTAGCCCTTCAGGGTTTACTTCGCGGCCATTTCTTTCCAACGCATCTATCTTAGCAATCGCCTCTTCACTCAGATTAAGTTCAAGTGCTTTCAGGTTACTTGCCAAATTCTCTCGTTTAGTTGAAGACGGGATCACCGCGTAACCTTTTGACAGCGCCCAAGCAAGCGCGACTTGAGCTGGCGTGGCCTGATAGTCCTCAGCAATACCTGCAATAGTTGGGTCCCCAAGTACTTTCCCATATGCCAAGGTCATGTAAGACGTTACCTGAATATCGTTTTCCTGCATGAAGCTGACCAACTTACGATTTTGCAAATAAGGGCTAAGCTCGATTTGGTTAGTAACAATATTCTCTTTACCGACCACTTCTATCGCTTGTTGCAACAAGTCAATATTAAAGTTGGAGACGCCAATATTACGGGTTAACCCTTGCGATTTAGCTTCAAGTAATGAAGCCATGTATTCGCTCAAGTTATTGTTATTGCCAGGCCAGTGGATCAAGGTCAAATCCACATAATCTGTATTTAGCTTTTCTAAGCTCTCTTTTAGACTTGGAATGAGTTGTTCCGTGTTCATGTTATCAACCCAGATCTTGGTCGTAATGAATAGCTCATCACGTGCAATACCGGACTGTGTCAATACTTCACCGATTTCTGCCTCATTACCGTAAATCTGTGCAGTATCAATTACGCGGTAACCCACTTCTAACGCATTACGGACTGAATCCTTAACTACTTCACCCTCTAAACGAAACGTGCCGACGCCAAATGATGGTACTTTCATCTAAATCTCCTGAATTATCGATTTTATAGTTGATTCGAAGCAAAACTTTACGCCGCAAGAAACTTTCCGTAAAGTTAACAATACTCAAATCTAATTTGAAATATATTCAACAATGAAAGCTACTCTAGATGAAATGCGCACCTTTATGGCCGTGGTCGATACGGGTTCAATCAGCTCTGCGGCTGAACTGTTATCGATGACCGTCTCGGCGGTGAGTCGATCGGTATCTCGGCTAGAAGCCAAACTCGAAACGACTTTGTTAAATCGCACAACCCGTAAGTTAGATGTTACTAATGAAGGAACGATATACCTCGATAAAGTCAGACATATTGTAGAAGCAGTAGAGAATGCCGAAGCACAACTGAAAAGCCAGAAATATAAGCCCTCTGGCCTCCTACGAATAAACGCAGCTACCCCCTTCTTACTGCACGTACTAACGCCGCACATTGCTAAATATCAGAGCTTGTATCCAGAAGTCGAAATCGATCTCAATTCCAATGAGGAAAATATTAGCCTTTTGGGAACAAAAACCGATATTGCTTTTCGTATCGGTGAGCTACAAAACTCAACCATGCGCGCGATATTTCTTGGTAAAAGTCGGATTCGAATCGTCGCGAGTCCAGAGTATTTAAGACAACATGGTACTCCAACCTCAATAGATCAGTTACTCAATCACAAGCTACTTGGATTCAACAAGCCGGAGTATCTTAAGGAATGGCCGATCATGGATGATAAGAACAAACTTCTGCGTATTATGAGTAGCCTAAGATCTGATAATGGCGAGACGCTAAGGTGTTTAGCCTTACATGGTGCGGGGATAGCTTGCCTGTCTGACTTTATGACCTACTCTGACCGACAAGCTGGTCGCTTAGTGGGCGTGCTTAGTGAACACACGCATAATGTCGAACAGCCCGTTCATGCGGTGTATTACAAAAATGCCAGTACCTCACGCCGGATCAGCTCTTTTATTGACTTCATCAAGCAAGAAATCAAGGTAGAGAACCACCAGTTCCTTTAAAGACCACCGCTGTTTGTGGCAAAACACTTTTGTCTTTTTGCCGCTTTTTCTCACAACAAAAATCTCATAGTGTCCTGAATATCAGGGAGGCACCTTGCCTCCTAGTACTCACAGTAATAGTCAGGCTTCATAATGCATAAAGATTTAAGTAACAGATTCACCATCGGGGTTGAGCTCCCCCTAGATAATGACTGGACCCAAGAAGGCCAGAAAAAACGCCTGCTCCAACGAAAACCGTTCGGCGTACCAGACATGAGTGCACATAAACAGCGTATTATGTTAGCCGATAAGTTAGGCTTTAACGTAGCGTGGGTGAGAGATGTCCCGTTGTACGACCCTAACTTTGGAGACGCGGCACAAATTTATGAACCGTTCAGTTATCTTGGCTATCTCTCTGCGTGCACCGACAACATTCTACTAGGGACAGCAGCGATAGTATTACCGTTAAGACAACCTTGGCTAGTGAAAAAAGCCGCTGCGACCATCAACGAGTTAAGTGGTGACCGCCTGATACTCGGTGTGGCTAGTGGAGACCGTCCTAGTGAATATCCCGTTTTTAACGCTAACTTTGACAGCCGTGGCTCGGCTTTTCGAGAAAGTGTAGAGATTTTGAAAGATACGCAAAATGATAAGCTGGGTAACGATCTACAGTTATTACCCGAGTTTGCTGATATTCCTATCTATGTCGCAGGGTTAGCGCAGCAAAGTCCACAATGGATAGGAGAAAACCTAGACGGCTGGCTCGCCTACCCAGGCACACCTGATGATCATGAACACCGCGTTGTACTTTGGCGCTCCGTAGCGGGAAACAAACCCTACGCCAGCTTTATTCATCTTGATTTAGTCGATAACCCAAATGCACCAGTCGTTCGGCATCACTTTGGTATCCGGGCCGGAGTCAATGGCTTGAGCGATGAGCTAGAAAAAATGCAAGAAGCAGGAGTCAATCACATCGGGTTGCATTTCCGTCGTAATAGCCAACCAATTGAGAAATCAATGGAACAGATCGCTCAGTACGTGTTGCCACGCTTTAACTAAGATCAAATAAAAATATGTGCCACCTTACTAAGGGGTGGCACGCTAGGCTTGGCACTTGGAAAAACAAAAGCTGCAATAACGACAAAAATCTTTTGTTAAAACAACAATAATAGAGTTATTTTAAAGTAAGTCTTGGTTGAATAAAGTCGATGAACGCGGAAATACGTTTAGAGACTGAAGAAGATTTGTAGAAGACAGCATTGACCTGTTCTCGTCCAGTATTTGTGATTTTTTCCGATTCAAACAATGCCACTAACCGTCCAGAATCAAGATCATCTTTCACCATAAAGCCAGATAAACATGCAATGCCGTTCCCTGCCAGCACTAACTGTCTAACCGTTTCACCACTGCTGGATAGGATATCAGGCTCTATCATCTCAAACCCTCGTAATGGCCACTGATTTAACACTTTAGCGCCAGAAAAACCGATCAAGTTATGACTGCGCAAATCGCTCACCGCTTCAGGGAAACCTCGTTTAGATAAATAACCAGGCGTGGCAACGATAAATAGTGGGCTTGTTCCTAAAGGTTTAGCATGCAGTGTTGAATCCGATAATCGTCCAATACGTATTGCCACATCGGTTCTTTTTTCCAATAGATCCACAAAACCCTCATTAGAGGTAAGATCGAGTTGAATATCAGGATAAGCCTCTTTAAATGGCTGAATTAACGGCACGAGTTGATGTAAAACAAATGGGCTAGCGGCATCAACTCTTAAGCGCCCCTTGGGTAATTCACCTCGTGTGATGATCTCTTCTTCAGCTTGCTGTATTTGTAGTAAACCTAAGCGAACCGCTTCAACAAACTGATGCCCTTCCTCAGTAACTTCCACTCTGCGTGTCGTGCGATTCAGCAAGGTTACCCCCAACTGTGATTCAACTTTACTAACCGCACGAGATACCCTAGCAACTTGAATACCTAGTGCATCAGCAGCGGAAGAAAATCCACCACTATCCACAACTGCCATAAGAATCTCTAATTCATCTGATCGGGTTAACATTTCATCCCCTTTCTTAATTGCGCATTTCCATCATTTATAGCAAAAGTATTTTGTAATAAACACCATTTTTCGCAACGAATAACTCTTTAATAATACACGGCATGGAAACGGGCTATTCGTTTATCCATTCATATTCAATGATTATAAGAGAGAGTTGTTATGCCTTTAGCTTTACTTGCATTGACGCTTAGCGCCTTTGCTATTGGAACCACGGAGTTTGTAATTGTCGGTCTGATACCGACTATGGCCTCCGACCTCAACGTATCATTACCTTCAGCGGGTCTTTTAGTTAGCCTGTACGCACTTGGTGTCGCGGTTGGTGCTCCCGTTTTAACAGCGCTGACTGGTAACTGGAAAAGAAAGTACGTTCTGCTTTCTGTTATGGCACTGTTTGTTCTTGGCAATCTGTTAGCCTGGCAAGCACCTGGATACAACACTCTAGTCACAGCAAGGATACTGACCGGGCTTGCACACGGTGTGTTCTTTTCGATCGGCTCGACTATCGCCACTGGCCTAGTGTCAAAAGAAAAAGCCGCTAGCGCAATTGCTATTATGTTTACCGGTCTGACCGTAGCTCTAGTGACGGGCGTGCCACTTGGCACCTGGATTGGCCAGACATTTGGTTGGCAGGCAACCTTCCTAATCGTCGCGATCCTTGGAATCATCGCACTGATAGGAAGCGCTCTGCTAGTGCCGAGTAATCTGAAACAACCACCAGCAACCAAGCTGTCATCGCAAGTAAAAGTCTTGACTCAACCTCGTCTACTTTTGGTGTACGCAATCACCGCGCTCGGTTACGGTGGTACGTTCACAGCCTTCACTTACTTGGCTCCTATTTTGGAAGAAGTTTCGGGGTTTGGCTCTAGCGCTATCAGCCTAATTATGTTGGTTTATGGTGTATCAGTCGCATTCGGCAACATCTGGGGCGGAAAGATGGCCGACTCTATGGGGCCAATCAAAGCTCTGACAGCGATTTTCTCGGGCCTAATTGTGGTATTGCTCGTGTTTAGTGTCACAGCATTTAATCCAATTTCTGCAGTAGTGACCATTCTTGTCTGGGGTGCCTTTGCCTTTGGTAACGTTCCAGGACTTCAAGTTTATGTTGTCAAACTAGCAGAGAAATATTCACCTGATGCAGTCGACGTCGCTTCTGGTCTCAACATTGCTGCATTTAACGTAGGTATTGCACTGGGTTCTTGGGGCGGTGGCCTTATCGTGGCCAATGCTGGGCTGATGCACACACCTTGGATTGGCGCGATCGTAGTATTAGGTGCTCTACTACTAACCCGTTTCAGCGGAATGCTAGACAAGCGTGGAGAACAGCACGCAACGGCACACTGATTCACGTTCCAAATCGATAAAAATCACTTAAATTAGCCCGGCATTACGTCGGGCTTTCAATACAGAGTTTAAATACACCATTGACTGAGGTAGAAAGTTTATTCTACCCTTAGGTAAAACAAACGTTCTACCTGGTGTATCAAATAGTGAAAGAAAAAATCGCAGCAAGCCTAGAAAAAGCATTCAGTCAGTATGGCTTCGCCGAGCCTAGCGTACCCCAACTCAAAAACGCCTGCGAAGTCAGCCTGAGAACCCTGTACAAATACTACCCCTCCAAGGAAGCGATGATTGTTGCAGCTCTCGAGCATCGCCATCAAAGGTATTTGAGTTTTTTGCTCGAAGACGCCCCTGCCAATGGAACACCGGCTGTATTACACCTATTCACTCGCCTCGAGGATTGGATGAAGGAGTTTGCACCGAATGGCTGCATGTCCATCAATGCATTAGCAGCCTATCCAGAAAATCTATCTATTAATCAAGCAGTAAAACAACACAAATTGGCGGTTCGTCAGCTTATGGTCCAACTAAGTCAGCGAGAAGACCTCGCAACCACACTCTTCTTGTTACATGAAGGTCTATCCAACGCATGGCCGGTTCTCGGTCACGCTGCCTTTGCATCCGCTGAACACACTCTGCTAGAACTAATGAAGGAGAACAATCAATGACCACAATCCCGAAAGTCATGAAAGGCGTCCAACTTATCGGTCATGGTGGGCCAGATATGCTTCGTTACCGCGATGATATACCTGTGCCAGTCCCCTCGCCTGATGATGTATTGATCCAAGTTGCCGCCGCCGGAGTCAATAACACCGACATCAATACCCGAACAGCATGGTATTCTAAAAATGACGCCAATAGCATGGATGCAAGTTGGTCAGGAGACGCGCTATCTCTCCCTCGAATCCAAGGTGCCGATGTATGCGGTACCATCGTCGCTGTTGGTGAGAATATCTGCCCATCACGAATCGGTCAGCGTGTGCTCATCGAACCATGTATTACGCGCTTCAACAGTCAAGCACTTAGCTCGCCTTGGTACTTCGGTTCAGAATGTGATGGTGGCTTTGCTCAGTTCACTGTTGTTGACAGTAAACATGCATATGCTGTGAATAGTAGTTTATCGGATATCGATTTGGCCTCCTTCCCTTGTTCTTATTCAACTGCCGAGAACATGCTTGTCCGCTCTAATGTCACAGCGAGCGATACCGTACTGATTTCAGGGGCATCCGGCGGTGTTGGCTCTGCCGCAATCCAACTGGCGAAGGCGCGTGGAGCATACGTCATTGCTATCGCCAGCCCAGAAAAGAAAGAACAGATCACGGCATTAGGAGCAAACCAAGTTATCCCTCGCGATGCAAATTTAACAGCGACTCTCGGAGAAAACAGCGTTGACGTAGTGATTGATTTGGTCGCAGGAGAGCAGTGGCCACAATTTCTTCAGGTACTAAAGCCAGGATCAAGATACGCTGTTTCCGGCGCCATAGGCGGCCCAATTGTCGAGCTGGATGTAAGAACTCTTTACCTTAAAGACCTAGCGTTATTTGGTTGTACCGTTTTGGCACCAGAAGTATTCGGTAACTTGGTTCGCTATATCGAACAGAACGCAATTCGTCCCTTAGTCGCGGAGTCATTTCCCTTGAACCAGATAGGTCAAGCGCAAGAAGTATTTTCACGCAAGCAACATATTGGGAAACTGGTTTTGGAAATCACATAGCTTTTGTGATTAACAACGACCTATACAAGTCATTGTAATTTGAGAACCCTTTAAGCATTCTACAAAATGTTCAGTAATTAGGAGTGCGCTACGGTTGGCTTAGCTTGTTATCCCTTTTCATCACGCTAAGCCAGCTTGTAAAAATATGCGGTGTTTGCTTCTGAGTTATAAATGTTTAATACCAACATTATCTTACTTCTGGCGTTCATGAACAGAACCGAGATCTGAACGACTTCGGTGTTAAACCTACGATTCTATTAAATATTTTCCTGAACGCGCTCACATCTTGGTAACCCACTCTAAATGATATTGCGTCAAATGTTAGGGTTGTCGACTCAAGTAAATCACAAGCTTTTTGTACTCTTAAGCTTTGTATGTATTGGTTAACATTGAAACCTGTCGCCTTTTTAAAGCGTCGCTGCAATGTCCTTTCTGTTAAACAACTCAACTCTGCAAGCTCTTTATTGCTCAGTTTTCCTTGATAATGATCGTTTATATAGTGCTGTATTTGAACAATTACCTCATCACCATGTTGGAAGTTTGGAGTAAACTGTTGATAAAAGCGTTGCTCTCTCGGACCAGTATCAATAACCAACATTTTTCCTAACAGGCGCATTACTTCCGGTGACGCAAATAAGGAAACCAACTCCAAACCTAAATCCACCCATGACATCATACCCCCAGCCGTAATGATCGTTCCTTCGTTAATAAGGATGGCTTCTTGTCTTACGTGGATATCGGGAAACTGACTCGCTAATGAAGGAGCCAAGCCCCAGTGTGTCGTACAAGACTTATTGGTCAACAACTGGGTTTGAGCAAGAATAAAAGTACCAGCGCAGGCGGAGGCTAAAATCGCACCTTTACTATATTGGACATTTAACCAGTCGAGTAGCTCTGGCTCTGGTTCTAAGTAATATTGACCAGTGCCGCTAGGCGGAATCATTACCGCTGTTTTCACATCGAAGTGCGTGTTTGACCAGTGATCCAATATCTCTACTTCAAAGTGCACATCAACGCCCAATTTAGCCGCCGCACGGTTTGCCATCTCGAAGAGTTCGCTTAAACCATATACGGAGGCTTGCGAGCTATCTGGGTAATTAACGAGTGCTATTTTCATTTATCTTCAAGTGTCGCTTTTTGACTCTTTTGTGTCATTTTAGACTCTAAAGAAGGTAGCTAAAAGTCTTTATATTATTCGTACCGCAATGATCCTCAATAAAAGGAAAAGAAAATGACTCAAAAAGCCCTACTTGTAATTGATTTGCAAAACGACTATTTCCCAGAAGGAAAGTTTCCTTTATGGAATACAGAATCGACTTTAGACAATGTTAAGAGAGCAATAACTAAAGCCAATGAGCAAAACATTCCTGTGATTCATATTCAGCATATTGCCGACCCTGCCATGGGTATTGCCCCATTCTTCAATGAAGGCAGCGACGGTGCCAATATTCACCCAGAAGTTCTTGCTTTAGCGCCGAATTCCGAAATCGTGGTAAAGCACTTCGCAGATAGCTTTGAAGGAACACGTTTAGAAGAAGTATTGGCAAGCAAAAATGTAACGGAGTTACTTGTATGCGGAATGATGACACAAAACTGCGTGACACATACTGCTATCTCAAAATCTGCGGACAAGTATGATGTTTCGATCTTAATGGATAGCTGTACCACGGTCGATGAAATGATTCACAACATTGCACTTCACGCTGTCTCAACGAGAGTTCCCCTCGTAACTATTGAAGATAAGCTGTAATACACGTAAAACCTTTCGCTCACACAATGCGGGCGAAAGGTCACACATATATGCACTTTCATTGATATTTGCTTACTTTGTGTTAAACATTGGTTTCCAAACAGTTACAAGGAAACGTTTATGAAATGGATAGTCGTATTGTTTATTAGCTTATTTTCAGTTTTCAGCCATGCGAAAGAGTGGAAACAAATTCGCTTCACTGTTGAAGGGGCTTACCCTCCATTTAGCTGGACGACAAAAGAGGGAAAGCTAGAAGGGTTTGAAGTCGACCTCGCTAACGCGTTATGCAAAGAGTTAGAAGTAAAGTGCGTTATCTCAAAAATGGATTGGGATGGCATCATCCCTTCTCTCCTTAGTCGCAAGAACGATGCGATTATTGCTGCAATGACAATCACAGAAGAACGAGAAAAGAAAGTCGATTTCACCGTCCCTTATGCAAAAGTACCGACTCGTTTTGTAATGAAAAATGATAGAGAAATCAACATGGATGACGGCAGCCTAAATCGTTTATCTATTGGAGTTCAAAGAGCCACAATTGGTGATAAGTACCTTTCTGCCTTGTATCCAGATATTGATATTCGTCGTTATGGTACGTTCGATGAGGCATTTACCGATCTACTCAATGGACGGTTAGATGCTGTATTTGGCGGCTCAATCGGTTTAAGTGCTGGTTTTCTTGAAACTGCACAAGGTGAAGGCTATCACTTTACTGGACCAGCGTTTACAGAGGAAAAGTGGTTCGGCCGTGGCATTGGCGTAGCAGTGAGAAAACAAGACAAAGAATTAAAAGCATTACTCGATAGCGGAATACAAAAATTGATCCAGAGCGGTAAGCATAAAACCATCGCCAGCAAATATTTCTCCTATAGTATTTACGAGTAACCTCGCTATTTTTTTATAGCCTGCGCGGTATAGGAAACTTCCCTTTCCCTATATGGCGACAAAAACAGAGCCCTCGAGCAGTCGCCCGAGGGTTATTTTTATAAAAAAGCCCACGTATATAAGTAACCCGCTCCCATGGCCATCGTTAAGATAACGATTAGGAAGGCAGCAATCATCTGGTTCTTAAAAATTGATTTCAACAAAATCACTTCTGTAAGACTTGCGCCAGCACTACCAATAATAAGCGCCATAACAGACCCAAGAGCCATACCTTTTTGTACTAGTGCCGCGCTAAGTGGAATGACCGCCTCTGCACGGATGTACAATGGAATACCAATGATTGCTGCGACCGGAATCGCGTACCACTTCGCTTCACCAGCGAACTCCGCAATGAACTCCGTCGGGATGAAGCCATAGATAAATGAACCAATCGCAATCCCCATCATGAGATAAGGGAACACTTGCTTAAAGTCTTTCCAAGTTGATTGCCAAATACGTACCCAGCGGCTAGGCTCTTTCTCTTCCACGACTGTCGCTGTTGCACTACCGCCAGATGAACAGCAAGACACTTCCACTTTAGGTTCAGGTTTTGGTGCATCACCACAACAAGATGTTTTCGCCGCAACTGGCGTAGGTTCATTGCAGGCGCTGGTACTACAGCTTGATACTGGCCTCGCTTCTTCTTTTTTCTTGCTTGAATCGCCACAAGAAGTACCGCACGAAGAAGAACCTACCGCTTGATATGCTTCTGGTTTGACGTAACGTTCAAACCCTAGTTTTTCAAGTACATAGCCTGCTACCACTGATACTGACATCGCAATAGCAAAGTAAAATACCGCAACTTTCCAACCAAAAGTCACCACAAACAAGCCAATAATCACTGGGTTAAGCAACGGGCTTGCAAATAGGAACACCATCATAGGTCCAAAACCTGCTCTTGCACGCAACAAGCCTTTTAAGAAAGGAATGGTCGAACACGAACAGAAAGGCGTAATCGAACCTAGCAACGCAGCAATGAAGTAACCTTTACCCTTTTTCGAGCTGAGAATAGATTGAATTTTTTCTGGCGTTAGAAAATCTTGCAACACACCGACAATGTAGCTAATTGCCAGAAATAAGATGATAAGTTCGGTTGCTAGAAACGCAAACATATCCAGCGCTTCTTTAGCCATAGTTATAATTTCTGTATTCACATTTACTCTCCTAGTCATTTTTCGCTAACGAGCTTACCTGATAGATAAGCCTTTATTTCGATATTTCTAGAATTATAGAATCATAAAACAAAAAATCAACAGAATATTTCCATAAAAATGGAATAATAAAACTAGTCATTACTTATCATAAAGTTACATGTCGTTAGCTATGCAGACTGGTTGTCGATGATAATTTCAGAGCATCTCGATTCCTTTTTATCAAACATAACCTAAAATTATCAAAATAAGAAAAAACCATAATTATTGCAGCAGCACCCTCTGAGTTAGTATGACTTTCGACCATTCTTAATAATAAGGAAAACCTATGAGAGCGATAACTTACCAACGAGATAACGATACTTTCTCTTTATCCGAATTACCTACACCAAAACTAGAAACCCAATTTGATGTATTGGTTAAAGTTAACGCTGTTGGTTTGAACCCTGTCGATGCAAAAATTCATTATTGGTCAGACATGGTCACTAACATGGATAACAATTTTGTTGGCGGGTTAGACGTATCAGGAGAAATAGTCTCTGTAGGCGATGCGGTCGTTGATTGGAAGGTTGGCGATAAAGTGTTGTATCACGGAAACATGAGACGCCATCACGGTGGATTCGCTGAATTTGCTATCCATGATTCAAGAACGCTCATAAAGCACCCTCAGGTTCCGGTTGAAGTAGCAGCATCTACACCTTGCGCAGCCTGGACCGCATATCGCGCTTTGGTAGACAAGCTCGATATTTCAAATCGAAGCAGCATTTTTATCGCCGGAGGTGCTGGCGGCGTTGGAAGCTTTGCTATTCAGTTAGCAAAGACATTTGGTGTTGAACAGATCATTGCTACTAGTTCAGAAGCTAATCACGCATATTTGTCCTCGTTAGGAGCAACCCATACGATTGATTATCATCATGAAGATGTAGTTCAACGAGTAATGGACATTACCGGAAATCATGGCGTTGAGGTTGCACTCGATTGTGTAGGCGGTGATAACGACCGAATTGCAGCCTCGGTGTTAACCTTTGAGGGCGAAATGGTGGAGCTCGTCAAGACTGTCGACCCTTCTCAATATCCAGATGCCTTCTTAAAAGGCTTGGGCTTCCACCAAATAAGTTTGGGCTCTGGTCATGTCTTTGGCGAGAGAGGGTTTGCAAGTATCGTTAATGCCGGAAAGGAAGTGTCTGAGCTATTAGAAAATGGAGAATTGGAAGTACCGAAACTGAAGATCATCGGCTTAGAGGATGTAGGTAACGCACTCTTGGACATGCGAAATCAGAGAACAGTTGGAAAGATTGTCGTTAATCTGAACCAAAAATAATTAATAAAAATCTCGAGGCAAACTGGCAAGGTAATGAATGAGCAAGTTAAAGCATCTTGTTACTTTGCCAGATATGAAAGGCCTTTATTTTATCTATAACGATGAATAAAAAACAAAATCTCTTGTCATACTTCCCTGCGCTTCACCAAAATTAGGCGTTTTCGAGAGTGTCTCTCCAAGTCGCTAGCAATTTAATATGACGTGGTTCAATCCCACAGCAACCACCAATAATGCTCGCTCCCTGCGCATGCCACTTTTTAGCATACTCAAGATATTCAGTCGGAGAGAAATGACGAACTTCCTGAATGGTCTCGTTGGCTTGGTGCGCTTGCTTTATCGGAGCAAAGCTATTTGCGAAAACACCTATCGTCAATTCTCTACCTGACTCACACAATACTGCTTGTGTATCAATGATCGCTTGCTCGACAACTTCAGGAATAGAGCAATTGAAAAAGATACCTGAAACATTTGTTTTCAACAGCGTATTAACCGCGACTTTAAGAGATTCCCCTAAGCGAAGACGAGGCAAAGAGTTAGGCTCGTCCATTAAGGTGAAAGCAATATAATTGGGCTTATCTGTTTTGGCTAAAATTATTGATAGAACTTCAACTTCAGCGAGGCTAGACACGGTCTCAGCTAACCAAATATCAACATATTGATCTTGAGCTTCAAATAACTCAGAAGCCACTTCCAGTGCCCTTTTCGGCTCGAATAATTCAGGCCTGTAAGACCCCATTACAGGAGGAAGAGAACCCGCAACGAGCACTCTACCGTTAGAGCTGGTGACTACATCTCTGGCAATTTTAGCTGCAGATTTTGCTAACTCAGTCCCCCGTTTTGCATAGAGTTCCTCGCCTAAGTGAAATGGGACACATGCATAACTGTTGACAGTGATAATCTCAGCGCCAGCGTCTATGAAATTCTCATGGGCCATTTTTACATGTTGTGGTGATTCAATTAGCGCTTGTGCACTCCAAAGCGGCTGAGAAAAAGGGGCGCCAATACGTTTCAACTCTCGCCCCATGCCACCATCTAAAATTGTTACTTTCTTCATTTAGACATCCATACCGCCAAACATCCATAAGCTCTATTCAAACACAATTTTTATCAATTCAAAATGAAATTGTTATGTTTAAAGTGAACAAAGACTTAATGGCTGATTAAACACTTTAGTATTTACCAGACCTTTCATTCGGACCAAGCTAATGTTATCGCCATTAACTTCGAGTAAAAAGCCCATTATCTATGTCTCTCGGCGAGGCGAACGTTACGAGCCACAATAGTGCATGAAGTGATTGAGGGACTCGCCCTCAATCAAATTTTCTTTTTATTATAAGACTTTAGATAAAAACTTCTGCAATCTAGGGTTGGTGGGGTTATCAAAAAATCGCTCAGGAGAGTCAGAAACCAAAAGCTCACCATCTTCCATAAACAACACCCTATCAGCGACCTCTTTTGCGAAACCCATTTCATGAGTAACCACGACCATCGTCATTCCGTCCTTGGCCAAATCTTTCATCACATCAAGAACTTCTCCAACCATTTCAGGATCTAGTGCTGATGTGGGTTCATCAAACAACATAATGTTGGGCTTCATTGCTAACGCACGAGCGATTGCGACGCGCTGCTGCTGCCCACCTGATAAATGATTAGGATAATTATCCATTCTCTCCGACAGACCGACTTTATAAAGCAAATCTTTTGCTTCTTTCTTCACCGATTCAGGGTCACGTTTAGAAACCTTTAAAGGTGCCAACATGACATTCTCTATCGCCGTTTTATGTGGAAAAAGGTTGAAGCCTTGAAATACCATGCCCACATCAGCGCGTAGTTTATTGATATCCGTAGATTTGTGGTACATATCGATACCATCTACGATTATAGACCCACTATTTATTGTCTCTAATTGATTGATCGTCCGTAAGAATGTTGACTTACCAGAACCTGACGGTCCTACGATGACAATCACTTCCCCTTTTTCTACATTTACCGATACGTCCTTGAGCGCATGGCAGCCATTAGGGTAAATTTTATTAATTGTTTTTGCTGAAATAATGTATTCCATTAATGACTCCACCATTAATCACTTGCTGCCAATTTCTTTTCTAACGTTTGTATTGCCCAAGATAAGGTACTAGTCAGAAGCAAATAAAGGGCCGCTACGGTAAACCAAACTTCAAATGGGGCAAAACTACCACTTACGACTTCCCTGCCCGCTTTTGTCAGATCAGTAATCGAAATCACGGAGACAAGTGAGGAATCTTTTATCAGGTTGATAAACTGCCCGGCTAAGGGAGGTAATGTCTGCTTAAACGCTTGAGGTAAAATGACATAAATCATCGCTTTGGGATAATTCATTCCTAGTGAACGCGCCGCTTCCATTTGTCCTCTTGGGATTGACTGGATTCCTGACCGCACAATTTCTGCGACGTAAGCGGCGGTAAACACGGAGAGCGCTATCACTCCCGCAGTAAAACGCTCAAGGTCAAGCACAGTACCAATAAAGAAGTAAACGATAAAAATCTGTACTAAAAGAGGCGTTCCACGAATGACCTCGACATACACAAGCGCCAGCTTTTTTAATGCCGGATTGCTGGATATGCGCATTAGTCCGACAACTAAGCCCAACGCTAGAGCAATGATAAGTGACCAGAGTGAGATTTTAATGGTCGTCACAACACCATCTAAAATTGGGCCAGAGCGCCACTCTTTTATAGTTGCTAAGGTATCTCCTTCAAAAATAAGATCACCTTCATAGACGTCCACAGACTTATATTGGCTTAGTTCAAGAACAATATCACCATGAATACTCTCCAGAGCCAGTTGGTTATTCTCGTCGAGAATGATGTTCCCATCGACAGGCGCGGTAATGGATGAAGCAGCGTTAGTGGCAATATAAGGAAGGACACGCTCCCAATTCCAGCTGTAATCGATTCGCTTACCTGACAGATAGACAAGACCGCAAATTGATAGCAAAACAAGAACAAAAACAGCGTTCCACAATAGGGATTTAAAGTTATTTTGCATGTGATTCCGAGAATGACTTTGATTAAAGTTGGTTGGGTATTTGAATAAAGAAAAGCGTTAGCTTCACAGCGCGAACCGTTTGGTTGGCGATGAGCCGAGCCAGAAGCTAGCCGCTCCTCTACAATAACAAAATGATTACTTAACTTGCTTTAACCATTTATCGTCGTTAAACCACTTATCGTAAATGCGATCGTAAGTTCCATCGCCCTTAATTTGACGTAAATAGTTGTTTAAGAAGTTAAGCGTATCTGGATTTCCTTGCGGCACAGCCCAACCCAAAGGCTCGTAAGTAAACGGTTTAGCCAAGTGCATTAACTGCCCTTTGTTTTCCGCCACATAAATAGAGTTGTAAGGAAAGTCATAAACAAACGCATCTACCTTTCCGTTGGCAACCTCAAGTACCGCTTCAGACTGAGTTTCGTATAGATTTATCTTAGCTTTCGGAAGGTATCGTTTTACCGCTTGCTCACCCGTTGTCCCAAGCTTAGTTGCAACAACATATTCTGGACTATTGAGATCGCGGTAACTAGACACTTTACCTTCATGTTTGAGATCTACGAGAATGGATTGACCAATAACCACATAGGGATCAGCGAAATTCACCTGAGTATTTCGCATAGGTGTGATAGTCATCCCGCCCATAATCATGTGACACTTACCAGTCAACAGTGTTGGGATAATGCCATCCCATGAAGTGTTTACCGGCACAAACTTAACATCCATGGCACGCGCCATTTGCTTACCCAAATCGATATCAAACCCGATGTACTGCCCATTTTTTGCTGTCATTTCAAAAGGCATATACCCAGAATCAAAACAGACTTTTAGCTCCCCTGTACTTTTGATGTCGTCTAAAATTGGGTCTGCATTAACCGTCGTCGAAACAGCTAACCCCAGTGCAGCAAAACACAATAACTTTTTCATGGATATTCCTTTATCATTTGTTGTAAAGTTTTTTTATACACGACAATAGAATAAAAAACCACAAATAATGACTTTTTAATCACTAGAATTTGTAGAATCGTCACTAAGACGGAAGATCTGAATGAAAATCTATACCAAGCCATTGCAATTGAATTGCATGCATTAAGTGATTGAGCTGTAGGCAGGTCACTATAACGACAAGAAACATACGCTTTGACTGAATAGTCAGCGTTTCCGAGAGTGGTTTAATTATTAACGAAACCATACAGATATTCGCTTTTCCACATTGACCGTAATGTCAAAAGTGCTTGAGTTTTATTGTTGACAATTCTTCCATAGTCAATGGTCACAAATGTGATGTACAGCACATTTCTATAGTGGCACTATCACCTTTGTCGAGAGATATTAACAAGGATTCGTTGGACATCTTGACTTTGTAATACAAATAAAAAGGTGACTATATGAAAAAACTAATGACGCTCTCATCACTATTATTATTCAGTTTATCTGCTACTGCTGGTATTCATGTCGAACACTCTACAAACAAGGTTGTTCTCAATGACTTTACGACAAAAGATGCCGCTTATAGCTCTGCGTTTGATCTTGTCGATGAATACCAAACGCTATCAAAACATGAACTTAGAAATCGTCTAAACATCATTGGAAGCGGTTTCCCTCGTGATATTGCAATCGATGATAGTAAGGTGAGAGTTGAAGAATACGCACTTAACCGTGATGAAGTTAAATATCGTGCAATCATAAACTTCGATTATCACTTCAGAACAAGTGACGGCGGTAAAAACTAAAAAATCATCTGCACCTTTACTTTCTTAGAGTCCTTCCTATTTTAAGAAAGTAAAGGTGTCTAATCATATTGAAACGACTGCTTTTCATAAATCGCTCTCTCCTTACATAAACAGTATCAATCCCTACCTCTATCGTTTACATAAAAATAATTTTTCCAATCTTCATTGAGATACATTTCGTCGTTTGGCGCTTTATCATTCACTTGGTTCGCCATATGGATTCCACATCACTTAAATGAAAAAGACCCTTGAAATTGAGTTCACTTTTTTATGACGATTAACTCAACCTAAGATTGACAATTTTCGTTATATTTTTCTCGTTTATAGCAATATATAAAAAAACTCTTTTTGTTTTAATTAACCATAAGACGTAAAAAAAGGCAACAAGATACTTCTTGTTGCCAAAGAAAAAATCATCATTCAAAAAATATGAAAATGAAAACTAGCAGTGGACTAGCTAACAAAACAATTATATTCAAAACACTTAAACAAGTAACGATCAATATAATCCATTATATATGGACGAAAGTCAGCACTTATGAACTTACACCGATAAATAAAAAAGCCTGAAAATAGTTTCAGGCTTTTTAGCTTTATTAATTTTTTAGAATGAATATCTCGCAGCTATTGCAAGAATATCGTCTTCATTGTCTACATCTGTAATTCTGTATTCTGCTAGTGCTTTAAAATTAGAAGTCAAATCATACTCTGCACCTAGTGAGTAGTAATCGACGACATCTTCATCATCACGCTCTAGATTGTTATAGCCAACTAGTGCCCAAAGCTTATCTGTTACTTCATAAGTGGCAACTGCTTCAATACCGGTGTAATCAATATTACTTTCAGAACCATCTTTAGCCCAGTTTTCACCATCACTGTATAAAACAGAGGCATAAAACTTGTCGTATTCAAATGCAATAGCACCCGTTAGCAGCTCTGCATCTTCTGCACCCGATTGCCCTTCACCTTCGTTGTAACCAAGCGCAACTTTGAAGCCATATGGCAACTTGTAGTCCGCCGCCGCACCATAAGAGGCTGCATCTGTTGACACTTCATCGTTTTCAGCCTGATAGCTAACATGAATATTCAAACCTTCATAGCTTGTCGTTAGCTTAAATACTGAATCGGAGCGACCGGTACCATATAGATCCGCACTTACGCCAGCAGCTTCATTACCAAACTCCGGGAAAATATCCGTGTAGTCAGATACTAAAGTGACCGCACCGTATTGACGTCCATAACTTACTGTTCCGTAATCTGCACCAACTCCTACATAGCCTTTTCGGATATCAAATTCATCATCTTCAATCCCATCAGCATCTCTGCGATTAGACTTAAATTCCAACTCATATAAGCCGAAGGCATAAAGATCTTCATTTATTTTAGACTCACCTGAAAGTCCTACACGAATGTAGCTATTATCTCCGTCTGCATTTTTATCATCAGAGAAATAATACATCCCTTGCGCTCGGCCATGAATATTTAATACTGATTCTTGATCTTCATAAACTACGGCTGAATTTGCAGCACTTGCAGAAAAAAGTGCTGCGATTGCGATCGACGTTCTTGTCATTTTCATTTAATTACCACTACTTGTGTTGTTTGAATCGAGTGAAATTATGAACAGTGGCAATTATTTTTAAAGTGCAAATTCAACCATATTCTATGGATAAATATAAACAAGCCCTCAATCTAAAACATTATGTCCTAGTACTCATATTAGTTGAGATAATCCATCCAAACAGGAGGCGTCCCTATTATTTTTTGAACAGTATCAATGAACAGTTTGGCTAATGGTTGTTGATTTCGGTGAGTATACATTGCATATATTTCCCCTATCGCGGGAAGATTATAATCAGGAAGCAACTGTACAAGATCTTGTTTACTCAAACTCTCCTGAAGAAAGAACTGCCCTATTAAAGCATACCCTAGATCAGATTTTACGGCATCGAGCATTAACTCAGTTTCATTCACGAAGTACTGCCCATTGATATTATACGTTCTAACGTCGCTTGATGACTGGCTTGGCGCTATACGTAGCTTATCTGCCTTAAAGTTAGCATTAGAGTATATTACTGCTGGCATTTTTATAAGCTCTTCTGGAGAGCTCGGGGTTCCATACTTGTCAATAAAACTCTTCGATGCAACCAGTGCCATATTATTGCTTGCCAACTTACGTACTATCATATTGGACTCTCGGATTGGTCCGATACGAAACACAACGTCAAAACCTTCGTGGATAACATCGACTCGATTATCATCGAGCAGCAGCTCTACAGTAATGTTTGGGTACTGTTTTATAAACTCTTTAACTGCCTGATTTAAGTAAGCTCTGCCAAAGAAAGTGGAGCTTGATATTTTCAGGTTACCCTTCGGTTCATCCTGAAATGTAGCAGCAATACTACGAGTTTCAGTTAGAACCTCTCTTACTTTCTTAGCTTGCGCCACCATCTCAACACCAGCATTGGTCAGGGATAGCGAACGCGTGGAACGGTTTAACAGCCGTAAGCCCAATTCATCCTCTAGCTTTTTGATCTGTTTTGACAAAGCTGAACGATCTATATGATTTCTGTCAGCAGCTTTAGCAAAAGTTCCGTATTCAGAGACATCCAGTAGTAATTCAAGTTGGCTTGCGAGATCCACTGCACAATTCCTTATTTAGTTTTTATTCTTTATGTGATGGGAAATGGATTTTACAAAATTAATTTCAATTTTTTATGGTTCAAATTGCATCAGTGAATTGCAAATAATGCACGAATTAAAAACGCTTTAATTTTCGTCGCTATCTTTAGCTTCTGTTTAGTTATTCCCATCTATTATGGCTTATTACATTTAACAATACTCCACGTCTTTAAAACCCTAAACTGACCTTTTTCAAACCAAAATGCGAGCATTTTGACCAATATTTAATCGTGCATTTTTATCACTACTCTATGTTCGCTGAGGGCCTATTTACCCATAGGTACAATGAATACAATGCCGTTCCTTTTAGTATGAACAGAATCATTTAGGGCGCGACAAATGTTAAAGAAAGTTTTCGGCATTGGCCTTTTATCCGTTTTAGCTGCTTGTGCAGACGAAGAGATAACCAAACAACCTAATACTCCCTTACCTACGATAGACGTTTCCAAAGTCATCTATGAGCCGGTTCAATCGTGGTTCACCTTTACAACAAGGCTTCAAGCCCCAGAGAAAGTTTCTTTAATGCCACGCGTTTCCGGAGTTATTGAAACGGTAGAATTCAAAGACGGACAGAGTGTCAACAAAGGTGACTTACTCGTCACTCTTGATGATCGAACCTTCAAAGCTCAGGTCTCACGACTTGAAGCGCAAGTTAAGAGTGCTCGAGCTGCGCTAGAGCAAGCAGCAAACGAACAAAAGAGAGCCGCCCAACTGGTTAAGCGAAAAGCCATCTCAGCGGAACAAGCAGAGGCCCGAGATACCGCAGTAAAACAACGCTCTGCAGAACTAATGGCTTTGCGTGCTCAGTTAGAATCCGCAAAGTTAGATCTTGAGTTTACGAAGATATATGCCCCTATTAGCGGCACTATTTCAAGAGCATTCATTACTAAAGGAAACAATGTAAACGCAAATCAAAGCGTTATATCAAACATTGTCTCTAACGATCAGGTATATGCATACTTTGATGTCGATGAGCGAACTTGGAACCGTTACTTCTCGACAATCAATGCCGACTCTAACTTACCTACTCGTCTTGAACTATCTGGACAAAATGGGCAGGAGTTTTTTGGACGCGTTGACTTTGTCGACAACTCCATCAACGAAAACACCGGTACTTTGCAGGTTCGAGCGGTATTCGATGCAACAAAATCAAACTTAAAAGTGGGATCGTTTGGCCGAGTTCAGATATCAACAACCAAACCAGTTGAACGAGTTCTCGTTCCAGAGCGTTCTATTGGCACAGATCTAGAAAACCGCTTTGTATTAACACTCAATGAAGAGAATACGTTGCAATACAGCATCGTAACCTTAGGCGAACGTTACGGAACATTTCGTGCCATCGAGAATGGCTTGAACGCCGACTCAGTTATTGCGGTAAATGGCCCAGCAAAAGTTGGCCCAAATAGCAAAATCACACCAAAAAATGTCACGCTAGATATTAGCAACACTTCATTGATTATGGCTTCAAACTCAACATCGTTGCCAAACAAACGTTTAGCTCAAGACTAAGAAGACAACCGAATGAAATTTGCACACTTTTTTATTCAAAGACCCATATTTGCCTCTATGTTATCGCTATTGATATTAATAGTAGGCGCAATTTCACTTTTACAGTTGCCTGTGAGTGAATATCCAGAGGTTGTCCCTCCTACAGTGGTAGTTACAGCAAACTATCCTGGTGCGAACCCAAAAGTAATCGCAGAAACAGTTGCTACGCCTCTGGAGCAAGAAATTAATGGTACAGAAAACATGTTATATATGTTTTCGCAGGCAACCAGTGACGGCAGAATGACATTGACCGTAACCTTTGCTTTAGGTACGGACTTGGACAAAGCTCAGGTTCAAATTCAAAACCGCGTCACTACAGCTTTGCCCCGATTACCAGAAGCCGTCCAACGGTTAGGAGTTGTTGCCGAAAAAGCCTCTCCTGATCTCACTATGGTTGTGCATATATATTCTCCAGATTCTAGCCGTGAAGTCAGTTATTTAGCTAACTACGCTAATTTAAACTTGAAAGATGAGATAGCTCGGCTCGGAGGCGTTGGTGATGTGCGCCTTTTCGGTGGTGATGAGTACTCAATGCGCTTGTGGTTAAATCCAGATGAGCTCGCTTCTAGAAATCTAACCGTAATGGACGTTGTCTCAGCCGTCCGATCTCAAAACCAACAGGTGGCAGCAGGCTCATTAGGTGCGCAACCAGCCGCTAATGAAAACCAATTCCAAGTTTTGTTGAACGTAAAGGGCCGTTTGGAGAATATTGATGAATTCAACGACATTGTAGTAAAAGTTGACGAAACAGGGGCTTTGACACGTCTTAAAGACGTTGCACGCGTAGAGCTAGGTCAAAACTCTTATGCACTGCGCGCCTTGTTAAATGGTAAACCAGCGGTGGCGATGCCCGTATTCCAGCGCCCTGGTGCTAATGCTATTGAGCTATCTAATCAGGTTCGTTCAACCATGGACCGTTTACAAACAGCCTTTCCAGCTGGAGTTTCATATGAAATAGCCTACGACCCGACCGTCTTTGTTCGTGGTTCGATAGACGCGGTGGTTCATACTCTGCTAGAGGCAATTGTACTTGTTGTTGTCGTAGTCATTTTGTTTTTGCAAACATGGCGCGCGTCTATCATCCCTATCATTGCGGTGCCTGTTTCATTAATCGGTACGTTCGCCGTAATGCAAATGCTTGGAGTATCGATTAACACGCTTTCGTTGTTTGGGCTTGTTCTCGCCATAGGCATCGTCGTCGATGACGCCATTGTCGTCGTCGAAAACGTGGAACGGAACATCCATAATGGACTTGCACCACTAGAAGCAACGAAACAAGCAATGACCGAAGTTACCGGGCCAATTATTGCAATTGCTTTAGTGTTATGTGCGGTGTTCATCCCGACGACCTTTATTACAGGGTTATCCGGTCAGTTTTATAAGCAGTTCGCACTAACAATTACGATCTCGACGATTATTTCAGCAATTAACTCGTTGACGTTATCGCCTGCTTTATCAGCACTGCTATTACAAGATAAGAACGCAAAACCCGATCGGCTAACCAAGCTCTTGGATGCGGTTTTTGGTAAGTATGTTTTTGCGCCATTCAATAGAATTTTTGAGTATAGCTCGAACCAATATCAAGCTCTGGTCAAGAAGCTGATTCGCTATAGCCTTGTTGTTGTGGTGGTATACATTGCGTTACTCGGGGGAACGGTTTCTCTATTCAAAGCTGTTCCTGGAGGATTCATTCCTCAACAAGATAAGCAGTATTTAGTTGCGATCGCCCAACTTCCAGATGCAGCAAGTTTAGATCGAACAGAGTCCGTTATTAAAGAAATGGAAAACCTCGCGCTGGCAACACCTGGCGTAGCACAAACCATTTCTTTCCCAGGCTTATCGGTCAATGGTTTTACTAACAGTCCGAATAGTGGCATCGTTTTTGTTACGCTTGAGGACTTCGATAAACGAAATGATCCAACTCTCGGAGCAAATGCGATTGTTGCATCTTTGAATAAGAGCTTTTCAATCATTGATGAAGCCTTCGTTGCGATTTTTCCACCACCACCAATCCAAGGACTTGGCTCTACTGGCGGCTTTAAACTTCAAATCGAAGACCGTGCGAACAAAGGGTTTGATGAGCTCTTCAAGCAATTGAACTTGATAATAAGTGAGGCATCAACAAGACCCGAGCTGATGGGATTATATTCTACATTTCGCATACAAGTGCCGCAGATGGACATCCAAATAGATCGTGAACAAGCGATGCTGCAAGGTGTTCCTCTAGAGCAGGTTTTTGATGCGCTTCAAGTTTATTTAGGATCATTATACGTCAATGACTTCAATATGTTTGGTAGAACATACAAAGTGAATGCCCAGGCAGACATGAACTATCGTCTCGAACCTGACCAAATACTTAACTACAAAGTAAGAAATGCTGCCGGACAAATGGTTCCTCTCGGCGCTGTACTGGAGATCATACCCACGATTGGGCCTGACCGCGTGATGCACTATAACGGCTACCCTAGTGCAGAACTAAACGGCAGTCCTGCTTTTGGTTACAGTTCAGATCAAGCCCAAACGGCTATTGAGGAAGTACTGGATAAAAACCTAGCAGAGGGAATGGTTTATGAATGGACTGATGTAACCTACCAGAAGATTTTGGCTGGTAACACGATGGTGTATATATTCCCACTTGTTGTTTTGTTAGTTTTCATGGTGCTAGCTTCGCAGTACGAGAGTTTAAAACTGCCATTCGCTATCATTTTGATCGTTCCTATGACCATTTTTTCTGCACTAGCAGGTGTTTGGTTCATTGGTGGTGACAACAATATATTCACACAAATTGCTTTGATTGTCCTTGTGGCTCTAGCGTGTAAAAATGCCATCTTGATGGTGGAGTTCGCTAAAGAACTTAAAGACAATGGCCAAGATACCTTATCAGCGATTTTGGAAGCATGTCGTTTACGTCTTCGGCCGATTCTAATGACATCAATTGCATTTACCGCTGGTGTTATTCCATTAATGATTGGTACAGGGGCCGGAGCGGAAATGCGACAAGCAATGGGTATTGCCGTATTCTCGGGTATGGTAGGCGTAACGGTATTTGGATTACTACTCACACCTGTTTTTTATATGTTAGTCAGTCGAAACAAAAAACGTCAAACACTATAACCATAATATAAATACTCATTTAAATTCATACTAAAGGGAGCTATTGCTCCCTTTTCTTTTGGTTATTAAGTATATTAATAATTTCTAGACAGAGCAGCAGTTATACATGAAACTAATACGCTAATATCTAACTTGGATAAACATTGTGGATTTAGCAAATAAACTACACCTGCTTTTAGAAGTCTCTAAAGCTGGATCTTTTGCAAAAGCAGCAGATGGGATGAATATCGACCGCTCTGTTTTATCTAAACACATCAAGCAGTTAGAAGAGCACTTAGGCGTTAGGCTATTAAACAGAACGACTCGCTCTCTTTCATTAACACAAGTCGGCCAGCAAATAGTAGAAAAAGCAGACCAAATATCTCAACTCCTTGATGATACTCAACAAATAGCGGAGAACTTTCAGACTGAGCCTTCAGGGAAAGTACGAATTTCAAGCTCAACATTATTTGGAAAACTCTATCTACAACCTTCGATAGAGAAGTTTTTACATAAGTACCCAAAAGCAAGTGTTGAACTAATGCTAGATGATCTTCATGTAGACGTGATTAGAAGTAATTTTGATATTGCTTTTCGAATCGGACCTATGAGGGATTCATCAATGGTAGCAAGAAAATTAGCAAAAAATACGACTGCAATCATTGCTTCTCGAAATTTAATTGAAAAACATGGTAACCCAGAAACGCCTGATGAGTTAGTTAAGCTACCTTTTATTATTTATTCAAATGGTAATTTTATTGTCGATAAACTTAAATTCTACGACAAAGCAAAATCAGATGGTTTAGATACATACCCAATATCAGGGTCATACATGGTAAATGAAGCTGAGCTAATAATTGAAAGCGTAAAGTCAGGTCTGGGCGCAGCACTTATAGGTCAATTTATGCTCCCTAACAACCTAGAGTCTTCTAATTTAGTTCAACTTTTACCAGAATATGAAACTCAAGATTTTGGTGATATTTATGCCATGTACTCACACCGTCAGCAATCACCATTGGTTAGGGCATTCATTGATATCGTTCAAGAAGAAATTGGCATACCACCAATATGGGAAAAGCATTTCAATAAAAGCTAGGTGATTCTATTTAACCAAAATTAACAGTAAATAAAAATCAAATAAAATCAATAATTTAAAACAGGAACATTTAAAATTCATAGAAGTTTAATGTTAAGTGAATTAAGTTCCATTCTAAATGGCGCTTAATTCACTAAATATAAAACATTCTTGATTTATAATACTAACAAATCCATCACCTATACAAGTTACGATGTATATTAAAGAAAAACACACCTCGGTCACTAGTTTGTTAGTATATAAAATATCTTATCTTATTTTTTTGGTTATTTATACGTTAGCAACGATTTATTTTAGCGTACAAATGGACAAAAGCACATCGGAGAACTCTCTTATAGAAATGACTCAAATAGCATTTGTGCTTTTTTCATCGTTAATGTGTTTGTATAAATCTAAGGAATATCTTGAACTCAAACACATATTAGTAATAATGTCTTCATTTTTTATGGTTATATTCGTTAGAGAAATGGACTACCACATAGAGCAGTATTTTCCTCACGGTTCATGGAAGTACCCTGCTTGGATTATAATAGTCTCGGTCTGTTATTTTTGTTTTAATAACATAGTTAACATAAAAAATGAGGTAAAATTTTTCATTTCTCATTCTAGCTTCACGACATTAACAATTGGATTTTTCATTGTTTTCTTATTCTCACGCTTTGCAGGGTATGGTGATTTTTGGGTCGAGTTCATGGGGAACTCATACAATAGAGATGTGAAAAACTTGGTTGAAGAAAGCTTAGAGTTACTAGGTTACGCGATACTTTTAAACGGTGTTTTACTTATTAAAGTAGAAAATCACTAAGTATAAATAAGAGTTCAGAGCTTGTAGTTCAAGCTTTGAACTTTTTGGTTAAAAAAAAGCAGCAAATTATATTTGCTGCAAATGATGAAAAAAACAATATGCGTAAGTTAACTTCCTAGCAATGGATGCGTTAACGAGTTAATAATAACGAACCGTAACAATTAAGTCTCGTTGAAAATAATCCATAAAGAATGGCATTTATTACACTGTTAATTATGTAACCTTATCTAATCTAGTTATCACACGCCGTCGTTTTTATATCTTATCTCTTTCCGTCAATAAATAGCTCTTCACCTCAGATCCCATTTATCATCCCACAACAGTCGGATTCACAACAAAGCAATAAAAATCAATAAATTATAAGTAGCCACTTAAAAAGTAAAAAGGAGTAAAAACGAAACTATGTCAGATAGAACATATTAAAGATCACCGACTCTAAGTAGAAAACCGTTCATACTCGTTACGCATACAATCAATAAAGACTTCCATCGCCGGCGTCACACACTTCCCAGCATGATAAGCACAGAGTGGCTTGATCATCTGTGAAAACTCGGTGAATTCAAGCTCTTGTAAACTGCCCTCTTGCAACTCTTTTTCAACCGTAAAACGAGGTAAGTAAGAGATACCAATATTACTCTCAACGCAATTTTTGATCGTATTAATACTGCTAAGTTCGATCATGTTGTCGATGCTAATATCACGCTCCTGAATAATGCTCTCAAACATCCGTCGAAAAAGGCACTTAGGGCCATTGCTTATAAACCCTAAATCAATATGTTGCTCTCTCTTCTTTAAATCTAGCCCTTTTAAAAGCGGTGAAGCAACCAATACCAGTGGCTCCTGCTCAAACTCGTGGACCTTGAGCGTATCGTCATTACCTACTCGATAAAACACACCTAAATCAGCTTTATCCGCTATCAACTCATCTCGAATCTGATAGCAATTTTGTGATTGCAGAGAGAGTCGGACATTGGGCGCCCTGATCCTGAACTCTTTTAAAACATTAGCCATCTTATAAGCAAGTTGAGTCTCAGCAACCAGCACTTTCAATTCACCGGTCGGCTCCGAGTTTTCTTGCTGTGCTGTTCCCTCAATATTTTCCATCACTCGCGCCAGTTCATAGACGTAAGGCAGTATCTTTTCTCCTGCTTGAGTCAAAACCATCTTACGCCCTATTTTTTCGAACAGCTGCAAAGACAGATCTTGTTCCAACTGCTTGATTTGAAAGGTGACGGTTGATTGCGTGCAATAAAGCTTCTGTGACGCTTTTAGAAACGATCCTTCTTCAACAATAGCTTTAAAAGTAAGAAAGCGTTTTAGATTCATGACTAGACTCCACAACCAACAGTTCAATAAATTAAAAGTCTAAGTTTTAATTTATTCAATTTTTTAATCAATTGTAGCGAAGTATAGTGCAGTAAAAACAGGAGAGATAGAGATGACCGCCATCTACACCGCATTTTTTACTTACGTAATCATTACTTCAATTACACCAGGGCCAAACAACATTTTATCGCTCAGCATCGCGACGCAATATGGACTAAAACGCTCTACAAAAGTGATTTCGGGGATGTTTTGTGGCTATGTTGTTTTGATGCTACTTTGTGGCGCTTTCACGTATAACATGATCAGCCTCTTGCCCGTGATTACACCTTGGCTAACATGGATTGGAGCAGCTTACATTGTTTGGTTGGCTTGGGGGCTTGCTACGAGTGAGATCAAAACTTCATCGGATAATTCTAAAGGTATCAGTTTCTTAACAGGTTTAGGTTTGCAGTTCGTTAATGTGAAAATCATTCTTTATGGAATTACCTCTATTTCTACGTTCGTACTGCCCCACACTCAGAATATCTACTGGATCTTAGCGACTAGCCTCATTCTTGCTTTGATCGCACTTCTTAGCAACGTAGTTTGGGCCGTTGCAGGAAAGCTACTTCAATCGCAATTCCAGAGATATGGCAAAGTCATCAATATGAGCTTAGCAGCAGCTCTGATCTATTGTGCGACACAGTTATTTACTTAAGTATATAGTTGATCATCAAGAACAATATTGCTCTTCAACTTAGACGACTACGTTTATGTGAAGAGCAAATTCTGCTCTACAAATCGCTGCGGTTTCTCGTGCCCTTACTCGCTCCTCCCGCGCCTCCATACGGCAGTTTTTGAAGAAGTAGATTCAACGTCACTTAATCAACCTAAAGATACGAAATCTTGTTTAGCTATACATACACGGCCTTGGCGACCTCGGCAATAACTAAGCATTACTTAGTATACACAAATCAGAAAAACTAAGATAATCTTAGTCATCCAAGTCCTTCGTATGAACTTTAAGTGTTGTTTAATAACCCACTCCCAGCCCGCCTTAAGCATGCGCGTAAACAAGCGAATCTGTCCCAAAAAGCACTGGGCATCCGTATCGGCATGGATGATAGTTCTGCAAGTGCAAGGATGAACCAATACGAAAGGGAGCGCCATACTCCCGACGTAAAAACGCTCAAACTTATCGCAGATGAGCTAAACGTACCTCTAAACTATTTTTTTTGTGAAGATGAAATCACCGCTGAACTTGCTGTGAATCTCCACAAGCTGTCAAATGATGACAAGCAAAGAGTGCTTGAGAGCACAGCCCAGTTGATTGCGGACGCAATCGCTACGAACAAGTCGAGTACGTAATTGGGATTAAACGCCTAAGAATACGTATCAATACCAAAGAATCAAAGAGCATAACTAAGGGTTCAACATGGCTACAACAAAAGCACTTGTGGTTTTTTCCGGTGGGCAGGACTCTACGACCTGCTTAATCGATGCATTAAATACATATGATGAGGTTCATGCTATAACGTTTGATTATGGCCAGCGTCATTCAGATGAAATAGATATCGCTATCGAATTAGGTAAGCAACTTAACATCAAAAGCCACAAAGTCCTGGATGTAAAATCAATTAATGAGTTAGCGATAAGCTCGCTGACAAGAGACAACATTCCGGTATCTAATGACTTAAGCGACGCTAACGTACCCAATACATTCGTTCCAGGGAGAAACATCCTCTTTCTTACTTACGCATGTATCCATGCTTACCAGCTTGGTATTCAAGACATCATTACGGGAGTTTGCGAAACAGACTTTAGTGGTTACCCTGACTGCCGAGACAACTTTATTCGCTCTCTAAATCTCTCTTGCAATTTAGGTATGGATAAAGCCTTCAATATTAAGACTCCTTTAATGTGGCTTACTAAAGCAGAGACCTGGGCTCTAGCTGATAAGCACAATATGTTGGAGTTTGTCCAAAACAATACGTTAACATGTTACAACGGAATCGTTGGTAAAGGCTGTGGTGAATGCCCAGCGTGCCTACTGCGACAAAGCGGCTTAGAAGAATACTTAGCGAGCAAATAGTCTTTGTTAGCGGTAATAGCGCTGGGATAAAACCTTTTGCGTTAGCTTCTAAACGTTTTATCTCAGCGTGAAACTCCAGCCAACAGAGCTTCATTTTGATGCCGCCAGATTGGTGGCATCAATTAAATGCGAAACGATTGTCGAACCAAAGATAGCACTACACCACAACAGCCAACACTGCTTAGCTTTTACAACGCTATAAATTGCTTAGATATATCGACAATGTTTCGATAGCAAAGCTACCAACGGCATTACTCGCGAAACCGGGATTAGATAGAAAAGCTACCTCGAATGATGACGAGTCTCTCGTCTAAGCAATACTCAAATATTTATGAGTTTGAACAGACAAACGCCAATTGCGGGCAATACACGTATCAATACACAATTGCGTAGCACGAGGCTTCTGGCTAATTGGTTGTAGTGCAATGATAGTCTCAGCCGCTACGTTCGCATTTGCTAAAAGATCATCAAGGTGGTCGATGTCTTTCTGGGTACCGACTGGATGCTTAATCTCATTTGCCCGCTCTAACGCGCTATTAAGCACTGGTAATTTACCTTTCCTTGCTACTTTTGGTGACACTGTCACCCACGTATTTTCTGAAGTAATCACTTCTGATGTGCCACTGGTTTCAATTTGGCATTGGCACCCCATATCTTCAAACGCCTTTGTTAAAGGGCGCAGATCATAAATACAAGGCTCTCCACCAGTAATCACGATATGCTTAGCATTAAAGCCTTGCTGTTGATATTGCTCTACGATGTTCTCGGCAGATGCAACACACCACGTCGGAGAGTCTTCCGTTTTCACCAGAATATCGCCTATTTGACGTTGATCATTCTCATCTGCATACCACGTTTGTTTGGTATCGCACCATGAGCAACCAACCGGACACTCTTGAAGCCGAACAAAAACAGCAGGGACTCCAGTGAAAACCCCTTCCCCTTGGATGGTTTCAAACATCTCATTTAGCTTATACAACGCAGAACTCACTCAACTCATAACATTTCGAGGCGAAGACCATAATGGACACGCGTGTCTAGGTCAATTTAAACCAAAAATTAATTGTTAAAATAGACCATTTTGTAGTTTCATAGCGTAATGAATGCAGGTTTCTGGTTAACGTTAAACCAAGCCTTATTCACTGACAGCTCCCAAAAAACTTTAAGGTAAGAAATGATGTATAAACTGATCGCACTAGATATGGATGGCACGCTACTCAATAGTGATAAAGCCATTTCTGAAGAAAACAAACAAGCGATCGCAAAAGCTCGAGAAGCAGGCGTTACTGTCGTTCTCGCTTCTGGTCGCCCATTAGAAGGAATGCAAGACAAGCTCGACGAACTGAATATCCATTCCGATCGAGATTTTGTTCTTTACTACAACGGTTCGATGGTCAAGAACGTAGGCACAAACGACATCATCCACCAGCAAATCATAGATGGTAAAGCTGCAAAATTGGTGGCGCGAAAAGCCGAAGAGCTAGGTGCGTACGTCCATGCTTTTAGTCAAGTTCATGGTTTAATCACCAACGAACACAACCCTTACACCGATATTGAAGCAAAGATAAATGGCTTAAATGTCACCGAGATGAACTTCGAATCACTAGAAGACGATCATCCAATCATCAAAGCTATGATGGTTGCAGAGCCAAGCAAACTAACAGAAGTTATAGCAGCACTGCCAGCTGAAATGCGCGAAGCGTTTACGGTTGTTCAAAGCGCTCCGTTTTTCCTTGAGTTTCTTAACCCTGCGAGCAACAAAGGTATTGGTGTTGCCGCAATTGCCGAGTATCTGGGAATTAAACCGGAAGAAGTTATCTGTATGGGTGACGCAGAAAATGACCACCACATGCTGAAATACGCTGGCCTTGGTATCGCGATGGCAAATGCAATGGAAGAAACCAAGCAAATCGCTGACTACATTACGGCAAGTAATGATGAGCACGGTGTCGCTAAAGCTATAGAAAAGTTCGTGCTCAATGCATAGCCCTTTCCGCCATGTCTGTTGCGTTAAGCTTCTTACGTTTAACACCCCTAGCCGTCCAAGATAGGCAAGCGGCGTTGTTCGTGGACTAAACGTGTAAAAGCCTTGCTGTAATGCAAGGCTTTGTTTTTACTCAAATACTAATAGATAACAAATACAGCCATCAATCTAGCAACGTTTTGCTCGGTTGGTTTTCACAAGTCAGCTTCCTTGCAAGCAGCATAAATAACAACATTAATAATGGATAATGTAACGTCGACAAGACTAATGACCACAAACCGCTAAACGATACGATATTAGCCGAGTACAAATAGAGTTGATCAACAAGCAACAATGCCAGCGTTACAAAGATCATCTGCCGAGTATCTAAATGTGCTTTCGACTCTTTAAATGTCATGACCAACGCTGATGCAGTGATTAAAATTGCTAGCCAGCGACCAAACACAGGTAATGGCCAGATGACGGAGATGACCGCTGTTGCCGCAGTCATAACGAACCAGACGCCTTTTGAGCTTAGAACTTGATCAACGTTCACATCTTGATTTGTCTCCAGTCGAAGAACATGCCAAGCCACCAAGCTGCCTAACAGCGCGCCAAATAACATATCTAAAATAAAGGCACTGCCGAGGAAAAACTTACCTAACACCACAGTAAGAGTGATGAACACGAAGACTGCCGTTGTTCCATTCAAACCAAAATACTGGGTTCTATGAAACAAGAACGTCAGCACACAAAACCACACAGCGATAGGCAAGCTAGGAAAACTAAAGCCAAAGCTGTGCGTTAACTCCATCATTGGTATATAGACATGTGGGCGCGGTAGCGAAAAGCCTTGTTGAGCGACAAGCACCATAAGCGACGTTGCACTAATTGCGAAAAAGAGTCGGTACACAAACCGGCTACCAAAGCGCATCATGGCAAAAGGAAATAGAAAGAGTAGTACCGTTGGTTCTGTCAGATCTATAACGAGTTTCGAGATCTGACTAGCTACCTCGTAACTCGTTTCTGACAACGCCCCTACCCAACTCTGTAAATCTATCAGCCACGCCAATTCAACCTGACGAAATGAAGGCGCGGATTCGATCAGCTGAGTAACATAAGATACTGATTGCTTGGTAGCTTGATCAAAAAACTGAGTGACTTGTGGCCATTGCTCAGGATAACGATACAAAGATGATGGTAATTCAGATGGGCTAAGCAGCATCGCTGACGCAACTTCTACTCCATAATGAGGGGCAAACCAAATAGGCAGTTCATTTCCACCTAAAGAATTATTCATAGAAAAAGCGATAATGTCAGAGTCTGATATACAGTCGTAAAAAACTGCAGTGTCCGTTCTGCCAAGCTCCTCTCCAACCGTAACCACTATACCGGTTTCTTCCCACGTTTCTCGTTGAGCAGCAACTTGTGGAGACTCACCATCAATGATGGTTCCGCCAGGTAGAGAAATCTTATCCGTTAATACTTCATGAACTAGCACTAACTTGTCATCAGCGCGAACAATACAGAGCGCTCCTTTAACTTCGCTCGCAGTGGCTTTAGCCGTAGAGATCGGTGAAACAGGTAACAAAATAAAACAAAGGATGAGTAATAACAGCTGTCTCAACACAAAATATGACCTTAAATAAACATAATGATAACCAATGAATCATGGCAGTTAATCTTATCTTTTTCGACAAAAATTAAGTAACGAGTTATGCCAAACTGAGTTGATCGCGTAAAACCTGAACTCAACGCTCACTGGAGAATAATTTAATGCAAACCTGACAAAAATCAGACAAAACATAAAATGTTGATCGCAATTCTGCCAGTTATATAAAGATAACGTCAGGACAAAGTCATACACATTTTGTGGGTTCTCATAGTTGACACAATAAAAAAGGGCTTATTATTCGCAAACAATAAACCCCAGTTATGATAACTATGTACTGATCGTTGAAACCAAGAATGAATCTTATCTCATGGTCAACGAATCAAATTCACTGGCCCGATAGTTAGTTAGACTTGCAATTCGCATCGCCTACTTTTTGCCAAACACCCCAAGGCCCTGAGTCTGCTGGATTATCACCTTGAGTCCACCACTGCGCTTGCCAAACTTTACCATTCCAAGTAACCGTATCTCCTTTGAGATACACTAAGCTGGCTTGCCATGCAGCTGTACAGCTATCTGTGGGAGGCGTTGTCACCGTTTTCGCTTGAGCGGATACTAACGCTTGGTATTGTGTGCTGGTCTTATCAACGTTGAAGTTCAAAACCACTCTTGCTTCTCCGCTCTGAGTAGCACCAAATTCAACATCAATACGACAACTTGCATTCATTGCTAACGTCGCCTGAGAGCACTGATCATTGGCAATAACAGCTGCATCAGTAACACCCGAAGCAAACGCGCGAACATTTTCCACAGTGAAGGTGGTGTTCCCTGAATTCTGGATAACAAAGCTATGTTGCTGTAACTCCCCAACATTAAATGATGCCAGTGTCTGTTCGGTGGTGTATCCAACAGAAACATTCTCTTTTGGTGGTGTTACTGTTCCGATAACACCATCGACAAAATTGCGCATAGCAGCGATATCGCTATAAACCCCATACATACCAGGACGAGCACAACCTATTCCCCAACTGACCACACCAAGTTGAGTAATTACACCACTGCGATTAATGACGATTGGACCACCACTATCTCCCTGACAAGAATCTATCCCACCTTGAGGAATACCAGCACAGAATGACACTTCTCCAACCGTTGTGTAGTTGCCACCGGCTTGACGGCAAGTCATATCCGACACAAGTGGGACGTCAACCTCTTGCAATCGAGACGGAGAGCTTCCTCCTTCAGAAGTTCGCCCTAAGCCAGCAACACTAAGCCAATCTCCGATGCTCGCGTATTGCGTTAGACTACCATTCGCAATCTCAACTGAAGAAACACCTTGAGGCACAGAGTCGAGCTTCAATACCGCGAGGTCATGAGAAAGCGTCGCGCGGCGATATGCCGGGTGCATATGGATCTCACTGACGTTTGCACGAACACCATCACTACCGTTATAAACAACGCCACCGATTTTAACCGCAATCTGACTCGGAGAATCACCCTCAACACAATGTGCAGCAGTCAGGACGTAACCATTCCCGATATAACTGGCCCCACAATACGATCGGTTACCATAACGACTAACAATTTGGGTGTAGAATTTCCAGTCACGTGGGTCGGCAGTTACTCCGCCTACGATCTGGGGTTGGATAGTGTGATTTTGCGTCTGTGACAAATCATCAGCACTTGCGAACATTGGCAAAACGGCTAAAGCAAGTAACGATTTTGTTAGTTTCAAAATATTGTCCTCTTGTTTTTGTAAGCACGATCCTCGTGCTACTAATAAACAAGCAGACAAAAACGCCGATACCAATGTAGGTGCATATCAATTTGTTAACATTGCGAGTAGCTTATAGAGAAAAGTCTATTGACGAACTGAATGATTTCAATTCGATCGAACCTAAATCACAATATTAAAGTTAAATACGATTATTCGTTCAGCGGTTTTCTTAAATAGTGGATATGGTGTGCAAATCCTTGTTTTTCATACAAAGATATTGCGCCCTGGTTAAAATGCCATACTTCAACAAACATCTGTTTTGCACCGTAATCAGAGAACGTTGACTCAATTTTATTAATCAAAGCCTGCGCCGTACCTTGTTTTCGATATTCAGGCAGCACATAGAGCTCATCCACGCTTCCCATCATAACTGGCTGGCTGACGGTAGAAATAAGTTCACAGAAGTGACCAGAAATAAAGCCAATAATTTCATCTCCTTGTTTTGCTACGTAAACAAGGCACTCAGGGTCATCAATATATCGAGCAATGCTTTTTTCTTGTTCTATCTCCTCTGCCGTTTTGAAAAGCTCAGGAGATTGAAGATGATGCTCATCATGAAGCTCGAACATAAGATCGTTGAGCAACTCTAGGTCGCTAAAACACGCAGGTTTAATCGCAAACGTGGTCATACAAAGGGTCACTAAAAATGGAATGGCTGTAGTTTGTGAGGAAAACGTCGTATTGGCAAGTCACAAATGCTTTCACGATACGTTTGTACTGTTTGAGCAACAAAAAAGCCCCTGTACTTAATAAACGTACAGAGGCAGAACCAACCTACAGAGTTCGAGGATCAGGGGTTAGTTAGAATTGAGTTTTTCTCAGCGTCGTAGCACTCGCTCAATTTCGTTCAAGCTACTTGGGTCATCAATCGTTGACGGAACGGTGTATTTTTCACCATCAGCTATTTGACGTATAGTTCGACGCAAAATTTTACCTGAACGTGTTTTCGGTAAACGGTCTACAACCAACGCATGCTTGAAGCAAGCAACTGCACCTATCTCACTACGCACTTTGCCAACAAGCTCACCTTCAAGGTCTAGCTCATCCACTTTGACGCCGTCTTTCAGTACAACAAAACCAAGTGGAAGCTGACCTTTTAGATCATCGTGGATACCGACCACCGCACATTCTGCAATCGCTGGGTGGCCTCCTACTATTTCTTCCATTTCACCTGTCGACAATCGGTGTCCCGCGACATTAATCACATCATCAATACGTCCCATAATAAACAGGTAACCGTCTTCATCCAGATAGCCACCATCACCTGACACGTAGTAGCCTGGGAACTGGCTAAGATAACCAGTTTCAAAACGGTCATGATTACGCCAAACCGTTGGCAGACAGCTTGGTGGTAGCGGACGTTTTAATGCGACAAAGCCTTGTTGGTTAGGCCCGACAGCCTCTCCAAGTTCATTCAGAATCTCGACCTGATAACCCGGAATGGGCTTCGTCGAAGAACCAGCTTTAACTGGCATCATTTCGACACCTGTCGGGTTGCCCGCTATGGCCCAGCCCGTCTCGGTTTGCCACCAGTGGTCAATAACGGGCTTGTCCGCTTTGCTCTGAACCCACTCCAGTGTCGGAGGGTCAAGGCGTTCTCCCGCCATAAAGATAGTTTTCAGATTCGACAAGTCGTACTGTTTTAAGTGCTCGCCTTCCGGGTCCTCTTTCTTAATCGCACGAAACGCCGTTGGTGCAGAGAACAACGCATCTACTTTGTATTCATCACACACTCGCCAAAATGCGCCAGGATCCGGTGTTCGAACAGGCTTTCCTTCGAATAGGATAGTAGTGCAACCGTGAATCAGTGGAGCGTAAACAATGTAAGAGTGCCCTACTACCCAGCCCACATCAGATGCCGCCCAAAAGACGCCATCTTGAGGAATGTTATAGATTGCGCTCATGGAGTACTTCATCGCGACAGCATGACCACCGTTATCACGCACAACGCCTTTCGGCTTACCTGTCGTACCCGATGTATAAAGTATGTAGAGCGGCTCGGTTGCTAACACCGGAACACAACCATGTGGCAGCGCTTGGTTGTACTCTCGCTGCCAATCTAAGTCTCTTTCTTGGTTTAGCTCAGCGTCGCACTCTGGACGTTGGAAAACAAACACTTTCTCAGGCTTCCAACGGCTGTCCATAATGGCTTTGTCTACCATTGGCTTGTATGGAATGACTTTGTTGATCTCAATCCCGCACGACGCCGTCATGATCACTTTCGGCTCTGCATCTTCAATTCGTACAGCAAGCTCATTAGGTGCAAAACCACCGAATACTACGGAATGAATCGCCCCCAAACGCGCGCAGGCAAGCATCGCCATTGCGGCTTCTGGGATCATCGGCATATAAATAACGACTCGGTCGCCTTTTTCAACACCTTGAGCAGACAGCATGCCAGCAATTTTTGCTACTTGGTCACGTAGATCGCTATAGGTGTACGTGGCTTTACGACCTGTCACTGGCGAGTCATAAATGAGTGCAGTATTATCACCGCGTCCTTGCTCGCAATGGTAATCTAATGCTAACCAGCACGTATTCATTACACCATCTGGAAACCAACGTTCTATGCCGTTTTCATCAGATTTCAAGATAGTTTTAGGAGATTCAAACCAATCGAGATTCTCCGCTTGAGCGCGCCAAAAACTCTCCGGTTCATTCTTCGCCCATAAGTATTCTTTTTCGTATGAAGACATATTGCTTCCTCCAGTATGTCCTGACATTGCTCTCGTTCTACTCAAAGATCGCTCTTTTAATCCAAAGATCGTCTCTTTTAATCGAAGACATAGAAGGGTACACGCACAAATCCCTCCATCAGTATTCTCGCACTTCGGCTCATAATGGCTTTTTGCACCACCCAGCCCTGCTCAGTTTGCTTCGCTTGTGCCCCAACTTTTAACGTTCCTGACGGGTGACCAAAAGTCACGGACTCTTTTTCACCGCCACCAGCGGCTAAATTCACTAACGTTCCGGGCACACACGCAGCAGAAGCAATAGCAACGGCTGCTGTTCCCATCATTGCATGATGTAGCTTGCCCATCGACAGCGCGCGAACGAGCACATCAATATCCGACTCATTAACGGCTTTACCACTTGAAGACAGGTAACTTTTCGGTTTAGAAACAAACGCTATTTTCGGCGTATGTTGGCGTGTTTGAGCTTCTTCTAAATCAGAAATCAGGCCCATTTTTAACGCGCCATATGCACGGATGGATTCGAACATCGCTAATGCTGTGTCATCGTTGTTGATATCGTCTTGCAGCTCGGTGCCCTGATATCCTATCGATTCAGCATCAATAAAAATGGTTGGTATGCCCGCGTTAATAAAGGTCGCGTTGAACGTACCCACATCCGGCACCACCAAATCATCAACTAAGTTACCCGTTGGGAACATACTTCCTTCGCCATCGGAAGGATCAACAAAATCCACTTGAATTTCTGCCGCTGGAAACGTGACACCATCGAGTTCAAACTCTCCGGTTTCTTGGACGAAACCATTGACGATTGGCACGTGAATCAAAATCGTTTTGCTTATGTTCACTTGCCAAACACGCACCGTCACAATTCCATTTTCTGGAATGCGGTCTTGTGGAATCAGCCCAGCATGAATGGCGAAGGGACCAACTGCCGCAGACAAGTTGCCGCAGTTACCACTCCAATCGACGAATGGTTTGTCGATCGACACTTGTCCAAACAAATAGTCAACGTCATGACCGTCTTGGCTACTGCGCGAAACAATCACTGTTTTACTGGTGCTGGAGGTTGCACCACCCATACCGTCGATTTGCTTCGCGTAAGGATCCGGGCTGCCGATAACACGTAACAACAGCTTGTCACGCGCGGCTCCAGCCATTTGCGCTTCTTGAGGTAAATCCTCTAGGTTGAAAAAGACACCTTTACTCGTGCCGCCACGCATGTACGTCGCGGGCACTTTTATTTGGCTTGTTTGATTCGGAGTATTATTTGCCATACGCACTCCTTATTGTGCCAAGAAATCTTGCGCGAAACGCTGCAGAACACCGCCCGCGTTGTACACGTGAACTTCGTCAGCGGTATCTAAGCGACAAGTAACCGGAACATCGACTTTATCGCCGTTGCTGCGTGTGATAACCAGCGCTAAATCAGCGCCCGGCTTGATTTCTCCAACCACGTCGTAAAGTTCCGTACCATCCAGCTCTAGCGTATTGCGGTTAACGCCCGACTTAAATTGCAGTGGTAGTACGCCCATGCCAACCAAGTTAGTACGGTGAATACGCTCAAAGCCTTCAGCAACAATGGCTTCTACGCCCGCCAGTCGAACGCCTTTTGCTGCCCAGTCACGGGATGACCCCTGACCGTAATCCGCGCCAGCCACCACGATCAATGGTTGTTTACGATTCATGTAGGTTTCAATCGCTTCCCACATACGAACCACCTGCCCTTCTGGCTCTACACGCGCCAGAGATCCCTGCACGACTTCGCCGTTTTCCTTCACCATTTCATTGAACAACTTTGGGTTAGCGAAGGTCGCGCGTTGCGCCGTTAAGTGGTCACCACGGTGAGTCGCGTAAGAGTTGAAATCTTCTTCTGGCACACCCATTTTCGCTAAGTATTCACCTGCAGCGCTGCTTGCGAGAATCGCGTTGGATGGTGATAAGTGATCAGTGGTGATGTTGTCGCCCAGAATCGCCAATGGACGCATACCAGACAATGTTCTTTCTCCCGCTAGCGCACCTTCCCAGTACGGTGGTCGGCGGATATAGGTACTCATCGGACGCCAGTCGTACAGCGGGTTGGGATTTTGCTCTTGATCATTCAGCTTAAACATCTGAATGTAAACTTGCTTAAACTGCTCAGGTTTAACATGAGTACCGACAACTGCATCGATCTCTTCATCGCTTGGCCACAAATCATTGAGATAAATTGGTTTGCCGTGTTGGTCCGAGCCCAATGCATCGCGCTCGATATCAAAACGAATGGTACCCGCTAGCGCATAAGCGACAACCAATGGTGGTGAAGCCAAGAAAGCTTGTTTGGCGTACGGATGGATTCGACCATCAAAGTTACGGTTACCAGAAAGCACCGCTGTTGCATATAAATCACGGTCGATGATCTCTTGTTGGATTTTTGGATCCAGCGCACCACTCATACCGTTACAAGTTGTACATGCGTAACCAACAATGCCAAAGCCAAGCTTCTCTAGCTCTGGTAATAAGCCCGCTTCTTCCAGATACAAGCGTGCAACTTTAGAACCCGGAGCAAAAGACGATTTCACCCAAGGTTTACGTACAAGACCAAGTTCGTTGGCTTTCTTCGCCACAAGGCCAGCAGCAACCACGTTTCTTGGGTTACTAGTATTCGTACATGAGGTAATAGCAGCGATGATCACTGCACCATCTGGCAACTCGCCTTCTTTCTCTTCCCACGCTCCAGAAATACCGCGCTGTGCCAACTCAGAAGTTGGTAAACGACGATGAGGGTTTGACGGACCAGCCAAGTTACGGCTAACTGATGATAAATCGAACTCAAGTACACGCTCGTAAACTGCGCTATCAAGATCGTCTGCCCAAAGACCGGTTTGTTTTGCGTAATTTTCTACTAAAGCAACTTGTTCTTCATCTCGACCAGTTAGTTTCAAGTAATTGATGGTCTGCTCATCAATATAAAACATGCCAGCTGTTGCGCCGTATTCTGGTGTCATGTTTGAAATCGTTGCGCGGTCTCCGATCGTTAGATCACGTGCGCCTTCTCCGAAGAATTCAAGATATGAAGATACCACACGCTCATTACGAAGAAACTCAGTAATCGCGAGGACAATATCCGTTGCGGTAATGCCCGGTTGACGTTTACCCGTCAGTTTGACACCGACAATATCTGGTAGACGCATCATTGATGGTCGGCCAAGCATGACGGTTTCTGCTTCCAGACCACCGACACCTATCGCAATAACACCAAGAGCGTCTACGTGAGGCGTGTGACTGTCCGTACCCACACAGGTGTCAGGGTAGGCAATGCCCTGCTTTGCTTGTACCACAGGAGACATTTTTTCCAAGTTGATTTGGTGCATGATGCCATTCCCAGCTGGAATCACGCTGACGTTTTCAAACGCTGTTTTACACCACTCGATAAAGTGAAATCGGTCTTCATTACGGCGCTCTTCAATCGCGCGGTTTTTGTCGAAGGCATCAGGGTCAAAGCCCGCATGTTCAACCGCTAAAGAGTGGTCAACGATCAATTGTGTCTCAACCACTGGGTTCACTTTTGCAGGATCGCCGCCCTGATCTGAAATGGCATCGCGTAGACCCGCTAAATCGACTAGAGCGGTCTGACCAAGAATGTCATGACAAACAACGCGTGCTGGATACCAAGGAAAATCAAGATCGCGTTTGCGTTCAATTAACTGTTTCAGGCTATCTGTCAATGTGTTCGGGTCACAGCGACGGACCAGTTGCTCAGCTAGCACGCGAGAGGTATAAGGGAGTGTTTCATAGGCTCCAGGAGAAATGGCATTGACGGCTTCGCGTGCATCAAAATAATCCAGTTGAGTTCCCGGAAGCGGCTTACGATATTGAGTATTAATATTTGTGTTCATGGTTTGCTTCCATTCAGTCTTTACATCTTGCCTTCATCAAGGTTTTCCATTGCTCCAGAAACACAGTGATGAGAGGATCTCCTTCCTCTGTTAGAGAGAATGACAAAGGAAGGAGGTGGTCAACCAAAGCATATAATGCCCTCGTTGACCTTCGCGCTAGCGATTCTCGATAGGCACCCATTCTTGATGATCTGGGCCCGTGTAATCAGCACTTGGGCGAATAATACGGTTATTGGCACGCTGTTCATAAACGTGTGCAGCCCAGCCCGTTAAACGACTCATCACAAAGATTGGGGTAAATAGTTTGGTTGGAATGTCCATGAAGTGGTAAGCCGATGCATGGAAGAAGTCCGCATTACAGAACAGACCTTTCTCTCGCTTCATCACTGATTCAACACGCTCAGAAACCGCATATAGATGTGTATCACCAACTTGCTTCGATAACTCTTTGGACCAGCGTTTTATTAAGGCGTTGCGAGGGTCACTTTCACGATAAATCGCATGACCAAAGCCCATGATCTTGTCTTTATTGGCTAGCATTTTCATGATGTTCGCTTCCGCCTCGTCGGGCGTTTGCCAATCTTCAATCATTTCCATCGCCGCTTCGTTCGCACCTCCGTGAAGTGGTCCACGAAGCGTACCGATTGCTGCCGTGATACAAGAATGGATGTCTGACAACGTTGATGCACAAACGCGTGCTGCGAATGTAGAAGCATTAAACTCATGTTCAGCATAAAGAATAAGCGAGCAATGCATCACTTGTTTGTGCAGCGCAGATGGCGCTTTGTCTGTAAGTAATCGCAAAAAGTAACCACCGATGCAATCTTCAGTCTGATCCTCGGTGTTGATACGCACGCCATCATGACTAAAGCGGTACCAGTAACAGATGATGGCAGGGAACAAGGCTAGCATACGTTCGGTTGCTTTCAGTTGCTCCTCGAAGCTCATTTCCTGCTCTAGGTTACCCAATACAGAACAACCCGTGCGCATTACGTCCATTGGGTGTGCGCTTGCAGGAATCAACTCTAAAGCTTGTTTTAGCTCGGCTGGCAAACCTCTAAAGCTGAGTAGGTGTGTCTTGTACGCATCAAGTTCTTGTTGATTCGGCAAGTGACCGCGCAACAGAAGGTGAGCCACTTCTTCAAACTGTGCGTTGTTCGCAAGATCAGTAATATCGTATCCACGATAAGTTAAACCAGTTCCCGTTTTTCCGACAGTACATAAAGCTGTGCTTCCTGCGCTTTGACCACGAAGGCCTGCGCCACCTAATTCTGCTTTCTTTTCTGCAGTTTGAGACATTGTTTGAACTCCTTTTCTGTCTGACTTTTCCCTCTCTGGGGTGTTTTTAGCCAAACGAATTTCACGTTATTAGATGAGATAAATTCCGATTATCTTTTTCTTGGGCTTCCGTCTATTTTTGCTTTTCCCCCGCTATTTCCCTTCAGAGAATAACTGGTCAAGTTTGTCTTCGTAGTCGTGGTAATTCAGGTGCTGATACAACTCTTTACGTGTTTGCATCGAATCAACCAGTGCTTCCTGATTACCCACTTCTAGCAAATGTTTGTAGACCGTTTCAGCAGCTTTGTTCATGGCACGGAACGCACTTAATGGGTAAAGCACCATATCGACTTTCGCTTTTGCAAGCTCATCGCAGCCGTACAGTGGCGTTGCGCCGAACTCGGTAATGTTGGCCAGAATAGGAACGTGCTTTCCAGTTGCTTGCTCAAGTGCGTTTGAGAACTGAAGGTACTGATCCAGCTTGGTCATCGCTTCGGGGAAGATCATGTCTGCGCCAGCTTCCACACACGCAATCGCGCGCTCGATTGCGCTGTCCATGCCTTCAACAGCTAACGCGTCAGTACGAGCCATAATCACGAAACTTTCATCATTGCGTGCATCAACCGCGGCTTTTACACGATCAACCATCTCTTGCTGGCTGACTATTGCTTTGTTCGGACGATGACCACAACGTTTCTGTGCGACTTGGTCTTCCATGTGCACCGCTGCCGCGCCCGCTTTTTCCATCGCTTTGATCGTGCGAGCAATGTTAAATGCACCGCCAAAGCCCGTGTCGATATCAACCAAAAGAGGCAAATCACATGCGTTAGTAATACGGTCAACATCAACCAAAACGTCGTTTAATGTTGTGATACCGAGATCCGGCAATCCGTATGAAGCATTTGCGATACCGCCACCAGACAAGTAAATCGCTTGGTGACCCAAGTTTTTTGCCATCATGGCGCAATACGGGTTTATAGTGCCGACAATTTGTAGTGGATTATTTTGTTCAATGGCGAGTCTGAATTTCGCTCCCGGTGTTAAGCTCATGACGAATTCCTTCTAGTCTTTGTCTAAACTTTCTGTATGTATAATTTGAGATTGGATGAGCTTTCGACTTCCTGATATGTGTCTTCTCATCAACATTTCTGCAAGCTCTTCATCGCGATTGCGAATGGCTTCCAAAATGAATTTGTGTTCGGTGAGCGCCTCATTCGGGCGAGATTGCGCACGTGGCGACTGGTAACGATACATCCGTAATAAGTGATAGAGTTCATCACACAGCAGAGATATTAACTTACTGTTTCTACTCGCTTGGATGATGCGATAGTGAAAATCAAAGTCACCATGTTGATGGAAGTAAGACGCGCCTTCCATTTGGTCTATATGCTTGGAATGTGTCGACAATAGCATTTCCAAGCTTAAGAGCTCTTCTTGCGTAATGTGTCGCGCAGCTAACCTTGCCGCCATGCCTTCCAATGCTTCTCGAACGGCATAAAGTTCTATCAGCTTTTCCGGAGAAAAAGTGGTCACTCTAGCCCCAACATGAGGAATTCGCTCGATGAGCCCTAGCCCCTCTAAGCGCATCAATGCTTCACGCAAAGGCCCACGACTGACTTGATATTTCTTTGCTAGCTCAGGCTCTGATATCTTATGGCCAGGCTTCACGTCGCCATTAACAATGACTTCAATGAGTGTTTCGGTCAGCGTTTCGGATTTGGTGTGTTCTTTCTCAGAACCCAGCACTTTATAACGAGCTTTCAACTCAGAGTTCATATTCAGATACTCTTGTTACCGACATCGAAATGTCTACAATTTCTTAACCTGAATATAAAGTAGTCGATCAAAGTGTCGACAATCAAGTAAATTGTCGACAATTTAGACTAAGGTCGTAATTTAAATTGGCCTAAAATGCCTATTAAGTGCCGTTTTTAGCAGAAATAAAGAATGGTGAGTTCACATTGTCGACAACTTATAAACCTTTAAGCTTATGATCTAAAAACTAAAAGCTCAGCTGTCGAACAATAATCGGATAAAAAACTATTCTTTAGGTACAAATTGATCAAAGACTTGTTGCGAAGTCATCTTTTGTGAAGCGGAATTGAGGTCATAATAAGCTGGCTTTTCATCGGTAAAAATCTCTAAAGTGAGTTTGAAATCTGGGTTATCGAACAAACCAGCGGAAAGAATGTACTCACCTGTCGGCAACAAATGATAGAAAAGGTTTGTGCCGCATTCGCCACAAAAACCTCTCACCGCCCAGTCTGACGACTGATAACGTTTAGGTTCGCCACCTTTAAACGTCACGTTAGGCCCACAATGCACCGCATGAAGTGCGCCACTCGACCATTTTCGACACATAGAGCAATGGCACAGGCTAACCTCATTTTTAACCTCAGCGATGACTTCAATTGCGCCGCACAAACACGTCCCTTTCATTCTCTTTTCCTCGTTCATTTTCCGTCATTTTATTATGGCCTACCAAAGCGTAAAGCCGCGTGACCTAACACCAACTTCTCGCCGTGAACTTTATGAACAAAATAACCGAAATGCTCAATATTCTCTTTATATCTCTTTTACAGACAGATATTTAACACTTAATTAACCTTTACACCAAGTTCAGCTTTAACGCTTACAAGGCATGACAACTGAGCAAAAACAATAAGGCTCAACTAAATAGAGTCGCTAACATAAGGAACGTGAACATGTTAAAGGTACTCAAACCAACGCTCGCCGCTTCAATCATCGCAGCTTCATTTTCATTCAACGCTCTTGCTGCAGATATTGAAAAAATGCACTTTCTTATCCCTGGAGGTGCAGGTGGCGGTTGGGACATGACCGCCCGAGGTACTGGTGATGTATTAATAAAGTCGGACATCGTCGAAACCGTATCATTTCAAAACCTATCTGGTGGTGGCGGTGGCAAAGCAATCGCACATTTGATTGAAACGGCTGATCGTCAAGAAGATACACTCATGGTGAACTCAACACCGATCGTCGTTCGTTCGCTCAGTGGGATCTTCCCACAATCTTTCCGCGACTTGACTCCTGTTGCCGCAACGGTTGCCGATTATGGCGCCATTGTTACATCAGCCGATTCTCCTTACAGCTCTTGGGAAGATGTCGTTAAAGCTTTTAAAGAAAACCCACGTAAGGTGAAGGTTGCTGGTGGCTCTGCTCGTGGTTCTATGGATCATTTGGTTATAGCAGCAGCTTTCAAAGGTGAAGGTTTTGATGCGCGCAAAGTTCGTTACATTGCCTATGATGCAGGTGGAAAAGCCATGGCTGCCCTACTTTCAGGCGAAACACAACTGCTCTCTACAGGGCTAGGTGAAGTACTCGAAATGTCTAAGTCTGGGCAAGTGAAAGTGTTAGCGATTACAGCACCAAAACGTTTAGAAGCTGCGCCTAACATTCCAACTCTCACCGAATATGGTAATGAAACTGTCTTTGCTAACTGGCGTGGATTCTTTGCAGCACCAGGCACAAGCCAAGAAAAGCTAGATGAATGGAATGCCGCATTTACTAAAATGTATAACACCGACGAATGGCAAGTCGTTCGAGACCGCAATGGTTGGATCGACAACTATAAAGCGGATAAAGCATTCTTCGCGTTTCTTGAAGATCAAGAGCAACAGATGGGTGACTTAATGCGCGAGTTAGGCTTCCTGAAGTAACAGTCGAATTGGGGTCCCTCAGATACCAACCTCAATGAATAACGTAGGTTGGTATTTCCCCATTGTATTTGCACTCTAAGTTTCACCGCATATGGACATTGTCGACAATCGGCATGCACACTCCTTTGTTTATATACCCAAAGCGGCTCGACTAGCAGCGAAATGCTTAATTGTTAATGGTTTAGTTTATTCATTGACGTCCATATGCGGTCTTTTTTACTTTTGTTAGGAGTTGAATATGCCTCGTTCAACCAACTTTTTCACCAAAGAGTACTTGCTCTGTCGTGACCGCGTCGGCGCAATGATATTTCTACTCTTCTGTCTTTGCTACGGTTATCAAACCTCGCAGATTCCATTGTTTCCAGGTGATGAGTATGAACCATTCACCGCACGCACTCTGCCAACCATCCTGACTTACGTTGGTGTCGGCCTTTCTTTGCTATTGCTGGTGACAGGACAACCAGATAAACAAAGTGGCGCAGTGCTGACCTTCAATTGGAAGTTACTGATTGCCTTTTTAATTTTAATGGCGCTCTACGGCGTGGGCCTGACTTATCTAGGTTTTGTGATAGCTACTGGCTTGTTTTTATTGGCTGGCTTTTATCTGCTCGGGGAAAGACGTAAACCCGTTCTGTTTGGCGCGTCGTTTCCATTCGTGATCGCGTTCTACTTATTACTCACTCAAGGTTTGGACATCTATCTCGAACCGGGTTTGATTTTCACCATCTGGTAGCCAAAGAAAGGACTGAATTATGTTAGATGGAATTCTACAAGGTTTATCCACCGCAGTAATGCCAATGAACATTATGATGGTGATCGTTGGTTGCTTCGTCGGTACATTTATCGGCATGTTACCTGGACTTGGGCCGATCTCAGCCATTGCTTTGATGATCCCAATTACTTATGGTCTAGAGCCCTCCTCTGGCCTTATTTTAATGGCGGGTGTTTATTACGGTGCGGTATTTGGTGGTTCTACATCGTCGATTTTAATTAACGCGCCGGGTTGTTCTTCAACCGTGGTCACAGCATTCGACGGCTACCCAATGGCTCAAAAAGGCCAGGCAGGTAAAGCATTAGCTTTGGCAGCTTATTCGTCTTTCACTGGCGGTACACTATCTGCCATTATGTTGCTTGTTGCCGCACCAGCATTGGCTAGCGTCTCCCTTAGCTTCCAATCGTCGGACTATTTTGCGTTGATGCTACTTGGGTTATCAGCAGTCGCGGCTTTTGCGGGGAAAGGTCAGGTAATCAAAGCGTGGATGATGACCATTCTTGGTTTGATGCTATCTACAGTTGGAATCGATAAAGGCGTAGGCGTTGAACGCTTTACCTTCGGTTTAACGGATTTAATGGATGGCTTTAGCTTCTTGTTGCTTGCAATGGCGACATTCGCACTGGGTGAGACACTGATGGGCATCCTTAAACCATCAAAAGACACCAGCGATGAAGAACAAGAAAAGCTGAGCAACATTGGCTCAATGAAAGTGACCAAGGAAGAAATCAAAGATGTTGCGCCTGTTTCAATTCGCTCTTCAATATTAGGTTTCTTCACTGGCGTTCTTCCTGGCGCAGGGGCAACCATTGCTGCTTTTTTAAGCTATGGTATGGAGCGCAACCTCGCACCTAAAGAGAAAAAGGATGAGTTCGGTAAAGGCAGTATCCGTGGTTTGGTTGCGCCAGAGTCTGCGAACAATGCAGCATCTAGTGGTTCATTTGTACCGCTATTAACGCTTGGTATTCCGGGCTCTGGTACAACAGCAATAATGCTCGGTGCGCTGATCGCTTATGGTATTCAACCTGGCCCTCGCCTATTTGTTGAACACCCAGATGTGTTCTGGTCAGTGATCATTTCCATGTACTTCGGCAACATCGTACTTGTGATCCTGAACTTACCATTGATTCCGTACATTTCAAAGCTTTTGGCGGTTCCAAGAACGGTGCTTCTACCGATGATTTTATTCTTCTCAATCACCGGGGTTTATTTGGTCTCTTTTAACACTATGGATGTGTTCGTGATGCTGATTGTGGCTATGGCTGCCATTGCACTTCGGCTCGCTAACTTCCCGCTCGCACCTTTATTGCTGGGCTTCATCCTTGGAGGATTAATGGAAGAGAACTTACGCCGCGCATTAATGATTTCAGATGGAGAACTGAGTTTCCTATGGGAGCGTCCTATTACCCTTACCTTTACTGTTTTAGCTGTATTGGTATTGGCAAGTCCACTAATCGTAAAGCTGATTCAAAAGTTTAAAGCACAGCCAGTCAGCGTTGAGCAGTAATCGCTGTCTCTTTCAACCTAGATAAAGCCATCCATCGTGATGGCTTTATCTTCCGCCCTCCAAATCGTTCGCTTATTGTGCAGATGGTATTGACAAATCACTGTCGTTATATGAAGGTGATTGTATGAACACACACTTAGCGCAACTTAACCAACGAATTATCATCATTCCATAGGAATGGTGGGATTTTTTGATGCGCTCAGTATTTATCGAACCCACCCATAGCGGTGGGTTTTCTGTCTCTACCGTATGGGAAAAGCTCTCTTGGAGGCGGTCACAATGCAAAAAATAGCAGTTTTTGGTAAACCCGGCAGTGGAAAATCGACGGTAAGTAAAGCAATCGCGTCTGCTACCGGTCTTCCTCTTCATCAATTAGATTCAATAGTCTATAAACCAAACGGTGATCCCGTCGAGCGTAACGTTTTTGATGAAGCCCATAGCAATATACTAAGCTCAGATCGTTGGATTATAGATGGCCTTGGACCGATCAGCTCTTTCAACGCTCGTTTAGATGCAGCCGATACTCTCATTTATATTGATCTACCATACTCCGTAAGCTATTGGTTTGTGACGAAACGTCTCCTTAAAGGACTATTCATAAAACCTGAAGGTTGGCCTGACGGTAGTTCGGTACTGAAAGGAACGTTACAAAGCTACAAAGTTCTTCAGCAATGCCCCGCATTCTGGAATGATGACTTTATGTATCGCCTCGAAGGGTACTCTCAAAGTAAAGCCGTTCATGTCATCAAAAACGTTACAGAACTGAACAATTTTGTTTTAGAGCGGGTAAAGTAAACCTCATATCAGAACATTAGAGCATGTAGGTTAGATCATCTGAAGCTCTAACAATGAAAAAGAACATAACAAGGATTGTTTATGCTTTTAGAACTCTCACTTTTATTCATTGCTGGCGTAATTGGTGGGATCATTAACTCCATAGCGGGAGGCGGAAGCTTTATTACTTTTCCGGCTCTATTGGCAGTTGGTGTTCCTCCTATTATGGCTAACGCAACAAACACATATGCTTCATGTGCGGGTTACATTAGTGGAGCCGTCGGGTTCAGAGAAGAGATCATGAAGAACAAGCATGAACTGCTGTTCACAGTCTCATTCAGTTTAGTCGGCGGCGCTGTCGGAGCATATCTGTTGCTCAACACGCCAGAATCGCTATTTATGGAAGCCATCCCTTGGTTACTCTTATTTGCCACCGTGCTTTTTCTCACCGGTTCTCGTTTAACAATGCTAATCAAAACTGTCGCGAAAGAGCACAAACATGCTGGCATACTCGGAGCAATCGCGTTGGGTTTACTACTTGTTGGTGTCTCTGCTTACGGTGGTTTTTTCAACGCAGGTTTAGGGGTTATTGTTCTGAGTTATCTGGTAGTAGCTGGTCACCAAGACATTAATTTAATGAACGGTTTGAAATTGCTCGTATCTACGTGTGTTTCACTCATTGCTATCGTGATTTTTGTTGCCAATGGCTCCATTGATTGGCACACAGGTAGTGTTGTTTTGGTCGGTACGTTGGTAGGTGGGTATCTTGCAGCTCGTGTATCTCGTCAACTGAATCCCAATCATGTTAAAGGGTTTGTTGCTCTTTCTTCTATTCTCATCACTATCTACTTTTTCATTGATGTTTATGTTTAAGCAAAACTTGTACAAGTGGATAACACTCCTACAAAAACACCAGCGCGAAAGATTAATGCAGATAGCTTAACGATTTTTTGTGTCACTCCAGCGAGGTTAGGAATCTAATAGCACTACACTGAGCGGCTAATGAAACCATTTTGATCACAAAGTGCTCGGATGGAAGATCCTGTATCACGCTCCTTCGTCGCTGTACAGGATGACGAGAGATAGAAATATGCCACTCGCAGTTAAACGAGTGGCATTGATCGAGAAAGATGGCGTTTTACATCAATAATAAGAGAAGGTAACGCTTACTTAATCAGCCCTACTTCTTTGTAGTATTTGAGCGCACCTGGGTGAAGAGGCGCAGATAAACCGTCTTTTACCATTTCCTCTTTCTTCAAGTTTGCAAACGCTGGGTGGAGACGGCGGAAATCATCGAAGTTTTCAAATACCGCTTTAACCACGTTATAAACCACATCTTCTGGTACCGCAGTAGAAGAAACAAACGTCGCGCCCACACCAAAGGTTTGAACATCACTATCTGTGCCACGATACATACCACCCGGGACATTTGCGACACGATAGAAGCTGTTGTCTGCAACCAGTTTTTCTACATTAGGTCCAGCTACCGTTACGATATTACTATCACACGACGTAGTGGCTTCTTTAATCGCTCCACTTGGGTGACCAACGGTATAAATCATCGCATCAATTTTGTTATCACAAAGTGCTTTTGATTGCTCTGCTGCTTTTAACTCAGAGACAAGCTTAAAGTCGTCGTTACTCCAACCATACTGGTTCATTAGCACTTCCATAGTACCTCGCTGACCAGAACCAGGATTACCAATGTTAACGCGCTTACCTTTCAAATCATCAAAAGTTTTGATGTTCGCGTCTTTACGTGCAACGACAGTAAACGGTTCTGGATGAACGGAGAATACGGCGCGTAGCTCTTTAAAAGGCCCGCTTTCTTCAAACTTACTGGTTCCTTTGTAAGCATGATACTGCCAGTCTGATTGCGCGATACCGAGGTCCAATTCACCAGCACGAATAGTGTTGATGTTATAAATCGACCCCCCAGTACTTTCTACCGAACAACGGATACCGTGATCTTCTCGCGATTTGTTAACCAAGCGACAAATAGCGCCACCAGTCGGATAATAAACCCCTGTTACGCCACCGGTACCAATAGTGACAAACGTTTCCTCCGCAGACGCAGAAAAGCCTGTTGTGAGTGCCGCTAAAGAAGCAGCAAGTGCGATTTGCTTAAACTTAAACATTGAACATCCCTTTTACCTGTGTTGATGACCGTTTAAGTATAGCAACCGTTAACAATTTGATAACGTTTGAGTTCTCATCCTTGGCGGTTAGCTTAGTAATCACCATTTTATTGGCATATTCTGCCGTTATATAATGGCTCTATATAAGCGTAAACCGTATAGTCTAGAAAATTAAATCTTTAGACTGATATGTCCATTCTAAATTATCTATTAAATAGAAATACTCAGGTCAAATTACTATAATCTTGTTAAATAACCTTTATTCTATATAAATATGATGAGTTATAACTCCAGCCAGAAGACATGATGTACTTGAAATAAATAATACGAATGAGAGAACAAACAATCGTTGAATATGAATTGGAACCTTATCCCTCTTCTCTAACATTTTATATCGTTTCGCATGAAAAGTGCTCAGAAAAACAGTTCCATATTGTAGTACTCCGTGACCTGATAAGAATATATTCAGAGTGTAGTATCGAACTCCATTATCAAGAGCATCTTCAAGATACTTCAACCACTTGGATTTCAAATAAATAACAAACAAAAACCAAGCAAATATACCTAAAATTCCAACCGTAGTCAGATAAATCACTAAATCTGATGCTAAACTGATATCTTCCATCTTCGACTACTTATTAAGTTGAGTTTTATATAATTCTGTTCCCAAATACTCACCAGTCGAACTACCATATTTTGTTATTGAGTATCTAATTACACCCTTCACTACAAAAAATTCTTAAACACACTTTTTGTGAATAATAATGGCACTTTAACTTAATTTTACGCAACAAGGCTACTATGAAGTTGTTAGCTTTGAGCTGAGTTCAACAAAAACAGTAACTTTTATGCAATGTAACTCACTACGTTATATTGCTTTACAAACAAATCACCCAGTAAATATCCGTATCTAGTTTAGATAGCTGAAATAAAAAAAGCGTTGTATAAACAACGCTTTGTAGTTAGTGAAACGGATGGTTACACCGTTGGGACTGACGCTCGCCACGCTTGGTTCTGGCTATCTGAGATAGATCGGAACAAGTCACGTAGCTCTTTCAATAAACCTTCTTGGAAACCAATGTTTTCATCGGCTTTCTGTTTGGCTGCTTGTGCGCGAGTCGCTTGTACTTCATCATCTTTGCTGCGCGCTTGCGCTTTGGTTTGCTCTACATTCGATGCTGAGTTTGCCATCTGGCCCAAAGCTTGAAGAATCGCGTTCTTCGCTTGGTTTGAGCTCATCAACTTATCGAACTTACGGCCACCACTTGTCAGCTGCGCTGTCGTGTCTGCGATATTGTCTTTCGCTAGTGAGTGCGCACGCTTAACCTGATCTTGCTGCGTTTTAGACAAGCTATTGTTATTTAATAACTCTTCTGCTTGATCGAAGCCAGCTTTTTGCGTTTTCAGTACATTATTGCTCGCCATTTCATTCTTGATTTCTTTCCCTGCTTTGAAAGAACCAAGGGCACCAATAATTGCGGTAGCACCCGCTAATACACCCGAAACGACTGCCATCGCGATCATTGCGCTTGCCGAGTTGTTGAGTTCTGCCGCTTGGCTTTCTAAACTCGCGACGTTTGCTTCAACAGCAATTTCACGTTGTAGCACTTGCTGCTCACGGCTCAGCTTTGATACTTGATACAACAATGTTAATAGCGTCAACGATTGTGATACCGCATCTGATGGTGACTTGATCACCTCCTCACCGTTAAGCGCTTTCATCGTTGTGCTCATTAATGAGCTCACCGTCGGTGCAAGAGCGCTCATTAGGTTTGCAACAACCTGAGCTTGGTTACTCACTGTAGGAGCTTTAGGTGTCTCTAACTGGTAGCGTGCTGCACCAGAAACACCTGACTCACTTTGGCTTTTAACGGCGCCCGCTTCAAGCTTTGTTTCCGGCGCTTTTTCTGCTTTGTTGGTTTTTATGGTATCGCCTAAACCGTATAGTTCACCACGACCCGTTCCGCCTACTTTATCTAGCATAATAAACTCCTTATACCGTTGCAGGACGGCTTAACACCGTTTGCATAGTTTCACTTTTCGCTTGAATCATTTGCATGATGAGGCTCATCAACTCTTGGAAGTCTTCCATCAACTTACCAATCTCTTCTTTGAGCTTATCAATGACAGCCTGGCTTAACGTCATTTTGGCTCGAAGGTCTGTGATATCAGCCTGAATCTCTGTCACGTGAGCATTGTTAGCAGCATGGACACTGTCCGTTGCGCCTTTACCCACATTGACGGCAAGATCGACGGTTTCTGCGCCATAACGAATCGCTTTCGCTGTTGTTGTCGCAGCTTTTGTGCCCATATCCGCCACTTTCGCCATGTTTGCAGCGGCTTTCGTAGCGATTTCCGTGACCTTTTGAGCTACCTTACCAGCACCTTTTGCTGCAAGTTTCGCGATACCGCCAGCTGCTGCACCACCAAACGTTACAACAGCTCCAATAACCGCGACGGCGATTTCTAATGCCATTACGACTTTGTTTAGCACATCGACATTTATGCCCGCTTCTTTTAGCGCATCTTGAACGGCTGGCTCTTGCAGCGCCATGCTCACTGCTCCCATAACGCCACCAGCGATCATAAGTGCACCGGCTGCTGCACCAACACCCGTTGCCACCATTACGGCACCAACAACAATAGAAACCACCGCACTGATCCAACCAAAGATCTTCGCTGCTAAGCCTGATTTTTGGGCTTCTTTTGCAGCGGCTTCCGATTCTTTGATTTTGTCTTGGTTTTCCACCATCTCTTTTTCGTGCTTAGCTTTTGCGACCTTCACTTCCTGAATTTTCAGCTCGTTTTGAGCACTTTTCAGTTTATCCGTGATAGCAGCAAGCTCTACTTCAAAATCATCAGCAGATCCTGCGATTATTTTGACGGCAATCGAACCTGTTTGGTCTGCAACTGCATGGAGAGATTTTGCAATGGTATCGACGATCTTTTGCAGCTGTGCCATGGCTTTTAGCGTCAAATCATTCACTTTGTCACTAACAGCTGCGTTAGGTGCATCTAACTGAACTTTTACTTTTCCGGTGTTCAGTACATCTGCATCTTTACTCTTCACGTTTTCTACCGTCACAGAAGGCGTCGCTGTAGACGCCGTTTTCTGCACGTTATCTAACGTGGCTTGGCCAGATTCAGGGCTATAAACCTGTGTCTGGATGCGGTCAAGTGCAATAGAACTCATAGTCTAATTACTCCTTTTTATTTCTCACCGCTTCTAACATGATGCCTGCACGCTCATGCAAATCTGCATATTGTGATTTTCCGGCAGACATCTCCTTCGCGCTATAAAACCCACTCTCTGCTTCTGTCAGTTGTTCCAGTTTCAGGTGACATTCAGCAGAGTGAAAAGGTGGGCGTGGATCATTTACGTCCACTAGCGCTGCGTAGCTGTAGGCGTCTATTGCCTGCAGATACTCACCCAACTCCTGACGAGCCGCGCCAAGGCCAATGAAAAATCGCGCCTGATAATGATCAAGCATGCTGAGTAATTGAAATACTTTCGCTGCTTGCTCAATCTTTCCCGACTGGAAAAAGTTGTAACCTACGGCATAAATGTGTTCGATGGTGTCCTGAGACACATCGTGCAACATTTTTAGCGTGCCTCCCTCTTCCAGAAAAGACAGCAGCTCTTCTGCTTGCATTTGAGATGGATCGGTCGCGTTTGTTTTAGTCATGGTTGGTTATCCTTAAATGGCTCGTAGGATTTCTTGTAAAATACTGTGGTACTTCTGAACAAACTTGTTCATCGCTTCAACGGTAGAGTTGTATTGAGAACTGGTGTCGTTCAGCTCAGTGGTTTTGATTTGCACTTCATCGTTAAGCAACTTGGATTTAGCACTGACAGAACTAGAAAAATTAGACAGTTTTTTCGACTTCTCTTCATCTTGGTACGACGCACCATCACCGATAGTAATACCTTGTGTTTGAAGGAAGTCTCGATGGTTTGTTATCTTATTATCCGTCAAATACTTGTACTCAGGTGAAGCTTCAAAATCCGTTTGATTGCTGTAGTTAAAGTCACTCGCTTTGAAGTTACTTTCTGGATATCCCGGTTTGTAAACCCCATCAACACTTTGCGTAGAGTGAATTTTTGATTGCACAACACCAAAAACTTTAAGCTGTATTGTGAGATCCTCTAATGCCTCTTTCTGGTCATTACGTTTCTCTAAACGGTTAACACGACGCTCATTTAGTGCAAGCAGCACTTGCTCATCAAAACGGTCTCCAATGCTGGACTCAACAACGGCCAACAAATCACGAGCCGTTAGAGAGTGCTCTGCTCTCACCTCGCGATCCGCTTTCTCTTTATCGGTGATATTGAGTAGACGCTCTTTCAATGCCCCTAAGTTCTTGCGCAATGCCTCGTATCGCTCAGTAAATGAAGCCCCGGTAGATTCACCTTTTACTATTTTTTCAAACTGTAATCGGATATCTCGTTCGGTGTTTTCTTTGATCAAATTAACTTGAGCTGCCGTTATTTGTGTCTTTTGGACATCGGCTATCGCTCTGTCCTGGTAAAAGTCGTCGATTTCTATATTTGTTAAACTCACCGCGAAGTTGGCGAACAAGCTAGAAAGGGTCAAAGGCTCAGTTCCACCAATAACAGTGTTAAGTGCTGCTTTTAGATTGCTCGTTCCACTCGCCTCACCATAAGCTGCGCTATATTGGCCTTTCACTTGAGCGGCCATTTCATCTAACGCCTCTTTAAGCTGCTGTTTAGAAATACCAGGAGTCCAGGTAATTCTGCTAGCTAGCGCACTTGCGTCATCGGTGCTTAAAGTAATACCGATGCCTTGAAAACTACTTTTTAATTGAGCTGAGACTTGAAGAGCGAAACTCTCTTTAGTCAACAGAAAATCCGAGCTCTTCAGTTGCGCGAGATTAACGGAACCTAAGCTACTAAAGGCATTGCGAAGAAAAGAAATAGAAGCATCTCTCACTTCACGGGAGCCCATTTGATTAGCAAGCTCTGCAACAAAAAGAGAAATTTCTTTGGTGGCATTAGCCAGACCTGTCTCGGAGAGGTTGGCGATCTGCTCCGCTTGGTTACTCTGAGTGCCCAGATTAAATTGACTAACAAACTCAGTAGATAACGAGCTATCTACGTTTTCCGTCAGTAACTTACTAAACCAAGACTGAAACTGATTTGATAGCGTTTGGTTTGTTTGAGCATTAAACTCGGCTGCGGTTAATTCGCCATCTGAGTTAGCACTTTGTAGCGACTTTAGCCAAACAGATGCGGTGTCGGTCAATGATATACCAGCAAACGCGTTATTTTTCGCTTTTAGGTTTTCAAGCGTATCAACATAAAGCGCGATGCTTTGTAATTCCGTTTGTCCCGAGATAGTTGGCAATGAAGAGATTATCGAGGCAAGTTGCTGAGTCTCTGCTTCACCCAGTACAGGGGTAAATGCCTCTATCAAGTTTTGTTGGAAAGTGGGTAATGGTGCACTACTCGCAGCTGTGTCTGTTGCTCCTGTCGTAGAGCCAGTCGTTTTCATATTCGTCATTTCCAAACCTCTAAATCATCATGCCGCGCATCACTGTGGGACGCTTTCTGCGTTTACCTGACGTACCTTGTAGCTGATTTTGTTGTTGCCGGCGGCGTTGGACTTCGTCTATTAGCTCTTGCTCTGCACGTTTCATGGTATCTACTGGTGCTTTTATGCCGCCAAGTAAAACATCACCCGCAACAGGACCAACACCTAAGCCTTCCAATAGCTCGTTAAAAATATCGGTTCTGTCTTCAGCTTTTCTAATGGCAAGCTCAGCGTTCTCAATCGCATCGGTAAACGGTTGCTTCATCTTGATTCCTATCTTAAAGCGGGTCATCTCATCGGTGCTGTCAGTAACAGTCGTGAGTTTTTACTTTTTCAACTTTTTCAAAGGTCTATAATCTGCTAGACGTAAACAGTACCAGTCGTCTAGCTCATCATGGCTTGCACCGCATGCTTTTAGATAGAATTGTGCCAATCGCTGGCTGCTCATGTTGCTACCACGTAACACATCGACGTTGCCGCGAATGACCCAATCGGAGGGATAAAGTTGAATGGCATGTTCAGCCAAGAGAAATAAGCCGGCAAAGGGGTTACTCAACCCCAATTTTGGACGAACGCGTTTCAGAAGAACGATGATGATTTCACCGTCCTCCACCCGAAAAACGAGCTCTAAGCCTTCAACTTCAATTCGATAACCAAGTTGAATTTCACTTTGTTGCCAAAAGTATGGCGTCACTTCGATCCCCGCTTGCGCCAGCGAGAGTATTAGTTTTGTTTTCATTACATCCCCACCCTTCCAAGTGGCTGAATATTGATTTGCTGGGTTAGTTCTTGAAATGACAAAACGGGCAGATCGTAGTATTCCGATTCAATAAGCTTTCGCACATATCGGCGTACATCCATAGACACAACTAGCACAGGTTTATTCGGCATGCGGCTTAAGTCACCAATGGTCTGTTTCACATCACTGACAAATTGTTGCGTTACTGACGGGTCTAACGCCAAGTAACTCCCTGCTGAGGTTTGACGAATACCGCTGCGTATTGTGTCTTCGAGACTTTGATCCAATAAGTAAGCGGGCAACATGTTTTGTCCGCTCGCGTATTTGTAGCAAATGTAACGTTTTAAGCTGGAACGAATGTACTCCGTCAGCTGTACAACATCTTTCTCTTTTTGGCCCCACTCAACCATCGCTTCCAAGATCACGCGAAGGTTTCGGATAGAAATGTCTTCAGAAACCAAGCGTTGCAAGATTTCCGTCATTTTTTGCAACGGAACAATACGCTGGGCCTCTTTGACTAGCTCCGAATAACTGCCTTCCATCTGCTCCAACAGATAACGCGTCTCCTGAATACCAATAAAGTCTTGTGCGTACTCCTTGAGAACATGAGACAAGTGGTACGTTAAAATCCTGTCGGGTGTGAGAAAACCGACATGACTGGCTACGAGTTTTTGCTCATAACTCTGTGCCACCCAAATGCTAGAAATACCAGGTAGAAAATCTTCATCTTGCTCATAAGGCACGCCTAATAAATCGATCTGTTCATTCCCTTCTGTCACCAAGAGTTGATCTTTAACAATTCGTCCTCGTGCAACCGGGACTTCTTGTAACTGAATTAAGTACTCGCCATTTTGCATCCCCTCGTTAAAGCGCAGGTGGATGCCTGGGAAAGGCACGCCTAGGTCGAGATATAGTGCGCGTCTAACCCTTGCTAGCTCTTCATTTAATGCGACCGCTTCCAAGCTTTCCTGAAGGCTCGCGTCAAGATCAATCAACAGCGGGACCGTCATGGCGAACTCTTCTTGCTCACCTAACTTACCTTTGCTGTTTCTAGAAGGCGTGGGTTTGCTTGGCTTCGCTGCTGGCGAACCGGCCCCTTGCGAAACAAAGCTTGATAAGTCGGTGCTATCTGATTCCGCTTGTTTTTTCTGTTGATAGAAAAGGAAGAAACCACCACCACCAACCACGGCGGCCAAGACCAGAAAAGTGATTTTTGGGAATCCAGGGATGAGTGCGAACAGCACCAAAAGCACACCACCAATAAGAAGCGCACGTGGCTGAGCAATCACCTGCCCACCAATGTCCGACCCAAGATCAGAAGAGTCTTCATGGGAAACACGCGTCACGATAATACCGGCGGTAATCGCGATAAAGAGTGCCGGGATCTGCGATACCAAACCATCGCCAACGGTCAAAATCGCAAACAATTCAAGTGCTTCAGAAGCACTCATGCCTTTTTGCGTTACCCCGATCGTGACGCCACCTAAGATGTTGACCACAATGATGACCAGACCCGCAATGGAGTCGCCTTTAACGAACTTCATCGCGCCATCCATCGAGCCATACATTTGGCTTTCTTTTTCAATCAGTGATCGTCGGTGCCTAGCTTCGTGTACGTCAATTACTCCGGCACGCATGTCACCGTCAATACTCATCTGCTTACCAGGCATCGCATCGAGTGAGAAGCGCGCACTAACTTCTGCTACCCTTTCTGAGCCTTTGGTGATCACCATAAACTGAACAATGGTAATGATCAGGAACACAACGATACCGACCACTAAGTTACCGCCCACAACGAAGTTACCGAATGTATAAACGATTTGACCAGCATCGCCTTGTAGCAAGATCAAGCGGGTTGTCGTGATAGATAAAGACAGACGAAACAATGTCGTGATCAATAGCACCGCAGGAAATGCAGAGAACTCAAGTGGCGTGGTGATGTAAATCGCTAACATAAGCAGCACCACCGCAATGCTCATGTTGGTGCCAATCAGCACATCCACCAGTGCGGTAGGAAGTGGCAATATCATCATAAAGACGATCGCGAGTAACATCACCGCAAGCATGATGTCTTTGCGTTGCCCTACTTTGTTTAGAATATCGATCAACTTATTCATGTGATTCACTATTTAAAGATTGCAGATAGCGTCGGTGCGCTTGGCGTGCCCCATCGACGTCATTTTGTTTCCAACGCGCTTGGCTTAAACAAAACCAGAGTCCTGCCGAGTCAGGATGAAGGTCAGATTTTAATAAGTGCTCACACACCTCAATCGCCCGGGTATATCGACCACTTTGTAAACACGCCACAGCAAGTGTTTGCATCGCCTCTTTGTGCTGCGGTTCTATTTCTAGAACCGCATCGAGAATAGAAATGGCATGCTCTGGCTTTTGGTATTGAACTTGTAGCGCAGCGTGAACAAGTAAGAGTTCAATGTCTTTGGATCTCAACATGTTGGTTAGACCTGAATAAGGAGATTGAGCGCCATAGTGAGGTAACGCTGATCTAGTTGCGTACTTTGTAGCGTTTCAGATGCTTTGATAAAAGAAGCGGAGCCTGAATCCTGTGCAAGAACTTGCAGCTGAGATAACGTTTCATCAAATTGTTGACGGTATTTTTCTGGACGCAACAACTCTGAGTGCAGCAGCTTGGGCTTAGTTAACGCGATGAGATATTGGTCTGAAGGCCTGAGATCATAGAGCTTCTCTAAATGTGTAGCGACCGCCTGACCATCAGGAAGCAATTGAAATCGCTCTGGGAAATCGGCCTTAACTTCACTATGAGTAACATGCGTAAAGGCTTCGATGCCTACGTTTAAAGTGCTGACTCGAGTCATGAGCCTGCCACATCGTTATGTAGACGAGCCAAAAGCGTAAACGCTTGCTCTAAGGTCGGAAGTGTTACTTCTTCTCCTTTTAGCCTTGCTGAAAAAACCAGAGTTTGTTCATCTAACAAGCCGGTTTTAATTTCGAAAGGCCAGCCTTGATCGGCATGACACAAACACAGTGCACTTTGAATCATGTCACTGGTTTGATGCCAAGATAACGCTCGAGACAACATCAAGAATAACTGCTCACCCTGTCGCTCAATATGCAGCGTACCACTTTGCTCAAAATCCAGCTGCACCCGTCCAGCTGATGAGAAATCGACGGCATCGAGCCCCATTCCTCGGCAAAATTCATCGACGGATGCATCAATCCAACTCATCTTCCCACGCTTCCTCTTCTTCTATATCAATGGCTTCGTCTAGCGCCTTTTGTACCGCTTGGATTAAATTCTGTCGTTGTTCTTCATCGGCGAATACGTCAATTGGGATTGCGCGAACTAACTTATGGAACTCTCGAAAAAAATCGATTTTTTGTTCTACCGCCGTCAATTCCATTGCGTTGACGACTTTCCATATCTCATCACTGCTTACCCATCGCTGCTCTACCAACGCAATCACATCAGCCATCAAATTAGAAACTTGATAAGCCATAATTCGTCCTTTCCGGTTTAAACATTTGGAACAGCTGACTCACACGATCTTGCAACGTATTTAGAGTTTTGAGTTTTTGCATATCGGACATCAACCACTTCAACTTAACCGAATCGATACTGCTACCTTGAACACTAAGATCTGCACTCATGCCTTGCAGCATAAAGTCAACAGCGGTCGATACCTCCTGCTCACCAAAGCGCGCCACAACATCTTGATAAGCCGCGCCGAGCCCTTGATAACTATGAACGGTATCGCGGTAGAAGCCGCGCAGCTGATGCAAAGAGCTAAACTCTTGCTCTTGGCTGTATTCATCAGCAAAATTTGAGACGCGGATTTCCGTATCGATTTGAGACCATGTATCTGGGTTTTGCTCGATTCTTAGAAGTGCTTGGTCAATCAGCGCTAGTAGGTGTTTACTTTCTGGACTCGCACTCAAAAACTTTTTAACGGCTTTTAGCGCGAGGTATTGATGGCTTTTCTCCTCGGAAAACCCATTCAAGTAGGCTTGTAATTGCGCGATGGTCGAGATATTTCCTCCCGCCATTTTTGTAGCCAAATCTTTGATCTTTTGATTCTTTTCAAGATCAGGGACTTTTCTTAAGTAGTCCGAAACGAGTTCATGTGCTTCATTAACTCGAACACCACTGTCTTTCACTTTGCGCTTAGTCAGATCTTTCTCTGCTTTTTCGGAACCGAGTGAAGTGAGTTCTTCCATCGCATCAAAAAGTGATTGTGTGGCATTGTGAACACGGACGGTTTCACCGCGATAATTGCCTTTTTGTGAAACGTCGGGGCGAGACGATTCCAACCCGTTTTGGATAGACGCATCAAACTTTGGATTTGTTGCGATATGATTGTTGATAATACTCATTCACTTGCACTCCTTCCGCACAATACAGGCGAATTATAGGAAGTGCGCTTTGTTGAAGCTGTCAAAATCAGACGTGTTTTTTTAGTGCGCTTTCAGTTTTCTAAAAACTCCCGACTGATATTCACTATAAATTGATTCTTATACTTTCTATCCTCTCAGCATCAATCATTGCGCATATTTTTACCTTGAACGATTTCTCATACATCACTGATATCCAACAATCTGCGATTAAACACACGCGTTTGATCCAAATTCGCGGGCGCGTTACACAAGTCACCGGCACCATTATCAAAGCTGTCGTCCCTGGCGTTCGTGTAGGTGAACTGTGTGAGTTGCGTAATCCCGATCAAACTCTGTCTTTGTTAGCGGAAGTGGTTGGCTTCCAGCAGCATCACGCTCTGCTCACCCCGTTAGGAAATATGTTTGGGATTTCCTCAAATACAGAAGTAAGCCCAATGGGCAAAATGCACGAAGTGGGTGTTGGCGACCACCTGTTAGGTACAACGCTTGACGGGCTTGGGCGTCCTTTCGATGGTACGCAAAGTCAGGAACCAAGTGCTTGGTATCCTGTTTATCGCGATGCGCCACCACCAATGCAACGTAAACTAATTGAAAAGCCAATCTCTCTTGGCGTTCGATCCATTGATGGGCTACTGACCTGTGGTGAAGGTCAGCGCATGGGTATTTTTGCAGCGGCTGGCGGGGGTAAAAGTACCCTACTGGCAAAACTGATTCGCTCCGCAGAAGTTGACGTGACCGTTCTCGCCTTAATTGGTGAACGCGGACGCGAAGTGCGCGAGTTTATTGAGCATGACCTAGGCGAAGAAGGAATGGCCAAATCGGTTTTAGTGGTCGCTACCTCTGATCGCCCAGCAATGGAGCGCGCCAAAGCCGCCTTTGTTGCCACTTCTATCGCAGAATATTTTCGTGACCAAGGTAAACGCGTGCTACTGCTGATGGATTCGGTGACGCGTTTCGCCCGCGCACAGAGGGAGATTGGACTAGCCGCAGGCGAGCCACCAACACGACGTGGCTATCCGCCTTCCGTTTTTGCCGCTTTGCCAAAGCTGATGGAACGAGCTGGACAATCAGACAAAGGATCAATTACAGCACTGTACACCGTGTTGGTGGAAGGTGACGACATGACAGAGCCTGTCGCGGATGAAACTCGCTCCATTTTAGATGGGCACATCATTCTCTCGCGTAAACTTGCCGCAATGAACCATTACCCTGCGATTGATGTACTTCGGTCAGCAAGCCGAGTGATGAATCAAATCGTTGAATCCGATCATCAGGCGTCTGCTGCTCATATTCGCGAAATGTTAGCTAAGTATGAAGAAGTTGAACTGCTAATAAAAATTGGCGAATACCAACATGGCGCAGATAGCCGAGCGGATTTGGCCATTGCACAAAGTGATGATATACGCGCCTTTTTACGCCAAGGCACTCATGAACCAAGCGATCTTGATGGCACTATCGCTCAACTTAAAGGGATGGCGAAACAATGATAGAACGCTTATTAGAAATCAAAAAAATTCGCGCTGACCGTGCGGATAAAGCCGTCAAGCGTCAAGAATACCGAGTGTCAAACGCCGCAGCACAGGTTCAAAAGGCCGAACGTTCTGTCGCGGACTATCACGTTTGGCGCCAGGAAGAAGAAGAGCGACGTTTTGCTAAAGCAAAACAACAAACGCTCGTTCTCAAAGAGCTAGAAACATTAAGACAAGAAATCGCGTTGTTAAGAGAGAGAGAAGCCGAACTTAAACAACGTGTGGCCGAGTCAAAAAAAGCGCTTGAAATCGAACGCTCGGCACTTAAAGAAAAGCAAAAAGAGGCGCGACAAGCCCATAAAACCAAAGAAAAATTCGTTCAGTTGCAGCAACAAGAAGTCGCGGAAAAATCGCGAGAAAGGCAATACCAAGAAGAACTCGAACAGGAAGAGTTTCGCACTGTCGACATTATCTAAAGGTTCACTATGCGCATTACCCCAACAACTGAAACATCGAATACGCTGCACAAATCAACGCCGGAACAAGCGCCTCTCGAGAAGGAGGCCGAGCTTCAATCACAATTCGAGCATGCAATGACGAAGAAGCCTAGCAAGGGAAAGGAGTCTATCGTTGGGAATCCCCAAAAAAATCATACTGGCGAAGAAGACATACCGCTAAGGCATAAGACATCTCAAGGTCTAGATAAGAAACTTAACCTATCGAACCAAGAAGCCAACGCTGACAAAAACATCTCCACTTTAAAAGGTCAAAGTGACGTCGTCAGTAAGAGAGATATAGAGAAATCGCAAGACGACGCAGCAAATAGCGAAGAAATAATTAGCAAAAACAATAAATTGCTTAAACATGATGGAAAAAGCGATGGCGACACAGTTCTAAGCTCCCCTTCTACCGAGCGTGTTGATCCTCACTTTCAAGCTCATTTGAAAGATGATAAACCGACGCCGATGGATAAACATACCTCGCCGGAGTATCTCTCTACGCTTGAATCTGGCTTGCTCCCCCAAAATGCGACAGCGACAGAGCTCGCTCAAGATGGGATTAACATTGTTGGCTTAACGAAAAGGCAAACTGAAAAAACGCACAATAAGCGTGCAACTCCGCCGCTACAGAATACAGGCAAACGATCAGACCAAACTGGTGGCCTGCCTGAAACCAAGCCTCTTGAAAAAATCGTGACGAAAAGCGCACTAGTCGCCGTTAAAACGGATGAAGAAAAAGTGCCTTCTCAACCCCTTGCAAGTGCGGTAACACAAGGCGATGTCATCCTAAAAAGTGTTGCTTCGCAGGCTCAACCAAGCCCAACGCGAGACGTAAACCAATTACTCCAGCAGTTGGTGGACAAAATCTATGTTGCTCTGCCAACCGCATCGGACAACAAAGAGGTTCGGCTGTTTCTAAGTGAAGGGCAATTAAAAGGTGGTGAAATCCACATCAAGTTGGACGCTCAAGGGTATAGCGTGACGATTCGACAAGAGCATGCCCTTTCCATTATTAGCCAGCAAGCTAGACAAGATCTTGCTGAACGGCTAAACCGATTCGGCGGTGAGCAGCCACTTCGCTTAGCGATCAGCGAACAAACTCAACAGCTCGAACAACAACATGAACAACAACACTCACGCCAACAACGCAGCGTGTATGAAGAATGGCAAGCGGAGAATGACCTATGACGCCGTTAATAATCCCCAAAGTGGATGCAGAAAGTATCGCGCTCAGCAATCAACTTTGTGCAAAACAGTGCCACTTCCAAGGGACTGATGGTCAGAGCATATCGATTACTGTTGCTCAAATCTCTTCATTTGAAGGGTTCCGTTTAACCACGTTGATTGGAGGGCAAACCCTACAAGTAGACTTTTCTCGTGCGCAGCTCCAACATTGGCTGAAATCGACCTTAAATGCTACTGCGTTTGAGTCCCTGCCTAACTCCCTCCAGTTAGCACTTTTGAGCTCACAGATAGAACCGCATAGTGAGGCAATCAAAGCGCTATTTGGTCAGTTACCCATTCTTAGTCAACTACAGCCGATAGAGGCGAGCCAGGCCCAAGAGCATACTTTAATGTTAACCCTCAATAAGCCTAACGGCTCTCTTTGTTTGTGGGTTAGCGAAGGATCAGACGTGTTGTTGGATGCGCTACCAAACAGCGCTGCTCTACAAGCTCGACACCTCGCTTTACCTGTGTGGTTAAGTCTTGGAAGGACCCATTTGACGTTAAGCGAATTTAATTCGCTCGAGCTGGGAGATGTCATCTTTTTTGACGATGGTTACATCGCCAAGCAACAAGCCATTTTTCAAGTATCTAACCAGAATCTCTGGCGCTGCCAGCTAGATGACCAAACTCTTCACATTATTGAAAAAGAAACCAATATGAATGACGTAAACACTTCAGAAATGTTAACCGACCACCAGCAACTGCCTGTGGAACTCACGTTTGATATCGGCCATCAAACCATCACGCTAGAGCAGCTTAACCAGCTTCAGCCAGGGTACGTATTCGAGCTAAACCAGCCTGTATCTAAGCCGGTAACATTGCGTGCCAACGGCAAAATCATTGGTGAGTGTGAACTGGTTAATGTTAACGAACATTTAGGTGTGCGCGTAGTGGAGCTGTTCGGTGGCACGCAGGAGCCAGCATGATCCAGTTACCCGACGAGCTCAATCTCATTGTCAGCTTAGCACTGCTGGCACTGATCCCATTTATCGCCATGATGGCGACGTCGTTTGTGAAACTCGCCGTTGTATTCTCACTGCTGCGTAACGCTCTCGGTGTACAGCAAATTCCGCCGAATATGGCGCTTTACGGATTGGCTATCATTCTGTCAATTTTCATCATGGCTCCCGTCGGGTTTGAAACCTACGACTACGTAAAGCAGCATGATATCTCCCTTGAAGATTCTGCAAGTGTAGAAGGCCTCATTGAAAGCGGTTTACAGCCTTATCGAGAATTTTTGAAAAAGCATATTCGGGAAACCGAAGCCATATTCTTCACTGATGCTGCACGCACATTGTGGCCACAGAAGTACGTAGACCGTTTAGAGTCGGACAGTTTATTGCTCTTACTGCCCGCATTTACCGTCAGCGAGCTTACTCGCGCTTTTGAAATTGGCTTTCTGTTGTACTTACCGTTCATCGCTATTGACCTAATTGTGTCGAATATCCTACTCGCGATGGGGATGATGATGGTATCGCCAATGACGATTTCCCTCCCCTTCAAATTGTTGCTTTTTGTCTTGCTTGACGGCTGGACAAAGCTCACCCACGGCTTAGTGTTGAGTTACGGTTAATCACGGAGAAAGTATGCATTCTGCTGAAATCATTCATTTCACGACTCAAACATTAACCCTAGTGTTGTACTTGTCATTACCGCCGATTTTAGTCGCAGCATTGGTTGGTACATTGGTGTCGCTTATTCAGGCGTTAACTCAGGTCCAAGAACAAACGTTAGGCTTTGTGGTCAAGCTTATCGCGGTCATTATTACGCTGTTCGTCACAACGCAATGGCTAGGGGCAGAGCTCCACGCCTTCGCCTCGCTTGCTATGGATAAAATTCCTCAAATACGATGAGTTATCACGACTTACACCAGGCTTTATTTTTGTACAGCCTGACGTTACCTCGGTTAATGGCATGCTTCATCTTTTTGCCTATTTTGAGCAAGCAAATGTTAGGCGGCACCATGGTGAGAAATGGTGTGCTTTGCTCACTCGCACTGTTTATATTTCCGATGATTAATCAGCAAAGCTTGCCCGCAGAAACCGACGGCATTTGGCTGATAGTGATTTTGGGTAAGGAGGTATTAATTGGGCTATTGATAGGGTTTGTTGCTGCTATCCCTTTTTGGGCGATAGAAGCGGCCGGTTTTCTGGTCGACAACCAACGTGGGGCTGCCATGGCAAGTATGTTTAACCCAACGCTAGGCTCACAATCCACACCAACAGCGGTATTACTGACCCAAACGTTGATTACCCTGTTCTTCTCTGGCGGGGGCTTTGTCACTTTTATCTATGCGTTATTCAAAAGCTATACATCTTGGCCGATCGTGGACTTTTTCCCAACCGTTAGCGACGCATGGGTGAGCTTCTTCTACGCGCAATTTGAACAGCTTATGTGGCTTGGTGTGTTGATGTCCGCTCCATTAGTGTTGGCAATGTTTCTTGCTGAGTTTGGTCTAGCGCTTATCAGTCGTTTTGCACCGCAATTGAATGTTTTTTTCCTTGCCATGCCAATAAAAAGTGCCATCGCGAGTGTTTTACTGATCGTGTATCTCGGAATAATGATGGATCACTTTGAAGTACAGTTTTACGGCATTACCCGATTCGCAGAACAACTCAATACTATTTGGCAATAACGCTTAGGATTCTTTATGAGTGCAGAAAAAACAGAGCAACCCACCGCAAAAAAGTTACGCGATGCTCGACAGAAAGGTCAGGTTGCCAAAAGCCAAGAAATCGTATCGTCTGCATTAATTTTGGCGCTCATAATTGTACTGTTTGCGTTCGCCGATTATTACATGTCGCACATCTCAGCGCTTATTCTCCTACCAAGTAAGCTTGCTTATCAGGGTTTCCAAGATGCGCTAGTCGATGTCGCTATCGCCATCGCAAAAGAAATTGCCTATCTACTTGCTCCGATTATTCTGGTTGCTGCACTCGTCGCCATCTTTTCCAATATGGGGCAGTTCGGGTTCCTATTTAGTGGTGAATCCGTTAAACCCGACATCAAAAAGATCAATCCCGTCGAAGGGGCCAAACGCATTTTTTCCCTTAAGAGTGTGATTGAGTTTATCAAGTCGATCCTTAAAGTCTCTCTTCTTTCCTGCATTATCTGGGTGACATTACGCGGTAATATCAACGCTTTAATGCAAATTCCAACTTGTGGGCTAGAATGTGTCCCGACCATTACTGGCGTCATGATTAAACAATTAATGATTATCTCTTCGGTAGGCTTCATCGTCATCGCTGCAGCAGATTTTGCGTACCAGAAGTTTGATCACACGAAAAAGCTCAAAATGAGCAAGGACGAAGTGAAGCGCGAATACAAAGAGATGGAAGGCAGTCCAGAAATAAAAAGCAAACGTCGTCAGTTGCACCAAGAGCTACAAGCCTCCAATCAACGCGAAAACGTTAAACGTTCTAATGTATTAGTTACAAACCCAACACATATCGCGGTTGGCCTTTATTACAAGAAAGGCGAAACGCCCCTGCCCGTCATCACTTTGATGGAAACCGATGCGGTAGCCAAACGTATGGTCGCAATCGCTAGAGAGGAAGGCGTGCCTGTGATGCAAAAAGTCCCTCTTGCTCGTGCACTATACGCCGACGGCAACGTCGACCAGTACATCCCAAGCGATCTTATTGAAGCAACTGCGGAAGTGCTTCGTTGGTTGGCCTCGTTAGAGTCCGAGGCGGACTAACAAACCACATCCCATTCAAGATCGGGGCTTACAACTGCCCAGCTTTCAACCTCGATACTTTCAACGCTATAATGCGGTATTCTTTAACTGTATGTTGTTTTTATGAAATCTAACTTAAGCATTCGCTCCTACACGAAACGTATGAGCCGACATACTCATAGTGATTATCATCAACTGGTGCTTCCTCTCCAGGGCAACATACATATTGATATGGATAGTTATGTCGGAAAGGTGGCGGTTGGCGACTGCATAGTCATCCCCAAAAGTTGTGCCCACGGTTTTAATGCCGAAGAGTCATCACGCTTTATTGTTGCGGATATGACCACTTTGCCCACTCATTTGATGGATAATAGTGTGGCTGTGTTTTCGATTAGCCCGCCTCTACTGAGCTTTATCCAGTTTGTCGAAAAGCAACTTGAGTATCAGGTTAATGATGAAATTGAAAACTCAATGGTTGCAACCTTCTATCTGTTGCTAGAGCAGCAAAAGCGGTCTCGCTCCGTAGATTCGCGTATTCGAGATGTACAGGTTGTGATCGCCGAGCAGCTTGATCAGCCACTCACCATTGCCTCATTAGCGAATGCCGCTTGCTTGAGTCCGACGCAGTTTAAAAAGCTTTTTAAAGAGCAGCTAAAAGTGAGCGTCCATAAGTACATTACACTACAACGTATGGAAAAAGCCAAAGCACTACTGACTCATACAGACCTTCCAGTTCAGTTGATAGCTGAACGAGTTGGCTATAGTGACCTTTCCGCGTTTAGTCGACGGTTTTCAATGCATTTTGGTATGTCTCCTAGAGAGTTTTCCCGATAGTCACTAGAATAGTCTTCTGGAACAAGTATTCCGTCTTTTCAGCACAAAAATCTCTATCGCTTTCTTTTATTCTTTCTACCCTAAAACAGCCATTCACTAGGTAGAAATTACAGTGTTAAAAAAACATTTCACCGACTATCAATTAGGAACTTTATCCATACTTTTTGCTTCAACCCTGTGGGGAACGACGGGCACCGCTGCCAGCTTGGCACCGGATGTCAGTGCTCTCGCCATTGGCGCATTTTCTATGGGTATTGGTGGATTTATGCAAGCATGTCTGTCTGCGAAGTCACTGAAGAGAGATTTTCGAAAAGTCGTACATAAGAAGAAAACGTTACTGGTTAGTATTATCGCCTTAGCCACCTACCCACTGGCTTTTTATTCATCAATGCGATTCGCCGGTGTGGCTATTGGTACGGTTGTTTCTATCTCCACTGCACCTTTCTTTTCTGCTTTGTTAGAGTGTCTCTTTAGCCGAAATCAGACCATAACCAAGCGCTGGATGATGAGTTTCGCAATCGGGGTCATTGGCATTACCTTGTTGCTGGCTTCTGAGTCATCCGCAAATAGCTTATTTGATCAGGATATGAAGCATTGGGGTGTATTACTTGGCCTATTGGCAGGTCTGACGTACGCCATTTACTCATGGGGAGTAAAGGCTATGATTGACCACGGCATTGAATCGCAAACGGCCATGGGAAGTGTTTTTGGTATTGGTGGAGTTTTGCTTCTACCAACACTTTTCATCACGGGCGATAATCTATTTGCATCATCAACTAATACGACGGTCATGCTCTACATGGCCTTGATTCCAATGGGGTTAGGTTACGTCGCTTTTGGGTTTGGGCTACGGTTTGTTACAGCCAGTGGAGCTAGCATACTCACGCTATTTGAACCTGTTATCGCAGCCGCACTAGCAGTTGCGATTGTTGGGGAAGAAATTTCTTTCATTGGTTGGGTTGGTATAACGTTGACACTTGTGTGTTTGTTTCTTCAGTCGAAAAGTTAAATTCAATGGAGATGAGCCAGCCCCAAAAAGTAACGCTGACGGTAGATAAAGTAAGGAGCAGCACCTACTCCCTACTTTACCATTTGAAATTACACCCAGCCTTCTGCCAAGTACATCAATCGCAATTGACTTGGTGAGCCTAGTTTTTCTAGCGCATCTAATTGGACGTCACTCAGGTTTGGGCATTTATCAAGATAAACCCGTCCGTTTGCTGCATCTAGGGGGAGCTTGTAGGTGAGCTTTTCGTTGATTTTACTTGCTTCCCCTTTATCAATCGCTCGAACAGCTGGCATGAGCCAATCCCAATCTTCTCCTAACAGTTTTTTAAACGCCCCGTTAGCAATAGACTCGGTTTTACTTGGTGCATCCTCTGGGCTTAGCTTCAAGATAGAGTCTACGTCAGGAACCAAGTGCTCACTTGGCTCTGAACCCAACATCTTTTTCAGTGTTAATCGAGCGGCTTCCATCTCTTGTGCCTCTTTAGGCGCTTGAGGAGAAGTCATTGCAGTATTCTCCTTAGGGCCAAGGTACGCCATTAATGCGCGGACAGAAGCCGGATCTTGCATACTGAAGGTAAAGTCTCCTTTTGCATTGGAAACTTCAAGTCTAGGTAAAACACCAGACATTTCGCCTTGCATAAGTTGCTCTTTTACTTCCGTATTTAACCCGTATGCCCCAGCTTGGTTCGCCACAAAGCCACCGCCGCTCATGATAGCAGTCGTTGCCGCAGAACCGATTGCCTCTTTTGCTATCGGTGTGACGCCCACCGTTGCTACAGAGCTAACACCGAACGTGCCCAGGCTCCCCGTCGCCATACCTAACGTAGCTCCAATGCCACCTTCAGCCGACAGTATCGCATGACCTTGAGCCAAGGTTTGCTGCATCGGCATAGAAAGACGTTGATCTCGCCCTGGCAGCTGTGAAATTTGTTCTAACTGATGATGGTAAGCCTCAGCATCACCATTTACGGCCGCTTTGTGCAGCTCTCGACCTGTAGAAATCAATAAGCCAACACCAGGTAATGCCAAGTTAATAACGGCGTTCACACCAGAACCTTTTAGCTTTTCTTTGCCCATCTGTAACAGTTCAGCAGCGAAGCCATCCATTTTTCCTGGATACTGGGCTTCTAAACTCACCTGCATACGCGGATCTTTGCTGATCGCATCAAACGTATTTTTAAGCTGCTGGTACGCATCGCTGCTCACTTTTATTTCATCCAATAGGCTGACAACTTCTAAGATTTTACGCTCAGTAAGTGGCTCACCGCGATAGCCTGAAGGACTCACTAGGGAGTAAGCCAACAGCGCAACCTCAGGTTTTTCTTGCTTAAGTAGCGCCTGCTTTAAATCAAGGTGAGTTTTGATGTTTTCTTGGAAAAACTTAGTGTATTTGCTTCTCAATACGCCTTCGTGAATAGAAGCAAACTTATGACCTTTGTGGAATGTGGAAGGTTCTTTTACTTCACCTCTTTTACTGATCACTCGGTCATCTTTTTGCGCAGCAACTGCACGAAACTGTTCTAGATCAGGTACTGGGCTTTGACTGATTTTTTGTGTTGTATTAACCATTTTTCTCTCCTACACACGAAGTGATTGAACATGAGCTTGTTCATGATTAGAGGTGGTTGGAATCGCTTGATCCAACATTGCGAAACGCGCTTGCCACAGCTCGGCCTGTTCAATAACTTCGTGAAACCAAGCGGTAAGGTTCGTCGTATTTAGATGCTCAACGGGTTTACGTCCTGCTAAGACAAGCTGTCGACCATTTGGAGCTAAAGCAAGTGCGAGGTTGCCACTACCAATTCCTTGATAGTTAGCATGAGCAAGAAGCTCTAAACCTTTTAGTCGTTGTTCACCGGATTTTTCTAACCCTCCGAACGTTACAGACAACATCAAATCATCCGTATCTGTCGCAATGAAATACAACATGTAGCGATCATCGACCAGTAGCTGACAACGTTCATTTTCTTCAAAATTCAGTTCGGGCAACTCATTGAGTTGGCAAAACTCCAAGAGCAGTTGTTGAATCGTGTTCATAACTTTTTCCTTTTGTTTCAATAACTCTATTGAACAACGATTGCAGATTGAACGATGTCGGTAATGGCTTTATTTTTGTCACTTTTTCGCCTTCATTGTGAGGTTTTCCGCAGAAATCTCGCTCTAAAGTCGAGTTGCCAGAGTAATAAAAAAGAGCAGCTCAGAGCTGCTCTTTCAATAAAGGTTAGATGCTTAGCATGGTGTATTTGCTCACTTCTTTTGCAGAGTGACTAACCCAGTTTATGGCTATCAAAAATGACTTCTGTTGGCGGGAACATATTCGAAACAGGTGGTCGTTGTGCATCTCCAAACATTGGTGCACCGAATGCAGATGTCGCCCACGGGTCAACAATTTTCACATCCTTACTCCACGTTGATGGATCTTTTATGTCGCTCCCCTCTTGTCGACCAACCAGTACATAAAGGTGTGTACCTGAATGACCCTTTTTAAACGCAACCACTTCTACTTTGGGTTCACTTTCAGGTGTTCCTGACATGCCTTGAATCATCTCAGCGGCGGCAGCAAAAGCAAATGTAGTACAGCAGCCGGCTTTCGCGGTTTGTACTGCCTTAGCAATGTTCTGTAGAGTGCTTAATTGCGGTGCGGTTCCTCTTTGTGCTGCAGCTTGAACTCCGTTTGCGGACATCGTCGCTCTGTGATCTTGCATGATTCGCGCTTGATCCGCGTGAAGCTCTTTTAGTCGTGGCTTTCCTTTTGTTTCATAAAACTGTGACCCCTTAACACCGAACGTATTTAAGTCCGTACAGGCAAAATCACCAAGCTTTTGAAGGTTGGCTTTATGTTCGTTGATAAGCGCGACACTCGATGAAGCTTTATTGGTTTTGGAAGATGAGGCTGCCGTTTGTGCAGTGGGCCAATTTGAGCTAGGGCCAGACGACAATCTCTCAAGATTTTTCAGGCTCCCAAGCGTTAACTTATTTTCACCGTTCAACACATTTTTCAGCATGAGCTTCGCAACATCTTTAGGAATACCCTGCTTAGTAAGCAGGTTCACTAAAATATCTTTCGCTTTATTCTGGTGGCTAATACGCGCGCTGATACTTTTATTTTTTGGTGCGCCCTCTTTAACAAAAATATCTTTACCGTTGTGTGCTCGAACCTCTTTGTCGTCAGCTTGATTTTGTGTCGCCAAATGTGACGTTAACTGACTCAACGAGTGCATGTGCGATGTATTAATATTGACCATGTGTGATGCCTTAAACTTGAATAAATGCGTGTACGTCTGTTTGGCTAAAATCTACAACCGTGTTGTTTTGAAATAACTCTACCCAAGTATCAACTAATTCATTCAACTGAATGATTAAGTTAGCAATGTTGGTGAGTTCACTTCCAGCCGCGATAGCAACTTGAAGAACAACGTCTTTGCGTGTTGGATTCACACAAAACTGCACACCACCTGTTTCTCGATACAAGAAGTTGTATTCAAGTAAAACTTGAAGTTTATCTAGCGTAATATCATCTTGTTCTATAAGCAGGTTTTTGGAAATCAATAACTCGCCTTTTTCCTCTACGAGCAGAACATCGACACTGTTGTTTTCAGCAAAATGCAGTGACCACATTTGATCGTCATACGCTGTCACGCGCTCAAGGTTCAGCACTTCTCCTAGCTCAGAGAGAAGCATATTAATCTTTCCTGTATCCATGTTGTGTCCTGTCTAATTTATTATAACTAAGTGACATCGATATATTTATTGCAGCGAAGCCACTTGGGTATAACGGCTCATTTAAATAAGCGAATAAGGATAAAAGAGATTTTATGGCGAGATAGAAACCGACACTTTGTTTCAACGTCTCATTTTTATTGCTATTAGCCGTTTTATTGAGAAGAAAAATTAAGGTTAAGCTGGAAAATAAAAGAGCGGCAATCGCCGCTCCGAAAATTAAATAGAAGTAGAAAATCACTTAATACCGTGAAGGCTATTTTCTGCATCCATAGCTAAAGGATTGAACGAGTCGTTACGAAGTTCTGCTATCGCGTATAGCATGCGCCCCATGCGACCATTTCCATCTGTAAAGCCATGGTACCCGATAACTCCGGCGAACAAATGTTTACCTAAGTCTTTATCTTCTACAGGGTTCTCTTTCAAAAAGCCTTCAATGTGCTGCTTTAACATGCCCTCACCGCCAATACTTGACGGCAAAGTGCCACCCGAAATATTTGGCCCTCGGTAATCACGCTCAACATTAGGCACCAATCGAGCGTGTAGCTCTTTTAGGTTTTCCATATTCAATAAGTCTTTACCATTAGACGCGTATTCTTTCAGTAAAGACGTAATATTTTCGGCATCGTTTCCTTTTGAGTTAGAAGCATTAATGATCCACGCCGCAGCTCTTTCAACATTATTGGTTACGCCACTTTTGTTAAACACGTCCTCTGCCAGTCCTTCAGCGTATACACCTTGGCTTAGATCGGTGCTTGCTAGACCTTCGATATGACGTTGCGCCGATTTAAGATGCATCACCTCCATATCAAACACCGCTTGCATTTGATTGATGCTACCTGCTGGATTTTTCTGCGCTGCAGATATACCACCGCCGTAGTCCTTTACTACACGTCCAGCAAGCGACTTCGCTGCACTTTCGCCAATCAGTGATGTGAGGTTTTTACCAGAATCGGTTTCTAACATTGCCTCTGTCATCGCTCGCTCAGCTAACTGGTTTAGCTCAGCAGAGTTCGACTGAACTGATTTACTGTCTAACTTCGCAAAGGCATTTAAGACATCTGATGCGGTTTTTATGCTTCCATCTTTGAAGAACATTTGTCCATGCTCAACAGAAGAAGCAGCTTGTAAACGCTGAGCTTGTCCTTGCTCATTATCAAATACGGCTTTTGTAAGGGCTTTCGCTACCGATTGTGGGCTACCTTCGCGAAACAGTTTTCCTGTCGCTTCAAAAAATCGCGCTACCGCACCATTCGTAGGATTGGCGCGAGTAAATTCTTGGGTCGCTGCGTTGATTTGGTATTCTTTGCCACCAATACTCAGCTTACCTTCGTTAAGTATCTCGTTACGAGCTTGCGGCATGGCGGCCTGCAACGCGCTAACACTTCCAAAACTGATCATGCTTTAAACCCTTAATGTGGAAAAATGAGTGGTATTCGTTTCCGGTACTTCGATTGTTTTATTGGTTACTTCTTGTGTATTCGCACTTTTTAACCACTCGATGAAATTCGCAAATGACTCATCGAAAAAAGATGCAGTTAGCAGTGGCTGAGGCAGGTGTATGAAACCGATATATCCGGTCTCTTCCTCCCAGCATACCGCTGGAGAGCCTTGCGTTAAGGCATCTTTCATATGTTGATGCAAAATATCAGCACTCGGTTTATCACCTGAAATCAGCCCGATAAGCGTCACACGATCTTCTTGTGCACGAATTGTGATTGCTGTGTTTTGCTCAACGAGTAGATGGCAACAATCATCTTCATCAAAAACCAACGGCTCCAATTGGCAGCGGCTGGCAAAATCTGTCAGTAAAGAAGTTATAAATCCATTAGCCATTCGACTAAATAATCCTATTTTTGTTGTTTTAGAGGCGCTGCTTGGTTGCAACACTTATCAACTAAGCAGCTTTCTTAGGTGTATTCTTAAGGATTTATGGCAGTGAATATTTTAGAAATGGTCGGATTTTTTTTGTTTAAAGGCATTAAAATGAAAAAACTCAGCAAGTGCTGAGTTTTTGAGGTTTATTCATGAATCGTAATTTTACGCTCGCTGAGCTGCTTCACCATGGCTTGCTTTAATGCATGCAGCTGTCCATCAATACTGGCGTCGATGATCCCAACTTCTGTTTCCAAAATGCAGCCTCCATTTTTCAAGCGCGCATCTGCTACCACGTCAACGTAACCGACTTCAGGGAAATCACTTAATACACCAGCCACCTTTTCCCTCACCTCAACAACCTGCTCTGGGTGGACATGTAAAATGACCTGCTTTTGGTTGCTCACCAGTTGCAACGCTTCTCGAACTACACTCACCGTGGTATCGACATCATCGAAGGTATCGATGATCTTACGTACTGCTTCTAACACCACACCTGTCATTTTTTCTTCGACTTGCTGATAGTAGTCATTACAACGTGCTAAGGTTTCAACCATCGTTTGCGCATTTTCAATCTTGGCTTGTGCAAGGCCATCTTGATAACCACGTTGTTTTTCGGTTTCGTAGGCTTGTTGGGCATTAGCAATGATGCTTTCAGCTTTGGAGTTCGCGGCTTCAACTAAGTGTTGCGAATCCAGATAACTGGCATAATCTTTCGCTTTCAGCACCTTTAAGCCAGGTGCCAGCTGCAAATTGTCTGTTTTTATTTCAACAAATGAAACCATTGAGGAATAACCTGTTTTGCGATTTTTTTTGTGAGTCGATACGCCAGATCTCGTTGATCCGCTTCCAACCAGTTAGCTGTTTCCGCGTTTTCGCTAAGTTGCTTTTCTAATTTGAATTGCCAACGAAGAACAACATCTTCTGGTGAGTTAATCAAAATAAACCTCATCCAAAAATATCCCAGCGCCCTCATACTTGCTTCAACAGACCTTTCATCCAATAGTTCTGGTAACGAACGCTGCCAGCCTTGCGGCCAGCTGGATAACAGCATCGGCCCGTTTTGAATTAAGAACCGAGCGCCTTCCAAACCAAAAACGTTGTTCAGAACCTGTTTCGGGCGTTTTAAAACAACGCCTCGCATTGCCACACAGTGTAAAGCTCCGCCCACCATCAATACGAGTTGGTTCAACGCATCCGCTGGGAGCAACGCCAAGCTATGGCAAGGTTTGTTAAAAGCCGTCTCAGGAACGGGAGATAACGCCCACTCATTTATGCACCATTGGTTAAACATGGGGTTATCTCTCCAGCCTTCGATATTTAGTAACCAAGGCTGCTTTTGCTCTATCCAACTTCTATGGATGTACTGGCAAGGCGCATAGTTAAACTGGTGTTGTACCTGCGCGAGTGGTGTTTCTGGTTTAACCACGCTTCGTGTTCCTACGACACCATGTAAAAGTAGCGATATTCGAGCCGATGAGTGCCGCTACCAAGAACACCAAAATGGCGATAAGATTATTCGCCGTCTCTTTGGTGACCTGAACCGACAAAATGCTTTTAAATTGATTGTTTTGAGTAGCAACTCGAACCTCTGATGAGGGTACCATCACTACGCTGATTCGATCGTAGTTCAGCCCCTCAATGCTATTGTTCACTAATAATTTGATCTGCGGAACATATGAATCAAGCGCAATATCTGCTGCGTGTTTAATAAATACGGAGGCAGAAGCTGGAGTTGGGCGCTCTCCTGGACGCAGATCTTGATCTTCCAAAACAACATGAACACGTGCCACTAGCACGCCATCAATCTGAGATAAGGTTGAGGAGAGCTCTTGAGATTTCGCGTATACCAAACGTGCTCGTTCTGCTAATGGTGACGAGATCAAATCGTCTTTGGGAAACACTTCTTTCAGTGTGGAAAACTGCTCTCTTGGATAACCTTTTCGCTTTAGCGCGTCTACCGCGAAGGCGATTTGGGAACTGTCTACCATTAACTTGACGGTGTTGTCTTTGTCAGGCTCTTTTGTTGCAACGACACCTTCGGATAGTAAGATCGACAACATCTCATTACCCTCTTTCTGAGTAACGTTGGTGTATAACTCGGTCTGACAACCTACCAGAAACAACGTGAGCATGATGAAAACTGCTCTCATTTTATTCATCATCACTATTGTGCCTTCAATAAGGTTTCTACGTTTTGTGTGGTTTTACCCACGGTTTTCGCGATCAGCTCTTCTTGAAAAGTAATGCGTGTCAGCGCCCACTGCATTTGCAGTAATTGCGCCGGATCATCACCCACCATCTTCATGTTGTCTTGCAGGTTACTTTTCGCGTTATCGATAGTGTTTTTCAACTCGCTGATGTTTTCTAGCAAACCTCCCTCCAGGCCATTACTTGCCTCGGGAACCGACATGGCTTGCTCAAAACGTTCGCTTAAACCGTCTTCGACTTGCGCATCCTGTAACTTATCAATGTTGGTTTGCATCACCTCGGTGTACTGCGTGTTTATCATATGTACTCCTAAGATAAATCTAACTTGTGACTGTGAGTCATGATGTTTTTCACCATCGCATTTTTTTGGATCATGAAGCTAAGTTCATCACGAACCATGTCCAGTGTTGATGCCATATCAGGTAACGACTTCAACTCTGCCCAGCAATGCCATAAGGCTTGTTCTTTCTGGGCACCCAGTGGAAAATGCTGCGCTAGCATTGCTTTTAGTGCTGTTTTATCAGCAGGTGGTTCGGCAATAAGCTGTCCCGAAAAATTCCCTAGTAACTCCTGCTTCAACACCTTTAACAAATCAGATTGTGGCTGCTCGTTGCCTTTTGCACTCTTCGCCTCATGAAAGGCGTACCACATTGCCTCTCGTTTAACTTGAGGGTCGGAAAACGCTTCATTTAACGATGATAAGACACTTTGTTTACTGACAACCTCTGCGTCTTTTAATGATTCGTACCACGCTTTAATCTCCGCCAGTTTCGCTTCTGTTTTCTCTAGCGTCTCTTTTGGAGAAACATGTGAAACTTGCTCTTGCTTGTCACTTCGCTCCATGAGTGCTTTCATCTTGTCTTCATCGCTCCGCTCATAATGGCGCGACTCCGACTGACGCAAAGATTGGTGTTGAAGACTTAGGTTACTTGAATCAATGATCATCCAAGATTCCTAATGTCCTGAGAAAAGCTCGCAGCAAATGCTTGGCTTTCTTCGCTTCCTTGTGACGCAAGTTCTACCCAGCTTTCCGCTTTGCTCAGTAAACCGGCTTTGGCAGAAGCAAGAGCCGCTAAGCTGATCAGATCTGGATAGGCGTTACAAAGTGGTTCGAGTAATTGATGAGCCTCTTCATACAAGCCTTTATTCATGAGGCTCATTGCACGAATCATCGCAACGGTCTCTTCAGAACCTGAGCTTGCTTCAAGGCCATCTGCAATCGTGTTGGCTTCTTGATGACGATGCATACCTGTTGCCATCAGCGCGATTTCAGCCAGCAGTTGGCGCGTTTCTCGTTCCATGCTTTACACCTTCTGGAGAATCGACTGCATCACATCTTTAATCGCACGAGTAGTGGTCGCATTGATATTGTAAACAACAGACCATTTGTTGATCGCGTGCTGAAGCTCGGCAAGCTTTGATGGATCATCGGCATTGGTTTCTAGATTCTTGATGGCTGCCGTCACTTCTGTGTTGGCATCTTTCGCTTGTTGTTCTAACTTAGCTTTAACATCATCAAGGTTTACACTGTTACTAGCATCGTAAAATGACATAAGACTTCCTCGTATTTTTTAGTTAGCTTCGTATGATTCAACGACCGCATGGGCGGCGGTGTAAGCTTCATACTGTTTGAGTAGCAATTGGTACTGCTGTGGTGAGCACCCTAAATCCAACTGACGTTTCACCACCGCTTGTGCTTCTAAGAGCTTGCTCTTAATCTTGTGCACTTCCGCACCGTTTGTGTCGTTATTTAAAATTTGTTCAAGATTTGTCATTGTTCGTCTCGCCTTCATATCCAAGTTCTATTGTTATCACCCGCCCGCCTTTAACCAACTCAATACCAGCAGGTGTAACACTGGATATTCGGTAGCCCTGAGGCGTTCTTGCACCGACCATATAGCGAACGTTATCGGTTAGAATCACATATGGAACCTGGCCAAAGTTAACGCTACGAAACGGGAAATCGATGTTGGTGCCTTTACTCACCTTAGGTATGGATTTCAAAACTAAGTACGGTTTCTCACCATATTGTTCCCGGAAGTCTCGGGTCACACCGTAAAATCGAGTCGTTTCGATATCATCAAGCTCACCACGAACTTCAATGCGATCACCGCTGGTGACCAACTGGACTTTTTTCAGTAGCTCCGCATCCGTCAATAACGCTTTTAGCGTATCCATGTAGGCACCAGCTCGCTGCAGTTCAACCTTCCACGCAATAAGACCCGGCACGTCTCGCTCCAAAATTTGTTCAACTTGGTTCCAGCGGCTGGCATCATCGATATAGCCCGTCAGCAGCAGTGTGCCGGTCTCATCGCCATTTTCGACTTTCACTTGGTGATAGCCGAGGTTGCGCAAAATAAATCGAACCCCGCGACGGATTTCTTCCATCGTTCTTAAGTCACTTTTGTAATTGATGCCCAATACATCAATTCGACCAAGCAGATCGAGTTTCTGTGTTCGGTCTTCAACATAGCCCTCTAAGACTGCTTGGCGTGCGGCGGCATTCCATTCCACGCGAACGTCGCTAAGTTTGAGCTCGCCTAAGATGTTACGTACCAAAACAATGGGTTCTGCTTCTGTAACAATTTCATTGTTGTTTCCGTTAGCTTGGCTGTACCACATACCGGCAAAAATGACACTCGGGACAAAACTACAAAGCAAAACGATGAGCGTTGTTTTTTTCCAGCTAGAGCGTTGCACAGCAACCACAGGTGTATTCTGTTGGCTAGATTCGTCGCTGACGTTACTCACAATTAACGCATCTTCCGCGTATCCCAGAGCGAACTTCACAACGCCGACCGAGACAACAGCATGGCGTGACAACTCGATACCATCACCTGCAACAGCGATGTCTTCACTGTTAATATTTGCCTCTTCGCAGCCTCGTAAAATGACCGAGTCTTGCTGGCAAACGAGGGTGAAATGGTTCGCTTCGACCCCAGCATCAGACAGTACAAGATCAGCAATAAAGTCGTCACTGCCAAGCACGAGAGCACCTTCAGGCAAGGTGACTTCTACTCCGGTATGCACGCCTGATAAAATACGAATTTTCCATTGCTGCATCGCGGTTAAGACTCCTCTGAAGGGCGCACACACTCACTTTGTGAGTCATCACATTCCAATACTTTCACCCGCCAACCCTTTTGCCCTGTTGGTAATCGGCACTGCGTTAATTGAGACGACTTTTGCTGTGACAATAAGTCTTGTTGATAGCGCTCGGCTTGAACCCTCGATGTGCAGCTATATACTTCCACTACCGATTTAAATTCAGCGCTATTGTTGGAGATGTTGTTAAGCTTGCCGATACTTGGTCGCAAGTCATATTCGTTGCCAATCAACACACTATCGCCAATACCATCCACAACAATTCGAGGTTCTAAAATAAACATTCGTACTGTGCGGCGCTTAGTATTGGTATTACTTCTAAACAGCGCGCCTAAATATGGGATGTCTCCTAGCAATGGCACTTTACGTAACTGATGGCTCACTTCATCTCGGTACACACCACCGATAAGTAAGCTTTGCCCTTGTTTAACCGTCGCTAAGGTGCTGATTTCAGTTTTACGAACGGAAGGAAGATCATCGACACCACCATCAGCGATCTTTGCACCGTCTTCGAGATGAAGGCTCAGGTTAATTTCAGGTCGTGCAGCAAATCTATCACCAACGATACGTGGGACAATTCTCAGTAACGTGCCATACGTGACCTCTTCCAGCGCTGCGGTTTCTTTACCAACCAGCTTGACGTAAAACGTGCTGCTGTTGTTCAGTACCGCTTCGACATTTTCCTGAGTTAACAATGTTGGTCTTGAAACCACTTGAGCACTGCCTTTGGATTCCAATAAACGAATTTGAGCCAGCAAGTAATTTAGGTTGGTTGAATCAAGCAAGGACTTAAAGTTCTGTCCACTGCCGAGCGTCACATCCCCCGAATTCACATCACCTGTTGTTTTGATATCGACAATGCGGTTGTTTCCGACAGACACTCCTGCTCGCCAATCCACGCCTAACTGACTTAAATCGTTGGCACTGATATCGACAATCGATAGCGCGACTTCAATTCTTGATTGCGGCTGGTCTAATTGCGCGACCAGTTTACGATAGAGCGGTAATCGTGCTTGAGTATCACGAACGATAATCGCATTAAGGCCCGGCTCTGCTTCAACTGTTGCGCCACCATGAACTGAGGCGGTTTTATTACTTTTTACAGGCTTATCTGAACTGGTAACTTCTTTGCTAGACGCACTCGCCACTTGCGTTTGAACACCAGACACGACCCGTTTTAACACCGATGCGATGCCCGGGACCGTAATTGTCTGATCTCGATATGCAATTTCTCTATCCGTTGCAGAAGCGTACTTCAAAGGAATTATCTCAACGAATAATTCGTCGGTTGAATTCGATTTCTGCAGCAAGCGCGTTTCCAATGCCTCCGCCGTTTGTACCACTAAGTCGACATAACGTGGAGGACCCGCAAGATAGACTAACCCTTTACTCTCAGCAGCTCTCCAGCCATAACGAGAATCCCAAACGCCGGTGGAAATTAACGTACTGCGTAGCTCTCTAGCCGTAAGTAATTCCAATTGAAGTAAACGTGAGCGAGTTTCTGTCGCCTTATAGACATGTAAGACGGCACCATCGAAATACCACATCAAGTTGTACACTTGCGATAAGTAATCGAGGAATTCCGCCGGATCTTCAGGGGTAAAACGCCCATTCACTCGATCGTTGACTTTGTCACTAACAGAAACCGAGACACGATAATTTGCACCGAAGTTATTCAACAACTCTTTTAATGAGTCATTATCTGCATAGTAGCGGAACGGTTGTTCGGGCCAGTGTAAGTCTGTTGCTTGCGCGTATCCCAAAGGAACAACACTCACTGCGCATAACAATGCCTTTGTTGCAGCACGTCTAATGTTGGGAAAGATTTTTAGCATCATGGTAACCACACTGTATGGTTGATTGTGTGGTTCACGCGTTCTTGTTCCAATAATGCAATGTAACGTTCACATAGATTGACGTGCTTAGAAAGTAAAGTAGAGAACCGTTCCACCGAACAGTCCTCAACCCTTACTTTACTTTGCAAAATCAATTGCTGATCATCATTGGTTGTCAGTACGCCGCCATCCTCACGAATGGTTTTTAATGAGAGCTGCATGCAACGTTGTAACGCTTGTTCTTGTTGATAATCTAGATGCTCTTTAAACTGGAAGGGTAACGTCGCTTCCCATAAAATCCATGACGCATGTTGCTTGATGGTCAGTGATAACTGGTCAACCTCGATGTTGTAAGAACCATTTTCTGAGGCAATAAAATCCCCTACCTTTAGCGCTTCCGCTAAAGATTTCATCATCTTATCTAACATTTAACGCCCTATTTAGATCTGGCTGAGGTGATTGCAAGCCTGGCCGCACTGACCACTTTGAGTATCAAAATAGTAGTGATCGATATCACCAACAGTTTGCATGTTCTTGAACCATTGCCATACTTTCGCAACCGCATTTTGGTCGTTGTAAACCACATCGCATGCATCCCAAACTTCGTTCAGCTCAGGGGCTTCAAGTCGCACTTCCGAACACCAATTTTTCCACTCAGAAATAAATTGTTCGGTTGTCGAGGTGTACTCCGCGAACCCTTTCAGCTCGTCTAAAGACGGTTGCCACTTCTCAATTAACAAACGATGACATTCAATCACTTGCAACTGTTGTTCGCTTAACGTCCCAAGTTGCTTTTTAAGTTGATGCTGCTGGCTCTTAATGAGATCGAGTTGCTGTTGAACAAAGACGGCACTGGTGTCTTCCCCTGATAGCTTCGACCAATATTCCTTCTGAATATCGAGTTGATTGATAAGTTGTTCAACTTTAATCGAAGCATGAAGAGCACTTTGATCGACTTGTCGGTTAATCCACTCGTTGAGTGATAAATGGAAACAAAGCATCAACGTTTTTGGGACAGCCAAATTAAAGCGAAAGCCCAGACGAGAGTTGATGTAGTCCAGCCTTTGTTCGAACGTTGTGATTGTGCTGCTATCACTGAGCTGCGATCCAATTTCCAAAAATAAACGCATGGCAAACCGGTCTATCGAAGCACCAAGTTTTTGATACGTTTTTACTAACTGGCTAGCGCACAGGCTATCGACGACATTTCTATCCAACAAGCGTTGAAGTAAAGATAACTGCTCATAATTTATGACGCCTTCACTCAACAATTGTCGGTGATTGACGTGCACAACATTGAGATCCTGCGTAGGTTTCGAGGCGCTTTCATAACGAGCTCCTCTTTGTAAAACAGTCACTTTCCGCTGTGTCACTATGCTGTCTGGAAAAAGCGAACGGCGTCGCCAATGCTGCTTTTTCATTTATGTTCGTCTCCGCACCCCTTTCGAACAATCCAGAAAGAAAGAGATGTAATAATTTTTAATCGTTCGTTGTTACACGATACATAATAGAATTTACACTGGTTAGTGACTTTCAAAATTAGTCAGAAAATTTTAGTCCCAAGTCATTTCATTTCGCGATAGCCACTTGATCGTCTCCCGAACGTACGCGGCTTGGGGTCGTTCCAAAACGACGACGGTAACTCTGCGTAAAGTAAGACTGGCTGGAAAACCCTGCCTCCATCGCCACATCTACGATGCTCATCTTGCTCGTCAACAGCAGTTTATGAGCATGCAGTAGTCGACGCTCACTGATCCAAGCTCTTGGAGAAATGCCATAGTGCTCATTAAAAAGCTCTTTAAAAGTGGTTAAGCTGGCACCAAACTCCTGCGCGTAGTCTGTCAACTTCCATTCTTTTAAGTAATGCTGTTCCATAAATCGACGTAACCGTTCCGACGTACGGTTTGTTTGTTGTGACAGCAACGCATACAGTGATTCTCCTCCTTTGCTGTGTAGCAAGAGAATGAGTAGTTCTTCGTATTTTAGGCACATAATGGCATCAGGGTACGCTTGTTGCTCAAGCGTCTGCATGCTGGAAAGCACTTGTTCAACGAGTATGTTCAAACCAAAAGTAAACAAACCAGAACAAACTTTGTCTACCTTAGGCAGCATCATCAAGAGATCACTGTGTTTTTGCAGCAACTGACTAACGAGTTCATTGTCGTAGGCAATAATCGACGCTTTGTATGCCCCATCTAGCGGAGAGTACTCTAACAAGTAATCCCCTTGGGATAGAAATACCCCATTTTCTGCAGCAACATCGATTGTGCAATCACCTGTTTGAACTCGAAGCTGACCATTGTGAACGACAACAATGTGAGACTGGTCTGAGTGAAATACTTCGTCAGATTTTTCATAGCAGGAAAAACTACGAATTTTTCGTGAACTCGAGTCGACCCTTTCTGAGTTTAGTTGGCCTGACACATCCATTTTCTACCCTTCATTATTTTGAGTTTCTCAGTGCAAATGTTGAGAAACTTTCAAAGCACTACTTTGATTGTTGTTATTTCTAAGTACTGCTGTATGAATTAAAGAAGCAAAGAAAAGAGCATAGAAGTTCTATCACTTACCATACCCCCCGAATAATTAGCAAATAACCCAAGCATTACCTTTACCTAAAGGTAAAGGTTTGACTTAGTAAATTTCTGCTGTCCGTCTTTATTATTTTTATCAGATAGCGTTTATCATTAGCCAAAACTTAAATATCATTTCGTTATTTAAGTTTGGTTGTTTTGTTATACATTAGAATACAATTAAATAGATTTCGGCACCGTTTCGAGAACAAAATTAAATTTCCAAAATCATAAAAATGTATATTTTATAGCCTAAAACGCCAAGCCAACGTGTTCAAGGAGCGAGATATAATCATAAAAAATACTGTTTTTGCAACAAGTATGAGTCTAAAAAACAACTGACCCGATGACTTCAAAGTCATGTAATTAATGTTTATAAAAGACAACAAATCTTTCACAACAGGAAAGATATAGTCTTTATTTTTATAAATTAGAAAACTCTAATAAAAATGTAGTACTTAAAATTTTATCTGTTTATTTTTGGAACAAGAATCAAGTTTTCTTGTTTATTTCCCTCAAAAAATAAATAGTTCTTTTCTTTTTCCGCAACGAGATCACCGTTTGAATAAAGCTTTCCAATAATCTTCATTTTTCCTTCACCAGCTTGAATTGGTGCAATTAAAAACGAATACTGCACAGGCAACTGAACACCTTGGTAGCTCTGAGATGCCGATTTAAGGCATTGATTATCAATAATTTTACATATTTCCACTTCAAGAGAAGTAATCGAAGGTGGAAAGTAGCCGTCGACAGAAACCCAACCATAGACTGATGCCTGACTCTGTGTATCAAAGCCATCCACCCCATTAACGGACACAGTCTGACTGCACCCACTCAGTATGAATAACCCAATAAAACCAGCCCATATAGAATTGTTCATTATGACCCCATAAACTTATTTTATATAATCTAGCTCATTTGAAATTCACACAATTCTTTATGTAAAAATATAAAAGATCAACTTATATTTATACTACAAGCGGACAATAAATCGCATTTTTCAACAACACGTAGTTAACATGGACTGTAATTTCAAAAGCAGTTTCTGCTCACTTTCATTCCTTCCTTAATTGAAGTTTATTAGAGAAAAATGATATTCATATATCTCATTGCCATTGAGATATGCATCTGAACACATTTACTTTTGCCTTTCTATTTCTCTCAACACATTTAAAAGCCAAAATATAATAACAACCGACTAATATTGATAAACATGAAGAGATACATCTAATATTTTCCTTGATAAAATTTCAAAAGGGACTATTCCTATGTCAGCACGCCAAACTATCGATGAGATTTTGCTAAAGTTTGCTCATCAAATAGGCTTGCCTGCACTGCATCTAACGGAAAATGAAGTAAGCTTAGCCTTTGATGATAATCTAAGGGTGCATATCATCTTTCATCCTGAATCGACAACTCTGCAGCTCGAAGCTGAGATTGTTGGCCTTCAAATTGTAAATTCCGATCTTTATCGTTCTTTCTTGGCCTTTAATTATCACTGGCCTGAGCACCAGTTATTTTTTAGTTTGGATAACCACCGACATGTCCTATGTTTAAACCGACTCATTAACATTAGGCGACTGGATTACGAATATTTTGAAACAGCTTTAGCAGAATTGCTGACGCACAGCGAGTCGTGGGAAGCGTTATTGTCTTCGCATGTAACCATTGATGAGGCACCACCGATGCCACAAACTTTAGACTTGAGAGTTTAGGTGTCTTTATGTCCAATGACATCCAATCCACATACACCAATTCATCGGTTCATGACGTTCAACAAGCGCAGCAAAATGATGCAGTGCCGCAAGGAACGTTTCATGGCCGTAAAGTCACCCTACTCTCCTCATCAGAAAGCAGTCTGATGCGAACAAGCTCTAAAAGAGAGCTTGGTGAATGTTTAAATCAATTTGCCAGTCTCGAATCTTGCAATCGCGTTTTGGACTTTGATCCGCAACTCAATATTGACAAGCAAAACGCCGCCGTAGAAAAGCTTATGGAACGAAAAGTGGCGATAATTCAACGTTCCTGATATCACAATATAAGCAGGTTAAACATCTAAGTTAACCTTCAGCCGACAAGCTCACGCTAATAAAAAACCCCGAAGATTCGGGGTTTTGATTCATACTGCTTTTTCTTTATTAATTACTTAGTTTCACTAGAAGAAGCCTAACGGGTCGATGCTGTAGCTAATCAGCAAGTTCTTAGTATTCTGGTAGTGGTCCAGCATCATCTTGTGCGTTTCACGCCCGATACCCGATTTTTTGTAACCACCGAACGCTGCGTGTGCAGGGTAAGCGTGGTAACAGTTAATCCAGATTCGACCAGCTTCAATATTACGGCCCATACGATATGCGACGTTCGCATCACGTGTCCAAACACCTGCGCCTAAGCCATATTCGGTGTCGTTTGCGATTTCCAACGCTTCTGCCTCATCTTTGAATTTGGTGATAGCGATCACTGGGCCAAAGATTTCTTCTTGGAAGATTCGCATCTTGTTGTGGCCTTCCAACATGGTTGGCTGAATGTAGTACCCCTGGTTGATAGACTCTGGCTGTTCTGACACTCCACCACCAAAGACCACTTTTGCGCCTTCTTCACGGCCGATTTCCAGGTAACTTAAAATCTTATCAAACTGTTCTTGAGAAGCCTGAGCACCAACTTGAGTATCGGTATCGAGCGGATTACCTTGTTTAATCAGCTGTGCACGTTCCGTCAGTTTCTCTACAAACTTGTCATAAATCGCTTCATGAACCAGTACGCGAGATGGACAAGTACAAACTTCACCTTGGTTGAAGAAACCAAGTAACGTACCTTCGATACACTTATCAAGATACTCATCTTCGTAATCGAAGATATCTGAGAAGTAGATGTTTGGAGATTTACCACCTAACTCAACTGTCGATGGGATCAAGTTGTCTGCTGCACATTTCAGAATGTGGTTGCCAACTTGCGTAGACCCGGTAAACGCGAGTTTCGCAATGCGGTTGCTGGTTGCTAATGCTTGACCCGCTTCAGAACCATATCCGTTTACAACGTTGATGACACCAGGAGGAAGAAGGTCACCGATTTTTTCCATCAGAACCAGAATGGATGTTGGGGTTTGCTCTGCTGGCTTCAATACCACACAGCAACCCGCCGCTAGTGCCGGTGCTAGTTTCCAAGCCGCCATCAACATTGGGAAGTTCCACGGAATAATTTGACCAACCACACCAATCGGTTCTGGGAAGTGGTAGCTTGCGGTGTGCTCATCCAGTTCTGCCGCACTGCCTTCTTGTGCGCGAATACAGCCAGCGAAGTAACGGAAGTGATCCACTACTAAAGGTAAATCTGCCGCCAAGGTTTCGCGAACTGGTTTGCCGTTTTCCCAAGTTTCTGCAACTGCAAGCTCTTCTAGATGCTGCTCAATACGGTCAGCAATTTTCAGCAAGATGTTCGAACGTTCTGTCACGCTGGTTTTGGCCCATTTTGCTCTGATGTTGTGCGCGGCATCCAGTGCTAAATTAATATCTTCCTCGCCAGAGCGAGCAACTTTACAATACGCTTGTCCGTTGATTGGTGAGATATTGTCAAAGTACTCACCACCCGTTGGTTTTACCCATTCCCCACCGATAAAGTTATCGTAATGCGATTTAAAGTTAACAATGGCATTTTCACTACCTGGCTGTGCATAGATCATAACTCTTCCTTTTGTTTCTCGTTCAATGTGTTATTGCAGTGTCGTATCGCACTGTTCACAAAGAGCATTACGCAAGTCACACGCCAACTACGCCACACTTGTTGTTAATTAAATGTAAAACTATGATTACCAAGCGATAACAAACCAAGTGAGCGATGTTTGAGCGGATGTATGGTGTGAACACCAATGTTCAAGTGTTCCAAAATGGCACACCCTCACTGTGACAAAATGGTACAGTCATGGAACTTCAACATATTAGCGATAACAATTGGCTTTCAACTTCATGGGTCAGAAGTGAACAAGCGGGTTTAAAACAGCGTCGACGCCCTGAAGATATTCGAGTAACGCCAGCGACGCTCCAAGATAGGCGTCACCAACTCAATTTTTTGCTAGAGACAGTCACTCAATTTGCGCTCCCTTTGTTTAATCAGCTATTTGCTCATAGCGACAGTCGCTTAATTTTGACGGATTCAGATGGTGTCATCATCGGCAGTTGGGGACAGCCTAGATTTCGTGAAAAGTTAACGGAAATCTCGCTAAGCTCTGGTGCATGCTGGCAAGAAAAGGTCAAAGGCACCAACGCGATTGGTACAGCCTTGGTTGAAGCAAAGCCCGTTTCTGTTATTGGTGATCAGCACTTTATCCAACACCATCGTTTTATTAGCTGTTCGGCTAATCCTATTTTCGATCATCTTGGTAACCTCATTGGCGTATTAGATATTACGAGCGAGCAAAAGAGACATGACTTCTCAACGCAAGTACTAGTACAAAACATGGTCCAGCAAGTGGAGAATCAACTACTTAACTTGATTCCACAAGGGCATATTCGTGTGGATTTAGCGTGCGAAAAAGGTTTACTGAATAGTGGTTGGCAAGGAATTATCATTGCAAATGAAGACGGACAAGTTTTGGCTCACAATCAAGTAGCCTCTCAACTTTTTGCGCAAAAAAGTATCATTGGGCAATCCTTAGACGACATTCTATCCACTCGGGGAAATGAGCACCCTTTCGTTTTCAAAACAAAACCGCTTACCGATAAAGATAGCAAGGTCAAGTCTCGTGCTGTAGCGGCGTCCAATGATCTTCATTATGGCGACTCCGCAGTTGAGCACTGTTGGCAGCAAGCCAATCGCGTCATCGATAAAGACATCAGTTTGTTGATTCTCGGAGAGACTGGTGTTGGCAAAAACGAGTTTGTGAAAGCGCTTCATAAAAACAGCCAGAGAAAAACGGGACCGTTGGTTTCCGTTAACTGCGGAGCGCTACCAAAAGATCTGGTTGAATCTGAATTATTTGGCTACGTAGCCGGTGCCTTTACTGGCGCAAACAGCAAAGGCTATCAGGGGAAAATTCGCCAAGCACACAAAGGGATTTTGTTTCTGGATGAAATCGCAGATTTACCCTTGGAAGCTCAAAGCCGCTTGCTCCATGTATTGCAAGATAAAACCGTGCTTCCCGTGGGTTCAAACCAAAGTATTCAAGTCGATACGCAAATCATTGCAGCCACGCATAAAGATCTGGAACATTTGGTCAGCGAAGGATTGTTCCGCCAAGATTTGTATTATCGCCTTAATGGCTTGATCATTGAGCTACCTCGCTTTGAGGAACGTGATGACAAACGACAACTGATTGAGAACATTCATCGGCGTCACGCCGAATCTGAACAACAGCTTTGCCCTCACCTACTTTCTCTGATGCTGTCTTACTCATGGCCAGGAAATTTGCGTGAACTCGATAGTTTAATCAAAGTATCCGCCTTAATGGCGCAAGGTGAAGAAATATTGGAACTCACACACGTCCCAGCCCACCTAAGTAAGAAACTCAGCCAAGCTCAAGAAGGAGCAGCATCCGCTGAACCAACTTCAGAACTGCGTGCAACCGTCGAAGATAAGTTGCTCAAAACATATCAAGCCAACCAGGGGAACATTAGCAAAACGTCTCGTATGCTTGGTGTGAGCCGAAATACCATTTACAGAAAGTTGAAAAGCCTTGGCATATTAAGTTAATTCTACGACCTCAGATACAAAAAGAGCACCGTTGCGGTGCTCTTTCTCTTTGAAACCTAGCTTACAGGCCGCCTTGTTGTTGTGCCTGTTTTACTAATGCCTGACGTTGAGTTTCCTTCTCAGAGATCACTTGATTGTCCTTGTGCATTTCCTGTTCCAATTCTGCTGGAATGAAAACAAAGTACTTGTTAAGAGTCATCTTAGAACCTCAATTTGCTGTGTTAATTACCTTCTTGGTCGACGTAAACAAAACCAGAAAAACATGTTTTACTGGATCCTTGTTGCTAGTTTCAAAAAATAAAGGATGTTCATATAATAAACATCCTCCATGCGGGCGCTAATTATAGGCGTAGTTTAGAGGCTTACCTAGCACTCTTTTTCACCTTTTGTGCAATCTGAGTTTCGATCGAAAAACAGATTTAATTGCCCGTAGTTACTAAGGTATTGTTAAACAGAGAAAAAAGCTTTTACTGTAACTGACGACAGGGATGAGCTTACGAGTGTAGGTTCACTTGCAATTGTGTATCGTAGAGTTCGAATACGATAATAATAGCGCTACATGCCCTTAATCTGCGTAGTTAAAAACTTTGAAGTGATAGACAACCGAAGTCATATCTGTGCAACTCAGTTTAACGATTTGTCTACCAGTTCAATATTTCACCTTTTTTGAGAAATCTTTAGCCACTTTTTTGTGTGAAACGTCCCAAAAGAGCAGACAATTAAAAGTGTGGCATATGACCACAATTGTCTATCCCCACTTAGCTTCGGGAGGCGTTTATGAAAAGTAACAAACTTGGCCATGTGATGTCTTTCAGCAGAATGTTTTCCTTCATTGCATTCTTGACGGCCACATTCGCATGGATTCTCAGCATGTACGCCCTATTCACTGTTTCTTTAGTGGCTCTTGTGGTCAGTGCAATTCTCTACCTAAAAGACAGGTTTTATCAAAACAAGAAAACGACCACTGAAAAGAGCGCCTAGGCGCTCTTGAAGTTCCGTAAAAGCAAAAACAAAAAAGGATGCCACTTGGGCATCCCTTTATATCTTTATATTTAGTCGGTTTACTTAAAACGATTACACGTCGTAAGTTGTAGACGCTGTGTCGCCGCCTGTACCAGTCCAGTTAGTGTGGAAGAATTCACCACGTGGACGGTCAATCCGCTCATAAGTGTGAGCACCGAAGTAGTCACGTTGAGCTTGAAGCAGGTTCGCTGGTAGACGAGCTGTTGTGTAACCGTCTAGGAAAGATAGCGCAGAAATCGTACATGGCATTGGGATACCAGATTCTAGAGATTTCGCTGCTACTTTACGCCATGCTGCTAGGCTGCCTTGTAGGATGTTTTTGAAGTACTCATCAGAACCAAGGAATGCGATGTCTGGGTTCGCTTCGTACGCATCACGGATGTTGCCTAGGAACGCAGAACGGATGATACAACCGCCACGCCACATTAGAGCTACGTTACCGTAGTTTAAGTCCCAACCGTTCTCGTTAGACGCTTCGCGCATTAGCATGAAGCCTTGAGCGTAAGAGATGATCTTAGAAGCTAGTAGCGCTTGACGTAGTGCATCAACCCACTCTTGCTTGTCGCCTTCAACTGGAGTGATTGTCTTACCGAATAGAGATTCAGCTTCAACACGTTGGTCTTTCAGTGCAGATAGACAACGAGAGAATACAGACTCAGAGATAAGTGTTAGTGGAATACCTAGGTCTAGTGCGTTGATACCAGTCCATTTACCAGTACCTTTTTGGCCTGCTGTGTCTAGGATCTTTTCAACGAGAGGCTCACCGTCTTCATCTTTGTAGCCAAGAATGTCAGCCGTGATTTCAACAAGGTAGCTGTCTAGCTCAGTCTTGTTCCAATCAGCGAATACTGCTTGCATCTCGTCTGCAGACATACCAAGACCGTCTTTCATGAACTGGTAAGCTTCTGTGATAAGCTGCATGTCACCGTATTCGATACCGTTGTGTACCATCTTAACGAAGTGACCAGCACCGTCGTTACCAACCCAGTCACAACATGGCTCACCAGCGTCAGTTTTCGCAGCGATACCTTGGAAGATAGGCTTAACCGCTTCCCATGCTTCAGCAGCACCGCCAGGCATGATAGATGGACCGAAGCGCGCACCTTCTTCACCACCAGATACACCAGTACCGATGAAGTGGATACCTTTTTCACGTAGTGCAGCAACACGACGGTTTGTATCTGGGTAGTTAGTGTTACCACCGTCAATAATGATGTCGCCTTTGTCTAGCAGAGGTACTAGCGCTTCGATGAACTTGTCTACAACGTCACCAGCGCGAACCATCAACATTACTTTACGCGGCGTTTCTAGCTTCTCTACTAGTTCTTCTAGAGAGTATGCACCGATGATGTTCGTGCCTTTTGCTGGACCTTCCAGGAACTCGTCTACTTTAGCAGCAGTACGGTTGTGAGCAACCACTTTAAAGCCGTGATCGTTCATGTTTAGGATAAGGTTTTGACCCATTACTGCTAGGCCAATTACACCGATATCACCTTTCATTGTTTCTCTCCAATTTTATTTCATCGACGAGCAGCGTCTTAAGCAATTTTTGCTGCCGCGTCTAAATCTAAATACCATTCCGTTAGGCCCGATTTCGCTTGAATCTTAGCCGCTGGGTATGGCAGTGCGTGTGCTGGTGAACTGTTAATTTCTTCAACAATGTCCGCTTTTCCTGCACCAAGCACTAAGTAACTAATGCGTTTCGCTGCTTCTAATACGCGTGCGGTTTTCGACACACGAAGTTGGCCCGATTCAGGATGCGACGCCACAAGAGATAGGTTCGCATCATCATAATTCGTTTGGCCAGGGAACAGAGAAGCTGTATGACCATCTGCACCAACGCCTAATAAGATCCAGTCAAACACAGGTGTGCCGTTTTCACTCGGGATCACCTCTGCCATCTCTTTTGCAAAGCGCTCGGCTTCTGCTTTAGGCTCATCTTCGCCACGGATGCGGTGAATGTTTTCCGCAGGAATATTTACTTGGCTAAACAACAACGTGTTCGCTTCACCGTAGTTGCTTTCTGCATCGTCAGGGGCAACACAACGTTCGTCACCCCACCAAAAGTGGAGGTTTTCCCATTGAATGGAGGTTGCGTAAGCCTCTGAAGCCAGTAGTTTAAACAGCATTTTAGGAGTGCTGCCGCCAGAAAGAGAGATGTGAACAGGTCTGCCCATTTCGCTAAACGCTTTCATATCGTTAGCTAGGCTTTCAACTACCTGTTCTGCTGTTTGGTAGATCTTATGGTTGATCATAGTTCACAGTAATCCGTATCTGTTAAGTTTTTACATGGGAAACGCCAAGCGCGGCCATCACGCTGTAACAAGTCATCTGACTCTTTAGGTCCCCAAGTGCCGCATGCGTACCCGAAGAGGGATTGTGGATCTTGCTTAAAATCTAAGATTGGCTGTACGTATTGCCAGCACGCTTCCACCGCATCACTACGTGCAAATAGCGTAGCATCACCATTCAAAGCATCAAGTAGAAGACGCTCGTATGCCGTTAGCATTTGCGTTTCTTGCAGGTCAGCGTAATGGAAGTTCATTTTCACTTCCTTCGCTTCAAAGCCTGCGCCTGGCTCTTTCAAGCCAAAGCTCATTTGAATGCCTTCGTCTGGTTGAATACGAATGATCAGCTTGTTTTCTGGTGCGTTTTGACCAAACACAGGATGCGGTGTTTGTTTAAAGTGGATAACCACCTCAGTAACGCGTGTTGGAAGACGCTTACCAGTACGCACGTAAAATGGCACGCCATTCCAACGCCAGTTGTTGATGTACGCTTTCAAACCGATGTAAGTCTCTGTACGAGAATCGTCTGCAACTCCCGGCTCTTCACGGTAGCCGCGTAGGCTTTGCCCACGGACTTCAGACGCCGTGTATTGGCCTAATACTAGGTCATTGCGCAGAGCGTTTTCGTCTAATGGCTTTAGGCATTGAAGCACTTTTACCACTTCATCACGCATCGAGTCTGCATTGATTTGCGCTGGTGGTTCCATACCTACCATTGCTAATACTTGTAGCAAGTGGTTTTGGAACATGTCGCGCACAGCGCCAGAGTTGTCGTAGTAACCACCACGCTCCTCTACGCCAAGGAATTCTGCGCCTGTGATTTCAACGTAATCAATGAAGTTACGGTTCCAAAGTGGCTCAAACATCGCATTAGAGAAACGAAGCACAAGTAGGTTTTGTACCGTTTCTTTACCTAAGTAATGGTCAATTCGGTAGATTTGATGCTCTTGGAAGTGCTCGTGAATTTCTTTGTCCAGAATACGCGCCGATTCAAGATCATAGCCGAATGGTTTCTCAATGATCAGGCGTTTCCAGCCATCCTCTTCACTGTTAAGACCATGTGCTGCAAGACTTGCAGGGATCACACTGTATAAACTTGGTGGGGTTGCTAAGTAAAAAAGCGTATTGCGTTGCTCGAATTGATATTCGTCCGCAAGTTGGTCTAAGCGAGAAGATAGCTTACCGTAATCTTGTGTGTCAGAAGTATTAATTGCTTGGTAGTGCAGATGGTTAATAAATGCATCAAGCGTTTCTGGCTCAGTCTTTTCCATTTCCTGAAGCGATTTTTTCAGCTTCGCGCGGTAAGACTCATCACTGTATTCAGTGCGACTTACACCCAGAATGGCAAAATTCTCTGGAAGCTGCTTGTTCGCGTAGAGGTGGTATAAAGCAGGAATGAGCTTACGGTACGTAAGGTCACCTGAAGCACCAAAAATAACGATGCTGCTGTTTTCTGGTATTACCATCATCTTTCCCTTAAAAACGAGGTACTTATTGTGTGCCCGGATACGGCTAGAGAATGAGCCAACCCTATCAATGGCACCTCAAAATAGAAAATTGGTCTTACCTATTACGTTGATAGGTAAAGTCTATGGGCCCAAAGAACCTCAAGAAGTTGCATTTCCGATTCTTGGAAACACGACGTATTGAGGTCATTTAAGTCACTTATGTCTCAAAAGTACACACTGTACTCGCTGGAGGAGAGTCCGACACGGGGCAATATTGTCTACGACTATTTGATTTACATCAACACTTGCCAGTGCAAACGTTTAAATAAGTTGCACAAAACGTCATAAGCGATTGTATTTTATTGATAAAAAAAGTTTCATCTGAACGCTCCAAAATTTAAGCAAAAACTCTAATATGGACAATAATTACTCATCCTTGCAATCCATTACAGTTTTATCGTGATCTGTGTTACTTACTTTTTATTTCATCATCCTATTGATAATGATACTCAATTAAAGATAATGAAATCACTATTAATGTGAAAGTAGAACGCCATGAAATCAAGCGCCATTAACCCACATCCCATAAACCGAATACAATCGGTGCTTGACTACATTCACACCAACTTAGACAGCACTCTGAGCGTAGATGAAATATCGAAAGCAAGTTGTTGGTCGCGCTGGCAACTGCAACGCGTATTTCAACAACACACTGGCGTATCCGTCGCTCACTACATCAGAGAGCTTAAACTTAGCCTTGCGGCTGAGCGCTTAATCCATACTTCTGACCGCTCGTTAGATATAGCGATAGAAATGGGATTTACATCTGAACACGCATTTAGCCGTGCGTTCAGGAATATGTTTTCAAAAAGCCCCCGCGAATATCGAAAAACGCAACAACTCTCCGGGTTGAGGCAACCTTTGACGCTGCGTAAGACACCAGAAGAAGAGAAAAAACATCAGCGCTTTATTGAAGTTCGAATAGAAACAAAACCGGCTTTTGAACTTGCTGGTTATCATGAACCTATTCACGGATTGTTTTCCGCTACGCCCGATTTCCAATCCAAAGTACCGTCACTTTGGTCACGTCTTTATTCATCTGAAAACCTTAACAATTCGGAAAGTAGTTACTTTGGCGTGATTGATGTGACTCAAGCGTATTCAAACAACCAACAACTTGAGTATTGGGCAGGTTATGAGTGCAGTCCAACAGCAAACGCACCAAGATCAACGAACTCTTCCAACTCGGGGTTAGACCTCTTGGCTGTTCCTGAGCAAACCTACGCCGTCATTACACACATAGGCAAAGCATCAGAGCTCGCCTCAACGCTAGAATGGTTTATTTTACATTGGCTACCCTACTCTAATTATCATGCTATCGATGGTTATGAGTTAGAGCTTTATCCAGAAGGTTATGATGTTGATAGCGAACAAGCACAAATGCAGTATTGGATTCCTGTAGAGCCAAACGACGCGCTATCTTTAAAACCTAAGAACAGAAGAATAAGTTCCAAAGATTAGTGTTTTGCACCAAATTGTTAACTTTTCCTATTTCTTTGAATATAGAATACAAATAACAATCATTATCAATAAATAGAAAAAGTAGTGGAATTTATAAATATGGAAAGTCCGATTCGATTTCATCGTTCAGCGGTTGCTATCGTCGTATCCGCATTGCTCGCTGGCCACGCCAATGCAACTGAGAGCACATCCCAACACGAAACGATTACGGTGCTAGGAGAAACATACCGAAACACCGCAACTAAAACCGTTTTAGAACCGGAGGAAACACCGCAAGCGATCACGGTAATCACTAAAGATGACATGGACCTGCGCGGCGTAAACTCGGTGAGCGAAGCATTGCGTTATGCACCTGGCGTAAATACAGAATTGCGTGGCGGTGCCGTTTCCCGACTTGACCTATTCAATATTCGTGGTTTTATTAACTACACCAACTTTTATGATGGTCTTCCTTTGCTGTACAACGGTTGGAACCTTCAACCGCAGGTCGATTCCGTTGCTCTTGAGCAAATCGAGGTTTTTAAAGGGCCAACGTCTGTTCTTTACGGCAATATTCCACCAGGAGGTATGGTCAACATTATCGCCAAGGCGCCTCAGTCAACACCCTCGCACTCTGTCTCGATTAGTACTGGGACTAACAGCCTAAAAGAACTAACGTTCGACACCACAGGACAAATTGGTGATTCTAATGTGGATTACCGTATCGTCGGCCTGGCAAAACAGCGAGATGGTCAAGCCGATACGTCTGAAGATGAACGTTATGTACTCGCCCCATCTTTCAATTGGCAAGCGACAGAAAGCACATTAGTGAACGTGAATGTTTACTATCAAAATGATCCATCAGCAGGTATCTACACGACTGTGCCTGCGTCTGGCTCAGTGATTAAAAACCCACTTGGCTCGATGTCACCAAGCACCTATTTGGGGGATGAGGGCTGGAACACTTACGAACGCGAAGTTCTGATGATGGGTTACAAAGTCCAACACGACTTTAACAACAATTGGCAATTTCTACAGAATGCCCGCTACATGACCGCCGATGCCTATCAGGAAAACACATATAACGGTGCACTTGAAGCGGATAACCGTACCGTTGGTCGAAATGCCTATTTAACCGATGAAAAGTCCAAATCCTTTGTGATTGACAACCAACTATCTGGCTACGTTAAAACAGGAAATTTTGAACATAACTTATTGTTCGGGCTTGATTATCAGTATCTAGACTCAGATGTAAAATACAAAGACACGCTTGGGTATTCGCTAACTCAGGACATTTTTAATCCTGACCACAACAGCATTGATCGTAATGCACTGAATTTCCAATACAAACAAAACTTAGATATCAAAACGAAGCAGATTGGCGTTTATTTCCAAGATCAAGTTCGTTACGACCAACTTGTAATGATTGCAGGTCTTCGTTGGGATAAATACGATTCAAATACAGACGCCGTTAGCGATTATCTAGGAGCAGTATCCAACAGCAAGGAAGAGTTAGACGATACCAACGTATCTTTCCGAGTCGGTGGTTTGTATGAGCTAGATTTTGGCCTCTCGCCATACCTTACTTACTCGGAAAGTTTTGAGCCAATTGCGGGTGCCGACTCTTCTGGTAAAGCATTTGAGCCATCAACCGGTCATCAATGGGAGTTAGGCTTTAAATACGCACCATTATCTGGTGATATCTCAGGTAACTTAGCACTCTTCCATATTACGAAGAAAAACGCGATCTTGACCGATCCGAATAACCCATATGCACCGAACTATCAAGCGGGCGAAGTGGTATCACAAGGTATTGAACTTGAGGCAAAATGGCAAGCCACAGCACAAGCTGATTTCACTCTAGGCTATACATATACCGATATGGAGATTACCGAGGACAGTTATTACAACCAAGAAGGTAAAACGCCGGTTTGGGTACCTGAGCAAACGGCCTCTCTATGGGCAAATTACTTCTTTGAAGGAAATCTTTCAGGCCTTCGTACCAGTGCTGGCGTTCGCTATGTCGGAGAAGCACAAATTGATGCACAGAATAGTCAAAAAGTACCGGACTACACCTTGTTTGATTTGGCAGCAAGTTACGATTTCTCAACGGTATCTGAATCAATGAAAGGGGCTAGCGTCACGCTTTCTGCAAGCAATCTATTCGATAAAGAATACTATTCTTGTTACGACAAAAATAACTGTTGGTTTGGCGCTGAGCGCTCTATCGAAGCGAAGTTAGAATACAACTTCTAACCTCTTAGAGCGGAACAGCCGTAATTTGTAAAGCGATGGTTTCTACAATAAGCCATCGCTTTTTATTTTGCATAGAGCATCAATATAAACGCTACCGTGTCACTTTTTTATAGCACCTTTCCGGCCTACCTACCGACCCATAGTTTAAATCAGCCTCTAGTTCACCTGTGCTGATCAGATACTCCAAATAGCGCCTCGCCGTTGTTCGGCTCGCGCCGATCTTTTCGCCTGCCTCATCAGCGGTCAGCGCACTGCCATTTGGGAACAACTCTCTGATCTTGTCTAGGGTTACACCATCAATCCCTTTTGGTAATCGGTTCGGCAAGTTGTCTTGATTGGCATGAGACTGCAGCATTTTATCAACGAGGTTCTGATCCAAACTCTCCACGATGTCTAGTTGTTGGCGTTGGGACACATACTTTTTCAGTGCGGCATCTAAGCGTGGAAACATCACGGGTTTTAACAGGTAATCGACAACGCCACCCCTCATCGCCTGTTGTAATGTATCGACATCCCTTGCGGCTGTAATCAAAATGACATCACACGTTTGGTTACTTGCACGCAGTGTATTTAGTATCTCAAGCCCTGTGCCATCGGGAAGATAGACATCCATCAATAGTAAATCTGGCTTAAGAATGTCGAGTTGCATTTCTGCTTCCATTCTCGTGGTCGCAATTCCAACCACTTCCAAACCTGTCAGTTGGCTTAAGTATTTGTGGTGCAGCTCAGCAATAGCCAGATCATCTTCAATGATCATTACGCGAGTCGCCATACTCATAATTGTTCTTCCTTGGGTAAGTACACCGTTATTCTTGTCCCATAATTTGTATTGGGTATCATCTCAACATGGCCGTGATATCGAGTAGCAAGCTGATTGACAAGGTGTAACCCAACACCTCGATTTTGGCGAGATTTCGTCGAAACGCCTTTTGTAAATAATGTTTGTGGATCCATTGTTTTTGGGAGGCCACAGCCATGATCTATCACCTCAAGTATCACTTCATTTCCGTAATCGCTAACGGACACATCAATGTTTCTGCGTTCTGACGCAACATTTGATTCATCGCGAATTGAAGTTAACGTGGCATCGAAAGCGTTATCAATCAAATTACCCAAAATTGTGACTAGGTCTTCCGAATTTAGCCACTCAGGCAGGGGCTCCAGACGACTGCCTTCCTCAACCACCAGTTGTAAGCCTAACTCGCGAGCACGTTCAGTTTTTCCAAGCAACATACCTGCAATTAGCGGGTCCTTAACGGTATCTCTTAAAAACTCAATCATTGCTTGATAGTGAGCGGTTTCTTGTCCAATTAACTTTTGCACCGCATCAAGCTCACCCATTTGTACTAGCCCGCTGATAGTGTTTAGCTTATTGCGATGCTCATGGGTTTGCGAACGTAACAAATCTGCATATTCCTTGGTTTGTGATAGCTGCTCGGTTAGATCATTAATTTCATCCCTTAAACGGAAACTCGATACCGCCCCCACGATTTTTCCATCAACATAAATTGGAGAGCGATTTGCAATCAGGCGCTTATGATTAAGGAATATTTCAATATCATGATCTTCCTGCCCGCTTTCTAACACTGTATATAGATCGCTATCACGCAGCGTATCAGTCAAAGGTTTATTGAGCGCTGATTCTCTATCAATACCGAGAATCTGGCAGGCACTACGATTTATCGAGCGAAGTATCCCTTGGGCATCAATGCTTAACACGCCCTCTTTGATAGTGCTCATCGTCACTTCTAATTCGCCGTACAACCGCCCTATCTCTTCAGGCTCAAAGCCTAAAATGGCGCGCTGAAACTTTCTCGACGCATAATTGGATACAATGGCATTAGCGACGACAACTACGATGACCATTAAAATCAAAAAGGCCAAAAATGGTTCGATGCGGTCTTGCAGTCGGTCGAGCAAATAGCCAACCGAAACCACACCAATGATGTTCCCTTCCTCGTCAAAAATCGCAGCTTTACCACGAACTGAATAACCTAACGAGCCCTGTGCCGTCGAAACATAAGACAACCCCTGTTCTAGCGCTCGACGATTGTCGCCACCTCTCATTGGCTTGCCCAACCGCTCATCAACAGGGTGGATTAAGCGTACTCCCTTATGGTCGCCAATAACGATGAATGCAGCACCTATGGCTTCGGTTAATTCTCTAAAGCGAAGTTGGTATGGCTGGGGGTTTTGGGTTTCGATCATTTCACGAACAACCGCTGAGTCCGCTAAAAAACGGGCAACACCCAGTGCTTTTTCTCCCATTTCTTGCTCTTGATTGATTTTGAGATAAGTGAACCCCGCGGCGACAAGCAATAACAGCTCTATCAACCCCGATAGCGTCATGATAATGAGCATCCGCTTACGAAAGCTGATGGTTTTCCAACTCATTGATACATCCTTGTGATTCACTCTTGAGCGTAACGTTAACACTCAGTTAACAGCATGACGTTGTCGCGGTGATAAATCTGTGAGGAAGGCAAACAAACCGCAGAGTTTACGGTTAATTAATCGACGAGCTGAAACATAAAATTACAACCATTCACCAAATTTAGCATTCCTCTCTGATACTCAATTCCATACATAAATTGCCCTTAAAATCATGATCGCGATCACATCGATTTTAGCGGTTTTTGAGGCGTTTTTAGACTTTACAACGTATAATTTTTAATCAACGAAACCAATGAGAGTTTCGGTTTGAAAGCAGTGAAGCTGGAAGTCTATTAAAAGCTCAACATTGATGTCAGTGGTTTGGACAAAAATAAAACAAAACACAAATACTGACTATATGACAAACACTTAGACACCATCTGAAAACTGGAAAACTATAAACAGAGGTGCATTTATAGTTAGAAGGAACACCAAACATGGAACGCGATACCTTTGGAATATGCCTGAATAAGGCGATGCTGTCAGAGAATATGTATTCAACATTTACACACGTCAGGGCTTATGAAAAAAACGGAGGCGGTACTTCTGATCTCAAAGTCCTGTTATCATTCCCTCAAATGAGCGGAAAAGATCTATTGAATACGATGCGAGGTTCTCGTCAGCTCGAGTGGAGAGCAGAGTTTCACTGTCCATATACGAAATAAATTTGTAACATCTCCCGCGCCCAGCACAAATATAACTGGGCGCATACTACTGCCCAATTTTCCCTCCTACTTAACACGCAGTTACGAATCCTTTATATTAGAGCTAATACTCTACGACAAAGCAGCCATTATGAAAAAAACAGGAAAGGTTTGGATACTGGGCTTACTTAGCAGCTCGATTTCCCTTGCCTGTCATGCGGCACCGATCACTTTTGATACCGCATGGCAGCTATTGCTAGAAAACAACTATTCTCTCAAAGCTCAACGCTCAAACGTCGAGAACTACCAATACCAAGAGAGTGCCACCAGCAATCTCAACTTACCTCAGGTTACTATTGGCGCGAATTACACGCGTTTAGATACCGATATCACGCTGTCGGGAAAACAGATCCTAGACAGCACAGGAGCACACATTAACGTACCTCCTGCTTTTCAGCCTATTTTTGGTGCCTTAGCTAATACCACTTCGACCATAACCGAGCGCGATATTTTCTCTTCGTCTATTCGTGCCATTTGGCCAATTTTTACTGGTGGTCGAATTTCTGCGGCTCAATCAGCAGCAGAAGGCAAAACGGATGAGGCGAAAAGTCAGCTTTTAATGGAACAACAAGCGCGTTTTGAAGATTTATCGAAGTACTACTTTTCTGTCGTACTGGCAAAGGAAGTACTCGCAACGCGGCAAGCGGTTGAAGCTGGGCTAAAAAAGCATCGAGATTTTGCCATTAAGCTTGAAGAGCAAGGACAAATCGCGCACGTTGAGCGCCTGCAAGCCGAGGCTTCTTTAGATAAAGCATCTGTAGAAACACGTAAAGCAGCCAGCGATTTGAGTATCGCTCAGGCTGCATTAGGTAAATTACTCGCGCAAGATGATGCCGTAGAGCCCGCTGAATCTTTGTTTATCAACGACAGTCTTCCCCCTCTTAGCGCTTTTGTCGATCAAACGCTGCTTACCTATCCGGGGTTAGAACTTCTGAGCGCTAAACACAAACAAGCCTCTAGCTTAATCAAAGCAGAAAAAGGGAAATACTACCCTGAAGTTTATCTTTACGGCGACTACAGCTTGTATGAAGACGATTCTCTCGCAAGCCAAATGAAGCCTGACTGGTTAGTTGGTGTTGGTGTCAGCATTCCACTGATTGAATCATCAGGGCGAAGCGAAAAAGTCAAAGCCGCTCAAAGCGTCGTCTCGCAGGTCGACTCATTAAAGTCCCAAGCCAAACAAGACTTATCGCTGTTAGTCCAAAAGACATACTTGGAGGCTCAGCAAGCCATTGATGAAGTACAAGGGCTCGCATCTAGCATTGAACTCGCTAACGAAAACCTGCGCTTGCGTGAAAAAGCATTTACTCAGGGTCTGTCGTCTTCTCTGGATGTTGTGGATGCACAACTTTATGTCGCGAGTATAGAAACACAGCGTTCAGCGGCGCGTTTCCGCTATTTAATATCTTTAACCAAGCTACTCGCATTGAGCAGTGAAATGAACAGCTTCGAACAATATCAAAATACCGCTTATATCCCTGCTTCAACATCCAAAGAGGTGAAATAAATCATGGCAGCTAAATCACTAAAACCCGTTTTACTCTCACTTTGTGCTTTGGGTGTTGCCTCTTGGGTTGGGTATCAATTTTACCAAGCCTATCAACCGGAACCGATCCGCTTACAGGGATTAATTGAAGCCCAGCAATACAGTATTTCCTCAAAAGTTCCAGGGCGTATTGATGAGGTCATGGTACGTAAAGGCGACGATGTAGAGAAAGGTCAGCTTATTTTTACCCTTCATAGTCCTGAAATTGAAGCGAAGTTAGAACAAGCAAAAGCAGGTGAAAAAGCGGCGGACGCCTTAGCTCAAGAAGCTGAGAAAGGCGCACGTGAGCAACAAATCCAAGCAGCAAAAGATCAGTGGATGAAAGCCAAAGCCGCTGCGAATTTAATGGAAAAAACCTACAATCGTGTGAATAACCTTTATAACGATGGCGTGGTTGCAGAACAAAAACGCGATGAAGCTTTAACTCAGTGGCAAGCAGCGAAATACACAGAAAGTGCTGCGTTTCAAATGTATGAAATGGCAAAAGAAGGCGCTAGAAGTGAAACCAAAGTGGCTGCGGCGGAAAAAGCGCGCATGGCATCAGGTGCCGTAGCCGAAGTAGAAGCGTATGCGAAAGATACTCAGATCTACAGCTGGTTCGACGGCGAAGTCTCTCAAGTTCTGCTTCAAAGTGGTGAATTAGCACCTCAGGGCTTCCCAGTAGTTACTGTGATAGATACAGAAGATGCCTGGGCGACACTGAATGTGCGTGAAGATTACCTTCAACACTTTAAAAAAGGAGCAACCTTTGATGCCTATTTGCCTGCCTTAAATAAAAATGTTGAGTTCAAAGTAACGCATGTTGCCGTTATGGGTGACTTTGCAACGTGGAGAGCAACCGATGCTTCTCAAGGTTTTGATCTTCGTACCTTTGAAGTAGAAGCTCGTCCAGCTCAACCCGAACCTGAACTGCGTATGGGAATGAGTGTTGTCGTTGAACTTTAATCACAACCACTAGGTTAATGCTATGACGATTAAGATTTCACAGCGGCATATCTTACGACGAGACAAGTGGTTGCTTTCGTGCCTTACTTGGATACCGATTTTGCTCGCGATGATGATTTGGGGAGTGTTCTCTGCGGGCATTGCCCGGGATCTGCCAATCGGTGTGGTTGATCTACAACATTCCCAACTTTCTCGAAAGCTCATTCAATCTTTGGATGCGTCGTCGAGTCTGGCTGTTAGCTATCACTACACCAGTACAAGCGAAGCAAAAAATGCGATGATTGAAGGCGATATCTACGCTTACGCGGTCATCCCATCTAAGTTCGACCAAGATATTCTCCAGCACCGCCAACCTCAACTTTCTGTCTTTTACAACAGTCAGTACATTTTGGTAGCGAAACTGATCAACTCTGCCGTTGCGCAAGCACAAGGCTATTTCGACGCTCAGGTTGAAGTAATGGGCAACTTGGCTAAGGGTAACACCACAACGTTAGCAGCGGCTGGACAGGCTGTACCCGTGTCGACACAAATAACCGCATTATTTAACCGTAACAATAACTACGCACAATTTTTGGTAACGGCTATCGTGCCAGCCATTTGGCAAATATGTATTGTAGTAAGCACTATTTTGATTCTTGCCGCGCACTTTCGCATTTATGGTGGAAAGAATAGCTTTGCATTTTTGGGCGAAAAGCCATACGCCAGGCTCACTACCCTATTAAGTCAGTACATTCCGGTCTTTATGGCGCAAGGTGCGTTGTTCTTGTACTGGTTTTATTCCGTGCTTGATTGGCCAATGGAAGGCAGTTTTGTGGTTATGCTATTAGCACAATTGGCGACGGTTATCGCCTGTATCATTATGGGAGCGTTGTTCTTCTTCTTGTCGATGGATCCTGCACGTGCGATGAGTTTTGCTGGCGCATTTACGGCTCCAAGCTTCGCGTTCATGGGAATTACATTCCCAGTTTCTGACATGAACACGCTCGCTTATGCATGGCGTTCATTATTGCCGATTACCCATTACATTGAAGTACAAGTCAGTCAAGCAAGCTATGGAGCATCGGCCGCACAATCTTTAAGCTCGCTATGGCCTATGATTGGTTACGTTGTGCCCCTGCTCATTACCGCAGCCTTGATGGGTAAACATCGAACAGCTTCATCAACACGCCAAGCGAAGGAGGCGGTATGACATTGTGGCAACTGATTAAAGCGGAACTTAAGGCCGTTCTAACCAATCCAGTCGTTACGTTGACCGTGTTTGGTGGTGTCGTATTTTACTCGTTTTTATACCCTTTGCCTTATGCACAACAAACGCCTCGTGAACAACCAATCGCGATTGTTAATCTAGATGGTAGTCAGACGAGTTTAAAGCTAGAACGTATGGTTGATGCCACTCCGCAAGTCAACGTAGTCACTCGACTTCATACGATTGCCGATGCAAAGCAAGCATTTTTACAACGAGAGATCACCGGTTTTTTAGTCATACCAGAACACTTTTACAAAGACCTAATGCTAGGTAAAAGCCCGACTCTAGCCTACGCTGCGGACGCCTCGTATTTTCTCGTGTACGGAACCGTGGTAGAAGGATTGGCCCAAGCTGGAGGCACATTAGGGGCCCAAGTGAAAGTCAGTAAAATGGTGATAGATGGTGTGCCCATGAGTATGGCTAGCCATAATTACTCTGCTATCAAGCTTAATATGAAGCCGACGTTCAACCCAACCATGGGTTACATCGAATACGTAGTGCCGGCAGTATTTGTTCTGATTTTACAACAAACGTTGATCATGGCGGTTGGATTACAAACGGGAACACAGCGTCATGGTCGTGGCTATTGGTCACAAGTATCCACGGGATCGCTGCTGCTTGTGAGAACGTTAGTATTTGTGGCAATTTATTATTTACTCGGCGCCTATTATTTTGGTTTTAGCTTCGAACGCTTAAACGTAAACCATATCGCCAATGCGGGCGAATTGCTGGCTATGTTGTTCCCGTTCCTTTTAGGTTGTTGCGGACTAGGCTTCTGGCTAGGTTACTTATTACCTCGGCGTGAACTTGTCACCTTAGTCGTCTTAGTGAGCTCTATGCCGCTCATTTTCTTGGCTGGTTTTATTTGGCCAATTGAAGCCATACCTACTCCCTTATTATGGATTGCTGATTTAAGCCCAAGCACTTGGGCGATAAAAGCTTTCTTAGCGCTAAACCAAATGGGGGCAACCTGGCAACAAGTCGCTCCACATTGGACGGCGCTTTGGGCACTCACCGTGCTTTGGGGTAGCGTTGCGTACTGGATTGCTAAGCGAAGTAACAAGCCAGTTGTAACAGAGAGCTTGGGGTGACAGCTGACATTTTTTATTACTATAAAAAAAGCCGGGTAACTAAACCCGGCTGAAAATCTGCGTCCTTGCAGCGGACATATGGTAAAAACACTTTTTGCTCTGGGCTTACCCATTGAGCGAGGTTAGATTAAGCCAAAAACTATGGACTCCATACTCTCATATAGAGGGTTATATCCTTCCAATAGACATTAGCTCTTCGCTAGAACGATAACGTTTTTCAGACACAAAAAAACAAGACTCACATTGAGTCTTGTTGTTGATAGGGATGAGCAGGATACATGTCGCCGCTAAGTCATATCACGGATTATTTTCTCTCGGTATTCTGTAACGACCTTCATGATTGAATTTTTTACATCACCAACTTGCTTAGAGGGTTGGCACCATAGGCCAAAACCAAACTTAAAACCTTCCAATAATTCAGAAGCTTCCACTGGCTCTATATGATTATTAGAAAACTCCGAATGGGCAAACGTTCTGGGGAGAATCGCCCATCCTAAACCTGCTTCAACCATTTTCACTACAAGGGCCAATTGGTCGACCTCTTCATGGTTCGAACTTACGATGACTTTTTCGCCCATTCCCTCTTCAATAAGAGACCGCAGTACAAATTGTTTACTATTCCTCAAGGCTGTCAATACTCGATCTGGTGCCATAGAAGCGAGTTCACCACCTTTCTGGACGAAAGGAACAAATTCAAAATGACCTAAAAACGTCGCATCCAGACTATGTATTGCTCGACTATCATGCACATTGACAATACCGAATTGATAATCACCATTCTGTAAACCCTCTTTAATTTCGTTGCGATTACGAACAAGAAAGTTAACTCGCATCATCGGAAAATCTGCTGCTAATTGAATACGAAGCAATACAAGAAAACGGTGTGGTATAGCGCTTGAATAGGCGATACTAACATTCTCTAACCCACCGTAAGCCAGACTTAATGCGACTTTATCGAAAGTACGTGCTTGTTCGATGGTTTGCTTAGCATAGTGGTAAAGAAGATGACCATCTTCTGTCGGTTCTACCGAGCGCCCCACTCGCTCAAACAGGTTGACCGCCAGTTGGTCTTCAAGATTGGTAATCACCTGCCCTATTGTGGTTCGGTGCTTATTGAGTTTGACCGCCGCCTTACTAAACGAAAGCTGTTCATAAACGGTTACGAACGCGAGAAGTTGTTCAAAACTAAAATTCATAGGTTGTGCTTACTTTTTAGAGTTATCTAATTAAATTACCACAAGATCGTAGAATTGCTACTTGGTAACGGAAACAATCTGCGTTTGAATTCCTTCTCGACGACACAAAAAAACCTACTAGCTTCAGTAGGTTTTCTCTAACTTAGTTGTACTCAACGACACGAGCTAAATAGTTGAATTCTCCTGAGTCACCATGGTAATCGCGGTAGACATCGACACTGAAATATTTAGGTTGATCAGCGTAAATGTGGTCAACGACTTTTTGCTCAAGTGACTCCAACGTTTCACCGACCTGAGAGTACACGAACTGCTTGTTCACTTTTTCCAATTTACGTTTTTTCGCTTCTTTGTGTGACACATAGTTATTGATCTCTTCCCACTTTCCCACGAACTCGACCGCCACGTAACTCGAGTTCTCGTCAATCATGATAAAGGCTGCACCTTCTTCTTTGATTGCAGACAGTTGCTGCATATCACTATCCACTTTTTGCTGGTCAAGATGGGCTCCACTTTGGGCGAATGCAGTCGCGGAAGCGGTAAGTATCATGAGTGTAAGAACGGCTTTTTTCATTGTATCGTTTTCCTGTATTAAGGGAGTTCAGTTACCCAAAGTTGCCCTTGGGTGGCTTTTTTGAATCCATATTCGTAAATCGTCAGCAAGTAGCGGTGATCGAACATATCTTTCGTTACTTTGGCGTATCTGAAATCTTGATCAATGTAGGAAAACTGCATCTCGATATCGTTGATTTCACTGATGTATTTCATTCGATAGAGATCACCTCGAGTTTGCGCTAGCGTAAGGCTTGAGACACTTTTCGATACCAAGTCCAAACCTTTGTCTTTTAGTGGACGATACGGCGCTTTTAACGCACCATTGCGAATCACATCCAACTGAGGCGCTTTTTCTAACCCCAAAGCATCTGAGATTTGTTGATAGTTGAAGTTAGACGGATTAAAGAACACCTGCGCTGCGAGACCACCATCTACGTGTAACTCCTCAAGAGTTTCTCCATCATGTTCAACATCGATAAATTGTGGAGGGAAAACACCAGGGATCGATGCGCTCGCAGCAAGCACCTTGTAAATCAGTTCAGATTTGTCCGCTAAATCACTGTTCGCAATCGCACCAATATTCCAAATCATCAGTTCGCCTGAATCAAAATGGGTACTGCCAATAAAGAGGCGTTTACCATTGCGGTGTTGCTGCGCCATCGCCTCGATCATGGGCTCAGGGTAAGCGTCTGCGATGAAATCATAGAGATTCTCACCATCGGTAAACGCGTCCTCAAACAGGGTATTTAAGAAGTTCTTCTTACCCAAAATATTCTTATCATTGATGTTGAGCATGACTTCTTTCATCTTTGGCATCGCATCACCGCCAATGAAAACAAAAGGAGCGATTAGGGCACCCGCACTGACTCCAGTAATGATGGCATAATCTTTTAGCTCCCCCTTTTCCTGCAGCCCCATCAAAACGCCGGCACCGTATGCGCCGTTTACGCCACCACCCGATAAGGCCAAAATATTGAGCTGTTCACCCTCTACTTTGATCGGTGTGGTTTGATTGTGCGCTGAGTAGAGAAAATCCGGCGCTTCATTGGCCCACATTCGAAGTGGCTCATTTGGTGTCGAACTCGCGATCTCGACATCTTTATAGTTGCTTTGAGAAACACGAACATCCAGCGTATGAGGTGAACTACAAGCTACTATCAGCAGCGAAAGTGCAACCGTCACACCAGAGGAAATTAAACGATTCATAATCAGTCTCATTTAATGTTCTCTGGCGTATGACCAGAGACTCAGTTTGAAGTTAATTGGGTCAAAATGAAGTCCGTTTCGTTGTGTGGAGTTACTATAGCTAGGCACGGCTAAACCCCATAATCGCGATTGTAGGATGCTATCCATCAAAGCAATTATGCCAAGTTTCTATATGCTAACTTTACGCTTCTCCGTTAATTAGGTACTGCGCTAAGCAATTTTCACGACGTTGAACTCATGCGTCGGTTCGACAAATTCGTATTGGGCATTGATCGTCTGTAGCTCCCATGTGCCATAGCCTTTGGTGATCTCCAATACACCGTAAACGGCGTTATGTGTATGACGAAAGGCTGCGACAGGAGACATCTTCTTCATCAAACAAGAAGTAAAAATCGCAGAAATCAAATCACCGACACCGACTGGCTGCATAGCAAATTCAACACTAGGGCGTTGGGCCAAATAGCTTGCTTTCGGCGTCGCTAAAATCATACTGAAGGCGTCATCTGTTAGAGCATGCAGATGTTTCACCAATACCATTTTCGGTCCCAGCTCTAGGGCTTTTTTACATGCAGTGACCGCATCATAAAGAGAGTCAATTTTCACACCTGTTAACTCGCTCAGTTCAAACTGGTTAGGAACAATCACATCAGCGATGGGCAACAAGCTATGGCTTATCGCTTCTTTGACACCGTCTGCCACAATGCAACCTTTGTCTGGATCACCCATAACTGGGTCACACACATAAAGTGCACTATGGTTACGCGATTTGACTAAACTTACCGCTTCGGCCACCGCTCGACATTGCTCTGCGCTGCCTTGATAACCGGACAGTATCGCGCCACATTCTCCTAACTTCTCAATGTTATCTAAGCCTCTCATTAGAGAATGAATTTCATCTGCCCCAAACTTCTGTCCAGTCCAACCTTGCTGGTACTGAGTGTGATTTGAAAACTGAACAGTGTGGATTGGCCAGACTTCGAGGCCCATCCTCTGCATCGGGAAGACGGCAGAGCTGTTTCCTGCGTGGCCATAAACCACATGAGATTGAATAGAAATAATGCTTTTCATAAGTCACTCTTAATAGGGAAGTTTGTTAGCTTGGCGACTAAATAAACACAATGCCGCGCACTGTGCTTATTTGGTCGGAATAGCCTCGACAACGCCGAGGCTTATTCTTAATCAGGCTGGATTCATTAGCCTTTGAATTCAGCAAAGTACTCATCCAACACTTTGCGTGTTGCACGACCGATAAGCTCGTATTCGTGGTGAGTAAGATTTGCTAGCGAAACTCGAACTGATGCATGCACTACATCGAAGCCTTGGCCTGGAAGCAGGATAACGCCGGTTTCATGTGCAAGGCGGAACAGGAAGTCTTTGCCCTTCTCGCTCGCTTTGAACCATTCAACGAATGCTGGTCCGTACAATTTGCCGCCCAGAGTGTCGAGCTCAAGCAGTGTGTAGTAGTCCACACGATCTTTGTTTTCTTCAATTTCTACACCCATGTTTTTGTACAGAGTTTTGTAACGCTCGCGGATGATGCGTTTACATGCTTCTTTGTAGTTTTGTTCTGAGTCCATCAAGCAGTTCAATGAGAACAACGCCATTTGAACTTGTTGAGGAAGAGACAAACCTGCTGTGTGGTTAAGCGCTACGCTGCGGCTGTCTGCTACGATACGGTCAATAAACTTGATCTCACGCGGTTCCGGAGTCAGTGTTTTGTAACGATCGTCCAACTCAAGTTGACGCGCTTCAGGAAGGCTGCGCATTGCATCGTCAAACACGTTGTTGTGTTGAATCGCAATCGAGCCTAAACGCCAGCCTGTTGCACCGAAGTACTTCGAGAACGAGTAAACACAAAGCGTGTTGTATGGCAGTTTCGCGAACAGTGAGACAAAGTCGTCCGCAAATGTGCCGTATACATCATCAGTCACAATGAACAGGTCGCTACGTTCGTTGTTCACGAAGTTTGATAGGTTATCCAGAGTCTCATCCGAGAACTTCACAGACGCTGGGTTTGCTGGGTTCACGACACAAAGCAGTTTGATGTCTGTATCTGCAAGCTTTTCGATTTCAGACATCGGCAGCTGCCATGTTGTCTCATCCAAACGTAGTTCAACGATTTCCAGTTCGTATTCACTCAGTTCTGGAATTTCTAGGTACGGCGTAAAGATTGGAGTGATTAGCGCGACCTTGTCACCTTTCTTCAACAGACCGTTGTTGAACATAGTTTGGAACGTGTACGTCATAGACGCTGTGCCGCCTTCCGTTGCAAACAGATCGAAGTCTGTTGTCATTGGCATTGGGCCGTACATCTCTTCTGCAATGTATTGCTTCACAACGGTTTCGATGTTCGTCAACATACGTGGTGGCACTGGGTAGTTACATGCAAGGTATGCGTTAACCAGCTCATTCAAAAATGCCTGTTTCTCTAGACCCAAACGGTCTTTTGCGTAGCTCAGCGACTTTTCTAAGAACTGCACGCCTTGGTCTTGTTTATTCTTGCTTGCAAACGTATCGAAGCGTTCAACAATGCCCACACCATCTGGAATGCCACCGAAACCACCATCTAGGTATGAATAAGTGCGCTCGGCTTCCAATATTGCGAACTCACCCAAACGAATGAACGCTTTACGTGGTAGTGTCGCAAGAAAATTAGGATTACCACGACCTGCATCTAATAACGCGCGGTCAGGAACAGTTTGTGCCACTTCAATTAGTTTATCTTTTAATTCAAATGGGCTTAAAACTGCAAATTTTGAAAAATCAATTGTTGTGTTTTGCGTAGTCATAATATTTACCTGAATCTATTATTTAGTAAAATTTGGATAATACTTCCCCTACCGCCTATTTAATTAGGCGATAAGAGTGTTCGAATTTATTTAAATTACATGCCTGCGTTTAAAGTAATAATGCCGACAATAATTGGACCCCATAGGGTAAGCAGTACATTGGCGACTGCATAAGTCACGGTGAATGAGAATACTGGTGTTGCATTACCTGTTTTTTCCATTAAAGCCGCAAATGCTGGGTTTGCACTTCGTCCACCTGTAACACAGCCAAGCGCTTCAACTGGATTCTTAATCTTCAATACAAAATATGAGAAGAAGAACGAAATAATCTGAGGGATAATCGTTACACCCATGCCAAGGAACAACAGAGACATACCGTGTTCTTTGATGGTGTCGACCGCTTGAGGCCCAGCCTCAAGGCCAACAATGCCCACAAATGCTGCCAAACCGAAATCTCGAATAAAGTTCGCGGCACCCATAGGAAACTGAGCAACATGCGGATTGCGGCTACGCAACCAACCGACGATCAAACCTGAGATCAAACAACCTGCACCAGAACCGATAGTGACGGGAATACCAGCAATCTTAAAACTGATTAGACCAATTAATAGGCCCACCACCATGCCCATACCAAGCACGACTAAGTCAGTCACGTTTGCTGAGCCCATTCGCTGACCAATGTTTTTCTCAACGCGATTGATATCTTTTGCGGTACCTGTAAGCTGGATGACGTCGTTTTTCTTCATCACAAGATCCGGCGTTATTTCAATTGAGTTGCCTTCACGAATATAGTCTGTCACATAAATACCGCGCATAGAGCCTTGGTTCGAAGCCTCTTTAATCTCTTGCAGCGACTTACCAATCAGTTTGCGGTTGTCTGCGATCAGTTGACGGTTTTCTTCAATAACTTCATAGCCTTCTGGAAGTGCAATCTCATTGTCAGCCAAACCATCTTGCAGCTGATGCACTGCATTACGGCGACCTGTTACGACAATGACATCCCCTTCTTTCAGGGCTGTGAATTTGTCCACGTCTAGCACTTTGCCATCGCGTTGAATCAATTCAATACAAGCAGCCAGAGCGTGTTGGTTTAACTGAGCTAAGGTTTTGCCTGCTAGCCCACTATCTTTGCTCACTTTAAATGCTCGTGTAACCAGCGCTGTGACAGCGTTGAACTCACCCGGCGCTAAATCACGCTTACCATTTGAATTTTTCTCTTCTAGAGCAATCGCTTCTGCTCGGATATCCCACTTCATCAGTGTTGGGAATACCCATGTCACCATCAGAATTGGACCAAGCGAACCAAAGATGTACGTAACTGCGTAGCCTACTGCGACATTGGTCTGCATTAGGTGCTTAGCTTCTTCTGTCACACCCCCAAGACGTGTGATCGCATCACCCGCTGTACCGATGATTGCCGATTGAGTCAAACCACCAGCTGCAAGGCCTGCTGCCGTACCTCTGTCTAGATCAAACATCCAAGCAGCTGCTAGTACACAAAGCAGGCCAGAAACCGTCATCACTACAGCGGAAAGTAGAATGTTGATGGTTCTAAAGTTCAGTGCTTTGAAGAACTGCGCACCACCTTGATACCCTACTGCGTAAATAAAGAGCGCAAAGAAAATGCTTTTTACGCCGGGATCAATATGAACACCAAATTGCCCAATAATTACACCCATTAATAATGTTCCGGCAACACCGCCAAGAACAAATCGACCAATGGTAATTTTACCAACCATATAACCGAGAGAGAGCGTAATAAAGAGAGCAACAAATGGTGCCATGTCAAAAAGGTTAGAAATAATTTCCATGACAATTTTACTCTTACTAATAAATATAAAACTCAAATAATCTAACGAATAATCTGTCACTCATATTTGTTGGATTATTTAATTTAAAAAGCATCTCGTTTGCTTCGAAGCGAATATTAGGAACAAAAACTCACAACTCGTAATCCTATTTGAAGGACGAAACCATCACTTCGCATATTCAAACGCAAACATTGAACAATAATTGTCGAAAATTTAATAACTTAGTGTTCTGCAATAGACACGAGATAAATCGGACAATAATTTTATTTTTGTTATCGCTCTCCAAAAAGCGGGTTGGTTGCATCATTCCCTCTATATAGCGCATAACACCTTTCGTTTGATGGATTAGATCCTCCAAAAGCGATTATCACGGATGCCATCATTTGCCTTATCTTTCCATTCATCAAGTTAATAGAGAAAAACACCATGAACTCAATACCACATGAACTTGTGTGGGGCGAAGTTTACTTCCCACCCTTGTTGCTGGTTATTGCATTGGCTTACATGCTCACCATTTTGGTCGGAACCATTGCTACAAAACTGGGTATCCACAAATACGTTGCATTTCCTGCACTCACAGAGCTGAGCCTAATTGTGATTTTTACTGGCGTTATTGGTCGATTCATTACCATCTTTTGAGGCAAACCCCGTGATTAAACGTTATCTCATCACATTGCTACTGCTTTGTGCCGCTGGCAGTGTGATTTTCAGCTATTACCAGTCGTACTCAAGCAGTCCTTGGACACGAGACGGTCAAGTCAGTGCATACATTGTCTCAATCACACCGCGTGTGACAGGACAAGTCATTAACGTGTATGTCGAAGACAACTCGCAAGTGAAACAAGGCGATTTACTGTTTGAGATCGACCCTAGCATCTACAAAGCGGCATACCACAAAGCGTTGGCGACTCAAAAGCAGGCGGTCGCTCTGTTAGCAAAAGCAAAAAACGAAGAGCAACGCGCACTTAAGTTAGAAAAGCGCACACCTGGAGCCGTACCGGTACTGACATTGAACAACCTAAACAATGCGGTAGAAACGGCGGTTGCCAACGTAGAGCTTGCGAAAGCCAATGTTGAAGAAGCCAAACTGAACCTCGATTACACAAAGGTTTATGCTCCAACGAATGGTTACATCACTAATTTGAACTTACGCGTCGGTTCTCAAGTGGTCGCTAACTCTCCGGTCGTAGCCTTAATTGATGAAGACAGCTTCTGGATAGAGGGTTACTTCAAAGAGACAGATCTGGTAGGCGTCAATCCTGAAGACATCGCTTATGTAACCTTGATGATGCACAACGATGTGCAACTAAAAGGTGAAATAAAAAGCATCGGCTACGGAATTGCAAAGCAAGATGGCAGCACAGGCAACGACCTCCTGCCAAACGTCAATCCGAACTTCCAGTGGATTCGATTGGCTCAACGTATTCCCATCAAAGTAAAACTGGATGAACTGCCAGACGATCTGCAACTTCGCGTGGGTATGACGGCTTCTATCAAAATCATTAAATAATTCGGTGATTGTTATGTTCAACGCCTCTACCAAAGAAGCGATCAAAGCTGCGCTCTCTATCGTTATCGCGATCTGCCTCGCCTTATGGTTTCAATGGGAGAAACCTTACTGGGCGGCAATTGCGGTCGCGGTGATGGCATTGAACGAAAGCTTCGCACACTCGATAAACAAAGGTAATAACCGATTGCTGGGAACCTTATTGGGCATCGGTTATGCCTTCTTTCTTATCGCGATGTTCTCTCAAGACCGCTTTTTGTTCCTCACCTTCTTCACCTTGTTTTTGGGTGTGTGCATATTTATGTCGAGCGACGAGAAGTATGGTTATGTGTTTACCATCGGTTTTGCTGTGTGCTCAATTGTCGCCTGTATGGGTGGTTTTGATAATCAAGCAACATTTCACTTCGCCGTCCTTCGTATGCAGGAGACGATTCTTGGCGTGATCACCTTTTCGGTTGTCTATCGCTTAGTGTGGCCAATAAACACGGAACAAAACTTCGTTCAGCGTTTTGAGACAAGCCGTGAGGCAATGCTTAACGCCATGAATAACCCTCACCACATTGATATCGAAGCACTGGAAACCAATACGACTAACATAGAGAAACTGTTCCAATTGATCAGCTTGCCGCTCACTGGTAGCTACCATTTAAAAGAGCATCGTCAGCTATGGCGCGCGCGTTTAAATGAGATGGCGCAAATCCAAGACCGATTGCTAGAACAAGCCGATAAGCCGCAACGTAATGAGATCGATTGGCCAACATTAGCACAGCAACTTCAGAGCTTTGATATTAAAAAGCCGAGAACCTCGTTTGTTAGCGACGTCCCTTTTGTCATTCAAGGAAATAACAACACTGTCTGGCATCATGAGCATCGAACCTTCATCCAGCATTTGAATGAAGACAGCAGAAAGGTACTGCAAGGTGTCTCCATGTTCGTAGCGTCGCTGCTGATCTGGATTTACCTTCCTGTGCCCGGAGGGTTCATTTTCCCTATGCTGGCCGGTGTATTCTCATCACTCGTCCCTACCATGCCTCCGAGTATTATTAAGGATGCTTTTTTTGGAGTAATAGGCACGGGGACGGTAATCCTTCTGCAATATATTTTCTTAATGCCAATGATGACCGAGCTATGGCAACTTGCCTTGTTCTACTTCATCAACATCATAGTGATTTGGAAGGTCTTTTCCACACCAAAGCTGATGGTACATAGAATCCTAGGTATTAACTTATTGGTTGTTTTGACATCGGGTGCGCTCAACTTAACCCCAGCGTATCGAATTGAAACGCCATTGCTAATGCTGGTAAACATTATGATCATTTTGATGATTGCAAAGTTGTTTACCGATCTGTTCCGTGTTCGCGTTACGGCCTAAGCATCACCTCCGTTCTTGAAACTAAAGCCCTGCATTGCTTTTGCTCTGCGGGGCTTTTTGCTTTGTTCGCTGCCCTATTCCTGCCTCACCCATAAAGCGAGGATAGTATCCATCAAAAGCGATTAACGGGATTTCTCTACCCACCATAAAATCCTCTCATTGATTTACGAAATGCAATTAAAAACACGGCATTCACAACATCAATCACAGCAAACACATCTATCTAACTGAACAAGAAGTTCAGTGACACATTAACTGTCTGAGTCTCGAAGGTTTGAGGCTATTCAGAGTGGAAATCGTCATGAGTTTTTTTGAAATACGCGCTAGCAAGACATCTTCTCTTACTGTGCTAGCGAGCGCACTAATGCTTACTACCCCCACTTTTAGCTTCGCCGCAGAAGAGACAACTTACAACGAAGTAGTGGAACAAGGTCGCCAGCTCTTCGACAAATACGGTATCAGCCATGAGCTACCGAAACTGGCCATCAGTTCTCTAGTACAAGGCGAGCACTTGGTAGAGCATGCTCACCGAACCGTTCAAATCGGCAACGAGGTCCGTGATTCTTCGGTGTTCCTTGTAAAAAACACCGACAGCAAGGGCAATATCGATCTACGCATCAAATACAACCCTGAAGAGCTGGATAAGAACGAAAAAGTGTTGGATGAAATCGAAGCCTTCACACGCACAGAATATCGTCTGCGCAACTATGCAGAGAGCTTTGATTCTTCATCGGTACGAGCTAAAGAAGATCAAAACGGCAATGTCGTTGTCAGCTTCAATTACTCAAAATACGGGCTTCCACAAGACATCGCCTATTTTCGTTTCTTAAGCGTCGATATCGAACTCGTTAACGGTGAGCCAAAACGCATGGTCATCACTAACGACAAGCCTTTCACACACCACAAATACAAGGTGGATACGTACCATCAAGAGAGCCGCTTTCAAAAGCTGGATTCTGGAAAACTTGTGATTGCGAGCAAACACACTGAAATTGTTGGCTCAAGCAAAAATAAGCCATTGAAAATGGTCAGCACCCTTAAACCTGTCGCAATCTATGAGGATGACATTGGTGTGCAAGTGTTGGATGAGAAACGCTTGAACGAAGTTTCTGACCCACGCATGCAAGAAGCCAGTGTAAAACTTGATCGTATCTTCCCGTTAATGGGCGACATGGTGCGTCGACAAGGCATTGATCTGCATCTGCCGTTTGGTGTGTCAATGGCTTACCGTAACCAAGATATGAACATCCCATTCAATGACTTCACTATTGATGGCGTGCGTCTAAACGACCTATTCGACCCAGAAGACACCGTCGGGATTGTGAACGCAGAGAGTTTTAGTATTCGTGGTGACGTGAACATCCTTCCTTTTTGGAACGTGTTTGGTTACGTCGGCAAAATCAATGTCGATGCGAACGTGGATGCGGGATACACAGGTGAAGGTGGCCAGTATCTAAAAGACAAGCTTAATGATCGTCTACCGGGCTTAGGCGACAAGTTTTGTGATGGTTTGTCTGCGCTATGTAATCGCGGGCGACTGAACGTGCCAATTCACCTTGAATACGATTTGCGCGGTGTCGGTACAACACTCTCGGTTGGTTACAAAGAGTTCTTTGCTTCTGTGACTGGCACGTACTCTCAGACACGTTTAAAAGGCTTGGATGATTGGGGTGACGGCATTGTTACCGTTCAACCGATGCTTGGTTATCAGTTGGTCGACTACCGTACCCAGTTCTTTGTCGGTGCTGAATATCAAGGCTTGGACTCTCGTATGGATGGCCGAGTAAAAACCGGTGATATCGAGTTCGATTACGACATCGGTGTCGAGCTTAACGAGTGGGCATTCCTGACAGGCTTCAATAAGCAAATAGGCAAGAACTACAACCTGACCATGCTTTACAACAAAGGCGAAACACGTGACTCACTGACCTTGAACTTGGGTTATCGCTTCTAATCGCACAAAGAGATAACACACTTAGAAATAACACATTGGTAGGCCATTGAATGGTAGGACTGCATCCTACAAAGGTGATTATTGAAACTGTCACCGATGCCCTACCATTTGAGCCATCAATACAACAAACCATCCAACCATTCACGGATTAATACCAAAGCGTCAGGACGTCGCTTGTTAGATGCCGTTTAATATTTTCGGTGTACGCACCAAATGACTTTTGGACATAACAATGACTTTACTCAATCGCTCAACTTTAGCCATTACCATCACTCTTGCCTTAGCTGCTTGTGGTGATGATTCAAGTAAACCTAGCGTTCCTTACGATCCGGAGCCATTACAACCGTTACCGCCAGAGCAAATCTCTTTGGAAATTGGTGATGCGACCATTCAAGCCACTAAAGAGTCCCTTGTCATCACACCCCTTGATGCGGATGAAAAACTGGCAGCGGTAGAGGCGTTCAAAGGTATCCAATTTGCGCAAGCAGACCGCTTTCAACACAGCATTGTGGCCCCACTTGAAGGCGATATTGATGCGACTCAGTTCGGTGATGCGTGTCCGCAGTTAAAAACCACCACACAAACGCAGTCAGAAGATTGTTTGAATCTAAACATTTGGCGACCAGCCGGGACAGAAGCGTACGCAGATTTGCCAGTTTATGTCTTTATTCACGGTGGAGACTTTGAATACGGCGCGGGCTCAGAACCGCTGATTCATGGTGATATGGTGGTTGCACAAGGTGCTGACGATGGTAACCCGTTTATTGCTGTTACTTTTAACTATCGTTTGGGCTTGCTGGGCAGTGTTTGGGTCGATGGTTTGGACAACCCTGAGGGCGGTAACTTTGGCCTAGGCGATCAAAAACACGCGCTTGAATGGGTTCAACAAAACATAGAGGCATTCGGCGGCAATCCGCAGAATGTGACACTCATGGGTCAAGGTGCGGGTGCCATGTCGGTAGGAATTTTACAGCAATCAAAAGGCGATGCTGCAATCGCAGGTGAGCACTTTCAACGTGCCATCATGCAAAGCAACGCTTACGGCTTTGAATATAAAAGTTACGATGTTGCCAAGAGCCAAAGACCAGAGCAAAGCGTTGAAGATCTGACGTTACTACCACTTGAAGAGGTTATGAAGGTACAGAGCGAGATGCTTGATCCTATTCAGCGTCTCAAAAACTGGGTACTGACCGCTGCGAATATTCCGGTTATCAGTCCAACACGCGACAACAGCCCATTAGCTACGTTGATGCCATTTGCGCCTTACATCGAGCATCGCCCACCAGCGTTTCTAGTGAAAGAAGTTCCAGGCTATCACTTTACTGAACAAGCGATTGAGAGTGAATGGATCGTACCGACGGTAATTGGCTCAAACAGTGCAGAAAGCAATACTCTGGGCATGCTACCGAGCCTGACATTTTTGATCCCAACTATCATTGAAATCTTGAGCCAAGAAGCGCCAGAAGTCATTGAAAGTGGTGACGAAAACTTAATCGTCGAATACATGGTGGAGTGGCTAGAATCGGAAACGAACTTAAACCGTTTACGCGCTGAATATCGTTCATTACTCAGCGATTCAGCTTCGATTGAACTCGACCTTTCTGACTTATTGGAACTGCTGCCTAGCACCGCTTATGAGGCGATGACTAAGCTGTTCTTCGGTTTGGGGAACTCCGATTCAACCACGGAGTTACTTGCTCTGGCTGACTTCTTCCCTAGCGATGAAAGGGAACTGAATGGCGCGGCCAAAAACATGCAGCAATTCAAAACCACGTTGCATGATTTGCTCTTCACGGGTCCAAACCGTCATAAAGTTTCAACTGAAGAAGCAACAGGAGCGACGCCAAGCTTCTACTACTTTGACTACAAACCCGGATTCAACGTATGGACTTACAACACCAAAGGTGAAAATGGCGATCTTGACGTTGGTGATTTACTCAAGAGCATCAGTTGTATTGTGGGCGCTTGTAATGCATCGGAATTACCATTTGTGTTTAACAAGGCATTAAAGCTTGATGGTTCAAGTGTTCGCCCGGGTAGCAAAGACAAAGCAATGATGAACGAGCTCTCTCGTATGTGGTTTAGCGAACGTTTATTTGAAGACTTCCAATACAACAGCGCGACTGACCGAGTATTGCTGATCGATAACGATGGCGGTATTCAATCCACACAAGATTGGGACAATGCTCATCACTCAGGCATCGATCCAAAACTGCGCCAAGGTCGCCTCAACGGTCTCGAGGAACTTGGGCTGATTCTGAGTCACATGTAACGTTATCTTCAGTCACTAATAGCTCGTTACCAAATACCTAAAAGCCAGTTCACTGGCTTTTTTCATCCTTATTCCTTGAACATCATTAGGAAGGTTTACTCATGTTTCCTAACGCCCTTCGTGCCCTGCTACTCTTTATCTTCAGCGCACTATTGGTTGGCTGTGCCCAGCCCTACCCGCAAGTTGAACCGGATTTTGAAGCCAATTGGCAAACTACTCAGCATCAAGCCGAAGTTTACTTAATTCCTAACGCTCCGGAAGCCTTTGCGCGTCGCGTTGAACTGGTTAGAAATGCTCAGCAAAGCATCGATATGACTTACTTTTCTTGGGAGAGTGACACGCTTGGTTTGATGCTACTCAATGAACTCAAGCAAGCAGCAGATCGAGGCGTGCAAATTCGACTCACTCTCGATGATCTATTGGTTTTTAACGAGAAATGGCTTGCTGATCTCAGCGCTCACGACAACATTCAAATCCGTTTATTCAATCCGTTTGATTCACGTAAGTCAGGTTGGATTGGTCGCTCCGTCAACTTCTCTACTCATCAACAACGTTTGGACAATCGTCTGCACGAGAAGTACTTCAACGTTGACCATCAATGGATGATTCTAGGTGGACGTAACATTGGCGACGACTATTTTGGTTACAGCCGCAAAGCCAACTTCTTTGATATGGATGTCTTGTTCAAAGGCAGCATTATTCGAACGTTCGACCAGAACTACCAACAACTTTGGGACAGCGAGCATGTCACGCCAATAGAAAACATCGTTAACGTTACCCCAAACTATTCCGCGTTTACTCAAGCGCTTAATAAAGGTGAGAAAGACAAAAGCATCATTCTGGCGGAAGTTGAAAAACAGGTTAAACACCTGACCAGTCCCGACTTCATCACTGCGCAAGTCACCCCCGTTTTCGACTCATTAAACAAGTTAGAAAACAACAAACCCTACTTTAGAAAACGTGCAGAACACCAAGTTTGGCAACAAATAGCCACTGCGTCTAAAGCCGTGATATCAACGCCTTACGTGGTACCAAGTGATGGTGAATTTGCCTTTATTGATACCTTGATGGAGCAAAAAGCGGACATCACGTTAATGACGAACTCGTCTGCTTCTAATGATTCTGGCTTTATTCCGGCTTATTACGAGGAGCATCGCCAAACCCTGTTGGATAAGGGCGTTCATATACTTGAGTACAAAAACCAAGCGAAAAATGATGACCATTACTTCCATGCGGATACTTATTATCACAACAAGACGGTGATACTCGATGGTCGGCTGACTTATATCGGCTCATCAAACTTCGACCCAAGATCGGATTTCCTCAATATGGAATTTGGTGTGTTGGTCCAAAGCAGAGCCTTTGCAGAACATGTCATGCACTACTTAACTCGACAACAAGATGAACTGTTTTGGCGAGTATCTCGAGATGGACAAGGCCAAACTCAATGGCAATCAATGAATGAGATCCATACTAAGAATCCAAACTATGGTGGATGGCATAAGGCACCTAACTGGATATTCAAGAAACTGAATGGTGAGTTCGAACTCTAAACAATCAAGGCTTAAAAAGGCTCTCTATCTGCAAGGATGAGAGCCTTTTTAATGCCCGCTAAAACTGCGTTCCGAGCGAAAAGTGAACGCGGAATTGGTCTCCTTGCGGAGCATCTAAACCATAAGCAAAGTCCACTTTGACGGGCACGTATTTTGAATTCCATATCAAACTCAAGCCTGTACCACTTTTCCAATCCACCTTATCGTTGAAGGCATCACCAACATCATAAAATGCCCCAAGCCACAATTGGCGGTAGACCTGATATTGATATTCCAGCCCAGCAGTAAACATGTAACGAGCACCCGTTAAATCGCCATTTTCATCTCTAGGAGAGATAGACTCATACCCATAACCACGAAGATTGACATCACCTCCCGCAAAGAAGCGTAACGATGATGGGATGTCACTCAAAGCGTCAGCGACATTAATACCGACATTAGAACGAAAGTGAAACTTGTGTTTTTCACTAATATCCCATGACAGAACACTATTGCCCTCAATACGCAGCAAACGAGAATCGGAGAAAAAATTAGGGTCTGAGTATTCCAATGAGTAAACGTGACGGTGCTTTACTTCTAATTGATCGTTCTTGCGATCAAGCAGTGAAAATGTCACCCCCGGTAATAACAACTGTGATTCGTCATTCTCCGACGCTTGTCGATAACTTTCTTGCAAATAACGAACGTGCATGGTGCTTTGCCAATCACTGTCTAACTGCCAGTGTTTTTCAAACGATAAATCATTAGAAAAACTCGATGTGTCTCGATAGTCGACATGCTTAGATTCAAACTGAATCCCGTAGTAATCCGTTAGAACATTTTGGGTGGGGATTTTGTAACCAAGTAATAGCGATTGTTCCGGTTTGGAAGCGTACGCTTGTGCCTCAAAACTGTGTCCACGTGCGTTGTACCAAGGCTTGGTCCAGTTCAGCGAAGCGCGTAATCCCAAGTCTGTCGAATACCCTCCACCGACTTGCACAATATTGCGTGAATTCGGCTCTGCGAGCACTTCTATCGGCACCTTATGACCATCGGATATCTCCTCGAAATCCGCTTTCACAATCACACTGCGAAACCAATCAGTACTGGAAAGATCGGCCTGATATTGACTCAATTTCAAAGTATCAAAATCGTCGCCCCGTTCAAATGTTCTCATCGCTTCTATTCGTGCCGTTTCGATACCCGACGTAAGAACAGAGAGTTCTCCAAATTGGTAACGAGAACCACTAGAGAAATGCAGATTCACATGGGCTTGATTCAAACTGGGAATGACTTCCAAAGACGATTCAATAAAACGCCCATCTAAATAACCTTTTTGCTGAGCCAATGAAATCAAGTTTCGCTTTAACGTATCGTACTCAGAATGAAGCAACGGCTGACCTTGTTTAAGTTGAGCTTGATTAATTAATTCGATGAAATCCTGATCATTACTGGCCTCTCCCGACACAGCAATATTAGATTTTTTGACCAACATCACCTCCCCAGCGTCAACCTCAAGCGTGATGAAATCATTCTCTGATCTCTGAACGTTGAGCTCGGAATGATAGTAGCCATAAGGGTTTAACGCATTATTAACCATCTTCGTTAGTCGATTTGAGGTAATGTTTGAAACAGAGAGTTTCGTTAGTGGTGTAAGGTGACTTTCAAGATTTTTCTCTAATATTGGTGTTAGCCCTTTGATTTTAAATTGCGCTCCGAGTGCATGATGTAAAGGCATAGAAGCTAAAACTGATATACCTATTATTTGTTTAATGAGAGGAGACACACCGCTACCTAGTTTAGCAATACACTCAACAAGGTTAATGATGGAATGGCATATCAGTTAATCGCGTTTGTAGGATTGCTCCCTACGAAATCCTCTCGAAAATTCACGTTTCACAAGTAGATACTTTGAACGATAAATTGGCTCAAGCTAGGAGGTAGCAAATCATGCGGTCTGAAATAGGTATACTGTTTGCCAAAAATACAAAACCCAACGCTGAATGGATCTCATCAAGCGTTGGGTTACATTGATAATGTGTTTTTTAATCTAAAAAGCGTCTGTTAGTAAAACTAGATCGAAGAACAGTTTCCTTTTTCTGCCATGTCGACTTTTAGTACTTCTGCTTTACCTTTGCTTTCGTCCACGAGTTCTACGCCCGCACCACCAACAAATACACCCATTTTAATGTATTGATTAACGAAATAATTACGACCCTCTTCCGTTAAGATAGTTAAGTGATTTTCAGAAAACTCAGACTCTGTACTTACTTGATGTTCTTTATTGCCTTCGACCTCATGGTAGAAAAACACACCAGGAGCGGTTTCACCAATACATTCTCCATCGACGTAAACATACTTTTTAAGTGCTGCTCCGACAAAAGCATCTTCTCGGTAAATGTAAATCCCTGCGTTCCCCTTTTGAGGTGCTTCAAATGATTTCATTTGATTTGATACTGTCGAATCAACAGTAGGAACAGAAGCACAACCTGACAAACCCAAAAGGAATGCGGAACACAGAATTACTTTATTTTTCATGTTATTAACCTAGCTACGATAAAATCGCGCCAACCATACTATAAATAAATACGTTCACTTATTGGTATTTTTGAAATTTGTGATTCAACCTATGCAATAGCACTCATTTAGCGTATAGATTGAGCAAACATTAGCCATATAATAATCACGAGAATAAAATGCCCTGTATCTAACGATCACTAAATGCCACTTTACTCGCTAGACTGATAAGTAGAATACCTGAAACACCTTCAAGAGTTCTTGAATAACGCTGAGAGTGTGGACGACTAAATACCCAATTACCCACAGAGGCGTACAAAACGTTACATGTCGTCGCAAGTACGCTGAACAGCAAGCCAAGTACTAATAATTGCATTGATGTTGAGCTTGCAGACGTATCAATAAATTGAGGCAGAAACGAGAGAAAGAATAGCGCTACTTTTGGATTCAAGACGCTGACGATAACCCCCTGAACAAACACATTTTTATTATTATCAACATTTTTGTTTTCAACGATTTTACTTTCTCCACGCCACATAGACAGTAATGACTGAACACCTAAATAAACTAGGTAAGCGGCCCCTAACCATTTAACAACGCTAAAAGCCAAAGATGAACTCAGAATTATTGCTGACAAACCTAAACATGCCGCTAGTGTATGAAAAAAGTAACCAATACCAAGCCCCAGAGCCGCTTTCAACCCAGCAGATAATTTACCTTTCATTGTATTGGAAACAATATAAATTACATCAGGTCCAGGAATCATGTTGATAGCGAGACAAGCGACAACAAATAATAATAGTGAGTTTGAATCCATTCTTTTCTCCAAATTAACGTCTTGCGGGATAACATTTCATCGAACTACAAGTAATGCAACGTCCAGGTTTCAATTGGTTATATTTAGTATTAACAACACGTTACTAATACTACAGCACTGCGCGAAGAGCACAATCATGAACAGTGATACGAATTAAATTATGGGCCTTTGTTAGCCCTTTGAATGATAATATTTAGCATCGTTTGGTTGTAAGCTTTTTCTAGCCAGCAGCTCTTATGGAAGTTAACAAATCGGCCACTTAGTATACTTAATAGACCGTCAAATCAGATAGATTATCTATTCTTATTTCTTCAAGCCTTTTTTGCTTCATTTTCCTGCCTCACTAAGCAGCAACTTAATACTTGCCACACCAAAAAATAACGCGAACACGCCTTCAAAAACTGCTTTGGATCTGAGATAGGTTTGCCTGACCTTTTTATACGCGAAAAGAAAAGCATAGCCAAAGAAAACCAAAGCACTAACCAGCCCTACAACAAAAATGACCGACAACAATTCCAACGGACTGGCCGTAGGAGGAACCCCTATCGAATAAAGCGCACCAAAAAACAGAATAGCTTTTGGGTTAGTTAAGTGAATTAACACTCCGGTTAAGTAGTTACCCTTCTCTGTCGTTACGTATGTTTTGGGTAACTTTAGCTGCTCGATGTTGCAGGCAGAATGTACGGACTTTAAAGCCAAAAATAAAAGATAAAATGCCCCACAATATCTAAGAATTTCAAAAAGCCAAACATTGCTATAGAGTATGGTTGCGAGACCAAAAGCGGCTGAGGTTGACCAAAATAAAGACCCCGTTAAAACACCTGCAGCCAAATACCCTCCAAAGCGTCGACCGTGGTTCATTGACGTGCCTGCTATCGCAAGAGTTGCAGGTCCGGGGCTAGCGATGGCAGCGATAGCTGATACGACAATCAGTGAATAATTTATCTCTTCCATTTTTACTCTAAGCCTCCAAGTGGAGTTTTATCAACACTTATCGCGGAATACTCTATTGAACGTACATCAGAAGCGTAATACTGATTAAAACACCAAGTGTCACGAATCGAGTTGAGATTCTTTGGTATTTTACTGCTCCAAAATAACATCAAATCCGCCATAAATGAGACGCTTTCCATCAAAGGGCATTGGGTTATTGTCTGGACTCATTCGAGGATCACCCATGATCCGCTGCCACCCTGAGTCCCGAACTTCTTTTGAAGGCCAGACTACCCACGAAAACACAACGGTTTCGTTGCTTTCAGCGTTAACTGCCATGGGAAATGATGTGATCTCACCATCTGGTACTTCACTCCCCCACGTCTCAACAACCTTTAAGGCCCCAAACTCCCTGAACATTTCTGCTGCTATTTTTGCGTGTGCGATATACTTTTCTTTATTCGCTGTCGGCACTGCAGCGACAAACCCATCAATGTATGACATAAGTAAACTCCTTTCATTGGAGTTATAACCATAGCTCAATAAAAAGAATGCACATGATGCCAAACCATAGAAGCAGGTACGTAATACAGCTTGAGAGCTACATTCCTAGCTTGGACTTTATATGCATATTTGAAAGGTATGTGTTTGGATCAAGCTTGGTTAGCATATTTATAATCTCCAAAACACTCGAATACTCAATACGTTCCTCTTCAGCATGCCCGATCCCACCTATTGTAAAGTGAGTAAAGCGGTAATCACGATAAACGTTTTGCAGCTGGCTAGAAATATCTTTGAGTAATCTTTTACTGAGGGCGAATGCAGGGTATTCACTACTTTCTGAAAGCTCTGCTGTAGAGCCAATAGATACAATATTGCATTTATCGTTAAGTGAACCTAAAGCGTTAAGCTCATTGACTAAATTAAGATACCCAATCGGGCCAACATTCATAAACTCAATCAGTTCGTTTGTTGTCAATTCTGAAGACTCTCCCCACATGGACGCCAAATAAACTATGATGTCAAACTCTACACCTTTGAAGCACGTATAATCTGGCTTTTTACCGGGATCAACGTCAATACAAGCAGAAGCGACTCCCTCCTCAACTAGCTTTGATCTAGAAATCGCATAAATTTCTGTACCCTGTAAGTTCGTAGCCAAGAACCTTCCTAGACCCTTACTACCTCCAACGATTAAAATCTGCATAACCCTATTCCTTGGTTAAGGTTGTCTTTCATATTGTCCGCCAAACTGTTCATTAGGCATCACTTTAACGTTTCTATTGCCCTACTTAGTTCTATCTTCAATTTCATCGAATGGTTCAACTGAAATACGCTCTGCAATTTCACTCATCTTCTTCATTTTTTCTGGGTTACTAGTTCCCCAAAACCGCTCCCAGTCTTCACGTGTTCGCCACTTGGCAATAGTTAAAACCTTTTCCGGTACATCGTAAGAACGAAGCATAAAACTACCAAGCGCCCCTTCTACTGACTGATGAATTGAATCTGTCGTCGAACGCCATATATTTTGAAACTCATCCATTTTTTCACTTGGCACACGCCATTCATACACAACTCTAAACATAACACTTCCATTAAAATTTCTAGATTTAATACGGCAAAGTATTAAGAACACTAAGCCAGGTGAATAGCTGAATAAAGCAACATAGTAGAGCGTAGAGCAACATGAAAAGCAAAGTGTAAACGCTCTAAATCACTCCGATTCGATTAGTCATGCACACATTCAAAGATTTCGTATTGACGTTTAACATTGGCAGTTACTTTTCCCCAATGTGAGGCTTGAACTCTTTCCTGATGTTGCTTAAAAGAGGCTTTGTCGACGAACTCCTCATAGACATCAAAACGAAAAGGATTAGTCGAGCTTTGAGTCACAAGAAAAGTAAGGCAGCCCGGCTCTTCTAACGTGAGCCTTTTGTGAGTTATTAACGCATGTTTTACTAATTCTAAATCCTTTTCCGGAACTAAAATAAAGCCTTTCAATGTTACTTTCGACATATCATCCTCTCGCCCCTGTAACCTTTCGTTAAGAAGTAGCCAACACGCCCTCAATCTCAACCATCATATCGCAAATGTGAATCTCACCATGAATTAAAATGCCACGTGTTAGGAATCTATTTCTAATGCCCTATCGACTTACGAGCATAAGGTTATCTCTACCCTTTCTTTGCCTTTACCGATGTTCTTGCGTTTTAATTGAATTTGGCCGACTTCTGATGTGCGCTTTAAATGAGTGCCACCGCAAGGTACTTGCGCAAACCCATCCACTCTCCAATACCTTCTTTCACTCTCTTGATCGGAAAAGTCACTAATAATAACTGAATCAGAGTTAATCAAATCTTGCACATCAGTTTCAATTTCTTTCAATAACGGACCAATATTTTCAGACCACTCGAAATCTATGCGACTCTTATTTTCAGAAATATGCGCGCCTATCTTAACAATGCCTTCCCGACGCTGATAAAACATCTCGAGCACCACTTCAGCCGCAAAGTGTAGCTTCATTAAGGCGTATCTACGCTTCCAATCAATACTCGTAGTTACAATGTCACCAAGAGTAAAATTTGGAGAGGATTCCAATGTGTAAATAAGTCGAACACCTAACTTTTGAGCAATCAAAACCGGAATACCATTAATCGTTCCTTTATCACTCTCTTGGCCTCCAGACTCTGCAAAGAAGATAGTCTGGTCCAATTCAACCTTATTTCCGTCTACATTGCTCACTCTTGAGTTAAGTTCTGTTTGGTAGGGATTAACCCAAAATAATTTCTCGCTCATGCTGCTATCCTTGCAGTAAGTCCTATCTTTGATAGTACATTCAGTGACCACCAAGTCAATTCAAGAAACCTCACCGTCAAATGTAAGGCTGTGTATAGAGCACGAGCAGGCTATACCTATTAGATGCGTTTAAGGCCGGATACTAAACGCTGTCTAGGGGTTTAGCTAACAACCCGTAAATTGCGGAATCTGAGACTACTCCATTCACTTCCCAACGCTGCCTTAGGAAACCTTCCTTTATAAAACCTAACCGTTCCAAGACTTTACCTGAAGAAGTATTGTCTGGATCTATCTCAGCCTCGATTCGACGTAGATTCAGTGTTTTGAATGCGTGTTCGATTAATGCAGTTCCCGCCTCTAATACAATGCCTTTACCCCAGAAATGACGACTAACGCCAAAGCCAATTTCTGCGCGCCTAGACTCTTTCACGTGATTAAACAGCATTATCTTACCCAGAAGTTGGCCATTGCTCTTTAGGAAGATGCCTAGTGTCACTTCTGTATTGCTATTCATGGCCTGTGTACTCTTGGCTATAAATGTCCGCGCTTCTTCAATTGAAACCCAAGGGCCAGAGTTCCAATATTTCATGACCTCATGGTCTGAGAAGATGTCAAACAATTCGCTTGCATCATCTTCAACTAGCTCTCTTAGAATTAATCGTTCCGTTTCAATCTTTGTTACTAACATTTTGGAGCCAGCCTTTTGGTTTGTTATTGGTGACGAAAATACAATAAAAGTGTGAGACACGTAATACAAATGATTTCGTATGAGACTTTTAAACAAGCTCAACGCACGGTAAAAGCGCCACGTGTCACGATTCTATATTGAAGCAAATTTTAGACATTCAAGTGCGTCAACAAGTAACCGCTGAACGCATCAAAGCTTGGAGTGAGTTGATCATAAGTCCTAAACTCAGGCTCAAAATAGTCCATATACTTTATTATCGCTTAGTGACGATTTCCTTCAGTACTCTGGCTGGGTTGCCACCAACAACGACATTGTCTCTAAAACTCTTTGTAACGACTGCGCCAGAGGCTACCACCACGTTGTTCCCAAGTGTTACGCCAGGGTTGATTACGGCATGGCCACCTATCCAACAATTGTCACCAATGTTTATGGGCTTTGCTAGCTCTAAACCACTGTTCCTCTCGATAGGATCTAAGGGATGAGTCGCAGTATAAATTCCAACTTGAGGCCCAAGTAAACAGTTATCACCAAACTTAACTTCCGCAACATCCAAAATCACACAACCAAAATTAGCGTAAAAATTATCTCCAACGTGAATGTTGGATCCGTAGTCGCAATTGAAAGAAGATTCAACATGAATATCGTCACCTGTTGTACCGAACAAGCGCTTAGTTATTTGAACTCGCTTTTGTTTATGCTCAACAGACGTGGCATTCAATTTTTCAGTTAGTAACCTAGCGCTCAACCTTAACTTTAATAACTCTTCATCACTTGGGTCATAAAGCTCACCTGCTAACATTTTCTCTTTTTCTGACATAAAACTTGGACTCCAATACCAATTTTCTTACAACGCTACATTAAGTATGTGAGTAACGCTACCTCCTAAGCGAGGCTGTTCCACCACGAAAACAAAGCCCGACTTGAACCCTAGTCCTCAGCGCTATCAATTTAGTGCACTACCACCACCGTTCTCACTAACTTATCACCGAGACGTTGCCTCTTTTTACCAAGAATGAAAATTGAGTCAATAAAACCGAAGAATGGAGTAATAACATTTCGAAAGAGCGACTGAAAAATATTGCACTTTTTACCCGTTCTTGCACTTATAACTGCAATGCCCAAAAGTTTTTTACCCACACTTTGACCATTTGGTAAACAATCAGAAAAAAGGTAATACGATACAGTCGCAGTTACTGCTGTAGCGCGCACAAGCTCTTTTTCAATACCGATTTCTAAGCCGACCCATAAAACGAGAGTAAAAATGCTAAAACTGACAAAAAGATCAATCATTTGTCCAACACACCTAACTCCCGGACTAGCCAAAACGTAATTTTCTAGAGTAAATTTTCCTGCATTTTTCATTTTAAAATTTGGACTAACAATTGTTTATTTGTGAACTAACGCTATTGAGACAGTAACATCCCCACTAAACCTAATCCATACTTCCGTAAAGCAAGGTCGAACCTGATTTTTCTATCTTTTTCAATATATTACCACGCTTGTTCTAAAGGCTAGATTGGTAATATTTCAACATCTCTTCTTGATTAAGCGCTTTACTTTCTAACTTTTGTTGATCTTTAAAGATTTGAGCTAATGAAGGGAGAATTGAGCGATTTACTTTATAGTCATCAGACCAAAGTTTCCCTCTCATCACCGCTTTCGCACAATGAAAATACATACTCTCTATGACTATTTTGATAACAACCTTAGGATCTTTACTTCCATCGGGGCAAGCAGATATCAAGTTGGCGTCGGTGTGAATACTTGCGATTCCTTTAATACGGAGCACTTCATCAATACCATTTACCATCAATAACAACCCTACCTTGGGGTTACTAATGATATTTTTTAGACTATCGATACGATTGTTCCCCGAGCTATCAGGGAGCAACAATGTTGATTCATCTAAAACTTTTACGAAGCCAGGCTCCCCTCCTTTAGGAGAAAGATCGATATACCCTTGTGAATCAGCGGTACTTAGAACTGCAAAATGGCAGTTATTAATTAATGTAATCGCATGAACATCCAGCACAGGCAGAGCTTTATTTTTAGCTCTCGCACTTGGCTCTGCGTAAATTTCTTTTAACTGCTCTATTGTTTTAATTTCACTCATTCAATGTTATTCCTTCACTATCGTATAATGCTTTGCTTGTAAGCAAGCAGTAACTCTGACTTCTTGTATAGGCACTAGACCTAACTCATCGTAAAAATACTACGAGTACAAGTTATCTCTTTAATGCCTTGTTATCTAAAGATTTAAAGTTTTTCACTAAACTCCCCACACTGCTTACACTTATAACCATGCTTGTAAAAAAACAGTGAAAAACCTAGTAAAATAAAAACTAAGAAAGCTGGGCGTTTACCTTTTGTAAATACAAATAGATCTTTACTACCACATTTAGGGCAAACGTCTTTTTCTTCATCAACGTCAACTTCATTTCCCAATGATTCTGAGAAATCGCTACTAAGTATTTGTTTCGCATCTTCTGCATCACTTTCAGCCACCATCAGACGGACGCCGCCTATTGCATTTGAATAAAGCCACTGAGTATTTACCGTGTGCTCGTCAGCGATGTAACTTTCTATTCCGACACTATCTAGGCTTGCTCTCGCAATATGAGCTTCATGAGGAAAAGAAAACCTTGCTACTACAATCACATATTACTCCTTGTGGGAAAGCGCTCCCGTAAGGTATAAGAAACGCTAATTGGAAATGCCACGTGTAGTATTTCTTTTTGAACAATTTATTAGCCCACTACAGACTAATACATATACCCTAACCAATCTATATGACCAACAGCCCAAGTTTTACCGCTGATAGGTTTAACATATAAATCATCTAGTTGCTCTACAGCGACACCGTAATTTTTATGTTCGTGAACTCGCAACCAAGAACTTAGAGAGTTAAGGCGCATATAACCATTGGCCACATAAAAACGCTCCAAATCGGAGACTAAAATGATGAAGTCGACATCTTTAGTGGACGCATACTCGCTGAGTTGAGACAACATTTTTGTGCCAATATCTTGTCTTTGAACTGTGCTCTCGACACAAAAGTCACTCACACCTAATACTTTATAAATTTCATCACCAACGCGAACAACTCTGTAGTCTAATCCCATGTAACCAACTAACTGATCACCTTCGTAATTCAGAACTCTCATATGCGGGAGTTGCTTATAGTAAGAGCGAGTAACTTGATGTTCAGGAAACGACTTGTTTCTAAGAGCTTCAATTGCATTATGCTGCGCTTTAGATAACTCGATTTCTGGGTAAATATCCATATTTGACCTTTGAGTATTAATGACCTTTTGGAGGTGAGCAACGCAATACCGAGCCTTCCGCATACCGCCTTAAACACGAAAACCAACGCATAGTAAAAATGCCACGCGTTGCGAATCGCTATTGAACAGTTTGTTATGCTAATTACTCCAGTTGCCAAATCTCTGTAGATTTAAATGCATACATATACAGCGGGTACAGGTAAACAAGCATCAGTCCCATCCCTGTAACAAAAAAGAACAAGGTTCCTGGACTTAGATAAGTCAGTAAGAAGAACACACTAAATATTGCAATGCCCAGCATAGCAAGTGCATTTATCCCAAAGATGATGATCGCTAGCACTTTGCTACCGACGGCAACTCGATAACTAAAGCCGTAAAAGCTGACAAGAGATATTGCGGATACAAATGAGCCTATAAATGCTCCAATATTTAACTCTTTAAAAAATGGGAGTTGAAGAATGCTTAAAACCGTTAAGAAACACATTACCCAGAATACAAACTTCCACTTTTTCACGAATCTTCCTCATTCGTAGAACGCCCACGTAAGTGGAGAGCACCGCGACCACAACACTCAACCATTACACCGTAAACACTAAAACCAATTCAAACCAAAACCGCCAAGCATTACGAATCCGTCTTAAAGCGGTTGTTAGACGTCTTGAACTCACTGATAACTACCATACTCTCCACCATGGTTTACGTTCTAAATTAAACACATTATTGGCGAGTTGGTTTAGCTTTATAGCCTGACTTTCAGACAAATAGAACCAGATACTGGCTTGTCCATTATCCTTTGGATAGAAATCGAACCCCGGTTGGCGTAAATCGCTTAGTATAATTTCGATAGTTTTAGCATCAGCCCAATCATCGTCTATTTCAGGCTTTAGCAACCTTTTAACACCATCAACTGAATATTGGAGCTCTGCATAATGTTCTTCTAGGTTTACAGTATCTCGCAGCCCCTCTAAGTCCTTAGTTCTGCCTGTGATTCGATGGAACTGCTTTACTATTTCAATATAGGAACCATCCTCTTCAATCGCCTCTGCATCGAAATTCCACGCCTGATCACAAACAAACCGTCCCCATGGTTCTTCTTCAATCTCTATTCCGTATACAAAAAGAATTAAATCAAAAGGGTTCGATTCGTATTCTTCTCTAGAATATGAAAGGAGTAAATCGTTAATAGTCACACCTTTATTCAACGACAACCCTATGTCTGATAACTTCTCAATTTGTTCTTCGAGTTTCATTAGCTAATATTCCATAGTCCATTTCATAGACGCCTAACGCCGCGTTAAGTAGTGAGCAACGCAATACCTATGCTACCGCATACCACCGTAATCACGAAATCAACGCATAGTAAAAATGCCCCGCGTTGCGAATCACTCTTTAGTAGTTTGTTAGTCACGAGGCACCGAGCGATAATTTTAAGCCAAACTAAACTTTGCGAACAACAAACTTTATGTGCTTTGATGCACTTAAGTCTGGCGTAGTCTCAAAGCGACTATTCAATGAAACCAATTGGAACAGCAAACGCCGCAGAAAACGGACTGATAACACCCAAAAAGCGCTTTTTGAAAACCAATCTAACAGTGCGGACTTTCAACAAAGTCACTGAAACCAAGTGGAATTTACAACACCAAAGAAAACGTCATTTCAGAGAGTAAATCGGCTTTTGTACCAACAAACTCACCGAGTGGCGTTGCAACCAAAAACAGACTCTTGATTGCCCTGCTCTGTCAGCACCGAAGTACAAAACAGCAGCTAGGACAGTTACAAAACTTTGGATTTGAAGCTGTTGAAACTGAGTTTTGACCATCGACGACACACCGGCGTATCAAACGATCATCAGCTAAATTTTAAGCTTAGAAACGTAATTTTGATTGCTAACTTTTTCTGGCGACTAACGCCGCGTTAAGGGGGGGGAAAGCGCCACCACCCGACTTAAACCATTATGCCATAAACACTAAAACTGATTAAAACCAAAAATGCCAAGCGTGGGGAATCCCTCTTGAACGCTTTGTTATGTGAATTTTTTCACGCGCCCAAAAGAGGCAAATTTTTACGCTGCTGATAAGTTAAAGCCAACTCTAAACAGGACTTGATTGCTGTTTCTGGCAACACTTGCGATATGGACAGAACGATTGCTCTTTTTCCCTGAAACACCAGTTCTTCACCATACAATTCTCGAAATGTATCGACTAACTTAGTTTGGCAGTTAAAGAACAGGTAATAATTGTTAGGGGATTTCAGCTTCCAGTCCATTCTTAGCGGGCTGACTGTTTTTACACTATAGCTGGGTTCACCCCACTTTAGAGTTTCATCGACTTCACCCAGCTCCAAATCAGATGCGATTTGAAAGACTAGATTTCGTAGCTCCTCTAGCCTAATACGAGCATTTTCCGGATATTCCTCGAAGCGCTCTTTGACTACCTTGTTCACTGGAACCTTCTATTCACATAACGCCGTATTAAGGTGTGAGCAACGCTTGGCTATACTTGAGCTAAGCGAAACTGCCAAGCGTTGCGAATCACTCTTAAATGCTTTGTTAAGTTCATTTATTGTTATCGTGATATGCTCCATTGCTAAGCATCCGTTTGGTAAAAGCTGGTGTCGCTTTCCAGAGTAAATTTTCCGATTCACATTCGAGGCTACGATTTGCAAATTCAGCAGCACCAACAAGATCAGGAAAAAGAGAGCCGCTATGTATATTCATAACCGTTAAATGACGTAAAAACGCTTCTCTTTGCGTATTCGGTATTTCTATTTTGTAAAGAATTGGGGCCATCCCATTTAAGTCGATATTATTTTCAATAAACTCTTCTATATCTTCACCGTTTGGTATACGCGTAAACAAACCACTTTGACTAATTATTCTGGAGTTTTCATCAGTTAACCCTGAGAGCACCATAATAGTGTCAGATTCTTTTATTTCCTTATGACAGTACTCTGGCGAGTTAATAAAAATCTCCATCATCCCATCATGCGAATAAGCCCAAATAGCTCGGCAACCAGATTCATCTGGATCTGCTTCACTAAACGCAAAGTATGCTGAAACATAAGGATATAAAGTCCAGTCTAGGAGAGGGGTTGCTAAACCAAAATGTTGACCTAATGCCCACCATTCAATATCTGACAATGTCTTAGGTAACTGTCCGCGACGACCTGTACACGCCTTTTTAAATGTGCTTATTAGCCTATCTAACACTTCATTTCTAGGATCTAGACTCAAATTCAGATTCCTTTCAACCAGATATATATTTTGCTCTGATAACCCCTTAGAAGGCTCTGCTTCATCTAGCTTTTTTAGGGCTAACCTATATTCACGATCGAATTTTGAACGTAACGGCCAATTGGAGCTTTTTTGTCCTCGAAAAACATATTCATTCCAATCAAGAAAGTCCTTTTCAATTAGTGCTTTAAGCTCATACCAATTATTGACTCGTACCGTCGCGAATGCTTTTCCACAATTCCAATCTGGAACTTTAATATTGCACATTTATTTACTCCGAATTAAATGAAACTTAACGCTTTGCTAAGGTGCAGCTAACCAACCATTAAGTTCAAGCAAAGCCACCGTAATCACTAAACTCACCCAAACCAAAAATACCAAAGGTTAGCTGTCACTCTTAAGCAATTTGTTAGCATTCGCTTATTAGAACGCCAGAACACATATTAATAACGGCATAGATGCATTTACTAGTTTAAGCCACCAATCATTCCCATAAGCCGTTTCATTCGCTCCAACAAATCATCATAGGTTATTATCTTTACCTTACGATTCACATTTAATGAAAACAAAATTTGTTTTTGGTCTTCTGAGAGGTCTTTTGAGCGACCAATAACGACAAAACCTTCAGGATTATACTGATTCGTTAACCATTTCGGTGCATTATTTGTCCCTAATCTAATTTCGTTAATCCAGTCTTCCACTTGTTGAGATGCATGAGTAACTTTTTTTCTTATACGGTTGGACTTCGTAAATATTTTATCACTATGACGCTCCAGCTCAACCAATACTACTTTTTTGTCGACTTGCTCATAACGTATAACTAAGTCTGCTCTATAGCGACCTATTCTAACTTCGCTGAACATAGAGGCCATATGACTATCTAAAATTTGTGGATTTTTATTTAAAAATTCATGTAGCTCTTTTTCTTTTGTCGATCTACTACCAATTAGTCTACAGAAATGAACAAATCTATTTTCCAGTTTCGTAGAATCAGAAATTTTGGGGCATAAACTAGATATTTTCTCTCTAAGAGCTTGTTCTTTAGTTTTAATAGGAATACCTGAGTCTTCAATTTCTTCGACACCTATCGGAGGCATCAACTCTCCTCCTCCCTCAGACAAAACTTTCACATCAGTGTTCTTAAATTCACCTAATATTACCGCTGGAACCATACTAATATCCATTGCTGCATAAGCAAGGTATACAGGATAATCGTCATCAGTTATGAAAACATTACCATCTTCATAGATAAGCAACTCAGAAAAAGAAAAGCCAAAATCACACATTTTGTTAATGTAAGACTGAATTCTTTCTTTCGGAATAGATAATGCGTATTCAATATCACGTGGCTTAATAATATTTAATGGAACTTCTGCTTTATAGCATTTTATTTCATTTTTATGAGCCTTAACTATTAAATCTAATAAATAGTCATTATCAGTAAGCTTATCTTGTTCATCAACAATTATTAAATCTTTTGTTAATACTGGATACTCGTAACGGTGATAGGCTATTAAACATCGGAGAGCAAATACGGCATACTCATTTGATTGCACACTTTCCTTAGATATATGAATCCAGCCATTAATGGTAAAAAGAGAAACAAATGGCTCTGGTTCTTTTTTACACACTCGAATTTCTAGGCGTACTGCTTTCTTCGTTAAGTACTCTCTATCGAAAATTGTTATAGAATAGACTAAACCAGCGCCTTTAAGCTCTTCTCTTTGAATTAACACTCCTTTTTCTACATCTTGAATACGAGAAGTTATAAAGCAAAACTCAGGAAGAGGTAATGTTTCCAATTGAGATATCTTAGACTTACATTCCTCAAGCTGTGGTAAATCGCCTTCAGAATAAACTAAATCTTTTTTTATCATTAAAATTGCATTATACATATCACCAACTAAGGGGTTGGCTTGATAGTGCTCTAAAATCCAACTTTTTATTTCTTCTGAACTTCCTATCCTTTTTTCTCCTTCCGAAATCTCTAGTAGAAGCTCTCTTCTGAGCTCACTAAGCATTGAGAAAACTCCATTTTCAGATGAAGGAGTTCCTAAATTCTCTACTCTTTTCGTTACAAGTTTCATTATAATCCTTCAAAACCTGATTGACGCTATTTGCATGCTAACGCCGCGTTAAGTGGTTAACAACGCTGACAACCGAACCTAAGCCATTGCACCGTAAGCACAAAACTCAATTTGAACTGAGAATGCCACGCGTTGTGAATCCGTCTTAAACGCCTTGTTATAACTTCAGATACGTGTGGATTGTTGTATGTAGGTTTTTAAACCCTGTTAGCTCAAATTCCAGTACCCATGAGGATTCAAGTGTCATAGGTAACTTTCCATTTGTCGATTCACCAAATTTAATTTCAGTGATATCAACAGGACTATGAGCTGCAAAGAAGTAAACTGACCCATCAATATACCCGTCATCTGGGTTTACAGGGAAAGTAAATGTTCTACCAGTAAGTTCATTAAGCTCTGTAGGTAAATTAATACCGTTTAGGCTAATTACAGTTTCTATTGTCTCAGAATAGTCGTCTAGACTAAGTTCAAACGGCTCTATTCCTATCTCAAGTGAGACGTCGCCATCGACACCAGAAATCTTTGCACTTGTAAATTTGAGCTTTTCTATCGGGAAATTTTCCACTCTTCCTCCTGAGTTATAACGCCGCGTTAAGGTGTGAGGCACGCAATACCGAAAGTTCCGCATAACACCTTAACCACTAAAGCCAACGCATAGTAAAAATGCCACGCGTGCCGAATCACTCTTGAACAATTTGTTATACGAATTTCTTCAGTGCCAACACTTGCTGTTCAAATAACTCACAATCTGACTTTGAGTATGACTTAGCGACATTAACCCATTGAACGCCCGTTTCATCTATGTGGCGAAACTCGACTTGAAGTGCATATTTAGAACAACGAAAAAGAGCAAAAACCAAACCTACAACCGTCAGACTAAGAACTAAAACTAGTAGCCATTGTGGCACCTCTTCCAACCTTGGAATAACTAACCAAACTGCCCCTGAAAAAACACACACCCAGAATAAAACTTGACCTAAATTATCAAGAAAACTTAACTTTTTAACCCTAACATTGTTTATCTTAGACAAAGGATATGAGTCTTTCTTAAACCTGAACTCTTTTGAATCCAAGTTAAAATCAGTATTTTTGTACATAATTTCCCTCTATTCGTATAACGCCCAATTAAGGTGTGAAGCGCGCAACCACGACACTCAATTTAACCACCGTAATCACCAAACTTAAACCAAACTAAAAATGCCAAGCGTGCTGAATCACTCTTAAATTGCTTGTTAGCCCTATGCCCAAAGGTTGCACGCCTCTACCGCTTCGATTTTAACACCGAAACTTGAAATGCTAGGTAACGTGGCATTGTGGTGCTCTCGAATTTGAGCCCCACTGGCGTGCTCCTTATCATGAGTTGTGTGGGCATCCGAAACCAAAGTTACGGGGTAGCCTAAACCTGCAGCTCTGCGAATGGTGGTATCAACGCAAAACTCTGAGGCGTAGCCACACACAATTAAGCTATCTACATCGAGTTCATTCAAAACACTTTGAAGATTAGTATTCAAGAAAGAGTCTGGTGTTGTTTTGCGAACGAAATGGTCACCAGTTTGTGTAATTAAGCTCGACTGCAATGCCCAACCAGCGCTTTCGTATTCAATAACAGATTTAGGTTGCTCGTGCTGAACAAAGATAACTGGGACAGACTTAGCACGCGCCAATTTCGTAACTTCATTAATTTTGGTGAGTACGATTTGTGACTCAAATGGTTGAGGTTCCGGGTCGAACAGAATCGACTGAACATCAATAACTAATACTGCAGATTTCATTGTTTTCCTCTGATAGGGCTAACGCCGCGTTAAGGTGTGAGGCACGCAATACAGAAGGTTCCGCATAACACCTTAACCACTAAAGCCAACGCATAGTAAAAATGCCACGCGTGCCGAATCACTCTTGAACAATTTGTTATACGAATTTCTTCAGTGCCAACACTTGCTGTTCAAATAACTCACAATCTGACTTTGAGTATGACTTAGCGACATTAACCCATTGAACGCCCGTTTCATCTATGTGGCGAAACTCGACTTGAAGTGCATATTTAGAACAACGAAAAAGAGCAAAAACCAAACCTACAACCGTCAGACTAAGAACTAAAACTAGTAGCCATTGTGGCACCTCTTCCAACCTTGGAATAACTAACCAAACTGCCCCTGAAAAAACACACACCCAGAATAAAACTTGACCTAAATTATCAAGAAAACTTAACTTTTTAACCCTAACATTGTTTATCTTAGACAAAGGATATGAGTCTTTCTTAAACCTGAACTCTTTTGAATCCAAGTTAAAATCAGTATTTTTGTACATAATTTCCCTCTATTCGTATAACGCCCTGTTAAGGGGTGAGCAACGCAATACCGAAGCCGCCGCATACCACCTTAATCACTTAAACCAACGCATAGTGAAAATGCCACGCGTTGCGAATCCCTCTTAAACAGTTTGTTAACTGAGCGCCTTTCAGTTTTCGCCGATCTTACAGCCACTTTAGCCAAAGCTGGTTTTCCTAATTAATGATTAGTAAAGCTAACTCAAATATGTATTTAACTAAAAGATTACCGTTTACCTTTAGTTTGAAATGCGTCTCACAACACCATACTTCGGCGATGTAAGTGCGCCGAACTAATCGAGAATGCCTTATATTATTAGAAGGCTTTGTGCCGCCTTTCTCATGAGAAAACTTAAGTACCAAATTGAATTAGTCGCATTAGCTTAATTAAGGGAACCGACCAAACACGCTAAACCTCTGAACCTAGTAACGGTATCAATGTGCTTTCATATTTTCTGCGCCAGTTAACGCCTTGCTAAGGTGTGAGTAACGCAATACAAAAGCTACCGCACAGCGCCTTAATCACTATAAGCCACCGCAAA
>NZ_JAWOUX010000013.1:0-139805 GCF_033339595.1 Vibrio sp. 2096
CGTTCAAATACGCCAGCATCCCGCCACTCCTGAAATCGGCGATGAGCAGAGCTTGACGAGCATATACCGGTGGCATTCAGCGCATTCCACTGGCAACCCGTCCTGAGTACGAAGAAGATGGCGTTCATTGCAGCGCGATTATCAACCCGCTTGCGGTGCGTACCCAGAGGATGGTGAGTTTTATGCTCCGGGATGAGAGGAGCCATTTTCTCCCAGAGTTCATCACTGATTTGCCACTTGTTGCCTGCCATACGTTGCCCTCAGAAATTATCGTTATTCATTATATTATACGATAATTCCTTTTGGGATAGGCTCTAAATCCTTCTTGAAGTTAGAAATTAATTCAGCTAGAGAATCGGCAAGCTTTAAAGCGACCTTGTAGTCATAATCTATGAGAATTACCTGTCCGAAACTACCTTCCTCTGTTGGACTTAAATCAACGCAAATTAAACAAGATGAACAGTCATCCGCAATTGGGATTCTACTTTTGCCGAAGGTATACTCTTTATCTATACCTTTATCGGTATAACTGAGTACGTTTCCATCACCATCATGGCTATAGTTTTCTACAAGGCTTGAGGTCTGTCCGATAGAGAGTAAAGCGACGCCATAAGCAAAATTTGCTTGCTTCTCGGGGTCCTGCCCTTTAGATGTTTTGTACAGTTCAACTAAATCTTGTGGTAGCTCTCTACCCACATTACAGCGAAGCAAATTTATTTCTTCTTCCGACGCTGGCTCTAAGAACGCATCAGCAACTAGTGGTGCTTTATTAAGTATTTCTTTTCTTACTTGCTCGAACATTAATTTTCCCTCGTTTTCATTGTAATCTTCGGGTTTGAAAGAATAAGCTTCAAAATCGAAGCGATGGTATTAATCTATTTCTTCTGCACTGCTCCAACTCAAATACCAGAAGTCTTAGTTAGAATGAGTACTAGTTATGCGGAACATAGGAAACTCGTATTACCCCTATTAATTAGAGGTAATGCGAAATGCGGTTAACTTGAGCGAGTATGAGCAAAGAAAGAGCCGTTTCCTAACTTCTAAATTTCTCTGTTTCATGGGCATATTTGGGTCGGAGAGTTTTGACTGCTCATCACCGTGTTGCGCGCATTAGTGTAAAACTGGTAGATTAGAATTTTAATAAAATAAATGTTACATCTCTAGATTTTGAACGAATAACCCTTCACGATTCTTATACTTGTTAACGGCTCTTATATCAGTAGAAACGTAATCACCACCTTTATTATCAACTTGTCTAATCTCGTATCCTCCGCAATGAACAGAAATATTCGCTTCTATTGAATGCTCATTTTTTGTTTCACCATTTACTTTCTTTGCTGACGAAACCCATTGGAAGCAAAACCTATCTTGATTATCTAAATATTCCGTAAGAGCAACTGATGTCCCTTTATCCACTTCGAAATAATCAATTGATAATATCTTGGATATGCCAGGATATTGGTAAGATGGGTTCTCTACTGTTGGTTCACTTAGTTCGGTTTGATTAGCACAGCCAGCAATAACTGATAATGTCGATGCCATAAGTAGTATTTTCTTCATTTTTGTTCCTTGTAGATGATAAAATTAGCCCCACGATCTATTAACGCTTTCGATAGTGGGGTTGTGTATGTTTATCTAATTGTTTACGTTTTGAAGGTCACGATAATCAACAGACTCATCAGCACTTGAGATGCTTGCTGCCTCACCGAACATTGCTATGTAAGCACTTGGGAAAGTCAAAGCGGCCCCTGCTATACCACAGATTAGAACGAATTTTCCTACGCCCTTACTTTGTGGTGAGCTTTCTCGGCTATTCCATGCCCAGGTTGCAAGGCTAATGACAATCATTGCAATACCAATCCATAAGCCTATGGTATATGTAGCACTACCACCTGCAGCTGAAATTGCATCCACGTTTTTTGCAGCTTGCTCTAGCTTTGTTTCATTGGCTGCCATCGTAGTTACAGAGGTTAGTGCTAGAGCGATACCCAGGGCACCGGACCATTTCGTTAGTTTATTCATAGTTACTCCGTGCTATCTCCTTCATCGAAGATATAAGTTGTGTTAGAAGAGAGGTTTGCCCGACCAGATGAGTCGAGTGTTATTGGGTCCACTGTGTCACTAAAGGTAAATACCTCACCCACTAGATCTAAACCACCGTGGAAAGTTAATAATGCGCCAGCTATTGAGAAGGATATTGGCCATAGAACAGAAACATCATTATCCGCTTTGTTTGCTTTGTACCAACCGATGAAACCAAACACGACAAGACCGAGGCCAAGTACTGCTCTCAAATTCCAGAGAACTGCAATCCAAAGTCGAACATGTTTAATTACATTTATTCCGCCATCTGCAATGGTGGAGTTATGCGTTTCTGAAGCGAATGAACTACTGGATAATGTGTAAACAAACATCCAATACCACTTTTTCATCGAAGCGCTCCAATACAGTAAGTATCTGAACAGATTGTTCCGTCAGCCGAGATTTCTCTAACAGTTCCAATGAAGTCGTAGTATTTTCCTTTTTCTACGGAAATAGTTCTTTCGCCAGAGGTCTTGGTAAGATTTACGACTAGCGCACTGTTTAGGTCCTGCGACTTAGTGATCATTGCGTAGTCAGGAAGAAGAATTCGCCCATCCTTGTATGTTACTCCCGTACTTGGAACTACCATTTTTGGCGCTTCTATTGGCTGTACTACAGTCGAGCTAGATGCTATTGCCATCGTTGGCTGTACTACTTTGCTATTTACTTCTGTATTTTTACCAATATGTTGGGTGGTAGTCTTAGCAACCTGTACTGCCGTTGGCTTTGTAATCGATTCTTTAGCAGGTTTTACAACTTTCTTTTTAGACTGCTGAGAGCGTCGAAGGTTGGCTAGTTCAGTCGGCGTGTACTCCTGGCGTTCTTTATCAATAAAGTATTTGCTGCCAATAAGTAAAACTCCGTCTTCTCCCTCACCTTTAATGTTGGTGACTTTATGGTTGCCAATTTTTGATTTGAACGGCTCACTTTTGTAAAGAGTGATGTAATGTGGAGAGTTATCGGATCTATCTGGTGCACGTACAGCAAAAACCCCCTCAGCAATCTCATCCACAACGTTGAATTCTTTTAAGCGTTTACGCTCACTACTTCGCGCTGCTTTCGTATGTCCGTTTGAAAGGCTATTGTTTAATTTAGCAAACTCGCCTTCAAATGAATTTACATCGCTTTCCAATTTATCCAATCTATTGGTTAAACTAACGTTAAAAGTTTCTTGAGCAGAATTAAATTGATGATATGGCTTCAATCTCATTGTAATTGAGTCATCAATTTGTTGCTGTAAGGTCGAACTGATCGTCTGTGTAATATTCTGTGACGCAGCTTTCGAGGTTGACTTCACAATCTCACTTTTTTGCTTACCAAATTCATCCTTTACTTTGCTAGGAATGTCTATTTTAGTAATGATTGATTGAGCGATTTCTTGTCTTTGTAATTCAGTGATAGCACCAAACTCTTCAGACTTAGTAATCACATCTATTTCAGTCTTAATGAGTTCAGGCAATGATTGCCTGAGAGCGGTGATCTCACGCTCAAGATTTCTCTCTAGCTTTTGTATTTCTTCTACTTTGGAAGGGCCTCCAAAATCTGGTATCAAACCCATTTTATGTGCAGCTAAACTAGCACCACCAACAAGCAAAGTAGCTCCTACGACATAAACGAGTAACTTTACTTTTGGCTTTGCTGAGCTGCTTTGGCTTTTATTCGCTTTGCCAGCATTTGCGTCTTGAGCTTCGTTATCGCTCATGATGATCGCTCCTTGTTTTTAATTGAATAATGTATTATATAAAAGATCTAAATTAATTCCATAAACGAGTTTTGTTGTCACTCGGGATTGATACATTTTGCCCAATATTCGATTTGCGAATTTCAGAGCTTAGGTCAGTTTCTTCGGAATTAACTTCTGTTAGTCTATTTTGCTCCGCCATCATCTTGAGAAGATCGCTCTGATTCGGAGTTTGAATTTCATCCGTTTCTTGTACTTGATTCTCAAACAATAAGTACATAGTTTGACCTTTCGGTATCTCTACCTGAACAGGTCTTCTCGCATTATCGTATAGGATAGGTAAAAAGCCTTGTGCAGCTTTGGCGATACTATAAACAATTCTGTCTCTCGTATTATCAATCGCACCTGTCGAAGTTGTTGTTTCCCCATTTGATGTTGTCACTGTCGTATCAATGAGTGAATCCAAAAAACCTGTCATAAACAAACCAGCAAACATGCCACCAAACCTCTGGATGTAATGGTGGTCTACTTCACCTTCTATAAGCGCCTTTTCAGTTTCAGCAGATAATACCCAAGCTTTTACAGGGATTTGTTTCCCATCTCTAATAACAGACGTTACAGTTAAGGCAACACCTGGAGCTTGTTCTATAAGCTCCATTTCACCGAACGCAATACTACCTTCTGCTTTTCCGGTTAATAAACGAATTCTGATTGGGCCAGGAATGTCTGAGTCGATAGGCAAGGTGGTACGGGCATAAACCAACTCACCTGCATCAAATACTATAGACTCTTGGTCTACTTCAACTGGTGGCTGTCTATATTTTTCATTAGAGGTTTCTTTTTCATTGTCCGTATACCCAACTGTGTTTTCTTTCTTATAATAATTAGGATGAATCCCCATTTGAGTCTGACCTCCATCAGAACGATACAATGCTGAGGCCACTTCTTGTTCTGCATCACTCGGGTCAAAAACGAACTGTGATGTTTTACTATAAATGTCAGCCTTCTTACTATAAGTGATTTTGTACTTTTCGCCTGTATCTGGTGCGTAAGGGAGACCTGAAAATAATGCTTGTGCACCTTCTGATATCTTTTTTTGTCGCTCAGCTTCTAATTGTATCAACCGCTGTCGCTCAGCATCGGCTTTGTCGTTTCGATTCTTTATTTCTTGAGCCTTTAAACTCATTTTAGTCGTTGCTAGTTCGTTTCGGAGATCTTCTAGCTGGCTTGAAGTTTCTATATCTTGTTTAGGCAACGGTAATTTTACGTCTCTACCTGCACTATTCTCTTCTGTATCTGAATTTGTCTTTTTAGACTCAGCATCTTTGCCAGACTTAACTTCTTGCCCCAGGGGATCAACCTCCTGCGACTTAGGCTTGTCAACTTCGGTTTTTGTATCTGGTCCCGTTGCTGATTCTTGTACGCGAGTTTTACTGATATGGCTCTCGCCATTAGTAGCAGCCTGTTTACGCGCGTTCTTCTCCCTTTCTTCGGTTTCTTTAGCGATAGGTGAATTTTCAGGAACACTGATTGTCCCATCAGTTGAGTTCTTAATCACATCGTCAGTTTTAACGACAGGTCTACCCGCTGTTTTATCACCTTTGCCCGAAAGGTCTTCTGTAACTTGATTGGAAGCCATATAGATTGCGTATCCAATCCCTCCGGCGGCTACTACAAACAAACCTACAACGATTGCTATTTTTTTTAATTTCATCGGTGAGAAGCCTTATAGTTCACTTGTATCCACAAACGCTTTTACTTTCTGTCGACCATCGCTAAACCAATAGAATGAACGGGGGTAAAGCTTGTAAAGGTTGTAATCACCGACACTTCCCTCTCTTACCAAAGAGCTACCTTTGCTTCTTAAAATGGCTGTTGTTCTGATATAAACAAATTCATTATATAAATAGGCTTGGCCATTGATTCCTTGCAATTTAGTTTCTTTGGCACCAGGCACACCTGTTGTCGTACCTGAAAGAAAAGAAAAGAATTCTGGACCAGCTTTATCAAGATCTACACTTGAAGTAGAACGGTATTGTATTGGCTTGGCGTTCGGGCCAATTAGTGGAATGATCACTTGTCTTCGAGAATTGTAGTAATCTGTTTTTTCAGAACTAATCATGAAAGGAATAGTTGTATCTAAACCCTTCAGCTGAAACCAGCCCGAATGAGTTACTCCAGGTAAACGAGCTTCCAAGCTATATGCGTTACCGGGTGTTTTTCCAGCCTCGAAGGCTCCCTGAGCTCCTAGCTTAACATATACAATAGGCCAAGGAGCTCCTGTCTGGTCGAAAAATGAAATAGACCCAGGGAAGCCAGGGTACACCTGCAAAATTAACTCCTGAGGTAGTGAAGGATCGAATTTAATCGTATCAATTAGACTTTCCGGGGGCCTTACTAAAAGTTTATTTTCTGCAATTAGCCTCTGCCTTTCTATTTTACGCATCCTTTCAATAAAAGCAGGGTCGGAGTTCATTTTCTCACTTTTAATGATGTCATTCTTTTTATTCTCAGCCCTCAGTATCTCAAGTCTGTCTCTATTTTGGTAATTACTCTGGAGTTTCGAGTATTCTAGATCTGTTATGTACGTCTGAATTGCATTTTGTTCATACACCTCAAGTTCACGCATGTTAATCAATATATTTTCTATACTTCCATATTTCTTTAACAATGCATCCGCAATTGCAGCATGACTAACTTGGTTAGTTTGATTAGCTTGAGAAAACGCCGACAATGACAACACCACCGCACTTACTGTTAAGCGGAAATAGGCTTTCAGAGAGGAGATGTTTCTTGAGTGCATTGGTAATCCTTGAAGTTTAACAAGCGTAAATATATTTCATTTGTGTATTAAAAACAACCCTACTCAGACAAACCTAACGATTGTAGTGTTTTCTCTACAATATCACTGACTTCTTCGTCGCCGAGAGGCTCTGATTGGAGTTCTTCTTTAGGATATTCCAATATGTCCTTGACTTGATTGATCGCCGCCTCTGTGGCTCTTTCAGCATTAGGCTCATCTAAACCAGCTAACAAATTTATATCTATAGTAGTACCAGAGATAGTGCCTTTATTGTTCTCCTGAGCGCTTTCAAGAAATGGATCTGATAGGTTAGATGAAACATATCTACTGTTATAAGCGATATCCAACTCGCCGTATGCATCATTGTCAAAATTAGCAAGGTCTACTTCGGAGGTCTCTTCGTTCGTACCTAAATCTTGAGTGGATAAATATGCTGGTGGCGAAACAACTTCTTCGCTAGTACTGTGCTCAAAGGGACCTTCGGCATAGAAGTTGTTGTACTGCATAATTGAATCAAAATCGTGTTCTTCTTCTGGCCAATCCTCATCACTATAGGTGTTTTCAAAGTCATTAAAATCGAGCTCATCATTAAAGGCTGAAACTTCTTCATTATAAGCCTCCATAGAGCCCATAATCTGTACTTCAGCATCTGTTTGTGCAAGACCAACAAGCTCTTCATCGAATACATCTACTGATGATTCTTCAGGTCGTATTTCTTCGACTTCTTCAATGGCGCTCTCCGTTATCAACGTTGCGTCTTCTTTAATTATCCCTAAACCAATAGCCATCATCATTTGTTTAGAGATGTTTTCAGTGAGGTTTAATGCTCTTACTTCAGTTAGATTATTTTTTAGCTCTAAGAACTCCAACATTTCGACATTGCTATCGATATAATCGTTGGCCTGTTGAACATATTCATTGGATTTTACTAACTGCTGCCTCTTAGCCGTTTCTACCTCATCGTCAGAAGGCTCAAGCACCTGAGCAAAATAGTTCAAACGAGAAGTTTCTACATCTGGGAAGTCGAGTTTTAATGCTCGGAATGGGTATACATCACCACCAAAAATGTATAAGCCTTCTCCAGGTTCAGCACTAGCAAGCATCTTAGCGTTTACAGTATCTTTTTCTTCTACTCGGACATCATCGTTATCATGGACCGCCCCAGCCAAATTATTCTCTATTCTATCCTGACGGGAACCAAATACCTTGCCAGTTCGACCAAGCGCCAACTGTAACGATTCACCATGGTCTTCATTTTTAAGAATGAATTTATTGTTTAAGTTGCCCATTAGTGCTTCATATTCATCCCGGCCGCAAACCTTCTGGAACATTCCGGCTGTCTGAGCTCCAAAAAGAACGTGAAAACCATATGAACGAACCAAGGCAACAATCATGTAAAAACCTTTAACCGCATACATTCCGTACTCATCAAAGAAAAGTCGTACAGGATATCTAGCACTGGAAGGTCTATTGTCTACTGTAGTAATTCGAGAACCTTGTAGCTTATAGCCAGCAGCTCTCATTAAAATAGGCCGTAATCCCTGCAATAGAAGCCTACCCAATGCTGCAACGGAATCTGGGTTTTTGGCAATGGAAGGAAGCAGAACTAATAATACTCGCCCCCCTAAGCATACATCCGTCATATTTACTTCCGAAAGTTTTGTCACGAATATATGCCCCATGGTTTCACTCAAGTCAGCCATGGTTTCACTAATCATCATCACACAATATGTGTGCTGTTCATCTGCTTTACTATTAAGATCAAGGTTGTCTATCTGTTCCTCAGTCATATCAAATATGGCATCACTAATAGAAGGCAAGGTTTTTAAATACTGCTGGAGTGGTTGTCGGTACTTTAAAGGCACATCTTTTCGCGCTGCCTTTTTGAGCATAGTTTTAATGACAAGAAAGTTTCGAACCACTTCGATGTTTAAATCTAAGCCTTCCACATCCCTTTCGTAAGCAAGATACTGATATGCTCCCCCAATCATAGTAGAACTACGACCTTCCCAAAAAGAGCTATCCCCTCCATCCGTTTCACGCCCTAACCCCATGGTTATAGTCTTCATCTGGTCAGGGGTTCCCGCATTTAGAATATTCATGTTATTCGAAATGCGATCGTCGTCGTGCATGTTAGTAGTATCTAAGGAGTCCATGGGAGTCAGAAAATTGAGAACCAACAAATCGTGGAGTCTATCTAATCGTTTCAAGATAGCGAAAATTGTCCAAAACAATTTTATATCCGCCTTACCATCAACTATGACTGCTGATGTTCCTCCTGGCTGGAGAAGTGCTTGAAATAGCAATGTCAGTATAAGTACAGTTTTACCCGAGCCCGTACTGCCCATGACGAGTGTATGTCTTGTTTCCATATCCGGGTTGGATACGAGTAACCTACGTAGAAAAAATTCAAACCCGAATATTAATGTACCGTTTCCTCTTTTACGCTGGGGAATAAGATGGCCAGCTTTAACTGCGTCTTTTAACGACTCCTTTTTTGAAATAAACTGCTCCCACTCCGGCGCGTCAAAAGGATATTCATGCTTCTCTCTTGAGTTTGTAAGCTTCAGACAAATTGCAAATGCAAAAATAAAGTCCCCATTTTGAGGGAACATAAACAAAGCAATCCCGCATGCAGCAATTAATAAAGGAAATGACACATTTACTGCTGACTGTATTCGCATCCACATAGTGCGAGAATCACGATGAAAGAGCTCTGGGTTATTCAGTTCAGGGTTTGTGTTTAGAACCGACTGCTTCTTAAAACTGGCCATACTAATCAACTTCCTTGTACTGCTTCATTAACTCAGGAATATCCTCATAAGGGTCATTGAAGACTTTCTCATCCTTTTCTATATCGACACCTAGTGACTTTAGAATCTGTTTTGCCTCATTCTCTCGGCCATCAGCCTTTTTCTCTATCTCGCTGAGATCAAATAATCTACTAAATTCATCCTCATCCATGTTCAGGAGGTCTTCTCCTTTCTTACCTGCTGTTAATATTCTCTCTGCATTAATGTGAAGGTCTTGCACTGCTCCTAGGACACTTGGAATTGTCATTCGAAATCCGGCTTTTCTTTCCATAAGAAAATGCGAGCGAGTACCACTTGCTTCTAAGAAAGGTGTTTCTCTGCCGATAGACTGCAATACCATTCCTAAATTTCGGTCATGCTTAGTTACCCAAGTAAACTCGTTTCCTGCAATACGGTTTACATCTTTAAAGAGAAGCATCAACGCCCAGATTACAGTAGTAGAATAAGCATGCTTCTTTGTTACCATTGCATAGAGGATTTCTTCGAATGTACGGGTTGTCTTTCCATCCATTTTTTCCTTAAGCTGTGTAAGAACCTTTCTTTCAATACCGTTAAATAAAAGTATTGTGTCTTCGATACTGCCAGCGTAAGGGACGCCATCATTCAATAAAGTTGTTGGACGAAAGCCACCTATTATCGCTCCTCCTCTCTTAAACTTATCCGCTTCATTACCCTGTTTATCTACATATTCAATTGGAATGGTTTTCCCATTATCATCAAACAACCGTGCTAGTTTATCTTCCGAATGTAGTTGTTGCGGTAAAGGACAGAGGAGAAGCCTCTCTAAGCTGATAGTCGCTGTTCGAGAGCAAAACTCTATTGTTGAGTCTTTCGGGTTCTCGCAGTAATAGAAGTAACAAATAGGCCTAAAATTGCTAACAAACCCCGTTTCTTTTTGCATTTCTTTGTCACGTTCTATTTCATCTAATGTGACACCCAAAGGAGGATTTGCTGTGAGCATTTCGTAAGGAGATACACCCATAGCGTATCGGTTTTCATAGTCAGAGCGATTTTCGAAATTGTAATCATGTGAATAGTCACAAGGGTTTTCACCCTCTAAACGTTCTTTATATTTAGGAAACATCCAGCCAATGGAATATCCCATCAATTTATCGTAGAAGTTGGGCGGTACTATACGTTTTAAATGAGGATGAACCTTGGAAGCAGCCCGTATCATTGATTCAACGTTGTGTTCTTTTCTGGTTTTAGAGCGTATTGAATATTCTTTACAACCTAAGTAGATCAGAGCTAAAGCGAAGGGCCATTTAAGTATATTTCCGAAAATAGAGTCGTAAGCTCCAATATACTCGGGTGTAATCATCGTATAATGCAATTCTAATATTTGATATAGCCCCTCCTTAAACCCCCATCCTTGAAATCCTGTTAGCCAAGAGGTAGTTACAACCACGAGGTTCTCAAAAGCAAAAAATGTAAACATCTGAGCTATCTTTAGCATTCTCCACACAAAAGCAAGTATGTGGAAAAAGTGCGCGTAAACCCCGTAACCCATACCTATTGCTAATGCTAGAGCTAGGGCGACTGAAGCATTCAACTCTGATTCTTTTTCTGGCGTACGCTGACTCATAACTTAGGAATCCTTAAAAATTATGTTTGTGTCATCAATACGTCGCTCTTTAAGAATCATTTTTAGAGAATCATACTTTCCTTTGGTCAATGGAATGGGTAACACAAGCCGTGCCCTTAGACCTTTTCGATGAAGTATAAAGTTTACGGTTATGACGAAGTAGTAATAGAGGAAGACAACACATCCGAAAGTCGTTAAAACTTTTGCCGAAAAGTTCTTGTCGGAAGCTGTTAACGATTGCATAGCTTGAGTTATTTCGAAGGTTAAGACGATACTGATCACACAAAATATGACCGAAGCTCCGACAATCGCTTGCCCTACTAAATGTGACTTAAGTACTGGATGTATCGTTCTGAACTGTTTCCACATTCCGATATATGTGACGAATAAACTAAGTACCGGAGCAAGAAGAGAAACTCCACCTGAAACAGGCATTAAGAGTAATGAAAGATACTGTAGAAATATTAAAGTTAACATTTTTGCACCGTTGCTTTTAATCCATTTAAGGCATATATTTTTCACATCATAGCAAATTTATCAACGGATGGAATGGTTTTAGCTAAACGAAAACAACCAAATCTAACATCTCGGTCAACCCTCAAAATCAAATCAACCAAACAACCAAACAACCAAAAATATGGCATTGCTTTTCATCCGTAAAAGACATATATTTTTGTGATTATAAAATATGTCATAGGTAGTAGTAGTTTGGAGTCACTGTTAGGAAGCAACGTCATTTTGTTTTCTCAAAAAGAAAAAGAAACTTTATGCATTATCTCGAATGTCGAATATGGACGCCGTGTTGCTGAGTTACAACTATCTTCGGCTGATAGCTACAAACCTGTTTTGAGTATTCTTGTCTCTATTGTCGATAGTAACCATCCAGAGTTGGACACCCTCGATCGCTGCTTCCTTGTTAACTCATCAATCTCTACAGATTCCATTGAATTAACAGAGCTTTTAGAAAAGTTTAAAAGCTCAACCCAGTCATACCAACAAACGATAGAGATTGATGGTGTTGAATTTTCCTATCTGCGCAAGGAAATAGAAAGGTTACAACTAATAGGATAAATGTAATGGAAAACGAAGAGTCTGTTGGCTTTAAATCAGTTACCCAATCTGCCGAGTTAATTATCCATGCAGGGTCTTCTCCCATCCCAGGAGAAGTCAGAAGCCGCCTAGAAAAGATACCAAGTATAAAGCCAAGACCAGCGCGCAGAATAATGGGTGTGAAATTGGCTGAATTGGGTGTCAATAGAAACCCTTATGTTGCAAATAGAGCAACTAAGGCTTTACTTGCACTGACTTCAATTACGTGGGGCCTCACCCTGCTTTTATTGACTGGTTCGCTGGTTAATTTTTACCTGCTTGAAAGAATAAATATCAGCGCTACCTCCCATGACGCAAGGATTGAGCCTACTGGCAAGCCTGTACGCATCGGTAACTTGGATTAGAGGAAGGATATGTTTCGCTCATCCGTAATTAAGAATCATCGAGGGCTCCTATCTGGTTTCGTAGTGCTGGTGGTCATTATCTATTTCTTAGAGTTTGCACTAAACACTCTTACAACAAATAAATCTGGTTACTACAAGATCCCCACTTACAACGATAAGGGCATTACCCGAATAGTTCCTCAGGTCCCATTAAGTGACCGTCTTTTTTCTGACTCTGAAGTTATGGATTTTGTAACTGAAGCTATGTACAACACACTCTCTCTATCTTTCGATAGTTATGAATTGTCTATGACAGAATCAGCATTACTATTCTTTACTACTTCTGGCTGGAAGTCATTCTCAAGCGCAGTTCAAGAAGCAGAAATTTTATCAACCATTTTCTCTAATAAAGAAATTATTGAGTTTTACCCTACCCGAGCGCCTTTTATGGAATACAGTGGCACAGTTGACGGGAAAATTGATGGAAGATTCACAAAAGATGCCTACTGGGTATGGCGAGTTAAAGTTCAGGGCAAGATTATGAAAAAATCTTTGAAGGTTAAAGACGCAACTGAAACTGAGCTCGAGGCTATTCAGAATCAAAGGCACCAGGCCGCTAATGTAACTTTCTGGCTTGATTTACAACGTGTGCCAAAGGGTAAGGGGGCAAGTGCAGTTAAGATCATAAGTTCTTCTAATTGGGATGTTGATTGGTTATGAATATTCCACGACTTATTCGCATACTTAAATTCGACTGGCCATTTGTGCTTGCTATCGTTTTATCTGTTTTAGCTATTTTTAAACTTTCCGAATTCAATGAAGAACTATTAGGGAACCCGGATAGAGTTTTTCTTTATTCTGATGGTAATGGTGGTTACACAAGGGCCTTTGTATCACGTGACCCACGCTATACAGACGAGAAGGTTGTCAGGTTTCTTCGTCGTATGGTGAGCTCATGCTATACCGTCGATTATAAAACCGCTCAACACCTAATGAACGGTGAACGCGATAACGATTATGCCAACTGTATTGAAAAGCACTTTGCGCCAATAGCCGCCACATCACTGTTCAATGTTTATCCTACTGACCCTATGATTGAGGCGATTCTTATGTCAGAAGGTAAGGCTAACGTTGTTGTTCCTTACGATCCTATCGTTACCTTAAAGAACAAACCTGGTAAGCCTTTAGTTTGGGTAGTTGAGGTTCCGATAATGGTAACAGTCCAATCGGTATCAGGAGACCAAACAACCTCATTCATTGCTCACTACACAGTTCTACCTGAACCTAGAGCGGATAACGCAAGTTCATTACTCATCGACAGGGTGGTTTTTAGATGAACGTTAAAGACCTATTCAATTTTATTAGTACAGCTTTGGGGAAGACTCCGTTAACAGGAAGACAAAGTTCGAAGTCTACTGAGGATAGCTTTGTTAAAGGGGATACCTTTAGTTGCCAATCAATACCCTCCAGCGAGGTTAACCGTAACCACGATGCCGTGTTTGAAACAGATAAACGTCATAATTTAATCTATGACAATTTTAAGTCTGTCCAGCGATCTCCATACTACGCTCTGGTTTTATTTTTCTTAGCTATTGTTGCATTTTTATACGCCTTGAACCTGTTCATAGATACCACAAAGATTACTTCAACAAACTACTTTATTGCATCAACGACAAGTGATACTGCTGTATACCCAATACCCACAGATAAGCATATCTTGCCGACTAAGGACCAAGAAAGAAACCCTGGCGAAACTTACTCTGAAGAAGAGTCAGAAGTATTAGTTCGTGAATATCTAGTTGATAGCCTTAAAGACTGTTTTTCAATGAACTACTTAAATGCAGCAACAGTACTGTCTAGGTGCAAGTCCAACCATTTGGACTCTGAAACAGACACCCAAGACATATTTATTGAGCTTCTAAGAGCAAGTAACTATATAAATATAATGAAGAAATACCAGACTTCTGCATTACTCCACGTAGACACAAGCTCTATTAAACTTTTGAACAAAGCAATAGCTCAGCGTGAAGCCGTACCTGGCAGCGGCGTTATGCGTAGCCGCGCTGTCTGGATTTACCAACTTAAGATGCATTATACGATGGAGAAAGTTTCTGTCTCTTCTCCCACCTTGTGGCAAGTTGAGATGATCAGAGAATCTGCTTTCAACAAAGAGTTCCCTGTTTCTATCTTCAAAATACGCGATATCGAGTGAGTGAACATGAAAAGTCAAAATAAAGAGCTTCAAGTTAACCCGAGAAACTTTCAACCGTCTTTGTTGCAAAAAAATTTACATAAATCACGCAAAGGAAAGTCAAAAACTAAAAAAGCGTTGGCAAAAGCTCCAAACTACTATAGAGACCTTTTTCAGCCAATTGAAGGGGTCTTTAGCCGACCTTCATTTGGCGAGTTTCAATTCACTTACTGTGGATACATGATAGCTAACCAGCGTGAGGGTGTTCTCAATATCTATGTACCACAAGAAACAGACTCCCCATTACTAGAGTCACTCGAATCATACGGGTTTTATCTATGTAAAAAGTACCCTATTTCTGTACCCAATAGCTCTAGATCCTCAAGACTTCTTATGAAGCGCTATCTTTCAGAAAAAGTATCAGATCAGCAAGCTGTGGAGACAATAATGCAGTTAAAGATCATGCTAAATGCAGCAATAAAAAAACAACAACAAAGTGAGGATTTAGATATATCGGCAATGCCTAGCCTCAGTCCTACAATATTTAAGTCACTAAAAGATATCGGTATAAATAAGCAATCAGAGTTAAGGAAGGCAGACTTAAATGTTTTGTTCCATAAGATCAAAAGTGGAAACTCGAAGAGCTATAAAGGGGTACGCTTGTTATTTCAGCTACATTGCTTAAGAGAGGATACTCAAGTTCCTTACTTATCTAACGATACCAAACAACGCTTAGTTGATTCTTATAATTTTTTCGCCAAAATTAGAGGATACGCCCCTCTGACTTATATGTTTTACAGCTAGAAAATAACCTTGCATTAGTTTCTTTCGACATGCAATTAAACCATCAGTTACAAGGTAACCAGTCGCTCATTAGGCCTCTATTTATTAGTTAGTTTCAAACAGCAATAGATGTTGAATGTATGTAATTCTCCACAAAACATATGGTGACGTTAGCTAGGTATCGTTCACCATACTACAAGTGCTGATTCCCTCATTAACCCTATATTTTAAATCCTTCGATTCTAGTTTCCTTTACCTCTACTGTTAGCTTGGGGTGTGGTAACTGTCCTCTAGCCAGCATTTGAATAGGATTTCCTGTTCGTTTTGTAGTGGTTTCTTTATTACTTTTTTCATACGCTACTTTGGGTGATATTGAAGACTCCCAGTAAAGAAGGTCTACTGGAAGAGCGCATAGAAATTGTAGAGGTTTCCGTGTCTTGAACTCACCGTGAACTAAGCGCCTTTGTGCATATGAGTAAATTAGATCCTTTTCTGCACGAGTGGTGGCCACATAGAATAGCCTAAGCTCTTCATGAACATTGTCTTTCTCATTACCTTTGAAGTGTGCTTCTTCTTCGCAGCCAATGACATATACACGCTTAAACTCTAAGCCCTTACTAGCGTGTTCTGTCATTAACTGAACCGCACTAGCCCCTTGCTCACCAGAATCCACCAGCATGTTAAGTTCTTTGATACAATCATGTAAGTGTCCATGAACCTCAGTGAAAGCAAAAAGGCGCTTTGTTAAGGTAATGACGTTTTGCTCTCTTTTATTAACTTCTGAGATTACTTCTGCTGTCATCTCTTGAGTTTTATACTTCTTCTTAGCGTTATCTATAATTTTGGGTTTGAACAGCTCGACCCAGATTTGATGCAAACCTTCCTCTAAGCCAGAAAGTACTTCTCCCCACTTATTTCTCAGTTCAGAATCACTAAGTTCATAGTTATTTATTTTTGCTAAGTCAGTGATTGAACCGCATTCGAACAATGCTTCTTTGATAATTGAGTGGCACTCCAACAAAGAGGCAAATCCAAGCTTTCTATCTTGAGATTTTACAGTTCCATACGTGGTCATGTACTTACAGTATTCAATAACTGTTAGGTTTTTATCAATGAGCTTTTGGCGCATAGTTACGCCCTTAGTTTTAAGGCTTGCTGCATCAATGACACGTGAAGCAGCCATAACATCCTTCTCATTAGCACAGAAACGTAGGAATGCACTCCAGTCCTTTACTTCTTTACTATCAAAGAAATCCTTGTCGCCAACAACTCGGTATTCTACCCCATGCTCAATAAGTTGAGCTTCAATTGGGTCTTTGATTACTTTTGAACGATACAGAATGGCAATTTCTTCTGGTTTTAATTCACCAGATTCGATAGCCTGTTTAATCTCATTGGCTGTCGTAATTGCCTCATCCTTGTCATTGGCAAATTGTCGGGCAATTGGCTTATCACCCTGAATATTTGCCATTGCTATCATATGTCCGTCTGTAACCTTTTGGTCTTCATGCATTAAGTCAGCAATAGCATTGGCCACATTTACAACTTGTTCAGTTGATCGAAAGTTCTCTCCCATCTGAACAATCTTCATGTCTCCGAATTCTTTTTGAGCATTTAGTAACTGACCGACATCTGCAGCCCTGAAAGCATAAATACTTTGTTTTTCATCACCAACCATAGTTAGGTTATTGCCTTGACCAACAATAAGTTTTAACAATAAGCCTTGGACTGGGTTAGCATCCTGATGCTCATCGGCAAGTACTGCTTTAAACTGGTTTTGCAACCAGGTTCTAAAACCTACATCATGTGTGAGAATTTTTACCGCATGGACGAGAATGTGGTCGTAATCAATAGCATTCAGCTCAATCATTCGTCTGTAGTAGACCTTCCAGATACAAACGCAATGGCTTAACAAGGCTTTCTCATCAAAAGTCAGATTTGGGTTGGTTTTGGACTGGTGCTCGAACTCAGACTTAGGACCACGACCATAGGACAAGGATAGCCCCATGAAGTTTTGAACATACTTTGCACCACCGTGCTCTTTTAAGAACTCATAGTCTGAGTTCGATAATGTTTTCTTAGCTGACTCATTTATTAGTGTAAGGGACTCAGTTTCATCCAAGATAACTAAGTCACTCGATGTATAACCGCACTTTACAAAATATGGGTGTTGCTTTTTGATGGCAGGTTTTATGACTTGGTTTAGTGCAAAGGAGTGCCAGTTACAGATAACAGCTTGATAAGCTTTGATACCTATACGTAAGTAAAGACGCTCTAACATTTCCGCAGCAGCTTTCTTGGTAAAGGTTATGGCACAAAGTCGACAGGGTTCCAAGCCTGACTCAATGAATGTCGCGGCCTTCTCCACAATAACGCGAGTCTTACCACTACCTGCCCCCGCATTAATCATGCAAGGTACTCCAGTCGTGTTGACTCCTTCATACTGACTCGCGGTTAATTTCATTCTCATCCCTCCCATTTAAGTGTTTATATATGGTATTTTAATTCAACCTCAAAGTCAACTTTAGTCTATTGTTTTTTGTTGCTAAATGATATATTTCATTTAACGGAGGATTGCGTCTATGTTTGAATTTTTGGGTGTAACAGCAGCTGACGGTCTTGAGCAACTTAAAGAACCGGAAAGGTCTTATTACGAATATGTAATAGAGCATGGCGACACGGGGCTGTACAAAGCCATGCCGTGGAAAAGTAAACGAGATTTACTTCTTACTTACAAAGGTGAGATTGAAGAGTGTACTTTAATCTCTAGCAAGCTAAACAATATACATCCTAAATACATACGTACAATCATGAGAAGCGAGAATGGTTGGCCAGGAGCTGACCAGAAAGCCAAGAACGGTTCTGGTGATTTAGGAATAATACAAGTTAACCCTAAGGTTTGGGATCAAGAGTTTCGTAAGCTTGGTGTGACTATAAACTGGGAAGACGTCAGAGATGATGTATGTGCAAATCTATTTATTGGTGGTGTCATTCTGGCCAGAAGATTAAACGCAACGAATGACATTTTTAAAGGCCTCGCTAACTACCATCGATATGCAACTTCAGACAATAAATATTTTCATTACTCGTACCGCCTGAAAGCAATGAAGCACTTTGCTGATATTGAATCTGAGTATGGTCGTTGGATTTCTCACCGAATACACGCAGTCAATAAACTAGGAGAATAGCCATGTGGGTCGCTATTGCAGAGAAGTCTTCTCAAGCTGAAAAGATCGCATCAGCTTTGAATCTTAGAAAGCAAGGTGGATTATATTCAGGCTTCTACAAAGGGCAAGAACTGATCCTTTGGTATGCCGCAGGTCACTTCCTCGAACTGTCTCCCCCTACAGAGCAAATACAGAACTTCAGTTGGAACGATCCACGTACTCACGAACGCATCCCTCGCAAGGTTCCTTATAAAGTTTGTCCGGACATACCAGCTCGTGACGGATACCCGGCAAGAAAACCAGGAGAGCGAATCCAATTACTTAAACAGTATGTCGACAAAGCGACTTTAGTCATTGGTGCTACAGACCCAGACCGAGAAGGTGAAGTCATATACCGTAGCATTTTAGATTTCCTTAAATACGATGGCCCATTAAAACGAGTTTGGTTAACAAAGGGGTTATCCAAGGATGCAATACAAACCTCTTTCGATGAAATGGTCGATGCATCTCAATACTACGGCGAATATTTAGCTGGGTCTAGTCGTCGTATGGCAGATTACGCAGCCATGGTTCTAACTGCCACCTACACTTATTACTCAAGAAGGGGAATGCTTGGAAAGTACCTAGGCTCAGGGGATAAGAAAAGCTCAACGACATCTGTTGGTCGAGTTCAGTCGACTGTTGTAGGTTTTACTTACCATCGTCATCAAGAAAGAGCAAACTTTAAATCTGTAACTCACTTTCGTCCGGTACCGCTGATCAGGTGTAACGGCGCTGTAAGTTTTGAAGGCCGATACCTTCCAGAGATAAAAGACTCCGACTATGACTCCCCTATCCCTGGCGTAAAGTGGGATGAAAAAAATCTAGCATCCAAAATATCGCCTGATATGTCTGAGGAAGAAGTCGAGGAGTTAACCATAAACAATAGACCTAAACCTCTTTATATCGACAAATCTATTATGATGGATTTTACGGAAAGGCTTAAGCAAGCGTGCATATTGGATTTAGATATAAATGAAAGTATGGCGACTTCTGCCCCACCAAAGCCTTTATCACTGACCAAACTACAGAGTCTGATTAGCAACGCTAGTGCCACTGATGTCCTCAATGCAGCACAACGCCTATACGATTCTGGTTTTATCACTTACCCAAGAGGTGAAGAACAAGAGATTTCTGACAAAGATTACAACCCTAGGGATATTGCGGACAAATGTACTCAACTAGCAAAATGGGACCAATTTGGCCAAGCCGCCCTTAAAATCGCTGCCATTCAAACGGGACAAGACGATACCTGCGCAAGTTTCAAACCAAGCTGCTATACGCCAGGAGATAAAATACACGATGCTCTAGCTCCTGTTGTTATACCTAAACCAGGAGAGCTACAGGGGCTAGATCTTCAGGTCTTTGAAGAAATTACGTCGCATTACTTGCAAGCACATTTACCTCCATCAAAATATTTAGTTCAAGAAGGGGTTTTAAAATTCGATACCCATGGGCTTTTTGGAGAACCGGTATCTAGTTTCAAGATCACAAAGCGATCTTGTATAGAAACTGGGTGGGAACATTACTTTAAAGGTAAAGAGACCGTCCAAACTATCAGCTTAAACGATTTAGACAAAAGCAATGTTTCAATTCCAGATGTTGAGCTAAAGGAGTCTACTACAACTAAGCCCCCTCTCTTCACTGAGGCCTCACTACTTTTTGCGATGTACCATGCGGCAAAATTCGAGCCTAATCCTATTCTTAGGAATTCACTCAAAGAATCAAAAGGCATTGGGACACCAGCTACTAGGCCAACTCAAATCGCAACTATCTTAATGCGTGAGTTCGTAGCGTATACTAGCAAGGGTAAAAACCCTTCGATTGATATCACCCCAAAAGGGATTGAATTGTATAAGGCACTACCTGATTCATATAAAAGCCCTGGTACTACTGCCAAATGGGAACTCAAACTTTCTGACATGAGTAAACTCCCTCAACGAGAAGCAGAAGCAGCGTCTCTGGAATTTATAAACACTCAAATTGAAAATACTGAAAAGCTAATAGGTTTCCTGAATAAAAACCTGTTTGATAAAACACCAAGAGACGGTGTGAATCCTAACATGCCACTTTCAAACCAAACCAAAGATAAACTTCAGAAGCGTTGTAAAGGGCTCGGACTACCAATGCCCAGACAGGCCTTAGCAAGTGAGGCTAAAGCGAGGCAATGGCTACGAGAGCACCCTTGGTTGGTAACTGACGCTATGCGAAGAAAGATTTCACAAATATGCTCTTTCAAAAAGATCCAGCCGCCAGCGCTTAAAATGACTGACTTTGGTAAAGCTCTAGAATTTATAAAAGTTCACGAAGATGATGTCCCAAGTACTCCATCTAAAAAGTTTCTTGATTACGCAAAACAGTTGGAATCGAAGACTGGCCTGAAAATTCCTTCTCAAGCGATTAGTAACGCCAAATTACTATCTAAATATGTAGAAGAGGCAAAACGTATTAAGAAACCAAGTAAAAAGACTATTGCTGCTATTAACGAGCTGGCTAAAAAGCTAAACGTTAGGGTTCCTGCTAGTGAATTAGAAAATGACGAAAGAGCAAAAAACATACTTAGCCGTATGAAAGCAATGATTGCTACAGCATCAAAATAAGGGGTTCAAGTAGATATGATGAATGATATTCTCAAAAGGTATAATATTCTCGAAAAGTATAAACAGGCGTTCCTAACTTCTGACTTTTATAATGACCAAAAAGTTTTAGCACCGGATGATTTAGTCCCGATGATAAGAGGGTTTCTCCATGCTAATGGGGAAGATTTATTAGTGGACAATCACACTAATATCTCTGCGTTCGCCAAGTCAGTCTTTGCGGAGACCAACCAGGAAAAGTTCGAAAGCTTCTTAACCGAACTAAAGTTACTTGTAGACGAGCTTAATTTAGACTTTAGAGGTTCTGCCGACATACCTAACTATGACAATCTCTCTATTACGCTTAGCTTCGACACAGCAAGCGAAGACCAGATTGATAGATTGATCCGTTTCGTCAGAAATAACCTCACGAATAATTTCCGAGCATCAGGCCAATACCCTTTAGCTGTATGGAAAGCTTTCATTATCTCCTCAGATTGCTGGTCGGTAGAGTTCCGATTCTCACCGAGATGGGAATTTAAAGAAGATATCCAAGGATAGAAGATTTAGAGTTAATGGTGTTAAATGCTGGAGGACATTATCAGTATTGGCAAATCAACTAACTAGGAAGATCTATGCACAAGGTGACTACGATATTAAAAACAAACATTGGGAACGTGGAAGGTTACTTAGATGAGAGCGGTAGCCTGTTTATTCTGAACCCGCCTAAGATTGAAAATCGCAAGCTTGCTCACTTCCTCCCAACACCTTCACAACGTTCAAAAGATGATGTGGAACAAAACCCGAATAACTACCTAAAGGTCGAGGAACCGAGTGAGTTCGAAGGGGTTTGGGAAGTGAGTGGACCAAATGTAGGAAAAGGGGATGCGTTCACACCTTATCCTTTTATGTTTAAGAGAGTAAGCCCCCCATCTGAAGGTAGTTAATACGGCACAACTATATTTTGGGTGGTTTCTTAATTGTCAAGATAAATATTTTTAGGTGCGGTTATTTCTAAATCGAATTAACAAACCGTAATTTGGACTTATAGACAGGGTCTTATTCAGTTAGTTAGTGTTCACTGACTGATATTTTGAATTTTGCTATTTATCCACAAATGATCCTCGAACTGCACCTTGATAAACTTTTTTTATCGCACTATCTTGATACCCGTGAGCTCAAGTAGTTCAGTGCATGGAAGCAAATAGTAGCTGTGCTTAGTTTCTTTCGTGATATTAAACTGGAGCTCAAAATCACTTAAACCCCACCATAGGCAGGGTTTAAGAGAGAAGCCAAATCGAGTAGCTGCAACTACTCATTATGGCTGCTGGGTATCATTCTCGACACCTGACACACGAGACTATAGATCACCAGTAGCCTATTTGGCAATTTTCTTGTTCAATAGTTAATGGTGATTAATATGTACCCACAAAGGTTTATCTATCTGATTATGAGAGTATGGAAAGCAATGGTCTCGGTATTCAAACTCAATCCACACATATGTATCAAAGGGTTAATGTATCTAGTCGAGTTTTTTAGAGACTAATCCATTTGTATGTACACACTTCTTAAGGTGTGTACATTATTTAGACAAAAATGTTAAGTCCGTGTGCTCTAACTTCTTATACACATTTGGGTATTGGGCTCGAGAAATCTTTAAGTTTAAAAGACCTTGGGCTATTTCATCACTTTTAAATTCGGAGAGGTCAAGTTTACTTTGCAAATATCTACCATAATCAAACATTCTATTTACCTTAGCTTGTAATACTCCCAGCTCAACTAGTTGATATTCCGCATCTTCTCTCCAACTAGGCCTACGGCTCGACTGCTTATTCTCATATTCATTTTCTACTCTAGCGGATAAGTACTGAGTCTTACTTAGTATTTTTGCCATTACCAGAACAACATCTATGTCTGCGTTTTCCATGCATTTTGTGAATATGGCTGTTGTATTGGCCAAATCTAGTTTCGGTGGTACAGGCTTCTTACCTGTTCTTTTCGGCATACCTTTCCAAAATTCAATTGATTCGGTGTAGAAGCTAGCCATCTCAGTTGTGTATTTAGTTAAGTCAGACAGAGTTTGAGGTAACAATGCTCTTGCTGCTAAAAGTTGGCTCTCTCGATTCTGTTCTTCGTGATATTTAGCTGCATAAACCGCCAATAAGCTTGCTGTAAAAGCAATCATTGCTGCATTCAGAGTTTGCCAATGAGACCAAACTTCTTGGACATATGACCAATTTCCACCACCATCAAACCATGGCTTTAATATCATCATCACGAAATACACCCCGATCAAAATACAACCAAAGGTAGAAAAGTATACTCTTACAAAAGTATCCAAGAGAGTTTTGGGAGACCCCATTCTTTTCTGTATTGAGCTAAGAAATTCAGTACTGATACCGATAACTTTGCGAAGATAATTGGCCCCATCACGAAGCTTCTCTACCCCAGATAGTTCTTTATCCATGTTGTACCACTCCTAGTAAACAATTTTTTAAAGCTTAAGGTTACCAAATTGTACTCGTTTCTATGCATAATGAGCGCGATACTCAACCACAGTCAACTAAGAGGTTCATAGTTTCGTGTCTATGCTCTAGATAGCCGATTAGGTTGAGGAGCTCTCGGAAGGAATTAGACCAAGCGTAAGTAGTAAGCTTACGCTTGTTAGAAGAGTTCTTAGTGAGGATTAGAGACGTTCTTGGTCAATGAGTTGCTCTAACGTATTTCAAATGTATTCCCGTAGGAGTGATATTGGTTAAATCTCGACTGTATACATACCCATACTTTTGTAAGAGGTCAATTGAGTGATACGTCCAGCCAGCGGCAAAGGCTACACCAGCCAAGGCAAAATAAACACAGATTTTATTAGCTAGCTGCATTGCGCTTTGAGAGTAAACTTCATTAATTTTTTTTCCGCACAACATAGCTTTTGGGGCCATAAAAAAAATACAACCTAACGCCCCTAATAATCCAATCGGCACCCACAGAGTTAGAACGGATAGCTGAACAGTGTCAGCTTTATTCAATAGTTCAAGATAGTCTCTATAGACTACATAAGATGGATAGCCCCAACAAATTATCCCAAACAAAAGAACAAAGATACCAGCCAAACGTAATCTTGTTTTATGTGACATTCTCAAGCATCCTTACGACTTGATTAGAAACTTTGTATTCACCCCAAACAACCTCAATTAAGACATATGTTGCTGTAACAAATAGCGCACCAACCATTACGGGAGCTCCCAGAGCTGCCGTAGCAAATAACAGAACTTCACCAGCTGCTGTTTGCAACATGAATTTGAACATATCGGCACCTACATTGCCAAACCAATCCACTAAGTGATAGTCGTCTTTAAAAACTAAGTCGCTGGTGGCTAGACTAGCGGACACCACAAAGGTTAAGGCACCCGCACCCTTGAAGTTTGCAGTTCTAGATTGAGGACTAAAGCCTGCTTGCACCGACTTAAATGAATTTAGAGGGTACTTCTTACCATTCATATTAAGCCGAGTACCATTGACAAACGCATGCCGTAGCACTTTGCCATTCTCGTTTGTCCCTGAAAATGCGACAAATAATTTACCTCGACTTTCTACCAAATCAGCTTTAACGCCTAGATCGCCAAACTGTTTAGCAATTGATATCGCATTAAACATAGGCTCTGTGTGATTGAACCAAGACTTAGCGGTGTTAATGCTCAAGGCGATAGCAGCGACATCCTTACCAGACTCCAGCCAAACGTTATGTAATATTTTATGTGCATCCTCTAAATCTGTAATTAACACATGCTGGTGGTTTTTAGCCATTTCATCCCCAAGTGAACACTGTAATCCTATTGAGTCACTGAGAAGCTGAGGAGCATTCAATCCTAGAGAAGTAGGTCCTAACCCTGCTTTTTCTCTATCTCTAAGAACCCTCTCACGATTTTCTGCCCATCTTTTTTCATCGCTTGCTGAAGGAGTTAATTCAGCTCTACGCTCTCGTTGCTGACGAGCGAAGAGCTCTTTTGTGGTTTCTCGTCTTTCTTCTGGGGTAACAGGGGCAGATTCATATCTCATAGGATCATACTTACACTATAAAAATATGATTATATCAATATTTTCAATACGTTATCATTATCAACAATGCCGATTTACGCTTTAACTGCCAGAAAAGCCATTATGGCTAGTTAAATGTTCACATTGAAACCTAAATCACATCAACTTGAACTCAAGTAGAAAGCTTTTAAAGAATAGTTCCCAAATTGGTATGTAATTTATGATATCGATACTATTCATCTCAGACCACTGAGTTGCTTTAATGTGTATGGTAACCGATCGCTGATGGATAGTAGTCCTTCCATAATGGCACATTCTCGTGTTGAACAACTTTCCTATAGTGGAATACCTTACCCTGCTCGTTGCACCAATTTTTTAGATACATCTCAGGTAAAAAGTGATTGTCTTTTTTTACGCTCAATGAAGCCTCCATTTTCTCTTTTAACGCTGCATTATGGTGCTACAAAACCTTACCATACCACCGGGCTTATACCTTACTACTCGAATCTATAGTGCAATTACAGTGTCTCTCCTTGCTCATGAATCGTATACTCAAAAACCTATGGTTCACAGATGTGCACCAGGCCATCTAACCATCCCAATAGCTCATGCTCTTCCTTACATTGCACCAGTACATAGCTGGATATATAATTACTGTATATACATACAGCAGTCAGACGTGTTTTTAAAATGGGTGTTTTACAAATATTTGATCAGTCAATAAATTGCGGCATAACAGGCTTTGAAGACCCAACAAGCGGGAGTGTCCGTAAATCCCTGTCATTGTCAAAACAGCTAGTTCATCATCCTAGCGCAACCAAATTAACTGTTGCTCATCAAGATGTACCTTACTTCGGTATTTCAGATGGCGATTACCTGCTTGTTGACTCAAGCCTACAACCTGAAGCAAACGACTGTATTTTGGTTGAATACCTTGGCGAAAACGCTCTTGTGTCATTTCAAGAGATACAAAAGCAAGAAGATATTGTAGTTCAAGGCGTTGTATCTGCTCGTTTTCATTGGTACAGAAAAGGCCATTCGATACCTATACATAACTCATTGAAAGAGTTCGACCTTCATGAGTTATTAATACCTCCTGAGCAACAACATACATGTGTATTGATGCGTGCAAACGGTAAGTCTATGTTACCAATCATTGATAACGGAGATTTGCTACTCCTTAACCGCAGCCTCTCATTTAAAGAAGATCATCCCGTTATCATGGCTTTAAATGGTGAATTGGTATGTAAGAGGTTGAACAAAAGACTGAAAAAAGCATACAGCGACAACCCAAAGTTCAGATCTGTTTATCTATCATCAAGTGACGAAATTCGCATTTACGGCTGTGTCTCTATGGCTATCCGAATTTACCGGAGAGAACTTCGTGGCCGTTAAATCATTCGCACTAATAGACGGAACGGGATTTTATGCGCACAGTAGTGCTCAATTTCATCCTGGTTTAAAAGGGAAACCAGTACTCGTGTCAGCAGGCCAAGGTATTAGTATTGCCGGAGCAAATATAAAGGAATTTGGGATACCCAAGTTCTCTCCTATTTGGGAAATCGACTCTAAAGTTGCCATGCATCATGGCGCAATATTTAAGTGTAATTTTAATACCTTAGGGCAGATATCTAGGAACTTTAAGCAATCACTTATAGATGTTTCCGAGGGGCTACCCATTTTTCATTACAGCGTCGATGAATCTTGGGTGGAGACTACGGAGCTACTGAAGAATGGCATTGACCTGGAAAGCGAAGCTTGGCGTTGGCGTGAACACATTTGGAAAACAACGGGGGTTCCTACAGGAGTCGGGATTGGTCCTAGTTTAACTCTTTCAAAACTGGCTTCGTTTGCAGCCAAAAAACTTCAGGGTAGTAACGGTGTATTTGTCATTAGTAAAGACAATTTGATTCAGACATTAGAAAAGGTACCTGTTTCAGAGGTTTGGAACGTAGGCAGGAAGCTATCTAAACACTTTTCTCATATGGGCATTTATAGCGCGTTAGATTTAGCTCGCCAAGATCCTAAAAAAATGCAAAAAGCCTTTTCGATTTCCGTCGCCAACACGGTCCATGAGTTAAATGGCACACCTGTCTACAATTGGAACGACACACGACCTAAGAAGCAACAAATTTGGTCCACCAGCTCATACCGGGACCGCTTACAATCAAGGGAGTCCATAATGTCGGAATTATCTCTTCACCTTGCAGAAGCATTTTTTAAGTTACGAGCGCAAAAATCAGAAGCCCTGGCTATAACAGCATTTGTGTCCACATCCATACATGACGATCCTCAGGAGCAGTTTAAGGCTAGCCGGAGCATACACTTAAGTTACGGTGTATGCGATACCTCTGTAGGTCTAAAGACGTTGAGAGCTATTCAGGGTGACCTTATTCCTACTCAACCGACAAAAACGCGCATTTATAAAGTTGGAGTTGGCCTTACTAGTTTAATCGACGCAGAGCACAAGCAAGCAGATCTATTTGAACATGATGTTAATAACCATAAATTAAGCAAAGCAATCGACTGCATTAATACGCGCTTTGGGAAAGGAACAATAGAATTTGGAGCACGTACAAAGCGGTACTCAGAGCGACCAGGGAATGTAAAGTTGCTAGAGCTGGAGAATTATTTCAGCGATTTTAATGAGCTACTTGAGGTTAAGTGTATCTGAATGTATTGGGTTGTGTGAATTAGTGAGAATGCAATCTGTCAGTTTGGTCTCCTGAGGGTGATAAAATCTGACAGGTTGTTCTATATTGCTTCTGCCCTATTACGAGTTTAAGCATTAAGGTAACGCTTTTTCTGCTTTTCAATCATTTCTTTATACAGTTTAAATCCGCGACGAATGCTCTCATCGGAAAAGCCAATGCCATACCCTAGGTCAGAAAGTTCAGCAGCGAGGTTTTGTTCCAACTCCGTGTAGGTTAGTTTTTTAGGGTTGATTGAACGGTCTTGGTGTAAAATCATTCCACAAAGGTAGTTTTTAATCTTACTGCGTGGAGGAGAATTAAGGTTGTTGGACTGATACAAACTTATTGTTTCATCTATTTTCCTGCCCCCGATAGATTCTAGCAGCTTGTTTAGATTAATAATCTCTTCTATTGAAGTAGCGCATTGTATTTCAGCTCGGATATTATTTGCTTGAGAGGCATATAGGGATTGTTTAAACCATGCCGTTACCCACTTTATCTCATTGTCGGAAAGAGGCCTAGAAACATCAACACTCATATTGACCCAATCAATAAGTTCCACTTTGTCTGATGAACCGCAAAACTCAAGAGCCATCCAAGCAGAGAGGTGCTCTTCTTCAACTGTAAATTGTCTTTCCTCATTTGCTAACGTCCGAGATAAAGCTTCCTTTGGAACCAGTTTTTTTCTGGTAGAGTTATCCAAACCAAAAGACTCACGATAGAACTGATGAAGCGTATATGGCGCACTGTAAAAACAAAGCCCTTCACTCTTTTTCTCAAAAGGGAGGTGGAAGTAGTGCAAGGCTTCTCTATAATCATAAATACTAAAGAAAAGTGTTGGCGAATACCTGTGATAAAAGGTGTTTTTATATTCTCGAATAGGAGACAATGCGGTGACAAATTGCTCATCAATCATCTGAGCAATGCTAACCAAATCAGGTGATATTGTTTGCAGCTCTTGCTCTAAATTCTCACCCTCCCAATTCTCAGCCTCTAATGCCCTTTCTACTTCATGCTGTAAACACAGAGTGATATCTTTAACCCAAAATCGATCGGAATGGTTTAGATCAAAATAATAGTCGCTAAACACAAATGCATGAAAAGGACCATCGATGATCTTGTCTGGTTCTATGTCACTTACTGAGAATGCAGTTTCAAGCTCAACCCTTTCTAAACATGTTTTAGATGCATCCAGAAGAAGACCGTATGCTTGTTTATAAATTGCTACATCTTCAGGATAAAGCTCGCATATTGCTTCTCTGTAAGCCTCTTGGCAAATAAAGTCACAACAACTGCTTTCTGAACTTCTTTTAAATCCGGCAATTAGCTCTCTAGACACAACCTACACTTCCAACAAAAAAACAAGTTCAAACCTAATCTAATTTACCTTTTTTTTCAATGACTCCTATCGAGTTACTGATCCGTTAGGTTATGACTTTTCTAACACCAAACTGGAAATTAATTCTTTATATTCAATATGTTCTGTTTAATGGAATCTATGTATATCACAGACACATTTCACACCCATAATCTCAACGAATTGTCAAGGTCAAGAATTAATGCGTTTGTGCTACTGTCCACGGCTTTTCCATAAGATAAATTGGTTTCATTCATTCAAGGTAAATCATTGCAATTTAAGGAGAACTAATGAAATCAAATGTGCTCCCCTTTAAGGGAAAGCGAACGTCTAAACTTGAGACAGGTCAAGAACCACAAGTTACTGTACAAGAGCTCGCGCCCAGAGAGTTGTTTGATATGGCTTTTGGCGATGAGCAAGGGCGAACAAGGCTAAGAGAAATGAAGCGGAGGGAATATGGGTTTAGTAAATAATCAAAGTACTGAGTATGAGAAGTACATCGACGAACAAGAAAAGCTAGTCGGTTTAATCAGAGTGACTGGGGCAAGGATGTACGGCTATGGGTATGACGATGCTGTAGAAGACTGCCAAGACAGAATCAACATGCTTGAAAATGAACGTGAGTTGTTGGAAATCACGGTACATGAACAAGAGGAAAAGTTAAGACAAGTAGGCTCTCATTTAGGTGCCGGGCTCAGTAAGCTTAGGTAATCAGGTCTAACGCTGAACGCACCCCAAAAGCTATGCCATCCAGTCCATATTATTTTTTAGTCAGTTGGTCATTAAGTGAGAAGACCAACTGACTAATTTGGAAAAGTTCGAATTACACTTTGCGAGTCTACTTAACTAATTGAGGGAATTTCAATCATTATGCTCTTGTTATAGCAATCACCTAAGATAAAAAAACCAAGTAATAAATCAGCACTTACTGCCTACCAGTGCTCTCTTTATAGTCTGGGAACCTTTCCTGATATTGTTTTGCAATAGAATGATAGCTATCTTTTTCTGTGACAGCCCGGCCCCCTTCTAAAAACAAAATATGCCTCACAGGTATACGTTCACTGAGTAATTCTTCTAGTTTACTAACATCGAAACTTTTGCCCAATTTGCATTTGCAAACCGTATTTACTAGGCCCCCCATTGTGGATACCTTTTGCCACTCACGAGCAAGGGTATCAATATCATTATCAGTCCAAACTTTCGGATTAGGAGGTGTACCATTATGGTAGAATGCAAGATGATGGAGAATACAGGTAGACCCCTTAGGATTTCGGTCACCTATAGGTGTACCATTTGGTTTGCTGGAATAAAACTGCTCCCATACAACAAATCCTTGTTTGTTAGGTGCTACCTGACGGGCTATCTGAGATGAAAAGTGAGAGATAGGTGGTTGATAATTAGGTTTCAGATAGTCCCAATTTGGCCGATCACTTTTTGCTTCAAACAAACATAGTTTCCCGACTCCCTTGTCATAATCAATCAATAAAACACAAGCATCAACGCCCCATGCTTGCTCTTCATTTGATTTCAACTTCTGTGAAAATGCAGCTGATTTTAACGGTAGCCTAGCATTAATCCTATTACGAATTTCTGCAGTTAGGACAGATGTATATTCATTTTCACTAGAAATGATACCTATACTAAAATCGGTTCGAAGATCAACATCAACCTGATTGATCAACTTTTCTATCAACTCTCTCGTTTCTCTGTCAAATAGTGCCATTTACTTACTTCTCCTAATTTACTCATCTCGATAGAATTATGATTGGCGTCTCTTTTTAAAACGGCCTGAGCTACTTCTTTTGTTCTTTTGAAACTCTCTTGCCAGTTCAAAAATGTTTTGTGAGCAACGTTGTACAGAATGAAACGGATGGGATTCTACGAATCGTAACTTGGCTCTTGTGATGGCGACATACATTAGATTCAACTCATCTCGAATTTCGTCTTCTGTACGCTCGATTAATTTCAATTGGTCACAAAAATCATCCCCTAGCACCACCTGGTCAAACTCTAGGCCTTTCGTTCTGTGGCAAGTTCCTACGACAACTTCAGCAGCCTCAATATTATCCACTTTAGAACGCTTCAAGTTCTCATAAATATCAAACAAACCAGTATCATATTTAGAGACAAGTCTGAGGATTCTAGCCATATCGATGTTTTTCGTTTTTTTTGCAACTTCTACGAAATCTTCGAATGTAGTAAAATCACGCTTAAAGTCACGTGAGCGTATTTTATCGTACTGCTCTAGCTTCAAGTAGAGTAAATCAAAGAGCTCGTTAAATGGATAGTTATTAAAACCTCCAGTCCAGTAAATGCTCTTGCCACGTTCGTCAGCTTCTATCGCGACTTCAATCGTTAATACGATCGTACGGTTGATATAGGCTATCTGGAGATTTTCATCTAAATCGTTTTCTGAAGTTAAAACAGACTCGATAATGCCATTATCGGTCCCCTTAAGCCGTTCATGAACACCAAGTTGGTTCAGAAAGGCATTGGCATATGTAGCAACCTGTTCATTGAAGCGAAATGACTGGGTTAATGAGAAAACTTCGGCTCCACTATTTTCTTGAACTTTCAGTGCATCTTCGGCACCGCGATAACGATAAATTTGTTGCGACTCATCGCCACATACATAGACTCTCATATTAGTTTGAGCTTTCATAAAAGCTCTCACTGCAGGGTTAAGGTCTTGCCCCTCATCTACAAGTAGCACATCAAAATGCTCGCTCAAATCTACTTGGGCAATAGAGAAACCTTTTAGGTAACCATCGTGCGTCATGGGAACCGGACTTTCCAATAACTGCATTTCATTCCAGATTTGCTTGGCACTAGAAACTAGCTGCTCTTGAATATCCAATGATTTTTTATTTTTGGGGTTGTATGGAGCGTGTTTTTTTTCTATTTCTTGGTCTTCACTACAAAAATAGTTTTCTAAAGTAACCATAGTCCCGTTTGCGATGGACCAGTCGCACCTGAGGTGCTTTCTAATCAGCCCCATGCTGAGGTTTTCTGCAAACTTGTGGCGGTAGTATTTTCCTACGAATTGATATGCTAACTGATGGCCAGTGAGTGATAGACAATTGGGAGGTAAATTAGCGGCATCTGCGATCGGACGATTATAAGTAATATAGAGCATTCTTAGCTCTGGATATGCATTCGCGAACAATCTAAATAATGTAGTTTTACCAGTTCCTGCAAGCGCTTTGATCACAGCAAGCCTAACAGGTTTGTATATGACGTTTTGTTGTTCTAACGTTGGTTTCATTCTGCCCCCAAAGCCGTTTTAATATGGTATATTGTGACAGCAAAACAAAAAGCAGTCAACTATCATATATAATAAACCCCGGAAAATATCCAGGGTTTATCAATTAGTTAGATTTCAGTTTCTAGAGATTACATTGGTGAGGTTTTTCGAGATTAGAAACCGTTAGTGGCGTTAATTCATCGCTAAAGCAATGGTACTCATCAACGAAGTTCTTTTCACACATACGGTAGGCAAAGAGCTCATTACCCACATTTGGAAGCATAAGTTTTCCATTTGTAGTGTCTGTAACTAATTCAGCACCTGCCACATCTAATGAATCAAGGCTTGAAACTTTATAAACTTCTATTTTGGTGTTATCGCTAGTGACATGATCATTTAACTTAAACTCCCCCATTGAACAAACATCAATAGAACCACCGAGAGTATCTAAGTAAAACTCTACATCACACTCACCAGCTAGTGGACTTTTTAACGCTACCCCTTCCTCTGACAACTTTCTCATTTGAAGCATTGCCTCATATGCATTCAAAACACCATAGCCGCAATATCCATTGTCACAAGAATAATTAAGAAAACCACTTCCCGCTTCACCGACCATTGGTTTGCCTGTCGATTGTTTAAGAATGGTAATGATTTCTGTAGGAGTTAAATCGGGACTTTCGTTGAGCATTAGTGCAATTGTGCCCGTTACTAGAGGTGTCGAAAGACTCGTTCCAGCCGTTTCGGTGTAGTCCAAAGCTCCATCATTATTCGAATCAACGATTGTCGGCAATGAGAGGCGGTCACCATAAGCAACAATGTCTACGTTAACATCAAAGTTAGAAAACCCAGACTTATATCCATCTAATTGGTTTGAGCCTACTCCGATCACACCGGGACAATCTTTTGGTAACCCTGTTTCATAATTAACGCCTCGATTCCCTTGCGCTGCCACAAAAGTAATCCCCTTATCTTGCGCTACTCGAATCGCGTCTTGAACGTCACCACCACACATTGTGTTCCGCAACGTTAACGACATATTTATAACATCAACTGGCTCTGAAATTAGCGGTACACCAGGAACCTCTTGTCCACTCAGCCACTTGATTGCAGCAGTTAAGTCTTCAACTTTTGCTTCACTACATTTCAGTGCTCGAGCTGCAACCAATTCAACATCAGCTACACCTTTTACGCCATCCCCTTGAGGGTTGGCACCAATTAGTGATGCAACCATATTGCCATGACCTATATCGCAGTGTTCACCACGGTCAGATATCGGTGTGTCAAAATTTGCTGTGTAACCTTCAGTTCCGATAAAACTATATCCATCAACAAAAGGAAGCTCTGGAGTATTTAAAAAGCCTCCATCTATAACACCCACACGTGTCACGTTATTGGTTTTTGCAGTATCTCTGGCCTTAGAAATACTATTCGCCCCTTTAAGTAAGTCTTGGTCTGCCCAATAGGTATTTAACTGTGACTGGTGGTAACCAGTTGAGTCTGACATCGCTAAAGGATCGACTCCTTTAAATAAGATAGGTTCTGCAATGTTCGCATGAGCATAACCGTTAAAAACTGCAGCGCTAATTAGTAGAGATAGGGTGATTTTGTTCATTCTATTTGTCCTTAAATGCTGCAATTGCCGTAAGTAGGGTCAGTTAAATTTTCAACAAACTGAAATTCAGGGTTGAACTTGAAAACTGACAGTTCAGTAAACTGACCGTAGTTCACATTACCTTTAAAGAATGAATAGCCTGTCGAAGAGGCATTGAAATCCACTGCTGGGAGTACACTCAGGCTATTCTCTTTTGCGGCAATCTTGTTCAGATGATCTATGTATTGTTTAGCGCTTGCGTTTAGTTCAGATTCAAAACTTGATAATGGATTAACAAGTAGAGTCTCTATACCACCATTATGCACCTTGCTTACTGCCAACTTGATGTCGTTTAGTTTGTCCAGGTATACCTGCTCATCAAATTCGGGTGTAAATGGGAGCTGACCATGACCCATCAATAAAAAAACCTTTTCATAAGCATGTTGGAGTGATTGTAGCTCCGAAAACTGCTTAATCTCTTCACTGTTATCGATGTACGTTGAAGCGACTTCAAGACGCTCATTAAGACTTGTGTTAACAATATCAAGGCTAAAGTTCGTAGATATTTGCTCGCTGCCATCTTCAAGTGTCAGTGTGAGGCTCAAATCACCTGAAGACTTAAGTAATTCATCTGCTGAAAGAATTAAATTCGATTTATTTACAGACCAATGAATATTTTTTTCATATTCACTTAGAGGAATTTGATTGAGAACCGACTGTGGATCTCTTACAGTAAGAGTGTAGTTATCTGATTTTGAGTTTGTTTCTAATTGGACGGTTATTGACTCCCCATTCTCCACTAGTGATTGAGTTGGATCTGTTACAGTAAGTACAAGTGACTTATCGCCACTACTGCTATTGGTGCCACCACCTTCTCCGCCACCACCACAGCCAGATAGGACTACTAAAATCGAGAGTGCTAAGTAGTTTTTCACTTCAAATCCTTTTTTTTATACGTAAATGACATAGATTAGTTTTCTAAATAAACCAGCGATTTCGCTAGTTTATTGATTGCTCTCAGATTATCCTTATCCAGATTCACGTTTTGAGCTTGCAGTTCAACTTTTGTCGTTAAGTTGAGGACTTAGAATGCTTTTTCATAAGCTTTTCTTTCAAAGCGGGCAATTTTCGCTCAGATGTCTCGTATTCGACAGCTAGTTCCAAGAGCTCATCATTACTAAATCGACTCGTTAACCCAACGATCGCTGCCAAGCCTTTTGACATGGCGCCTTTTTTTCGTGCGTTATCCACAACGCTATTACGAGTACCCAATAATGAATACACCCCTAACTTCGACATACCCAGCTTCAGGAGACGACTCTCCAGAGCATCATAATGCTTCACTTTACAGCGCTGTGACTCTGTAACGCTTAAGATAGGATTGTTTACACTCTGAGATAGAATGTGGATCTGTTGCTCTTTTGGCATTTTCAAAAGAAAATCAACGCATCGAATATGCGATTCCTTTACAGGTTCGTCGGGATTATTTTTGTACTTTTGAATCGCGACTTCATTTGAGCCAAGAAAATAAGCTAATGAGCGTACAGACTGCCCCTTTCTCCGTGATTGCAATTCATCAAAAGGTAATTTGTCTAGATTTTTCTGAAAGTCACTAAATAACATTATGCCTTTATGTTGCGGTTTTCCCGCAACATACCTTAATCTAATTAATCCGAGATAATATCTCTTCAAGAAGGACTTTGTCGTTTTCTAAGGCCTCTGTCGCTGACAATCTGCCCTGCCCAAGCTTAAGGTTTTTGTAAAGGTACCAAGTACCACGTTTGTCTATAATTCGAGCATCTAAGCCTAAATCAAGAACTTCACCGTAGTAATCGAAACCCTTACCAAACAATATTTTGGTTTCAGCTTGTTTAAATGGAGGGGCAAGTTTGTTTTTGACAACCTTAATCCTGGTTTCATTACCCATTGTACAATCGGTGACTTTATAGCTCCCCGTTCTGCGAATATCAATTCGCGTTGTAGCGTAGAACTTTAAAGCATTTCCACCTGTTGTTGTCTCAGGGTTTCCAAAACCACCAATTTTAAAACGAATTTGGTTTATGAAAATAGCCATGGTATTCGTTTTCTTTAGAATACCTGTTAGCTTCCGGCATGCTTGCGACATTAACCTCGAATGAAGGCCCATACTAGCTGCCCCCATCTCTCCTTCTAACTCCATTTTAGGACACATTGCTGCGACACTATCGATAACAATAATGTCTACTGCTCCCGATAGAGCAAGAGTTTCTGCAATAGACAGAGCTTCCTCCGCACTATTGGGCTGCGAAACATACAATTCTTCGCTATTAACGCCAATTAATTTGGCATATCCAGGATCAAGCGCATGCTCAACATCAATGAAGGCACAAATACTTTCTTTCTTTTGTGCTTCAGCAATGACTTCCAATGCCAATGTCGACTTTCCGGAGCTCTCCGGGCCAAAAATTTCATGAATACGACCTCGCGCTAACCCGCCCACTCCTAAAGCTTTATCAAGCTTAGGTGAGCCTGTAGATACGATGTCAAGATTGTTAGTTGTTGCTTCGCCCCCAAGGCTTTGCACAGCACCCTTGCCAAATTGTTTTTCAATTTGCCCTAAAGCAGCAGCAAGAGCCACGCTTTTAGGTGAAGGATTGCTGTTATTGCTAGCTATTGTAACCATAACTACCTCGCTCTGTTTTGTTATATATTATAGTTGAGCAAAGTGTTTGTCAATGGTATTTAATACCATATTAAATCATTTTATAGCTACTGTTTATTTCTGGAATGAGGTACTTCGGTAGGCATATAGGTAAGAATTGTATCCAGATTGATCAGGCTGTCATCTGGCTCCAGATTTCCGGCTTTTGACTCTATCTGACTTGCACTTGCATTATCAATTGGGCTAGGTAATAGCTGAATCCCAAGTACAATGCTAGAACACAGAAACCAAACAATGAGTATCGTCTTTTGCAAATTATCTCTACGCTTGTGCATCTCTAACCCTCCAATTTAATATCATATATTATAGATTGGTTTGTAAATTTTTCTATCTATATTCGGGCTTATATCGATATAGACGCAAAGTTGAGATATAGGGTTGCTCTTCAAACTTACTACGAGCTTTACTAGACCCCAGTCTTTTAGACTTTGGGGTAGACTCAATCGAAACCATAGAACCAATGAGTACCGTTCTCGCTGAATCCATATCGGTAGTTACAACAAATATTGGTAACGAAGCAACTCTTGAATGACTTTTCTCTCCCACTCCTGGTACATATCTAGTGATGTTCGCTTTAATACTTGTTGGACTTGGCGTCCGGTGCACAAGAAACTCCGAATCAGAAATCTCTGCAATTTTCTTAGAAACGATGTCAAAGCTATCAGAACCGTTATCAATGATTTCTTTAGCTAACTCAAGCGCTTCTTCTTTTGAGTATTTCTTTTGGTTACCCCACCCTTTTGATTCGTTATAAAAAACTATTTTTTTAGGTAGCGCCTCTTCTACCACCAGCAAGCGTTCACATTGTTTAAAGTGAACCCTTTGCATGCCTATCTCTGTTAATAATTTTCTTACATAATTCAATGCGGCAGTATTGCTTTTGCATTTACTCGAGGCCTTAGCTTCTTTTACAGCGTCTGAAAATGCCTTTTTGGCATGATTTACTTCTAGTAATTTGGGAACTACATCTTCAGGAATGAAGACCACTCCAGGTAACTGGTTTAACTCTCGTCCTGATTGGTATTCATCGTAAGTGATCGCCGTTATAGCTCTAATGACCGCTTTAATTGGTTTGATGTCAGAGGGATTGTTTAACTGAACGTTAAAGTACGTTTGCTCTAAGGAGTGAGCAAACGCATGAAGTGAGGATTCTAATGACTGAAGTTTTCGTATGACTGGCACACTGTGTAGTGACTTGGACACTCTTCTTCTCTCTCTATCATTTTGGATTGATTTGTTTCAACCCGCTTAGAGCCCCTTTGAGAATAGGTTGCCACCTTATCAAGGAAACCTCTATCGTTAAAAACAAAGTCAACATACTCTTCATACATCGGCAACCCAATTTTATTTTCCCAATATCTATAAGTAACTACTCTACCCCATGGGAAACTTTGGGTTAGTTGGGGCTCACCGAATATCTTAAATAGTTCAGTTTCAGTAGTTAACCCAGGATCAACTAAGTATGCTGGATTATTAGGGATTCTTGTACCACCAGCACCATATTCACCAGTAAAACCAAATACTGGATCAAGACTATCATTTTGAGCACAACCGAAAAGGGAGGCGCTCAACATTACAGCTAACATTAATTTCTTATTCATCATCTTTTCGTTTCGTCATGATATTGAGGGTTTGTTTTACAAAACTAAAATCAGGTACAACTGGCATAAATGCCGCTCTCATATACTGTCGAACTGTTCGATGTATTGAGAACAAGAACCGCCCAATAAAACTATCTATTTCCGATTCATTTAGTTCTTTGTATGTCACCTTAATTTGGAATATTGAGGCGACTACCACGACGCACACTACTGGAATTAACCAGTTAGGAACGAGTGTGTAGTACATATTCAACCCCCAAAAAATAGCCGCTATAACACCAAGTAATGGAAGAAGAGCAATTGCAGCAACCATAGGAAGCCTCCTGTTGTTTTATAATAGGTTACAGCATATACAATTTAAAATCCAATTCCTAAATTCATATCAGTGTCAACCTCTTGTTTAACTTTTTCGTCTACTTGTTTGCACTTGTCTTTTACTGGTCCAGAAAGCTTATTGAGAATTTCATTATTCACAGATGTATCTATAGTGAACTCATTAACTATATTACCAAGCTTGGCTTTAACAACTGCTGGTGGAGTTGCTTCAGCCCTGTCAACAGCTTCTATTTCAGTACTTATGTTAGAATGCAAAGATGGTTTACCTGTCCACGAACTTACCTCAACCTGCCTTAATATCTCAAGAAGGTCCTTGGGGTTTGCAGAGTACGGTAGGCTTAACTGACTACCTTCAAGTTTGGGTTCATTATTATTATCGAAAGTGATATTTAAGAGTTTAATGTGCCCATTGTTCGAGTACTTATGGATAAAGTCTTGTTTAGCTGCAATCTGCACCTCTGTAGATAAATTTCTACCAGCGTCTAAATTCGCTTTATAACCACGATACAGGTCAAACGACTGATGCTCATGTTCAACATAACCTGTTTTTCTAACGACCAAACCTTGATCAATTACTTTACCATCAATGAACTGGTTGAACTCTCCAGCCTTTTTAATCGCGTTTACCAGGAGCTCATCCACATTTAAAGAGGTCTCGGTAACCTTGCCTAATTTCTTGAGAACAGAATCCCTAAACCCTTGGAGCTTGTTAACCAATGAAACCTTAATAACTGGCTGTATACGATCAATATCTCTTAGATCAATACTTTCAGCCTTCATAGCTAACCATTCTTCCGCAAGGCTACGTCTATCTAGAGGCTTGTTTTCATCAAGGTGCCCATAGTTTTGTTTTATTGTAGCCTTGTCTTCAGTGGAAATGTTTTGCCAAACAGTCTCCATAAGGTCCACATACTCGGAGTTTGTGAACATCTTCTTAAATCCCAAGTGTACCGCTTCATGTGCAATAGTCTTTCGAAGTCCTGACTCATATGCGTTATGTTCACTTTGTAGATTCACATGCATTTCACCATTGTGGGCAACCCCAGCGAGTGTAGAGCTGTAACTTTTCAGATCATTACTAAGAAAGTTCATTGAATCTATCGTTTCATGTACACGAATCTTTAAGTAAGGGTGATTAGCCTGAATCTCTTCAAGAATCTTTATTGATTTGGGGATATCCAGCTCAGGATCTACTTGGGAAGTGGGAGCAGCACCTATTGTTCTTAACGTGTCAGGATTATGTTTTATAAAAGAATGTACAGCTTGAGCTTTACCATCACGCTCGAGCTCACTGTAAAGAATAGTTTTACCTTTAAAGCCTTCCTCCCTCAGCTTCTCTATTGCCAACATTTGATCGATAATTTCAGGCTCAGTTACTGCTTCAGGTAAAATGATTGCTCGAACATCTTTTATGGTCAGTTTTTGAATGGGGTCAGCTTTCTCAGAACCTATTGGCGAAAACCTTGTAGCCTCAGCTAGCTGGTATAATTCATTCGATAAACTATCGCTCAAAGCTTCTTGCGAAACAGGTTTGTTTAGCGATAAAGATTCCACTATTCTACTGAATACATCTTCCTTTGCTTTTGATACATCAATACCTTGGTCCACCGATAACTGGGATACTATCCCTTCAAATTTTTTAATAAGGTCCGCATAATACTCAGATGTATGGTTAGTTGGCCCAACAAGCTCACCATCCAGGGTCGCTTGTATTTTACTAAGGTCTTGGTTAGATAAATGTACTAATGCTGCCATCATCTGCGGAATAGTGACATTATTGGAGTTTTCAAGGAAGGCCATAGCTTCATGTTTACTTTTTAGTTCTACACTCGGCTCTAACTTGCATTCTAAGATGTTGTTTAATAACCAAGTATTGAAAGCATCCCTCTCACTGTACTCATCCAACTGCAAATTTAATTGTAATGATAGAGCTTCATGGTCTACTTCTGATTCTTTTGTATATACGTCTAGTAATTTTTCAAGGTGGTACCTTAAGCCCATTAATTCGTTTCGCGGATCTAATTGTTTGTATAGTGTTGTTGCAGTTTCGTCTAGTAACTCAATACTTTCTTTGGAGTCATCGAGCTGCATCTCATTCATAAACGATAAAACTTGTGATTTAACGGCGCTATCAATTTTGTCATTTAATGATTCCCCTTGCTCTAACAAAAACTGTTTAAAGTCTGGTTCAACGCCCTCAAGCTTTTGAGCAGTAGTGAACTTCAAGTACTCTTCAGCAATTTCTACTAAATCTAAATTCTGAATAAATCTTGCACCGGGTAGATTCTTCTTTGGCAAGTCTGCAAATCTTCCCTGGCTATATTGATAAGCTAAAAGTACTTCTGGTCTTTTACAAAGCTCCAGAGCAGACTCTAAACCAATTTCACTAATAGCGTTTTCTAAATTTGTTGAATCAATACCTAGATTATTTAGTGCTTCGAGCATGCCGGGCCACTCTGAAAGACGCTCCATATCCACAGTGAAGTTCGATATTAATGGGTTGTTTAATTTTCCTTGGGGTGTCCAACAATCAGACTGAGTGATCGTATTTTGAAAATCTACGATTAAATCGATACCTTGATTCGATTCAATGAACTCCTGGAAGGTATTCGTTTCTACCTTAAACCCCTCTCCACTTTTGACTTTATCTAAAAGTGAACTTAGGTTTCCATTTAAACTAAAGCTCGCAATGAGAGAGTTCTCATAACCATTTTCATGAGTCACATCCCAATCTTGCTGTTTCAAATGGTGAAGGGTGTAATAGGTATTGGCCATGCCTTGAGGCACTAGTTTTAAGGTATCTACCATCTCATTTGCTAATGGATGATCAAGGCTTAACTCTTTACCTTTAATTGAACCATTAGAAAACTCACCGTGTTCCATTAGGTTGTCTACAATACGCTCTCTATCTCGGGTAATGATATAGCTATAAACCATAATTTTAGACCTTGTTATTTATCCTCAAATGACATATTTACTATATTCCATAATCTTTATAAATTCGATTTATTTCAACTCGCGCGTGTGTTAATGTGGTATTTATACTGTGTAATTATCCTTCAGGTACAGCTCATGAAAATCTCAAATTGGCCATCACTCATTAAATGGATTATCTCTGTTGGACCAAAATCAGCCTCTACAAGTCAGCAATATATTACTTCACTGCAAAGTCGTGACCGAGACGCTTGGCGAAAACGAGTATCAAAGTTTAGCCCCAAATGTACTTTTGCTGGTGTTATTAGTGATGCAATGCACGAAAAAAGAGGCGGACTTGTAATTGGTATCGAGACTAAATGTGAAGGCAAGATAAATTTGTTGATCCCTAAAAACAAATGCAACGAAATGGATTTAGCGAAGTCGATACTATCTAATGCATCTATAGTTTCTATCACTTTCACTCCATACATTCATTTTGAGTACGGTCTAATTGGGCTAGTAGAAAGCATAAGTTCTTTATGCCACAACACAGAGAACCAAATATCAATTAAACCTAAACAATTGCCGAAAAATGCAACCTCGACCAACACTACTATCACTCAAAGTGTTCCTCGTTCCACCAATAGCTGGAACAGTTCGAGTGACGAGCAATTGATGAATTACTTGAGTCAAGATATTGGTTTGAGGCAGATAGCTTTACAGATGAACGTAACACCAAAATTCATTACAAATAGAATGCTGCAACTAAGCATAATTGACATTGACCAGTTCGCTGAAATAAAAAGGCAACTGTTAGATTTAGGGTGCTTTCAATAAATGGCTAATGCCACTTGATACCGAAGAGGATTAAACAAGTGGTAGTTTTGTAGAAATATCTATCGTAGAAGCAGCGATCAAGAAGTGCTTTGCTTGGTCAAAAACCTCAGGCAAAAACACTATCAAATGAACCAAACAAAGAGGAGCACCAACTTAGTAAATGGTCTCCGAACGGAGCACGGCTTTGAATGTCATATCACGTTTGACCTTGTTTTGACTCACAGCGTTCCGGCGACGGAACGCGATTCAATTCTTGTATAGCGCCAAATGAAAAATTTATATTAGTATCCCCGATGATGATCGTTCAGGCCTTGATATATAGCACTAGCGATTAAATAACCTGTCAATCCAAATACAGACAGAGCATTAGTATGTAGTGCACCATTGAAGTAAGTAGTGATTAGAGATGAAATAAACACCACTACAAAAATTAAAAGCGCTATCTTGAAGCCCCAGTCAACAAAGAAGTCTATTGCAGGACCAAAGCTCAAAGCTAGGTTGTTATTCTCCATTACATTCTCAAGCCTTTTCACAAGCTTCTCCTAGTTTTCTTTATAGGGTTTTCGAATAGATTTTGGCGCTTTGGGTAGCCCGTTAAGCATATCTATATGAGCTTGTTTCTTACTATGCCCTAGCTCAACTTCCTCTGCAATTTGGTAGACTCTTACCTTGCTAAACCCCCACCGATTGGCTAGGTGTGCTGTAGTCCAACCTTTTCGTTTATAGCACTCAATGTATTCGTCTTTAGTCACGGTAACAAGAAACCTATCTTTGTAAAGTATGCTTAACTATATACGTTAAGCATACTTTACTCAACAACTCAAGATTTTTAGTCTTCGCGTTTCACTAATAACATACTAGAATCTGAGTATTCGTTTAGTTTGCACATAGGCCAGCTCTTAATAATTTCGTAATTTTTTCTGTTGATTTCTAAAGGTACTTCTATCATCACATCAATGAAATGTTTACTGTTATATGGAGTAGACTGCCGATGTAATACAATTTCTAACTTATCTTCGCGTGGGATTGCAGTACTTTTTACATAAACACTCGGAGACACAACAGCCTCTACCGCGGTCCGTTCTCTCAAAAATACTAGCAATTGCTCTTTAATGTCGCTCATTATTTTTTCTCTATTTATTAATAGCTTAGCTTATACATTGTGTTTCTGTACACTCAGATATCTGACCATATACAGCGACAAAATCAACCTATAGATTCTGTTCGCACTGTATTTGACTTTTTTCATTAGGATTCTGTGATGAAAGCCTCAAATAAAAATGATAGCCTCAACATATCATTGATACCCATTAATTATCATTGACAGTCATCACCTGTTAATTGACAATGTGACTGTCAATTTTATGGAGAGTCACAATGTCATCAGTCACTGAATCCGTTTTGCAGAATTTGGAAAAAGCAAACGAGAGCGTAAGTCGTACCGAGTCAGAACGTCGAGCAAACATCCTTCAGCAATCGAAGGTTGTACTCGATGAACAGTTTGAAGTCAGCAAGGTCATTCTTAATCACTCAGTTCCACAAACCAAAATGAGCAAAATGTGTGGCTGGGACTCTGTCAACACGTTTAAGAAAAAGGAAGAAGATTGGGTGGAGCAAGGCTATCAACCACCTGAAATGATCCGTGGTAAGTATGCGTATTCGCCAGACTATATTCATGAAATTCTCGATTTAGCTGGTAAGCCAAAATGGTCTGATTTTAATCGTGGTACTCATATTATCAATGTACAGAACCAGAAAGGTGGTACAGGTAAGTCCATGACGACTATTAACCTGGCTCAGGCATTAGGTTTACAGCACCTTGAACGTATCCGCATTCTAATCATTGATTTAGATCCACAGGGTTCACTTAAATTGTTCGCTCAATCTAAGGAATACAAACAAAATGATCTGGACCAACTCACTGCCGTTGACATTATGACAGCGGATCTTGAGGGTAAAGATTCTCTATATCAAAATTTCGTGAATTATGGTTTAAGTCATGAGGATATTATTGATGAAGCAATCCTTAATACCTTCTTACCTAATGTTCGAATCATGCCAGCGTTTCCTGAGGATGAGCGATTTTCGTCTTTACATTGGCTCGGAGAAGAAAACCTAATTCCAAGATTAAAAGAACGAGTTATCGACCCTATTCGTAACCAATACGACTTAATCTTTATTGATACAGGACCTCAAATCAACCCGCTTACTTGGAGTGCACTGTACGCTTGTAATGGTTTGTTGGTACCAGTATCTCCAAAGGCTCTCGACTGGAGCTCCACAACTCAATTCTTGGATAATTTACCTAACCAGGTTCGAGCTTTGCCAGAAGGTTCAGAAGGTATTCGTTGGATTAAAATTGCCCGTACCAACGTCGAAGAAGAGAAAGACCGAGATACTGAGCTATCAAATCGTATCAAAGATGAGTACCGTTCCATGGTATTCAATAACTACATCATTCGCTCAAATGCTTTTGATACCGCAGCCAAAAATTATCGAACAGTACTAGATGTCGCTTCTAGCGAAGGTATTTGTATCCCTCGACAGCTACGTGACTCTAAGGACTCAGTAATTGATTTAGCAAATGAGCTTAAAGATCACTTAAAAGATATCGATTTATAAAGAGGGCACCATGTCAAGTCATAGAAGAAATGTCCAAGCTTATACACCAGGTGGTAATCGTACCTCGAAGTTATCATCAGATAGTGTTGCAATCACAACGAAAGAGGAGCAACTCCTTAACGAGGCAGCTCAAGCAGGAGTATCCGAACTAGAAATTGCGGTTGATGGCCAAGAAGTCTTGTTTCAACTGGTCGAAATTCCTTTTGATAAAATTGAAGCCGAAACATTCGTATCAGAGGATAATGTTCGAGATCAATCAATTATGTCTCGGCTGTCAGTTATAGATATTACCAACAAGATCTCTGATAAGGGTCAACTCTATCCCGGTCTTGCTATAAAACACACTGATTCACAAGGGGGTGTCACTTATGAAGTTATTGATGGCTCTCAACGCAGAAGCGGTTGTTTCTACAGTAAGCGCGGTTTTAAGATCTATGCTACAAGTCAAAATATTACACGCGAAAGTAAGCAGTCTTTATCTGAAGTAAGTAATACACATAGACCCATGTCTCTCTATGAGTTAGGTAAGCAATGGCTGAACCTCAAGAAAGAACAAGGTTTGAACAATATTCAGATTGCCACCGAGAAAGGCTATGACAAAAACTTAGTCTCAGCTGGTATAAAAGCGGCAGAGCTACCAAAATGGCTAATAGATGTCATTCCTAGTGTTCCTGATCTAGGAAGACCTTCAATAATTGAATTAGACAAGAAAATAACTAGCCTTTCTGATAAAGAAAAATCAGGCTTTGAAAATTTTTGCTCATCTTTATTAGAAGAGACAGAAAACCTAAGGCTTACAGCATTAAGTGCTAAACACGCCAACGCTCAAATCGTAAAAAAGATTCTGTCATACAGCTATGCCGAGCATGATGAGGATCAAGGGCAAGATGCATTGACAAAGCCAAAGAAACTTAAGAAGAAACTTGATAACGGCTCTGAAGTTCACGTAAAACATGACTCCTTGAAAGGTGAGTTCAGTTTCACAGTTAAAAATATAAGCGATGAGCAAAAGCAGCAGCTTGATCAGCTTTTAGGAGATTGGGGATTATCCATATAGTGTGGCGTTTATCTATCATGCTGAAAAATTGGGCATTTAACTGTTTATAGTGTCATTTTCTTTGAACTAAGCTGTAAACCTGTATATAATTCGCTTCGGAGTTAAATTGCCCCCAAGCGTTTATCTCTGTCCCCCTCTTACGCTTTTGCGTAGGAGGGGGTTCTTTTTTTCAAACCAGAAAATATACAACTCCCCCTCCCCTAATATCTTTACTTGATCAACTCCAAACTTGCGAAAATAAGCTTGTAGCCACAGAATTCTTTAGGCCAGTGTATCCTTTTACTGATATAAGTTACTCTTTTATCAACCTCAATGGCTTGTACTATTTTAAGAGAGTGATGAGAGCAAACCAATGGACTTGTATACTAATCGAACTTCAAAAAATGATTTCATTAAACATGGCATCACAGATCATATAGAAGATGGAATGGACTTATTCATTGCTTCAGCTTTTTTCACAGAGTTTGATGTTATAGATGAGGTCCTTGGAAAAGGATGTAATTTAAAAATCATTGTGCGACTTGGTTTTCCAACCTCACCATCTGCACTAGATAGATTACTAAACAATAATAAGGTTGAAGCTAGGTTCTTCACGACCAACTCATTCCATCCTAAGCTTTACATTTTTGGTGATAAGTCCATCTTGTTGGGTTCAGCGAATCTAACTCGATCCGCCATATATTCTAATCAAGAAGTTATGATTGGCATCCACCCGGAAGATCATAGATTTATAGAACTGCAAGAGTTATTCAGTGAATACTGGCGTGACGCAAAAGTGCTCAATAGAGATGCAGTCAAATGCTATCGGAGTATCTATAACAAGTACTATCATGCAAATAAACTATTAAATGACATGGAACACGATGTCATCGACACCATGGGGGATGTGAACTTCTCGAACATCAATCGCGGTAAAAAGAAAGCATCACAGAAGTCTATTTTCCAAGATACATACCAGCGTTCATATCAAGAATCAGTTAGTGCTTTTAATCGAATAGTAGAAATCTACAAAACCTTCGATAGAAAAGTTAACGGTGACTTAATACCATTAAGATTAGAAATTGACTCATTCTTCAGCTTTGTTCGCGACTTCTATGCCACTCAAGACACTTGGAAGCACCAACCTCTTGGATGGGATGAACAACAACGGTCTAAAACGGCAAAACTTATTAATGAATGGATGAATACAAAATGGGAACATTTTGAGGATCGCATTGTTCCGCATAATTATCCCCTTATAAAAAAAGTCCTCGGTTCAAAGGAAGCAATCATATCAGCTTCAATGATTGATATAGTTGAGGCACTTTGCGTTCTGCACTCTTTCCATGACCGGTTTCGCTTCTACAAAGGTGGCCTCAATACATTAAAGGAGAGCTTTATGGGAAGTAATGAAGAACAGAGGGTAAAAAAGACTCTGATATACCTACTATACGGCACTGGAGACCCTGTAACACGTATGGCAAACTGCATATACGATAGTGAGTATAAGTTGAACCAATTCGGAAAATCTAATGTTCAGGAGCTAATTGGATGGATTAACAAAGAAGATTTGCCAGTCATCAACGGTAGGACAACTAAAGTACTAAGATACTTCGGCAACAAAGTTGTTCAAGTAAGTGAGTAACGAAAGTTATAGTTATTGACGCCTCACTTCTGTTGAAATGAGGCAATATGATATCCTAAAAACTACGCTACTTCTTCTACCTCTGCATCGGTCTCAATAAGTCTAATCATTTGCTCATATAAATTAGTCCGCTCAAAGTTCTCCTTTGTATATTTGCTTCGAAGATACTTCTCTACCCCTTTGACAGTTACATTTCTATCTGATGATAATGGTTGCTTAAACACTTGAGCCAGCAACTGGCAAAAGTCATGCCCATTCGCGGTCTGATATATACAATAACCAGCTTGATTTAACTCTACGTATTTATTGTATATGTCGATACAATGAGTTTGTTCTACTCTCGGACTTCTTCTGATTGCAGCTTCGATTAAGATTTGAATGTTTATTGACACATTAAAATCGTTAACCGTCACAGCTTCGCTAGTAAAGTAGTTCATACCTTTGAATCTCACATTCAAATTCAGCAACCTACAAGCGAGTTTTACAAGACCGATTTCATTACAGACGCTCATCAGATTACTCATTAATCTCTGACCAACTTCATCGATCTGCATCGGACCCAGAATATGATTTTGTGTATGTTCAGTTATAAAATCTGTGATAAATTCATCATGAAGCATCATAATTTCTGCATCATGCACGTCCGTCATAAATGTATCGTTGTAAGTCTTTTCTAGTACGTGGTCGAAGTCTGCATCGACTATACCGTAAACTTGATTAGAAATACGAGTCCTCAGCCTATCAACAGCTTCTATGACATCCGCCTTTCCACTTGCTGGAGTGCAGTAAAAGAACTCTGTATTTCTCAACACCATGTTAAACAGAGTAATATCGGAGTCGCCTTCAACAACAAATATAATCCTATTGCCTACGTGGTCAGTTTGGACCTGTAAAAGCAGAGCGCTAAATTTAGTTTCATCGCTACGTTCTCTGGTAGCATCTCTTAAACTCGACATAACTAGTTACTCTTTGCAATCACATGCTTGTCAAAGAGGTCAATTGAACTTTCCCATTCATCACCAATCACATCCGGTGAATGCGTTGTTACTATAAGCTGTGAGTAGTGATTAAACTTTGATATTTGAGAGAACTCATTAAGGAGGTCTTTCTGCCATGAAATGTGTAGAGATACCTCAGGTTCGTCTATCAAAATGATTGCACCATTTTCTGCTTTGAAAATTAGATCAAAGAAAATAGATACTTGGTTCTTCTCGCCTGAAGACAACTTTTCTAAAGGTATATTAGCACCAACATGATTGAAGAATGCGAAGCCGTATTCCGGGTTAACTGCTATAGTTTTAAATGAAAACTTTTTCTTCTCAATTAGCTTCGAGAACTCGCTCAAACGTCCTACAAAGTCTTCATGCAAAGATTCTTCATAGAATATTTCATCCAATTTATCACTCAAGTTAATGGTGTAGTCTGATACAAGGTTTAAGTCATTCAATTCGAGATACTTACTCGACTTTGGTAGCAATCCGAAACGAGTGTAAGGTGCTAACAGGTCTTGTAGGCCAACTATCCTCTCTTTCTGCATGTACGGTAATGCGTTATTTTGAACTTCGTGTGATTCTATTGAAATGCATGAAAATAAGTCATAAACCAACTGGTCAAGCTTGTGCAATTTACTTAGCGCAAACTTCATTTTATCTTCTAGAAACGCTCTTTGCTTTGTAATGATGCTATATGCTTCAGTTTCGTCATTCAGATGTACAGAATGGATAAGAATAGAAAAAGCTTTTCTGTAATCAAATACCTTTTCTTCAGACAAGTTTTGGGTTGAAGGAATGATGATCTTTTTTGCGTCATTAAGAAATGACTCGATCTGCATACCAGATTCTGAGTTGAAGTAACGGACAAGACCAAGATTGGTTTTCAGTTCGAATGTATCAAAACTTATTTTAGATAATTCTTTGTAGTTATTTGAGATAGCATTATGAATCAATTTGAGAAGCATAGTCTTACCATAGCCATTGGGGCCTGTAATAACCACATGATCGGACTCTGGAAGTTCAATGTCATAGTTTAAAAAACCAAACAGATTCTTAACTGTAATTTTTTCTATTCTTAGGAACATTTTGTAGTATTTTTATTGAAAATTATGTCGCATTGTACCATTAGAGGTAATGTCGTAAAGTGCATATTGATTCTGGGTATTTCTGTTTCTGTGGGTTATTCAGTGATTTATGGGTAATGACCAAAGACCAACGTAGCTTGAATAGTAAAGATTTATTAGTCTGAACTCTTTACTTTATCTAGACGATTTATATCCACATTCTTAACCAAAGCATCTGCATCAAATATCAATTGATTTTTTTCATTAACTTTTGGTCTGAATAAAACTAGTACTTTACCAAACTCCCCTTCTGCCTCAGCTGTTAAGGTCGTATTTCCTGAACTATCAACCAAGTAGTTTGTTGAGTCTGAATCCAACCTTCCAATTCGGCCATTCACGTGAATAATTCCAACGTCATAGTCTCTTGATGACAAACTCTCGGAAAAATACTTTTTTAACTCTTCAGGGTTATCCAATATAGATTCAGGGTCATCAACGTACGCACTTGCAACCTTAAGTTCTATATTCTGTTTATTATGAATTGATGTATAATCCGGCCCATTTGGAGTATTTGAAATGCCAGGGCTAACATATAAGCCCACAATTGCCCAAATTGCTGAACATGATGTAACTATTGCTCCTCCACCTTTTGATGAAACCTTGAGATTGTTCCATTCGATTAGTTGCTCCTCTTCCTTTAACGAGGCGCCTCTTTTGAAAATTTTATAACCAAAGTACGCAACGAAAGAACCAATAGAGAAACACAGAAGCATCCCTATACCGTTAAAGACAATAATACCCAATCCTTCCATGGATCTCCCTTATCTTAATTTTACTATTATTTTGTTAATTCATCTAAACAAGCTTAGATCATTCTTGTATCAACAGAGCTCAAACTTAGATTCTTTTTTCTTAGGCTCACCTTACATTCTGTTTACTTATGAACTATTAGTTATTCCGAAAGTATTTATCTGTATTCATTAATTCGTATCGGCAAGTGAGCTTTTTCTAAGGAGTATTTTGTGGCTACCATTCATTCAAACGCATTTGAATTTAATCTCGATGGCTTAACTAATATCAATTTCATAGAACAATCCCATTGTATCACCCATGGTCAACCTTATGATGGAGTCCGTTGCTACAACGCTTGTCACAAGGAGCCAGCAAAATTGGTTGTACTTGCTGGCAGGAAGGGGTCACATGAAGTTTCTAACTGGCTAGTGTCAAATGTAAATTGGCCCAAAGAAAACGGCCTAGGAGGTGCAATAGCAGATACCTATATGGATGACATTCCACGTAAACTCAATTTTGCCATTCGTGGTTGTATCATACTCACCATTTTCGGTATTGAGTACACAATCGAAGACATTGTCCTCGCACAAGGTAAGTCTGGTGCTTACAACAACTGGTGGCTTGGTTCGAGCTCAATGATAAAGATAAAGGCAGAAAACATGACAGATTCATATGCTCAGGAGCTGTCCGAAATGGCCAACAAGTTGATTATGGCAGGACTATCTAAGAGTTTCGCTAGAGCAATCAATGCTATCGGCATTGGAATATACAAATTAACAAAACCACATAAAGTGGGTCGTTGTCTAATTGGGTGCACGAATGACCAATTCGATAAAAGTAAGTCCGTGGTTTTCATAAGTATGAAAAACAGTTCGGCTGATGCAACTATGATGGGTACTTACGCGCTTGATTCTGAAAAATTGTAGTATTTAAAACACTTTAGATTAAGAATATACATTGTATATTCTAATACTTTTTTTTGAACAACCATGTTGATTAATAGTTAATCAAGAGTTCTGGAACACTATGCCAGATGGATATCTGAGTAATATACACTGTATACTATTTTAACAAATAGCTCCCTTTAAAATATACAGTGTATATTTACAATGTGACATCAATACTGGTCCCATTAGAATATACACTGTATATCACCCCAAAAATTCACATCACTTAAGCGTATTGATTAACTTAATTAAACTATCTGGGTCAGAGGTGTAGAGCGATACCAGCTCCTTTTTACTTAGGTTAGTTAGTATCTTGGCTATCAAATCCTGGTTAGTATTGGTTACTAGGTTCTGAACCTTAAACTCTGAATACCCCATAACCATCGCAACATACAAGTGCCTGTTTTCCTTAAACCACTTCCAATAGGCAGACTTAGAGAAGCCTTCATCTACAAGTCGATCTGGAGCACTAGGCAATCCTAGTTCGGCGTTAACCTCTTTTATGGTTTCCAATTCCACCAGCCTGTTGACAAATAGCTTTAGTTCATCGTAATCATTACAGTAGTTGAATGCATTATCCAACATGAAAGCCTGTTTCGGCTTTGATTTCTGCCACAGTTTTATTGTGCTTTCACTCTGTTTAAACGCTTCAGCTAAGAGAGATAAATCGTTTTTATAGTCATAAGTAAACATAATTGTTTTATAGATTTAATAGTGATTCGAGTAAGGGTTTTGGCGTTACATTTCTTGTAGAACGTTTAGTTACTTTTGTCGTATGCATATTACTATCGACTCGATCAGGAGAAATTGTAACATTCGTATTTACTGGCATTGTACATAAATCCGTTGATAGAGATAGACGCTGTTCGAGTGAAAACTTTGATATTGTTTCACGAAGAGAAAATCTCTTTATATCTTCAATTTGAGCTTTAAACCACTCGAGGGTGATAAGAGCCTCAGATAGGTTTGACTCATATTCTCCCAACCGAGTTAAGTAGTTTTCTACGCTTGGGTTAAATGAAGCTAGAAAATCTTGTTTGTCTAAGTTAATCACATTTGAGGCTGGTGTTTCGATATTACTTAGTCGCGTGTATAGAGCTGCATTCAGATTTCTCAATTCAGTTTTTAGACAAAGATATTCCTCTGAACTTTTATACTTAAAAACATCGTCAAATTTCAAGTTAGATAGGTCTTTAGATACCTTAGCGATTTTTGAAACTGTTTCACTATCAATACTATTAATGGCATTTGAATACACTCCTTTAAGTGCCCAGTTCATCGCAATAGATTGCTCTAGTACTGAAACAACTGAGTTTAGCTGTTCGATTGTAAAGTGTGTAATTTCCTTCTTAATAGATGGCTTAGCATTCAGTTCTGTTAGTTGGTTAGTAGAGAGAGAACTTTTGTAGAACTCTTCAATCGATTTGAACGAGTCTGAGCTTAATAAAGACCAGCACTTTAATGTTCGATGAATCTGAGGCTGATTATCGGTCAAGAATAGTGTGGGATTGTTTAGCTTGACAGTTGATTCACCAAATCGAGCCAGGTATTTCTTCAATCTATCACAGTGATTCCTTAATCTACTCTCACAGCCTTCCAACGGCCTAGACAGTTGCAGCTTTATTTTGTGTCTTATTGCGTTTCTACGCTCCCGAACATGAAGTAATAGCTTAGCTTTATCGATCCTATGCTTTTGCATAGAAACCATAAAAGGCAATTGTTTTAGTTCTGATGCATTCATGTCTTGGTAGTCGAAACAACCAAGTTCTGACAGTAACTCTGTTCTCTTGGCTATGTCGAGGAATGTCGGGTAGTACTTTAACGATATCCTAACGGCCCCTGTCTCTACCATAGAACGTGCCACAGCTCCTAATTGCGTGGACCGTACTGATTGTTTTCTATTAGAGAGAGACAATCTACGTCTTCTTATGTTCTGAATGAGTGCAAGATCATGTTCAGCTTTAATTCTTTCGTAAGGTTGGGTTAAGTGCCACTGACTGAGAGTTCTTTCATTAACTACAATATTTAACTTGTCGCCTAGAGCGGCATTAGGGTCAATATAATGTGCTGGTGTAAAAACATCTTTAACTTCTTCGCCCAAGAGATCGATGTCAGGGTGAAGCACTCTATGATTATCTGCATGCGCATAGTGAAGTCTTGGATTTGTTTCAAGATTATAGAAAGAGAGTCTTGTTGTTCCCTTAGTAAGTTTACCTGATCTAATTTTTGCTACACGTTTTGTGAAATCTAATGAAGGTTTAACTTTTCGAGCCTTTTCCTGGTATTGGATATCAGTAACATGCGATAGATAGGGTATAGAAAGCTTGGTGTTTATCTTTCCACCGCCAAACATAGAACTAAAGGATGCATAAATCACTTTCGTAGCTTCTTGGATAGAACTAAATTCAATGCTACTAATTTGCTCATCAATTTCGTTATACCAATTTAGTGCTTTTTTGTTTGCATAACCCTTAAGTAGACTAGTTTTAAAGTACTCTGAAAATGCACTAGAAGCTTTACGTCCATTACACTCCAACTTGATTACCTTATCAGAGTTACTTGAAATCAAATCAAAGAGTTCAACTCTCTCAGCATTGACCATCACTGAAATCCTTCCTAAGAGATCACAATGTTTAGATCGAGAAGTGTCCTGGCTGATTGGTTCCAGCTTTAAATTATGAGCAATACTCACTTTTACAGGTAACTGTGTTTTAGGGAGGATCTTCGTGGTGCAGTTAAAATCGCTTTCATTCAAATCGCTCGCATCTATTGGACGCTCCCAGTAGCTAAGAAAGGACTTATGATTATCAATAAACCGCACTGGGTCATTGTCAACATTAAGAGTTTTCATTAATACGGCTTCAGGTAATTTCGATGAGTTAATGCTGATTTTTCCATGAATAGATTCGTACTCTGCATTACTTTTAGGATAAGGAATCCAGCCATTACCTCTCAAAAGTTCATTCCAGATAACCAAAGGTCTATAGGGAAGGGCATTTACTCCATCTAGACTCCATCTAAACGAAAGATAAGCAGCATGCTTTTCAGAAAAAATGTTTATTAAGGGTTTCTGGGCCTCTTGAATGTACATATCAAGAAATGCTCTTCTGGCTTTAGCGTTCAAGCTTCTATCATTTTTGATGTCTATAACGCCTTCATGTTGGTCGACGTACCCACTTTTATATAGTCGTTTGAACTCTTCAGCTTTTTTAGATGACTCAATTGAAATTTGAGCAAAATACCTAACCAACTTTTCTAAATACTTTACTTTTAGAACGTTCGGCTGAAATGCTACTCGTTGATATGCTGCAAAATCGATAGCTTTGGCATGCATCATTCTCGCATCCATATTGCAACTCAGCTGAAACATGAAATCTCTAATGCGCAGAACCTCTTCCTGTAAAAACACTTTCCATCGAGTATGTTTAGCTAGTGAGTTTTGGGTTTTATCGTGTTGAACCATTGTGCATAGTGTGCATCCAAATCGACTAGATCCATTGCAACCATTTGAATTCTTTTGTCCTACTGCAATCTCACAGACATCAGAAGAAGCATTCCCATAAATGGCCAAAAGCAGGGCGAAATCAGAAAGGAAGCCGGGAAGGGGAGGGAGCCCAGCTAAACTACGAGTAAGAGGCTTAGCTCCAGAAAGTTCTAAGGAAGTGAAAACCTCTTGGGTAGACCAGTCACGTATTGGAGCGTATAGAAACAGTGGGTAGCCTGTATTTAAGTCAGACTCTTTCATCTCTTTCAATAAATCACTTATAGACTTATCACTGGTTCCCTGAATAACCATATTACCTTTTCGCTTTGTACTCTCGTTGTTTCTTTGCCCTGTAGCGCAAATCACATCAAAACGGGTGTATTGCTGTAGTTCTTCGTCTGATTTAAAGCGGTCCAATAGGTTTTTTAAATATCTTTCGCTAGGAACAATTTTGAGAATAGAGCTGCAGTCACTATTACGTTGTGCATTTGGTATTAGCTTATTACTAGTCAGGTATTTGTTCGCGTACTCTTCATGAAATGACGGAGTGACAATATCGTAGTAAACGTTAATATCGTTATCTTTTGCATAGTCAATAAACTTAGATTTAACCCACCTGGTGTACATAACCATTGGAAGTGATTCCGAAAGAGTGTCAACCGTTGAAACAATTAAGGGGCGAGTTTTTTCGATCCAACCATTTTGAATACAAACTCGATAAGCTTCAGAAGCAGCATTCAAAACTGTGCTGGAGTCTTTACCCATACTGCAAGGAACAAACACTAGCGAATCACTAGATCGCAAAATCGTTATAAACTCTTCTACAACCGCATTGAACTTGAAGCTAACACTCTCGTGCAAAGCCACCAATTCGTTTTCTATTAGGTTTGTTGTTTCAAAAATATTAACCATTGGCTGAACCATTACTAAAGACCGACAACTATATAATACCATATTTAAACACACTTTATAGACTTAAATATACTTAGTGCACTTTTTTGTGCACATATATTGAAGGAGGTGTATTTATATGGTATTTTACTTCTATTCTTTTAGTCATCGGGTCAAGACATGTACACACCAATTTATTCTGAACAAGACCTTCAATTAGTACTCTTCAGAGCTAACGAGGGTATTTGCACGAATGGCATTTCTGTATTTGAGGGGGTAATAACAGGCAAAGAATTTGCTGAGAACTTCACTGAAGAAGAGAGCTCAGATAGTTTAAATGAGTATCAAAAAAGACAGAGAGACCTTGAGAAAGGTCGTGCACAAGGTTTGATTAAGTATTTCGACAATAGGGAGGATACAGTACTCCCTAGCATTACTGTCTTTGTTTCTTCATTAAAACTCCATGAGGAAATATCTATTGGTAACAAAGAAGTCGTCACAGCCACATTAGAAAGTTCATCTGACCGTCTTGTATGTGATGGTCAGAACCGTTTGAATTTGTTTAAGGACAGAGTTACGAATGCTAGTCCTACTCAGTACCATACGCTGGGAGTTAAATTCATTGTTACAAACACGGACACCTTAGAGCCAGTCACTCAAAAGATTAGACAGGTATTTTCTGACTACCACTTACACCTTCGTAAACCAACATCAGCACAAAACTTATTCTTTGACAGCTCGCAAAGCTTTTCCAGATTAATTAGGGACCAGATACTCGATAATGTATTAGTTGATGGTCATTCACTAAAGCGGTTTATAAGTACCACAGGAAAACCCAAGAAATCCCAGTTAATGGACTTGAAGCAGTTAGGCGATTTCATTTGTACCGCATTAGGTACAACTCCTGTAAAAATGAACAAATTGCTTGAAGGTTCAAGCGATACCGAAGCTGAAATAATTCGCTTAACAACTCCATTCCTCACCAAGTTTTTTTCTCTTATACCTATGAGGTTTCTTTCAGACTCAGGGCCAAATGTTATGTACACGAAAAGTATATTTTGGAAAGGGACTGCGATAGTAATTCGATCTATCTTTGAAGAGCATTTGTCTCGAATGCATAAAGCCCCCATTGATTGGTCAGTACTAGATGGGATAGTTCGATTGCCTGTGAAAGATATTACACATGACTTTTGGCTAGAGAATAATGTAGTACAGAAATCTATTTCAAGAAATGGAAGTATTAAATACAGAATGATCCGCAGCTCAGAGAGAAGCTGTGCTACTGCTATTTGTAAAGAACTAGAACTACCCTCAGTGGGAGAAGAAGTATGAAGTCACCAGAGAGTAATGACTTAGACCTGAAAGCACATCGATGCCCTAATGCGATGACAATGGCGAGAATGGGTCTATCTCGAGCAATTAAGGAAGGTGTTAATGAGTACAACATATACAGCATAGAACCACTGTTAGGAAAGCACATATCTGCTTACTTAAATGATGTCCAATGTAAATTTGAAATTCACATTGAATCGGTAAGGATACGTGACGAACATAAAAAGTTATGGTGTAACGAAAGCACAATCTTTGATGAAGATGATTTCGAGTTTGCAGAGCACTACTGTCGGTACCGTATCGCCTTCACCAACAAATCAAATTATGGTGAAAGTTGAGTACAACCCTTAAAAGAAACCGTGAACCAATTTCCTTAGTTCGAAAACTAAAGTTGATTGTAATTCGCTCAAGGCCTATATTGCTTTTTATCCATAAATGACAATGGTAGATTGCAATGAATAACATTAATCTCATTACAGTGGGGATTGCTTTAGCGGTTTCCGCCCCCTCTGTAATTGCTTCAATCAAAGCACCACACAATGCAGGGAGCTACAATAAAGTTATTAAGGTTCCTTCACACATGAACCAAACAAGTGCAGTTGGCTTGGATGATACTTTAGGCTCCAGAAACATCTCTGACGAAACAATCGTTGAGCTCCCAACCGTCCCAGATGATCCAGTAGGGGACTTTGAGATCCCCAAACCTGGAGAGGATGAAGATGAGGCAGTAGATATTACTATTAACTGTGGATGTGCTTCTGTGAATGTCGCAAGGGGAGCATGTTTTTCTCCAAAAAGAGCTAAAAGCGCAATGGACAGCAAAGCAAGTGGGTACTTTAGCTCATCTTATGGTTCATATTGGCCTAACTCGTCGAACATTGATTTCCTTGTAACATATAACCTGGAAACCAAAGGGATCACAAAAATAGCCATCACTGATCATAGTAAAATATACAATCTCACTGATGAAATCGCTAATGCTGGTTTATTTGAAATTTCCGGGCCAGTGACATCAACTGCTACACCTAGCTGTAGAGTAAGCTTAACTCGTGCTGCGTTTGCTGACATGGGATACTACACAATGGGTGCAGATGATCCATGGAGAGTAAGGTATAGAGGGTGGGCACATTACAACAAACCTTCCGGTTCCAGATACAAAACTGTAAATGGTGGTACCACAAGCACTCGACCTCCATCCGGGAAGACCTACTATTACTAGATAGCTTGAGTTTGTAAAAGCTTTTCTGGGCCTCTCAAACAAACCTTCCTTGGTGTACCAGGTCTTAATATACAAGTGGTACATCAAGGACGTTTTCTTAAAGCGTTAGTTTTCGTCCTAAATGTCACCCCAGACACTATTGGACCATAGTAAATCAATAAGATAGAAGAACACCTCTATCTAAGTGTGACATCTAGGACGAAAGTTTTCTATCTAGTGCCACCGCATATATTTAACTCATTGATATGCTTTTCTACTTTCTTATACTCAAGTAGGCTTTACGTCCTAGATGTCACAGAGAAGAGATTTTTATCTTTATTTTCAATGCTTTAAATATATTCAATGATATCTATAGTAACTAGCTTTTCTTAAATTCCCAACTGGGCTAAACCATTTTACCCCTACGAATGTTTTCGTCCTAGATGTCACCTATCACTCTTTACTGTATATCGAACGTAGAGAAAGTATGACTCCAGTGTGTAGCTTTTTATATCAGCCTAAGGCACAAATAAAATATCTTTTATTTTCAGTCAGTTATAATCATTAAGTTTGAGCTTTATTCTATAGAGTACTGGACACACATTGTTGCTTCTTAAAGTATCATTTTAAAACCGTCCTAAATGTCACCCCTCACGCTCTTGACACAGAAAAACAATTAAAATACATATACTTATAAAAAATCCGATTAAAACATCGCCATAGAACAGTGACACCTAGGACGAAAATAGAGAAAAAAACGCATTGCATATTCATTGATCCCTTACTTTCGTCCTAAGTGTCACCCCTCCAACTAGAAGCAATAGATACTATCCTTATAATTCAATACGTTAGAAGGAGTTCTGAAAAATTAGCTTAACCTTCATTTACAGGGTTTTCATTCAAAGGAAGCAAAAAAGCAGGTTATAAAGAAAGAATTGGGTCTTCATCACCCACAAAACAACTTCAATCACGGATAAAAAACAACAATTAGGGAGTTGGATCACAGTTATTGAGAGGTTTAGCCACCAGCAATATCTGGTAAAGGTGACACTTAGGACGGTATTTTGAGGCAGAACTAGCACACTTGATTGTTGAATGTGCTAGTTGGATGGAAATTTACTTCTTTGGTGTGCTAGTTGAAGCTAATCTTCATCATCTGTGACTATTTCATAGTCGGTTACATCAATGACGTCATCTGATTTCTTCATTGATGTACCTTTAGCATCTTTTGACTCTTCACCAAACTTCTTAATAGCGCTTAGGACAGCAGGGGATATATCTTCACCATTCAGCAATAGTTCTCCAATCTGCTCAGTCAATGCGACCATTTCACTCTGCTTTGGTTGAAGGTTGGCATTGATAGCTTTGATTGCTGACCTTGCAAGGGATAGTTTACTTGGGGCCTTTTTAGAAAGCTCCCAGGTAAACTTAAATGCGACAGTCTTGGTACCTTTTCGAACATCCTCGTAGGAAAGACTTTTGAAAATGTGCAACTTATTAAGTTCTTCAATTGCTGGGTTAAGCCAACGTTTCTTAAGAACCGCAGTTCTGTCATACGAAGAGGGCAGTTGCCACCTAGAGCGCATCCAATCAACATCTAGAATTAGGTTATTTCTTAAATTCTTCCACTGATTGATAGCCTCATAAAGCCTCATGGTATAAACGGAAGATAAGTTTCCTGCTTCACCTATCAGCAGCTGTGTATAGTTTGATGTGGTTTGGTTAATGATACTAATCAACTCAGCATTCAAATACAGCACTACATGTCCTCGTTTAGGACGATAGCTCTGTTTAGTGGTCCAGTGGATAGCATCATAAGCTTTTTCACCATCTTTGCTGTCTTCATCAGGAAGATAGATAACCACACTTTTCTCATGTAAAGATTGTGCTGCGCGTTGTATGTCTCTTGATAGGTTTTTCTTCGACTCATCATCTATCTCGAAGTATTCGATGAACTCTTTGTTAGAAATAGTGATCGGATACTGACCATATTCCATTGTTTTTAAATGTTCGGGAGTAGGGTTTTCCTGATTAATCCGCTTGAGGCACATGTATACAAGCCGCTTCTCATAACGAGTAAGGCTATAAGCTGCCGTTGTTAAAGCGTTCGCTTGTCTAACAGTAAGATCGTTTTTGCTGTTGTTCTCGGTCATGATACTGATACACACAATAAGAAATTGTACCAAATGTAACATTGTAGGCTTAAATGTGCCAGTAAGTAAGCAAACCAACCTTATACATACTTATACAGACTTATCCACAACCGAAAGCGTCCTAGATGGCACGGTAAGTCGTCCTAAGCGATCTTCAAATCTTCCTAAATGTAATAGTGTTTCGTCCTAGATGATCTTAAACGAATTCCTAACTACTTGAATTATAAAAACATAGATAAGTTATCAACACCCTAATAAGATCTTAAAAAAGATCTTAATAAGATCAATAAAAATATTATTATTAAATAGTGTCTAGAAATTAATCAGTTAGAAGGGTAAAGGGACGATCTTGGAGAACAAAGAAGTAGTAATAGTTCTTTTTTTGCATGTTAACTCAAAAAGCCACTCAGTAGAGCTATATGAGCTAATTTGCTCTATTTAGACACATATACCGGGTTGTGTCCAATCATAAGCATAGAGGCGCTCTCAGCTTGCATTTGCCCTAAATTTTCAATGACGATCTTTAGATCATTCATTTAATTAACCATTTGGTTTAAGGATCATACGCACGAACACAATGGGTTTAATCTTCCGAGGCTCTCCAGAACCATCATGTCATATAAACAAAGAAAGTTAAAAAATCATACACAAACAACTGTTATAATATGGTATTTACTGTTATACTAATGGGGAATTAACGGTTCTATCCCGTTGAAATATATGTAATAGCTTGGGGGCTAAAATGAAAAGAAGATCTTTTGTAAGTAGAGAAGAACTAAACTACGCTAAAAATTTACTAGTCTCTTATGGCTGTATGAATAAGGTGATTAACAGCGCAATTCAAATGGTAGATGAACTTGATATTGAGCCTGGCCTAAAGTTCCAGGCTAAGATGGGATCATTTAAGAAGGAATTGGATGTAGCTATATCAGCTATAGGAAAACCAGAATCACGTGCCAAGTTCATTCTAAACATAACGAACTTCTTGGTATCATGGTATGAAAGTGGAAATAAGTGCTTAGACAAGTTCTCGGTTGCCAGGTTTTCAATTTTGCTCTTTCATGCTACTGAACTTAAATTAATATCCGCTCGACAACAATTGGATATCATTTATGGGTGTTTGAAAGTTAGCGAGTTACCAAAATCAGACACACATCTGTTAATCCAACTGCCCATAACCCAGGATATCTTCACTTTAGAGAAAGTGCAGTCTCACCAATCTAAGGCTCATGTTATCAACCAAGACGATCATACCCTCGTTCAACTTGATATATCTGATGTTCCAAAAGAAAACCAAAGTGCGATAATTGGTGCGCTAGACGATTTAAGTCTGGATGAGGTCTCACTTTCAAAAGATGGAAAGTACCTTTCATTACTCGCTCCATTAACCTTGGAATGCGGCTTAGAAGATACACTCAAGAAGGTTGAAGCTCTAAAGGCGTGTTCAATGCTTGATGTATTTTGCCAATTTAAACCAATCTCTTTAGAAGAAATAGCTGTTAAGTATTGGGATGGTAAGCAGTACTTTGATGAGCTGGCGACAATGTATAAAGCAAGCTCTCAGTCAGAATCTACTCGACAAACTATAAGCAGTGCACTTGAACTAGTTAATACCGGTTACATTCTGAGTTCTTTAGATGGTTTATCCACTCTTTGTCATCGTTTAGCTGTAGATACGGACAAGGACTATAAATATAAAGGATCGTCAGCTCTATATGAGCTTCTGGACACTCTAAGGGGGTTTTATAGAGACTTACTATGGAAACTCGAAGATATGGGTTATGAGTTTCAATATACATCTGCATTTTCGAACGTGCTTTAGTTGATTTTCGGGGATTCCGATTAATGCTTCCACTAACTAAACACATTAACTCGGATTCCCTTTGCTCCCTGTCGCACTTACAAGGTCATAGCGCTAGATTTTAGCTGTATGTACTGGATAGAAACTAGGCATGGGTATAGAAGTTAATCAGAAACACTTCGACTTGATTTAACGTTTGACACTAATTAATAAATCAGCACTCAGAGGGAAACATTTTGTCAGATTTAGACTTCACAAAGCACTGGACATCCGAACGTACCCGCAAAAAGCAAACAGCTCTAACAAAGCTATCAAATGGACTTCTAAAAGAAGTAGTCGAAGACCCATTCTCTAGAGACTTGTTTGAACTCGAAGAAATTGAAGCGATGAAAGTCGCAGCAAAGGCTTTGAGTAAAGCAAAAGAAAAGTTTACCAAAATTAAAGAGAAGAAAGCCCGTATCGAAAAACGTAAGGCTCAAGAGTTAGCAAACATCAATAAACAAGCGAAAAAATATGCTATTGAGGTATTAGATTCGCTTAATTCCAATCCGGATACTTTTACACGAGAACAGCTGTGCCTATGGGTGACGGTCGCTCACTTTACTAGTTCTGTTTTAGATCCTGAGAGTTGGGAGATAGACATTAACGATAATATTGCTAATCACTATTTAGAGAGTGATCACGCATTAAGAAGGCGTAATGTTTGGACTATGAGAAGTAAGGCTCTAAACGCTTTCGAAAATTATTTTAAAAGAGCATGGCAATTCTCTTTTGAAACAGACTCTTGGGTAGTACGAGTGCCAATTAAAGAGTCCGTAGCACAACTTAAGGCACTAATAAATCATGATGAGTACATCAAAAATGAAAAGCTATATGCTCATTTACTTGAGCCTTTAGAGGCTTACAATCGTGAGGTTGATGCAATTAAACGACGCAAGAACATGAAGTCTATTTAACCAGGAGAAGATTCACCAATGACATACGAAGAATTGTACGCCGACTGGGAGTATTTGTTTAAAAAAGTTGGCTGTGCTGAAGACATGACGGGTGGTTATGTTGACTCTGAAGATTTAGAGGAACTACTTAAAAAGCCAACTAAATCTACAGCAAAGAACTGCTTGAATAGACAGATCGATTATTGGTTCAGAGCTGGAATTCAGTTCGACTATGACCTCAAAGGTAGGTCGGTTTTCGATCTCATAGAAGAGTATCCGAAGATAGAAGAAATCGCAGACAGACACTTTGTTGATTTAGATGATTGTCCCGACCCTTTCGTTAAGACAAATGATTAAAGGGGAAAGCATGGTAGATTTATCTATTTATAATATTCGACCTGAGCCTAAAGAAGCTGTCTGCATTGGCTGCGGGTGTAGTGATAATAATGCATGTTTTGAGAACTCCCAGGCATGTTATTGGCTAAAAGTGGATAGAGAAAAACAGCAAGGTGTTTGCTCAAACTGTCATGACCTTTTGTCTCAGTAAATTTAGGAAATGGATGAATTTTCTATAATCACAATCGCTTAATGCCTAACTATAGGAAGGAAATAATGAGTCGTCTTGAAACACTTATAGAACAGAGCAATGATGAACTTTGTAGTGTGTCAGTCCCTGTTAAAGAACAGTGTCTGAACCGATGCAATGAATGTCCAGTTGATGATGAGTTAATTGGAACGTTGACAACAGATAGTAAGAGCTCAACAGAAGAGTCACCAAATGAGTGAGAAAGTACTTCTAGGCACATTATTGGTTGCAGGTTTTTTGTTAGCAGTGAGATGGGCATTTAAGAGTGATACATCTTCATTTGATGAAGCACTTAACAGGTTTCTATCAAGTGAACAACGAAAAGAGAAGAAAGGTAACTCAAATCCTAGTAGTGCTTACGAACGACGCAGGAAGGCTATGTTTAGCGGCACAGATTCGATGGGTTGCTATCAAAAGCACAAAAAGGCCAACGAAAGGCTTCATCGTAAAAGGTGAACCTTAGATAAAAAAATAGGCCCCATATCATGCAATATGATGACCTGGTTTATTAATTGGTCTGGGATGTATTGGTGTAGGAGAGGAATAAAGTTTCATGCTGGTTGTCTTGAGCATCCACAGATTGAGCGGTCCCATTCAAATACGTTTCTGGACAATTATCATTTTCGGAAAATCAAACATTAGCAATCCATGAACAACTCTATGTCTGGGAAACTACTCCCGAACTCATTATTAAGGTTGATTTAAAACGCCCAGCCCCAATATTCTTATAATCCACCCACAACGCTACCTTGGCTATGCAAATCAAACGAGACTTTGACTACTACCACAACCTTCACAACGTCATTACCCACGCCCTGCTTCATTTGCTGTGTCAGGTTTCCGCATCTTCCCGTTTTGTTCCAGTAAAATCACGCAATGACATACTGATAAAGTACCTTAAGCCAAAGCTCAACGATAAGTCGTTATCGAATATCAAAAAAGACATCAAACTGATGATCAGCTTAGCAAGAAAAAAAGGTGGGAACCTAGAAATGAAACTGCATCAACTTAATTCACAATCGAAGCATACAAAACTCATCGGTGCTGAAAAGCTTTATAACCTACTCGTACACCTTTATGACGTAGAGGGTATCGAATCAAGACTGTTTGAGGAGGGTAGTGAAGCGGAGCCTGGGATTCTTTATATGCTAGAGGAACAAGTCGAACACGGTTTTGACCAAGAACACAATCAACTCACCCCGTTATCGATGCTTATCCAACTAGAGCGTGCACCTGAATTAATTGAATCGATTAATGCTCACGGCCTATTTCTTGCTGAAATGAAAGAGTGGAACACCGAGAAACATCAAGCCCACATCTTAGTACACCCAGCTTAAAAAAGCTGGCTAGCCATCATTTAAACGCCCGCTCATTCTATCTTCCATGAACTGGCTTCACCAGCTAGTTCTAAGTTGGACATAAACGTTTTAGAAATGGCGGCGTACTCTGATGGCTGCCATTAAGTATAAAACTTTAATACTCAGTATCAAACTTATTGCTTAGTAACGAAACTTTATTCCTCACAAACAAATGGAGTTAATGGGTTTGAAAGCTCTCCACTAACAGGGTTCCCCCTAGTCGCCACCGAGGCCCACCCGCCGGACTTACCCCTGCATTACTAAGTCTCGTTCCTCGCCAAGTATTGCCGCTCATGGGCTGTTGTCCACCAGCGCTAGTACGATGCCAACAAAACCCCATTGTCACCGTCCTAGCAGAATGCTGGTGGCCATATGATCCGCCTTCGGCGAGCTAAAAAGCATTTGTAACGCTTTTCTTAACGGCTTCGCCTAAAAAGCTGACCCTCTATCGAGCCCTATTGTGTCGCCTTTGTCCGGCCCAAAGTCCAGATAATAAGTTAATTATATTTCACAAAGGTTAGTGTTTAAATGTGGTATCTATTTGTTGTTTTTTATATAATTATGACATAGTTAAGGCAAGTGAGATCAATTGCTTGGGGGCAGTATGATAAAGGTATTAGAGAAGAAAGTTTCTCTCCATAGAAATAAACTAAGAGTATTCTTCGAAGGGCAGTATTTACTAATGGCGGGTTTTAAAGGAGGGGCTAAGTTTCAGCTTAAGTCTGACCGTACAAAGAAAGAAATTAAAATAGTTATTGATCGTTTCGGCTCTCGACAAGTGACCAACTCAAGACGAAACGGTAAAGAGCGACCTGTCATTGACTTAAAGCACGCTGATTTAGATATTTTCGGAGACCATGTAAAAGCCTACATCAAAGATGGTGAAATCCGAATTGTCGAATTGCATTCAGTCCAAGAGATTCGTGACAGAGAGCTGAGGTTTAAGGATATGACGAGAAATCTTAAGCCTTTAAACCATGCCGTATTCAGCTTTAATTCTAATTTAGTACTCCTTTCTAACGAGTTGGAATACAACTCGCCAATAGAGCTGTTTGATCTAAAGAAGAGTAGCATCAAGGCTGAAGTGATTAGCTTACAAGGTGCGCCAGAGGCTAATTGTTACTTTTACTTAATGACTGCCTTCATCAAAACACTTCAACCATCTGCAATTTTTATAGATACACAGTGGACAGATCCTCTTGAAGCCGCATTTTCACATACTATGAAAAATATGGGTTACGTAAAAAATGATGAATTGAATGGTTACTTATCTAAAAATATCACAGGGGCTGAGCTTGGTTCTGCTTCTGTTGAACTAACTCCGGCTTCACCTATCAAGAAGTTAAGTCTCGATAGAGTGATAAAGACTTGGAGGAATCTCAAACAAAAAGAGCGTGTTCAGAGAGCTATGTCAAAGTACAAAGCGAATATACCTTTATCCACTTCAGATATATTTAATGGTATAGGGGTATTGTGCTCAAGTATTTCCGATGGACTTAAGCGGAGTAAGCTTTCTACTTTCGTAAAGGTAATTGTCGAATCGAGTGAAAGGTACTTCAATGCATGTCTGCAAAATAATCCTGTGTGGGCTGTGGAGGCACCGGAAGAGCAATACGGATTAAATATGCGATTGGAGAGTGTTGATTTGTCCAGAGGTGGCGTTAGAACGGAAGTCAATTCAGGATCGCTGCCTTGCGAAGGGAGTTCCATAAGCGGCAGATCTAAGAACGGAAATAAATTTGCAGAAGCACACAAAAATACAGGCGGGTGTTTTATCGATTTCTTGCATTGGCAGTCGATAACGAATCCAATTATTTCTGTTTTTGAGAATGTTACTTCATTTACTAAATCAAACTCATACGCTGTTATCGTAGATACGTTTAGTAAAGTGTTTGGGTACAACTTTATAAATATGACATTAGCAGGTTCTCAGTTTGGTGCACTTGAAGATAGAAAGAGGCTTTGTGGTATTGGATACTGCAGCTCCTTCAAAGAGGGTTTAAAGGACTTTATGCCCCAAAAGGTAAGGACAACTTATAAATATAGCTGCTTAGCTGATGTACTCGATGATATACCTGAAACTCATGAAAGCTATAAGCCCTATACATATTTAGTGGAAAAGGAAAAGAGAGACATTGCTCAAAAGAAAGGCTTTCGACTCCAGTGGCTTAAGCCTACTGCTACAAAGGTAGGGTGCATAACCAAATCATACCAAAAGTGTCGATCTACCGATCCATTTCTAATCCATAGCAATGGTAAATTAGCTAGGTTATTTACAACTGTTGAACATGCCAAGTGCAAGCAAATACCAGAATCGTTCGTTCGCGATCTGACCGTAGGACTAGCCCACGAATGTTTGGGCCAGTCGGTGATTTACTCGGCCTTTTGTTGGGTTGGTGAATGGGTTGGTAAGTGGCTTAACAATGTGTTAAACACACAATACGAGCGAATGGCGGCATAGAATCTAAATAGAATATCGACCTGCAATAGAGCTCTTTTTTATTGCAGGTTATGAATTTCTCTCCACTAACAGGGGTTCCCCCTAGTCGCCACCGAGGCCCACCCGCCGGACTTACCCCTTGCATTACTAAGTCTCGTTCCTCGCCAAGTATTGCCGCTCATGGCTGTTGTCCACCAGCGCTAGTACGATGCCAACAAACCCCCGTTGTCACCGTCCTAGCAGAATGCTGGTGGCAATATGATTCGCCTTCGGCGAGCTAAAAGCATTTGTATCGCTTTTCTTAACGGCTTCGCCTAAAAAGCTTTCCCTCTGTCGAGCCCCATTGTGGCCCCTTTGTCCAGGCCAGAGTCAATCTAAATAGTTAATTATATTTAACATTTATTTGTGTGTTAATATGGTATTTATTGGGGGTTGTTAGTATAATTAACACATCAAATAAATACGTTAAATCATTTGTTAAACATAGATAGCTTGGGGGCTACAGATGCAAAATTTAGTTAATAAAAAAATCGAGGAATACATTGGAGAAGACAAGGATCTGCTTGAATATAAGAGCCAGCTTGATCCTTCATCAATTGAGCGAGCTTTTAATGGCCAATCTCAATTTCCTGAGCGTCACGCCGCTCAAGCAGTAGTTGACTACTGCAACGCATTACGGACATTCAAAATTTCACTTCATGAGCTGATCAAGTCCACTTCGGAAAGCGCACCATCGAAGGCGTTTAATTGTTCAGTGGAAGAAATTGTTGAAATTGAGTTTGAAGAATTTCAAAGAAAGTTAAAACGCTACTTCGATGAGTACATAAGTGCAGAGTCCAAATGTATCTCATGGCATGTAACAGGGCCAGCGAGATTCCCTGTGGCGAAAGCAGAAAAGGCCAATAAGAATAGTAGGGATAAGCTTAATCAATATGCAGATTATCCTCAGAGAGCCTTAAAAGCCATTGCAAAGAAACTGTTCCCCGATGGGGATGGTTCAGTTGTCAAAATGTCATCAGATAACCCGGTTGAGCAATTAAGAATTAAAATTAGTGAAGCGGAAACAATGCATGGCTACATGAAAATAGCTAATCGTTTAGTGCCAGCTGCATATAAAGCGTCTGAAAATGGAGAGCTTACAGATAATAGTGCTGCTGTACTTGAAAACAAGATGCTTGAACGTGGTATACCTCAAAACCTCCTTAAAACGTTTTTGGAGCCAAATCCAATAGTAAACACTTGGGGACGATTTAGCTTAGCAAACTCAAATGCTAATATCCGACGATTAAAACAACGTTTAGTCGAAGCAGAGCGAGTCGAAGAAAGTCGAAATTCAAACTCATTAGAAGGTGAATTAGAAAATGGAATTAAGCACGGGGTTATTGATGGGCGCATTGGTATTTGGTTAGGTGGTAGGCCACCGAAAGAGGTTACCCAAAGACTAAGAAAGTTTAGCTTCAAATTCTCACCAACCCGAAATAATGCATGGGTTCGCGCTCATACTGTGAATGCTGAGGCGGTATTTAAGAGAGACGTAGTACCATTTCTTGAACAGCTAGATCCTCAAACATTTGATTAAACGCTCCCCAAGCGAAAAGCCCTTGCTTACAAAGCAGGGGCTTTTTTTTGTCCGTATAAATTCAATAAAAGAAATAGAGACCTTGCAAGAAAATTTCTCTCCACTAATAGGGGATACCCCTAGTCGCCACCGAGGCCCACCCGCCGGACTTACCCCAGCATCACTAGGGCTCGTCCCTCACCAAGTTCTGCCGCTCAAGGCTGTTGTCCACCAGCGCTAGTACGATGCCAACAAAACCCCGTTGTCACCGTCCTAGCAGAAAGCTGGTGGCCACATGAATCGCCTTCGGCGAGCTAAAAGCATTTGTATCGCTTTTCTTAACGGCTTCGCCTAAAAAGCTGTCCCTCTGTCGAGCCCCATTGTATCGCCTTTGTCCGGGGTAAAGTCAACCAATATAGTTAAATATACTTAACTATATTTAATGTTTAAATGTGGTATTTTAGGGCGTATTTTAGTATAATTTCCTTAGTTGCTTATGTAACTATCTATTTTAAAACAATTGCTTGGGGGCAATATGAAGATTTCATCATTCGATAAGAAAGTAGTCATTTCATTACTTAATCAGCTGACACCCGAAAAGACTGAAACATCCACGGAGAGAAACGGCGAAATAGACAAAGTAGCCCTAGCTGTTCGATTAGGGAAAATCCGATTCATTAAACAAGAAGACCAGTATGTAGATTTAAAAGCTCTATCTGGTGACCTATTTAATCCTGATGTGAACATCGATATAAGTAAAGAAGAACTTAAGCGAAGTGAAAGTGCTTTTAGAGTGCGCGTTCATCGTGAAGGTGTTTGGATTGTCGAATCGCAATATTGGACCGGGAGAGCTTGGGAAGGTATCGAAGGTATCTCAAACAATGTTATTTGTGGCTTTGTAGGTGATGACTTTGTTGGCTCTGGATACGAACTGGATTTAGGTCGCGAAGCACTTACTGCATACAATAGCCAACCCCTAGACGCGCTTGGCTTTGTAATTGATCCGTTCCGTCAAGAATAGTAATCGGTAAATCTAACGTGTATAGAGGGCTCAATGGCCCTCTTTTTTATAAAAAGTTGCTTGGGGGCAGTATGGACAGAATCATAAAGATCAACGAAGAAAAGAAGGCACAAGTAAAAAAAGCACTTACACTAGCATTCAAGTGCGTAAATGCTATTCAAGGCAAACGTCTTAGAAGCATCCGAACCCAACCTATTCAGAGCAAATACGGAAATTCCGACAAGGTGCTAGCATGCTGGTACAAACAGGTACGTGAATTCGAAACCAAACTTGGGTACTTACTGGATGATTTAAATACGGTGCTCCCTTACCTGGAGTGGGTCAATCAAGTACAAGATTTAGGAATCAAAAAATCTGAATGCAAAGGCCAACTTTTAGAGGTTGATTACATTACATGTAATCTCCTTACCAATCTGATTTACAAGTGTACCGCTTTTACAGAATCCTCAGAACACCAAGTAGGTCGATTTACATTCCACGAAATACTTCATGAGTTCATAAATTTAATGACTGTAAGGCATGCACTTGTTTACGGGCTACCACCTAAAATTGAAACAGTCTTCCTAAAGATGATCCGCAATAAACAATCAAGCTTTTTTAAGAATGGCTTTATCCCAGATCTGTTTGTTGTTGATGCTTGCAGTGAGATCAATAACACACTTAAAGCCATTAAATGTAGTAAAGATCGCGTATCTACCCACTCTGTAGAGCCTGGGTATAAGCTTACAGCTGAAGAAGCTAGCTACTACGATTTATATATACTGTAGAAAAATTTGACTGGTCATTATGGCCAGTCAAGCGCTCTCCACTAACAGGGGTCCCCCCTAGTCGCCACCGAGGCCCACCCGCCGGACTTACCCCTTGCAATGCTAGGCCTCGTGCCTCGCCAAGTATTGCCGCTCAAGGCTGTTGTCCACCAGCGCTAGGACATTGCCAACCAACCCCCGTTGTCACCGTCCTAGCAGAATTCTGGTGGCCATATGATTCGCCTTCGGCGAGCTAAAAGCATTTGTATCGCTTTTCTTAACGACTTCGCCTAAAAAGCTTTCCCTCTGTCGAGCCCCATTGTGGCCCCTTTGTCCGGGCCAAAGTCAACAAATATAGTTAATTATATTTAACAATCATATGTGTATTAATATGGTATTTATGTGTGAGGTTAGATATAATTATTAACAGTTAATCAATGATATACATTGCTTGGGGGCAGTATGGAAAATTTAGCATTAAAGTTAGTACCCGTTTCAGAACAATTTGAATCAGAATCCTTTTATCAAACACCTGAAGAGATCAAGAAGGAGTTCGAGGTCTCCTCAAAAACTTCAATCGCACGTAAATCTGTTAGTGCCCCATTAAAACAGTTTCTCTCACAGTTCCCTCATTTAGTGTCAGCCCCAGCTTTGAACTATGCGAAAGGGCGTGAACAAGAAAGTAAGGACACTCAAGCTATATACGATTTATCAGGTATGTGTGCAGAGTACGATTACACATTTTGTCCTGATCTAGACATTCTTAAAGCGCATTACTCATTTGTATATTGTGGATATTGCACCAATGTATTGCCCCCTTTACCCAGAAAACAGGTCTGGAAAAACCTAGCTAAGCTCTGTAGTCAAGAGGGCGGCATAGTCGTTGTTTCAGCTCGCTCTAATACGGACCGAGGAATTAAGGGAGTACCGGAGTTTGATGGGTTTCGTACACTCCGAGGTACGTATCAAAAAGGATATTTTAAAGATGAGTTGTTTTTTGAGGCGAAAGAAGTCTTTTCCCACGTAATAGAGCTCAAAACAAAGGGCGCATTTAGGATGGTCATTTGTTCACACTCGAACATCAATTTAGACCAAGGGGAAGGCTAATGTTTGATATCAACAACCAATATACAACAGTTGAGCTTAGCACTGGCCATATAAAGGAAGGAGATGTAGTTGCCCTTGATGAAATCTCTAAGGAAGAATTTTCATTAGTAGCAAAACGAAATACGGGCTATTTCATTAAATTGCATACACAACACGATTTAAATATCCGTAAAGAATATTCTGACGAGCTAAATTTTATTCTTTCGAAAGCAGCCCAATTGGGTTTTAAGTGTGTAGAGTTAGATTCAGATGCAGGAGAAGAGCGATCATTGCCGATCTTTGAGTGGTCCTAACCTATAGAATTTAGCCATCGTCTCGGTGGCTAAATTGCTCTCCACTAATAGGGGTTCCCCCTAGTCGCCACCGAGGCCCACCCGCCGGACTTACCCCTGCATCCCTAAGGCTCGTTCCTCACCAAGTGCTGCCGCTCAAGGCTGTTGTCCACCAGCGCTAGTACGATGCCAACAAACCCCCGTTGTCACCGTCCTAGCAGAATGCTGGTGGCCATATGAATCGCCTTCGGCGAGCAAAAAGCATTTGTATCGCTTTTCCTAACGGCTTCGCCTAAAAAGCTGACCCTCTATCGAGCCCTATTGTGTCGCCTTTGTCCGGCCAAAAGTCAATAAATAAAGTTAAATATATTTAACTAAATTTAGTGTTGTTATGTGGTATTTAATAGTCTATTTGGTATAATGGCTATTATGGATTGGGGCAGAAATGCTTTAATCGTTGATTGATATTCAGGGCTTGGGGGCTTTATGAAAATTATCGTAACTGAAGGTGCATTTAAAGGTTGCAAGGGAGCACTACTTGAAGTGCTGGAAGATGGATTCTCTTATGTAAAACTTGAGACTTCAAAGGGTAGTGAAATTAAAGTTGTTTTGCGGGGCAATGAGTTTGACCAATATACGGAGTTTTTAACTTCAGTTCGATTTGGCTCTTCAGAGAGCAAAGCTTTCGTTGTCAGTGCTATCAATCCTAAGCATGCAGCCTATATTGCAGCCCAGAACATTAAAGAGTGTTGTAAAAATGAAAATGTTCATGACTTTTTTGTCGATTTGGTAGCTGACCGGGAATTCAATATCAGTCAAGGATTTCAGTTCTCATCCAAAGAGCTAGAGCAAGATTTGTTTACTGGCTTAATAGCTTAATCTCAAGGAGTAAGAGAGGAATATCCATGCTGAAATATATTGAAAATAGCTTAACTTCAATACCATTGTGCGAATCAAGGTTTACTTCTGGAGAGGAGGTCATTGTCGTTAATGGTTATGGCTTAGTTCTGCAAGGCTTCAAAGTGATAGGTTTCTCACAACCGTGTCAAGAGAGGCAAGCCTATATTCACTTAGATTGGGACTGCTATTGGTTCTCATTACCAGATAGCAGGGTATTTAAAACCTATGAGCTGAGCTCTTTTTATCGTATCTACTCACCAACCAAAGGATTTTTAGGTTTGGACGATGATAACAGCCTGATCTGGCTCAGTAACTCGCAATACAGTGAACTTTACAGTCAAACCACAAAAGACAATTTTTCAGCTACTTCAATGTGTGAAAACGGTGTTGCTGATGCTGTTTATGTTAAAGCATTAGACTCAGAACCTACCAGGGATTAACGCTCCCCAAGCGACCAGCCCCGGCAATATTGTCGGGGTTTTTTTTGTCTCTCGTGTTAATGAAATCATAGAACTAAAATAGAAACTTAAAATTGCTCTCCACTAATAGGGGGTTCCCCTAGTCGCCACCGAGGCCCACCCGCCGGACTTACCCCAGCATCACTAGGGCTCGTCCCTCACCAAGTTCTGCCGCTCAAGGCTGTTGTCCACCAGCGCTAGTACGATTCCAACCAACCCCCGTTGTCACCGTCCTAGCAGAATGCTGGTGGCCATATGAATCGCCTTCGGCAAGCAAAAAGCATTTGTATCGCTTTTCTTAACGGCTTCGCCTAAAAAGCTGACCCTCTATCGAGCCCTATTGTGACGCCTTTGTCCGGGGCAAAGTCAATGTGATTAGTTAATTATATTTTACTTTATTTAGTGTTTAAATATGGTATTTGTCTATGGGGTTAGATATAATTATTACCAGTTAATCAATTAGATATATTGCTTGGGGGCATTATGGAAATTACAACATTTATAGACGAAGATGGTCTGTCATTCATTCTTTCACAATCATTAGGAAATGTTGAGGTGCTTTATGACTGCGGCTCTTCCGTACTTCTAGACACCCCTAGTAAAGCGGAATACAAAAAAAAATTTGGTGCTAGTCGTCCCTCAAGAGCAATAGTTGTTCACAGCGATACAAAGCCCAATTGCTTAAAGAGTCTGTTCATTATCAACAATATGAAAATGTCGGCACCCTTAGAAGACACTTTCTATTACCAATGGCTGGAGAGAAATGAGTGCGATACTCGCCAGGTAACAGGCAATAAGATCATTGATAAAGCCAATTTTTTGAACGCTCTTGGTTTCCACCCAGACATTCACTTCATCAGTGAGGATACTTTGACTGTAATCAAGCATGCACATGACCATTTCTTTTTCAACAAACTTAATGAGAAAGAGCAATCTGATGATCACTCCATTGAACATGAACTGTCATTGCTTCTACCAATAGACAACACACTAGTATTACCTCAAAAGCAGCTGAAGCACTACAAAGCGATAAAGAACTTATTACTTAAGGCTGGAGGCAAATACAAAAAAGGTGCATTTCATTTCGAGTATAGAAACGTAGTTGATATACAAAAGAAACTTATCGAAGGAGAAGAGCTCAATGATAAGAAAAAATACCAAATGTTTTTCTCTCCGGACACTCTAGCAGATGAAATGATGATTGACTTAGATCTCAGGCCTGAACATAGATGGATGGAACCTAGTTGCGGCGATGGTAGGTGTGCAAATCGTATGGCTCGAATTAGTGATAATGGTGTTGCTATCGAGCTGAACCCTCAGAACTTCGACATGCTTAAGCATCATAGATACGCAACTCACTGTATGGACTTTATGGAGTACCCTGAGGGTAATAAGTTCGACCGTATTTTGGCTAACCCCCCATTCAATAAGCACCAGGACATTAAGCATATAAGAAAGATGTTCAATCACTTAGACATCGGTGGCCGCTTAGTTACCATAGCAAGTGATGGAGCGGTTAACGGGACCCGTAGAATTCAAAGAGAATTCCAAGAATGGCTGAAGGAGCTGGGCGCATCGGTCACTAGTTGTAAAGAAGGGACTTTCTCCGAATCTGGTACACAAGTGAAGACTGTAAAAATAGTGATTTCAAAAGGTAAATCTAATGAGTGTTAAATGTATAGCAAGACCTAAAGAAGGCGAGAGCTGTTTAATTACTGGACTAGAGGCATCTAATCTATATTGCTATGGGGAAAATTTTATCTTGAAGGAGTTGGTACCAGCTCCAGCTGATGGTTGGACCTACGAAGATTTAGAGGAGTGCTGCTCTAAGTTTGAATACGATTATGCAGATGTCTATCTAGGCGAGCAATGGATAGGCAGCACAGAAATTTAGTGGTTAATTGAGAATGCCATGGCCTTAGATTTTTTAAGGGCCATGTCACCCCAGGAATTCACTAAAGACGAACAGAGTAATAGAAAAAATACCACAACATAGATGTTATAATGTGGTATTTTAATTCGTGTTTTGTTATACTCTTTACATGGCTTGTTAATAAATTCAATTGCTTGGGGGCAATATGAGACACAATAATATTCTCATTTCTTTTGAAGAAATGAAGCAATTTCTCAAGTTTCATTACAGACATTCACGGCTATATGGCCGTAACAAAGATAATGGCTGGGATGATGGATACGGTGACCGCATTGTAGAGGCTTATCATATCGATATCATTAACGGTAAGCGCTGCTATATCTCCCGGCATGAGCACCAGAAAGCTGATGGCTTAAGTTTCTCTTCCCAGGATGTATTCAACTATATTGGATACATTTCATCAAATGACACCCTCGAGGCTGAGCTTGAAGTGTTAAAAGAAATGCTAGGCACTGACAGTCAAACAGAACCTAAGTTAGGTAAGAGCTCACATGTTACTACTAAAGATTTGGCAAAACAGAAATATGCTATTTACACGAGAATTTTAAGCCTTCGACCTCGAGCTAAAGTTTCTTGAGGATTACCAGTATAAAGTTTTATTTCGTTCGGCAACTAGGAGCTAATCTTATGAGTAACAATATTATCGCTTTCTTATTAATAGCAGCACTTTCTCCCTCGGTCAGCGCGGTGGGTCAAATCGATGAGAACGTGAAATATACCTCAATACCAACGGTTCATCATCTGAACCAAAAGTAGTAGAGATACTTCAAAACCCCTCAAAAAAACTCAGTGTTAAGCACTGAGTTTTTTTTTGTCCTGTGAACAAGATATTGAGATGAATTTTCTCTCCACTAATAGGGGTTCCCCCTAGTCGCCACCGAGGCCCACCCGCCGGACTTACCCCTGCATCCCTAAGGCTCGTTCCTCACCAAGTGCTGCCGCTCAAGGCTGTTGTCCACCAGCGCTAGTACGATGCCAACAAAACCCCGTTGTCACCGTCCTAGCAGAATGCTGGTGGCCATATGAATCGCCTTCGGCGAGCAAAAAGCATTTGTATCGCTTTTCTTAACGGCTTCGCCTAAAAAGCTGACCCTCTATCGAGCCCTATTGTGACGCCCTTGTTCGGGCCAAAGTCAATAAATAAAGTTAAGTATATTTTACTATTTATAGTGTGTTAATATGGTATTTATTGGGGGTGTGAGTTATAATGTTTTTAAGTTAAGAGAACAACTTATTCTTAATCTATTTTTCCGATGCTTGGGGGCAACGATGATTAAACCAATTTCAGTTACTGTATTATTTTCTGAATCAAAAATGCTTGAAGAGAAAGATTACTCTATCGAAGATTTTGAACAACTTGCTCATGAAGTAGCTGCAAAATGCGAACTAGGGTATGAAAAGACAGATGTTAAGGTAACTTTCGATTCTGGCACGATTTTCAATATTGACCTAAGCCTGGGTCGTGGTTGCGACAAAAGTATAAAAGAGCGCCTAGGGAAGTTGAAATCGTATGTAGAAGAATTCAAGGAGCGATTGACACGAGAAGAGCTGCTTGAGTTTGGTTTTCTAACTAAGGTCGATTTAGAAGATATCGACAACAGCAAGAACAAGGCACTTTATTCCTCTATTATTGCCGAAGAAGCTAAGCGCAAGGAAGAGGAAGAAAAGAAAGCATACGAAGAAAGGCAAAAGCGCATAATGGAACATCGGAAAGCGGTAGAGGCTTTCCAGGACAACTTATCTATCCCTGAAGATGCCCAGGCGGTTATCGTTGCCAAATTTACCTCTATGAGTGATAGATCAGACCCTTATACTGATTATTATGAAACACAAACTAATAGAACCATCATCCTGGCATGGTCAAAGCACACCCGAGATCTATTTTCTGAGATGCGTAAAGCAGCGCTAAACCACCAAGACACCGCAGCCCTATCCGACAAAGAGCTTAGTACAGAGCACAGAGAAAAGTATTCTATGGGACGAGGCTTTTATCTGACAAATAAAGATTACATTCGTTGCGGTATAGAAATTAGAAAGATAGTGCTCAACACGAACGATAAAAAATCAAGTGTTCCTTATGGAGAAATAGCTATTCCAGAAAAGAAGGTTACTGGCAAGAAAACAGAAAACAGTAGTAATCAATCCGAAGTAGACCTTAAGAACTCTATTGTTGGGAAGGCCAAGCCAATTGAGGTGATGCATCACACAAAAAAAGGCCATTTAGTTTTCGTGGTGAACTTCGAAGAAAAACAAAGCCCTGATGTTTTTAAGTCGTTGCTTTCAGTGGCTAAGGAGAACAATGGGTATTACTCAAAGTTTAAATCTGATGGCGCTATCCCAGGTTTTCATTTTACTGACCGTTCGGATGTAAATGGCTTCTTCAAATGCATTGGTATGTTGGCTGATTACTCATGCCTTAACGAGCCATCTAGTAATGGTCAGCAAGACAACTCTAACAAGGAGCCTATCAAGCTTAATCATTCCGAAGTCGTCAGCGTCGAAAGTGGAAAAGAGAAGGAAGGGCAAGGAAGTAGCTACATCAAATCTATGATTGCCAATAAGAAAAAGCAACATGAAGATGTAAAGAAATGGATTGGATTTACTAAGGTTATCACAGTACAGGTGGGTAGCTTTCCACAGGAACAGATAGATAAGCAGTCATTTCTCGATATGTCAGAGTTGTTCTTAATGTCAGAACCAATCGTTAGTAATAACACTGTGGTTTATAGCTATGAAGATACGATTTTCACACTCGAACTTGAAGCAAACATTAGCTTGAATGTACATTAGACTTGGTATTGGTTTTGGGTTGTTTTTTATGTGGAAATTATATTATTACAATTTAGGTGGGTCAGCAGTAGAGAGAAAGCCTGAACCTCTTTCGCATACTTTAGAAGACAGCCTGAACATTCTCGAGCGTAGGTTTAAAAGCCAATGCCTAACAGAAGTGGTGAAGGCTAAACATTTTTCCTTGTACTCTATCTGTGTCCCCCATAAGGGAAAGAGCAATCAAAAGTCAATTAGTGGAAGATTGCTGGTATATAGAGAACCAGCACCAGAATAACCGCTCCCCAAGCGACCAGCCCCGGCAATATTGTCGGGGCTTTTTTTTCTCTGGTGTACATAAAACCAATCAACTACAATCGAAACATAAAAATTTCTCTCCACTAATAGGGGATACCCCTAGTCGCCACCGAGGCCCACCCGCCGGACTTACCCCTGCAGCGCTAAGGTTCGTTCCTCACTAAGTGCTGCCGCTCAAGGCTGTTGACCTCCAGCGCTAGGTCGTTGCCAACAAACCCCCGTTGTCACCGTCCTAGCAGAATGCTGGTGGCCATATGATTCGCCTTCGGCGAGCTAGAAGCATTTGTATCGCTTTTCTTAACGGCTTCGCCTAAAAAGCTGACCCTCTATCGAGCCCTATTGTGTTGCCTTTGTCCGGTCCAAAGTCAATCAATATAGTTCAGTATATTTTACTATGTAAAATGTGTAAATGTGGTATTTTAGGGCGTGTTTTAGTATAATTTCCTTAGTTGCTTATGTAACTATCTATTTGAAAACAATTGCTTGGGGGCAATATGAAAACAGAGTTCTGCAATTACGATAATCTTAAAAAAGTCGCTCAAGGCCAAGCAATGCTCTTTGTTTGGCCAAATGAATTAATCAATAAATCACTCACAACAATTTCTTTTACTGATGAATCTAAAGAACTAGGTCTTCAACCACTACTGATAGACGCATTCACTGCTTCCATATTAGTAAAGGTGTTAGATGCGCTAAGAGAATCAACGCAAGATAAGGTTAAAGAGAGAATTCAAACAGACAGAGCGAACTTCTGTCTGTTCTACGAAAGAGCAATGAGTGTCATCTGACAAGCAAGATCATTTGTAAATGTTAGGAGGAAAGACATGTTTAAGTACTTACCAATAGCAGCTTTTCAAGCTGAATCGTTGCCAGAGACGAATGCAATTGCTACTACCCCCGATAAAACTGAATATTATCTAGACATAGCCGCTGCCAAGGAGCTTTCAGTATATGACCAACTGGTAGATATTGAGCCAGAAATTGCCACATTGGCTGAAAGCGGTACGGAAGTAATAAACCTAAGTGTTTACTAATTAATGGGTACTTGACCCCAGGTAAGCCGCAATGAGTAAACATTGCGGCTTACCTGCTCTCCACTAACAGGGGTTCCCCCTAGTCGCCACCGAGGCCCACCCGCCGGACTTACCCTTGCAATGCTAGGTCTCGTGCCTCGCCAAGTATTGCCGCTCAAGGCTGTTGTCCACCAGCGCCAGGACATTGCCAACAAACCCCCGTTGTCACCGTCCTAGCAGAATGCTGGTGGCCATTAGAATCGCCTTCGGCGAGCTAAAAGCATTTGTATCGCTTTTCTTAACGGCTTCGCCTAAAAAGCTGACCCTCTGTCGAGCCCCATTGTGTCGCCTTTGTCCGAGGTAAAGTCAATCAATATAGTTAAGTATATTTAACCATATTAGGTGTGTGAATGTGGTATCTTATGGCATGTTTTAGTATAATTTCTTTAATTGCTAATGTAACAATACATTTGAAAAACAATTGCTTGGGGGCAATATGACCAAAACAATAAGCAGCTTATCTATAAGCAAGAGAAAGAAGTACATAACTACCTGCGGAAAGACCATATCGTTGTGCCCTGAAATGCACATCTGTAACTATAATTACATGGATCAATATGGTACTCAGATTGCGAGAAGGAAAGAGCTGTTCCAGAAGAATGAAAATGCATATCTCTATTTTTCATACAATCTGGAACCAGGCAGTCCAGTGTATTACTTTTCGAATGGTTACAATGGGATTCACATCGATGACGTAGACCGGGAGGACTGTCTATTCTTCGGTATTATCCTCACTACTCAGATCATAGAAACGGACCTACTCATCATTTTTTTAATGTCTAAGATGCTGGTCAAAAAGAAAATCAGAGAAGGGACATATGTCTATGGCATTCATGACAAGACACTACCAGGACAGCTAGCACACCACGAAGTCGTATGGGATAAGCGCAAACAACTTTTCAACGATCATTCTGAAGTAATTAAGAAAATAAATGAGATTCATAGCTACCTTACAAGCAAGGAGATATTAGAACTCCATAAGGAGGCCGTTCATCATTCAATCACTGCTAGTAAGGAGAATGTATGAGATTAGTAGGATTAAAGGTATTCAATAAAGATAAAGTATTAAAAGGGAAGGTTACCCAGCAATACACATCCAGTACTGATGATAGGGAGGTGCTACTAATCAACGATGATTATGAGATCTGTATAGAGCAGGTTGATTACATACTCTTCACTCTAAAGCCGGATGAGCGTGGTGAGCATCTAAGAATAAAATAACCTTATGATAGCGGCTCAGGTCCGCTATCGAGCCTTAAGCCAGAAGAAAACATAATATCAGTCTCTTTCAATATCAAAGCTCTCAATAGACTACCAAAATTACATGTGTATAAATGTGGTATTTAACTCGGCCACTTGCTATAATATATAATAGTTGTTAGCAATTGCTTGGGGGCAATATGAAATTTAGAGAAATTGATGGAAAGCAACAGGTTTGTTTCGAACTGGAGGACATTCCAAGTTTTGGCAGTGACATCTGGTTTCAGGTCGAATGCTTAGATGGTCTGTATTGTTTGCTTCTTAGTTACCTACGAAATTGCGGACCAACAAAGCAAGAAGAGACGATAAATAAAAAACGTAGACTCGCATTGCTACACATAAGAAAAGCATGGTGGATAATAAAAAGACAGAGATTACCTTTAGATGTCGTCAAAGGATTTAGTGTGTCAAACAAGTTTGCAAAACTTAAAGGCTTTACAGTTCTAGGATAGATTAAACTACAAGGTAATTGAGTGATGACTGATACAAGTGATCTACGACATGTGTATAGGCTAACACAGCTTGGCAGTGGTACATGTAAGTTTGGCGACTGTGAAGTTTGCAACGAGCATTTTGATACCGGTTACTACCTAGTTCAAATGAGAGTGTATCTGAATAGATTTACCGGGAATGAACATTTGACATATTCAGGGTGTTTTACACTATTTGGTCATAAAGAGTGCTTGATTACTCAAACATGACTATATCGATGATTTTTATCATACGCTAAAAAGAGGCTCCCAAGGGAGCCTCTTTTTATTAGGTGGGTTTGTGAGATTTTAGCTCTCCACTAAGAGGGGTCCCCCCTAGTCGCCACCGAGGCCCACCCGCCGGACTTACCCCTGCATCCCTAAGGCTCGTCCCTCACCAAGTTCTGCCGCTCAAGGCTGTTGTCCACCAGCGCTAGGACGATGCCAACAAACCCCCGTTGTCACCGTCCTAGCAGAATGCTGGTGGCCATATGAATCGCCTTCGGCGAGCAAAAAGAATTTGTATCGCTTTTCTTAACGGCTTCGCCTAAAAAGCTGACCCTCTATCGAGCCCTATTGTGTTGCCTTTGTCCTTCCCAAAGTCAATAAAATATGGGAACAATAATTTATAAAATATTGTGTTATCATATGGTATATTTGTAAGGGTTAGTATATAATAACGCCAGTTTAATCAATTATTTAAATGCTTGGGGGCATGTATGGAATTAAATACTTTTACACATATGGTTACTGGAGAGGAAACTTTTATACCTGCTATGGTATTCATCCCTAACACGAACCAGCGCTTATCAGTGATGTACTGCGAAGAGTTAAAGGCGGTTGTTTGTATCAATGGGGGTTTATTCCTACCAGCTGACACTGAAGCAGCTTGCAATGGAGGCGTTGCTGGTACTCTTCAACTAGCATCGGCTTATGAAGTAGGACAGAAAGAGGACACTAAAAAAACAATCAAGCTAGGCTCATGTGAACCAGGCACAGCAACAGAATTTGGTACTGTTAGTAAGTCAACAAACACAAAACAATATAACGCTATCGTCTTATACAACTCAATAACTGGGAGTATTCATTCAGCGTATGATGACGAAGAAAAGGCAAATAGCGCTTTTGATAAAATCTGGTCATTAACGCAGTTCCCATCAATGAGGCTCAAAAAGCTGACTTACTGGTCAGACATTGGTAAGGCTCATCAATACCTAGAAGGTGTATCAGTAGACTCTTGTTGTGCTTGATATCAACAACCTGCCCAAAGCGGCAGGTTGTTGATTTGCTCTCCACTAACAGGGTTCCCCTAGTCGCCACCGAGGCCCACCCGCCGGACTTACCCCTGCAGCGCTAAGGTTCGTTCCTCACTAAGTGCTGCCGCTCAAGGCTGTTGACCTCCAGCGCTAGGTCGTTGCCAACAAACCCCCGTTGTCACCGACCTAGCAGAATGCTGGTGGTCATAAGATTCGCCTACGGCGAGCTAAAAGCATTTGTATCGCTTTTCTTAACGGCTTCGCCTAAAAAGCTGACCCTCTATCGAGCCCTATTGTGTCGCCTTTGTCGGGGCTAATGTCAATCAAAAAAGGCAACAATAATTATTAAATATTTGGTGTTACAATGTGGTATTTTTTGGGGTGAGGGTGTATAATAAATACATGAAAACAAAGGCATAGTTTTCATGTTAACTGATTTTTAAATAGCTTGGGGGCTAAAATATGTCAATTGATAAAAACTTCGCATACTCACTTCCTTGTACTGTAGGTAAGCAATTCAAACCATTTCATCTAGTGAATGTTCCAGCTTCAGTATTGGTCTCACTACTAAACATCGATAACAAGGGTAGTGTACTTAAACGTAGCCAGCGAGAGGTAAATATGAAGCGAGCGAAAGATTTCGCGAAATACCTTGTGAACAACTATAAGCGTTTTTACATCATCCCAACTATCATTGGTGTGGTTGTGTCGAAGAAAGATAAAAAGCCTGAATTTGAAGAGGTTATGGAAGGAGCGCGAGTTGGTCTACTTCATATATCTATGGATAGTTCCATTAAGCTATTCGATGGCCAACATCGTTCTGTTGGAATCGACTTCGCTCTAGAAATGTTGTGTGATGAACTCGCCGAGTTAGGTTTTGATCTAGAGAACGTAGATGTTCCTATTATGCTATATACGAACTTGACACTTAAAGAGAGGCAGTTGGGCTTTTGTGACATCAACCAAAACTTGGCCAAACCTCAACAAAGTATTTCAGATGCCTTTAATACACGTGACCCTCTTCCATGTTTAGCTCGTTACATAACTGAGAACTGCGTTGCGTTTAAAGACCTGGTTGATATGGAGCACAATACGATCACCAAGAAGTCTGAAAAGTACTTTCCTTTGAAAGCTATCAAAGATATCAACCAAATCCTGCTGGGGTTGAGTAAGGAAGTAAAAGAAATCTCTGATTCAAAGTACCAGCTAGCAAACGAGTTTTGGACTACTGTTTCTAGAGCCATGGGTTGGGGAGGCTTAGCATTCAGCGATACGTCAGCAGAAGAATTCCGTAATACCTGTATTCTAACTCATGTAGCTACACTAAAGGCTGTTGCAGTAGCTGGAAATATCGCAATGAATCACTATGGCTCTCTCGAAGCAGTTCAGTGGGATAAGCTTGAAGAACTTAACTACTCACGCGATCTAGGTACGTCTGACTTTACTGGCCGCATCATAGATGACAAGAGTGGCAATATGTCAGTGAATAAAACTAGCATTGACTTGGCTGCAAATAAACTCCTTACAACCCTGGGTGTACCACTTTCTGAAGCACGGCAAAAGTTAGAGGATCAGTACTTTGGTTCTCAAAGTATGAGCGATGATAGTGGTGACATTAATGGAGCAACAGAACAAGCCGCTTAACCAAGCTTTAATTAGAGAAGCCCTGACTAAGTTCAGGGCTTTTTGTTGCGAGTAAACAATATAACGCATTCACAATTTTCTCTCCACTAACAGGGGTTTCCCCTAGTCGCCACCGAGGCCCACCCGCCGGACTTACCCCTAAGCACTAAGAATCGTTCCTCTTCAAGTGCTTCATTTAATGAAACCCTAGAGCAATCTGATTGCCAAAGAAAAGAATTTGTCATTCAGATTGCTACCCTAGGGTGCAAAAGTTTATCTCGCTCAAGGCTGCTAGACCTCCAGCGCCATAGAAATGCCAACATAAACCCCGTTGTCATTGCTATGGCAGGGTGCTGGTGGTCTAAATGAATCGCCTTCGGCGAGCTAAAAGCATTTGTATCGCTTTTCTTAACGGCTTCGCCTAAAAAGCTGACCCTCTATCGAGCCCTATTGTGTCGCCTTTGTCGGGGCTAATGTCAATCGAAAGGACAATACTTATTTTTCAATACATCGTGTTATTATGTGGTATTTAACTGGGTGGTTTGATATAATAAATACAAGTAAGTTACTGTTTATATTGTTAAATTGCTTGGGGGCATTATGAAGACAGTTATTCAAAACATTGAAAAAGTGACTATTGGTCATATAGTAGGCGGGGTTAAACAGGAGTCAGAAGTACGTCTATTAATCATTGAATCTAAGGACGTTGGCACGTTCGCTACATGTGTAGTAGAGAATGATGAATTTGGTACAAGCTTGTATGAGGTATGTAGCGTCAAAAGTCTAGACAACATTGTTGATGATGTTCAACAAGGCAGAAAGGTCGCGCTTAGTACATGGGAGCCTACCTTAATCCCTAATGTCGAGTATGTAGCGGAGCAGTTTGAGATCGCAGAGCTATTGAGTAACAAACCAAATCACATTAGTTTATTGAAGTAGGGGCACCACTATGAGAACTGAGAAACAGATTGAGCTAATTAGTAAGCACTATAAAGACCAGATCAGTGTATTCAGCGGAGAACCGCATCTAATGGTATGGACAGAAAAAGGAACTGGCTTTGTTTCAGTCAAAGAAATGTCTCAGAATAAATTCGATGAATTCTTGAAGGTTGCCCTTAAGCGTGAAGAAAAAGCTAACAATGAAGTTAAGCTAAAACAGATTTGTGCAGATTTCGGGGTTCTAGAAATACTTCAGTCAACGGCTCAATGGCGGGATTCAATCGAATCATTATTGACCTTGTTTTCTTTTGCGTTACTTCCGACACGCCTTGTGGAGCTAGAGAAGGAGCTTGAAAGAGCAGCGTTGTCATTCGACCATCAATAGATAAATATTGCTCAGATTTACTGGGCAATATTTGCTCTCCACTAACAGGGGTTCCCCCTAGTCGCCACCGAGGCCCACCCGCCGGACTTACCCCTACATCACTAAAGCTCGTGCCTCGCTAAGTGCTGTCATTGAAATTTCATTCAAACCTAAATCACTATGGACGCCAACAAAAATCCGTTGTCATCCATAGTGCAGTGGTAAGGTTTGATGAATTTCAATGTATCGCTCAAGGCTGTTAGACCTCCAGCGCCATAGCAATGCCAACATAAACCCCGTTGTCATTGCTATGGCAGGGTGCTGGTGGTCTAAATGAATCGCCTTCGGCGAGCTAGAAGCTTTTGTATCGCTTTTCTTAACGGCTTCGCCTAAAAAGCTGACCCTCTGTCGAGCCCTATTGTGTCGTCTTTGTCCGGTCTAAAGTCAACTAGAATAGTTAAGTATATTTTACTTTATTGTGTGTTCTAATATGGTATTTATAGTTGCGTTTATTTATAATACATACTCTGAACAAATAAATATCATAGGCTTGGGGGCAGTATGAAATTAGAAGTTATCATCAATAATTACACCATTATTTGCAGTCGTTTATTCGGTTATGTTGGGAAAAACAATGTCGGTTTAGTAGAGGGTAAGTTTATTTCGATTACCTATGAAAAGGTGATCAATGATTCAATATACATGGACTCAGACATAGCTTTTATCTTAGGTACTAACTCGGATATCGACACAAGACATAATATCGTAGAAATCCTAAGTTGCTTATCAGAGGAAGGGCATCGTGGTTCTTCTTTATCAAAAGTAATTTCAATAGGTAAGTTTCTTCTAGGGAAGAAGTTTAATGAACCTAGGTTAAAAGTGATGAAACAGTTTAGGGGAAAGACGGTTTCTACTTATGAATGGGATGTGTCAGGACAACCCTTAATAATCGAACAGACCAATGAGCCAGATTCATTATTATCTAGTTTCAAACTTATCTAGTGATATCTGACATATATCAATTGAACATACTAGCTAATTGAAAAGGAATATATTAAGGGTAGGGGGAACATATTGAATTTAGCAGCATTGTTATTACGCATTTACGCAGTAGCTGACGCTCTAACATTTATTTTTGAGCGTTTGGGTTTCTCAAATGTGGCTGATGCTTTTACAGTATTTGTACTAATTGTTGGGTTTGCAGAGGCTTTCGGTCTAATAGATAAAATTGTAGAAACTATCAAAACGAAAACGAGTACAAAGCAAAGAGTAAAATTGGCGATACTTTTAATTTTAATACTAATAACTATCCAATTGTAACAAGTAAATTTGTTTCAATTGGACGCTCTCCACTAATAGGGGTTCCCCCTAGTCGCCACCGAGGCCCACCCGCCGGACTTACCCCTACATCACTAAAGCTCGTTCCTCGCTAAGTGTTGTCATTGAAATTTCAATCAAACCTAATTCACTATGGACGCCAACAAAAAGACGTTGTCATCCTTAGTGCAGTAATAAGGTTTGATGCATTTCAATGTATCGCTCAAGGCTGCTAGACCTCCAGCGCCATAGCAATGCCAACATAAACCCCGTTGTCATTGCTATGGCAGGGGGCTGGTGGCCTAAATGATCTGCCTTCGGCAGCTAAAAGAAATTTCAACGCTTTTCTTAACGGCTTCGCCTAAAAAGCTAACCCTCTATCGAGCCCTATTGTGTCGTCTTTGTCTGGATAAAAGTCAATAATAATAGTTAAGTATATTTTACTTTTGTTTGTGTTTTAATGTGGTATTTTAATCTGGTTTTGGTATAATGGAAACAGTTGGGAATACTACTGGCGGGACAAAAAATGAAAGTAACAGTTCATAACTTCTACATCACTAACGGCAAGATTATTGGTCAAGTTGGTGATAACGATATGGGTTTAACTCAGGGGAGATTCTTTAGCGCGGAATTTCAGAAAAAAACTCCAAACGCTGTCTACTGTGAACTGGGAATAAAATATGAATTCGGCAAAGCCTCAGAAACACCTATCGGAGACCTTGTGAAAGAAAAGTTGTTCGATCTTCAATTCGAGATTACGCAGGGGTCAATAGTTGCTAAGGCACAAGAGTTACTGAGAGAAACGTTTGGTGTGGAAACTACGCCTTCTGTAATTTCAGAAGTCCAGTACAAAACACGTTTAGTACGTAAATTAGAGTGGTCATTCTTTGGTCGCAAGATCACCATGACAGAGTCAATTGATCACTCTGGATATAGCGAATTATCCATTTAAGCACTTAGGGCTAAAGCCCTAAATGCTTAATTTCCCGCTTCTTGGGGGTCACCCCCGACAGCTCGGCCCCAGCCAACCCGTCATCCCCCGATCACAATGCAATATCAAAGAACTTGACATTGATTATTTCGATCTATATTTTGGCGAAGCCCTTTTAATTATTTTAAATTTAAAAGTATTAAAATATTTTAATTCTAAAGAAGGGTCTGCGTTTTGTTTAACAGACTTGTTTTTCTCCCATATTTGTAAATATCAAAAATTACACTGTCCTTTTGGGCTCCTTTCTATGACCTTTAAGTGTCCGATTACTCTCACTGTGACGTAATGCTTTACTCACTTATTAAATGTCCATCGGGTATATTAGCTTGATTAATGCCATCCAATTGCCATTACAGTCCCACCAAATAGCCACTAATCGGTCAGGACAAAAAAGACCCTTTGCCAGGGCATATCTACAACTGTGAGTAATTAAGTGCTGTGGTGGATTTATCTTAAGTTATCAACTTAAGAGCATGTTTTAGCTTTAGACAGCTCAATGTGTGATGTTGCCAAAGCGATAGGTGCGTCCATTTTTAAGATGTTAAGAGACGTATCTTTTGAAATAATGTGAATATTTTGAGTGAAGGCCAGGGGGATGTTGGGGAGAGCAACTGAGGTCTACTTAGAGCAAGGAGCTCAGAACAATTTACTTTAAAATGAGGTTGGAACCTTAATGATAACCTTCCACCTTTGTATTCAGAAATTGAAAATACTATTTATTATTTGACCTATGTGAATAACGAGGTTGGCAAGCAAATGGCTAGTGTGGCACGTGGGGCCATCGACTGTCATCAACTGACTTAGTGTATAGACAGTCAGAGCCAAGTTGTGTTGTTCCGTTAGAACCTCACAAGCGAATGTTAGCTACAAATCAAAGTATTGAGCTCCCATGATGTTCAGATGATTAGGCAAAGAAAACGTCGGTTGCTTGATTCGGCTCTTGACGTATGTGCTAACGTAGAAGCACCAAACTGGCTTAACTGACTACATAAGCTTCCAATTGTCGAGGGCTTAAATTATATATATTTGCAGCCTAAATCGTCGATTTGACGAAGGCGGTGTTCGCGAACATTTTGCATCACTGTAATACGATTAAAGTCTCGGTCAATCATGGGATTTAGCATCGGTTGAGGTACTCAAAGCTCTGCATGTTCATTAAGTATAAGAGGACATATTAAAATTGCTCTTACACTCTTAGTGTATATTATCTATGTTATGTTAAATTCGCGACGATTGGAATTTTGTACACGTAGTTGTTACCACCTACCAAATATCAATAAGTTAGATACCTCCTTTTGAAAGTTGACTATGTGAAATCTCTTTCCCCTGTGAATTTGAAATTTGTGAGTATTAAACATAATGGCCATTTACCATAAAATAGGTTATCAGAAGATCTATTTAACTAAAGTTAAATAGATCTTCTGATAAAAAATAACTTAGTTTTCGATTACTCTTACTAAGATTCGAAGCAATATTTACTCATTTTATTCTTTGGTAGTTTTACTCTATGTCGTTTTTCAATTAACGTTGATACCTTGCTATTCTGGCAATATTCCCATGTATTTTGTCTAATCACTACATCGACTAGGTCTAAATTTAAACCTAAGTATTTTTGTACATTTGAACTGTCAGAAAATTGTACATATACCATTCGATTCTTTTTCGATATATAGAGAGATGATACTTCTATTTGGTAATTTCTCTCCAAGTTCTCCTTTAACTTCTCTCGCCAGTCTTCAATCAACACCTGCCTCCTAAAGTGAAAATATTTGAGGTTGTCACAGACATGCTATATATTGCATTTATCACTAAAAAACAATAGAGATATTTTACTATGTTTAACGACTGTTCAACACTATTTATTGGGTATGATGACGGTAATGCCCAACATAAGATCTCAGCTGAATCTGTTAAAACCTCCTTTCCTACACACATCCAACGTTCGACTGAACGTTTTGCGGTACTAGATGAAACCTTTTCAGTATCAAGTAATGCTCCTGTTCAAACGAAATTTACTTCTGCTGTTACAGGTAACGCTTACACCATTGGTGAGGTAAAACAACCTATTCCCAGGAACGATGACTTCTCCAATAGTGAAGCAGCTCAGGTTTTACTGCAGCATGGCTTAAATCAATTTGGAGATGAGTTACTCAATAAAAAGTACGTTCTTTGTACTGGAATGCCATTAAGACAGTTCTTTAAAACAGATGGGTCCGTCAACGAAAACAATGTTAAGCAAAAGATGCTCTCTATGCAGAGATCTTTTGATCACTTAGGTACTGACCCGGAATCGAAGCTGCGGAAGTCAAATATTGAAGCTCTACTTGTTCAGCCCGAAGCACTAGCAGCCCTTCGTGTATTCCTATTTAAGAGAGATGATTCAGGGATGTTGGTACATAACCCTGAATACATAGGAAAAACGATCGCAATCGCTGATCCTGGTGGTAAAACAACTGATATAGCTGTGTTTGACGATGGAACTATTGATATGGATCGTTCTGTCACCCAGGACATCGGGTTCAATCAGATTGTCAAAAAAGCATCCAACTACCTTTACGATTTAGGTTTCACCACACCCACACATCAGCAGTGCCGTAAGTTAATTGATGAAGGTATTGTTACAGTTCGGGGGGTTGAAAAAGATCATTCAGAATGGGCAGAGAATGCACGGAAGGAGCTAGCTAGTAAGATTTTTGGCGCAATCACTGATACCTTATCTAAAGCTGTAGATATTGATTTAATCATATTCATTGGAGGTACTATTGCCGCATTGCGTGAAGAAATTACACCTTTAATTGAAGAGTATTACGGTAAAGATAACAACTCATTCCTCATACCAGATGAAGCAGACAAGCTAAACGCTTGGGGCCTTGAGTTGTTTGCAGAGCTTTGGTACCAAAACAACAAAAAGAATAAGTAGGCAAAGGTCATGGGGCGCTTTTCATTAAAAGTGGAAATAAGGATACCAAATGATTACTCAACAGAATGCCGAGAGTTAGCGAATTCAAAATCAATAACTCTCAAATCGTTAGTCGAAGAGTTAATTAGAATTGGGTATTTCATCGAAGAGGGTGAGTTCGATAAGCTTATGTATTATTTTGATAACATCCTCCCTCATGAGATCAGAGACTGGGATTGGTGCCGCAACTTAGGGTTACACATTGATAAAGTAAAGAGAAGAGCTAGCATACACATAACGGATTCTTCTGTGTATCACCAAGGTCTCGTTCATACTTATTTGTCTGCACATTCCGAAAACGATCCCAAGCAAGCTCTTAATGATGTCAACCAACATGCTATCAATATGATGAATTCTGCTATTCATTTCCTTCAAAACCAAAGTAATAAAGAAAGGTTTAAGTGTAATGAGTACAAGACACTCGAAAATGTTGAGCAACATTTGGCTAAAATAGCTTCAAGTATTGAAAAGCTTTCAAACCACCCTATTGGCTTTAGAGCTGTTGAGGGGCAAACTGAACAGCCAGATGCTTTTTCTACGAAAGATGATTATCTTGAAAGTAAAGATGGTGTCTCTGATAGCTTAGCTATTGATAATTTCAACATGGAGTCATTGCTGATAGCTTAAGAAAAATGGGGCTAATGGGGCTTAGCACTGTTTAGTTAAGCCCCACTTTTGAAAGGAGTTGGTAGCGATTTTATTCGTCAAAGAGAGCCTCAATTTGTTCATTGTCTAAGTCCCCTTTCCGACTTTTGAACCTATTAAAACCTTGTTTAACTGTTTCTTTAACTCTTGCTTTAACAGCGTTAAAAAAGTCCTTCCAGTCGATCTTGTAATCTGAGTCCAATGTGTATGCAATAATGCTAGGAATTGAAGATCGTGCAACGCTATCCAGAACAGCCATCTCTTGTGGTGTCGGTTCCGCCTCTTCTAAATGCAATTCAAAAACCTTGATCGTTATGTACCACTTCTCACTATCGTAGTGTACTAAGTCACTATCGAATTTCGAAAGGAGAAATTTAATCTCGTTAGAACTTAGTTTATAGGTAGGGAAACCAACGACAATGTTCATGAATTTTGCAGCCATACCATTGTCTATTATTTTTCTTCCTGGAATCTGGCTAGCACTACCCTTTCTGAGCTCGTTTTTGATGTGTGAAAAACTACAACGCTCTGTGAACTTAGCCCTAAGTTCGACTAGGGTGTGTTTTGCTGCTCTATCTGCAATCGTACTTGCTTCAGTTATACTGATTTTTTTGTTCCTATTTTGTTTTAGCAAAATTGCTGTTTTAAGTCTTCTGGCGTATAAGCCAGGGAAACCTTCTAAGTCACTGTAAGGGTAATCGTATGCTGATTCTAAACATTGTTCATACAGTTCCACCCAAGGGCTTTTTAACTCTTCTAGCTCTACAGTCATTGTGAACTCCACTTTCTATTGTTTATAGTCCATTTATAGCATATATCTAATTTTATTAACACAAAGCTGACTTAACATTTGCTATAATATATAATAGAATTCTTAGCAATATGGTTATTACCGCAATATAATAAATACAAAAGTAGTAAACCTTTGATTTAAGGTGATAAGAATGCCAAAAACCAAAAAGTTACTTATCTCTAGGCTGGCAGACATTGTTCAAAAGATTGAACTACTAGAGAATCCCAAACGCAACGCCCGAATTTTAGAGTTGGCACTAGGGCTAAATGGTGAGGGTCCACATACTCAAGCTCAGATTAAAGAATTTCTTGACGTGGAGTACCCAGAAGCAACTGTTAGTACCGAAAGAATCCGTGTCATCAAGAGTGTACTTGTAGATTCGTTTGGCAAGGAACTAGTTAAATCGTGGGATGAGTTTTTCGAAAATCTGTTTGATTACCTGTACTCTCAGGTCCCAATTGAAATTGGGCTACTTGCCCAACGTTTAGCCGATCCCAAATATCAGAGTTTTAACCCCAAGCTTGGACATCAAGAAGCATTTAGTGAAAAACCATTTAATGTTTTGGGGCTGATGAAAATCCTAGAGTTCAGACCAAAAGTCGACACGAGACAACTCAAAATTAAGAGGCTCTATTTTGAGTTCAATGACACACGTATAAAGGGTCGTGAGAGAAATACTAAAGAGTCTACGCTTTTCCTTATTCCAAACAACTTTAACGTTAAGTTAGAAAACCTTCTTAACCACGCAGAACGAGCTGTAAAGTTCAATGGGATGATACAAGAGCAAATCTTACTACCTCTCATGCCTAAAAAGCTGCCTGTACATAAAAGAGAGGAATTAGCTCACTCTTTGCTTATCTGTCATAAGGATTTCATGTGGCTAGATGAGCGATTAGGCTACTTGACCCTAACTAACTCTTTAGATAATAGGATTACAAGATTTGCAGCTAAGATTTTTAAAGTTGTTGATGAGATTTCAATTGCCCTATTTTCATGCCAAATATCAAGAGCAGTACGGGCCCAAGCTCGCGCATTAAGAAGTGACTCAGATTTAGAGTTTCTACAAGAGCGCTCAAATTTATTGAATAATGTCTCTTATGGTTCTGACATACCTTTCAAAGTGCAAGACGCTTTAATGTATTTCGTTAGAGCGGGATTATGCACGATTGATGAGAGCAATACTCTTCGTCCTACTGAGCTGTTACTGGATAACGTTGATGTTTCTCTTCGTCGTTCAGAAGAAATAATGATGGACGTACTAAAGAATGCACCAAACCAAACGTTAAGTAACTCTGAATTCCGCGAGAAAAGCATAAAAGAGATATCTGAGAGGACAGCAAAGCTGTATGACGAACGTTTTGAAGATTTTATTGCTAAGGACATTATTCTTAAGAAAGACCAGCTCGTGCTTTTTAATAGGGATAGCGTTGACTCTTTAAAGAGATGCACTAGAAGCGCTATTGAATCTCAAAGAAGCATTTATAAAGGCGCTCGACAACCTCTTTATCTAAGACTAATTGAACTTGCCAGTTTATATATTGAACGAGCCAAGAAAGCTAACGCTTCAATTGCATCTAATCGTACACAGTTGAGAAAAGCTAAGGCAGATAAGAAGGTGAAGCTTGAGAAAATCGAATCTCTTGAATCAACCTCTTCTGACTTACGTTTGTTAAAAGCAGAGTGCTCTGATTTCTCGTTAAGAGTTGATAAGTTACAAGAGGAACTGCAACGATTAAACAGAAAAGTTTCTCAGTATGAAAAGGCAGGTGAATCTAGGAGATCTTTGTTGAACTCAGAACTTGAAAGGATTCATATTGCTGAAAGACACATGTCATTCTGCGAGCGATTGCTAACTACAAGAGACTCAATTTATGAAAAATCAATTCAAATCGTTGTCGATGAGCTTTGTTCTACTCTGATGTCACTCAAAAGTAGTGAGGTTGATGAAGAAATACTCAAATCCAAGTCAGACGTTGCTATTAACGATGTTCTCGGCTCAATTCTAAACAGAGTTGAAGGCATCGATTCTGAGTTTTCTAATGATCTCGAGAAGCTTAAATTTACTGATATTCTAATCTACCGTGTGATATCAGATTCGATTTCCTTACTCGATAGACTCGACTCTGAGCTACCAGAACCAAATGATAAATTTTCAGATTTGATATTGAATTTGATTTTGGAGTTACCTGAGGATTCCGATGGTAATAGGAGCACTACGTATAGCGAGTTTAAATCAGCTTTAATCGAAAGAGCTATCGCTGACGAAAGAAACCATGCTGTTGGCCACTTCAACCAACATAATAGCTATAGCCCCCTCTTTGTTCGTGTGAGAAAAGCGGAATACTCGTACGTAGGTACTGAAGCTTCTAAGCATGCTGACTTTGAGTATATATAACTAAGAGATCAGGAGTACAAATGCTAAAGATTTTTAACAAATTTATGATGTTACTTGCCCTATTTGCTACCGTAAGTTTGGTGTCATCAGTTGTTGAAGGAAATGCAGTCTTAGTCTTTATGACGTCGGCATTTGTACTTGGTTTGCTATGCATCATTCATAAGTTCAAAGGTGGAGTACTATCTCCTACCCTCTTAAAGGCCGTTGAGGTTGCAGTGGTAATTGTATCTATTGGATGTTTGCTTACAGCTCCTCCCGGCGAGGGATTTTACGTTTTAGCTTGGTTATGGACGACCGTGTTTTTCACGCTGTATAAAAAGGCCGATACTCATGTCTAATTCATTAAGCAAAAAAGTTAACATACGTGGGCCAAATAACTACCAGTTTTTAAAGTGGATTCTGGATGCTAACGATAATTTTTTGGCACTTAACCACTGCAATGACCCGGATGGTTTTCGTACAACATCTAAAGCAATTCAATCTCAGCTTAATAAAATTGATGAAACGGATGTACAGAAGATTCGGTCTACTTTCATGCAATTATTGGTTTTCTTTCCAGAGTCTAGAGTAGATAAGTTCGTCGGTTTGTTTCATGCTGCGAAATCTCGTGATAAAACTTCAACAACCACAATGGCACTGTCTAAGCTTACCAAAAAAAGGTTTGATTCCTTATGTAAGAGAGTAGCTAAGTCTTCAACGAATGATGAGTTTTTAAATCTGCTACTCGATTTAGCGGAGACAGAATATGGGTTGGATGAAAGTAACATGAGGTAGTGGTTTGGTAGGGCCCATATTACTATTCATATTAGAAAATAAAGCAGCTACGATAGCTGCTTTAATTTAAAAATTAATAGTTAAAAAACTGGGATTGTTGACTATGAATGCTATGTAAGAGCTTATCACTATATATGGCCCCAGTGGATACTGCCCTCTCGTTCCTCTTATGTATGTTATGACGATGAACACAAACATAAAGAGTATTGTGAGCATTGTTATCTCTACGCCAGCCCAAGCCCCTATACCAGCCCCCAGCCTTAAATCACCATTTGCCATTCCAATATTTTTGTAAAGCACTTTATGCATAGTATTGAAAAGGTAAAGAAGCCCATACCCTAATAAAGCACCGCTAAGCGATTCTTCGGAAGATAGATAGCCATACTCTGTACAAGCCAGAACCAAACCAGACCATAAAATGAAATTTGTTAGTTTTTCTGGTAGAAATTGACTCGCTAGGTCAACCAAAAACGCCATTGCTGTTAGGCAAAAGAAAATGAGCATTAAAAGAAACTGCTCAAATGAAGTTGCTATTTGGTATAGAGTCACCGTTGAAGCGGCTACGGTAATTTCTAATACAAATACCTCTTTATAAGTTTGGTTGTTTCCCTTCAGGCCACCAGCAATGCAGGAGAAAGGTACCCAGTATCCAACACTTTTGCATAAGCTAGTGAAGTCAAACCGTCCTTCACGGTTACTTGGTTCTAAAGAGTATTCAGGATAATAGGTGATGAGATCATTTCTGATCTCATCTTCTTCAATTTGTGGCAGTAATCCAGCTATGACATAAGTGATCTTTGCAATGAGACTACCAGTAATTACCAGGAACAGATAAGAAATCATTGTTATCTTGTAATCTCCATAGTTTCTTGCTCTTTGGAGTTCATATCAGAACGCGAACCATCACCTCTTCGCAATGTTGCTCTCCATGGCTTATCTAAATCAATCTCCGTTTTTAAAGGAGTACTAATTTCAGTTAGATTCTCAAATGCTTTAGCTACGAAGTAGCTGTATGGCTCACGTTGATTCTTCTTCGCTGTTCGAGGCATTTCTTTTGCAGCTTGTATTTCACGTTCTGCTACCAAACCAGCTGCTGCAGATTTTAAACTTGAAATCTTTAAGGACTTTTGTGTCCCATCTAGTGGGTCTTCATACAGTAGATTTTGTCTACTACTAGGGTCATTCTCAATAATACCTTTCTCTTTAAGATCGTTAACTACCTTCCTTACTCCAGTTTCGTGCAGTCTGGTAGCAACTTTGTTGTAGTATTTAGATAGTTCACCTGTATTACCCACAGGGCTATTCCATATGCCGAAAAGAGCTTGCCTAAGCGTATCCTCAGGTATTTGACGTTTTTCAATAGCGTCCTTTAGACAAATTCGACTAAAGTATATAGGGTCATTAGCGCCCTTAATTGGGCTTGAAGGCGTGGTAAGATATTCATGTACCTTTGCGTGTAGCTTTTTATCAAGAGCAGAAAATTTCGTCACGTAGCCTTGCTCATTGCGTGTAGATTCGATCATCATCCCCACTCTAGCTTCAGTCGCCAACCAATTGCCTATTTCACTAGCTTTAGATGCATATTCTTGTTTAGCTAAGTTGTCTTCAGGTTTTTTTATTGATACCAATACTTCAAGTGCTTTTTGAGTTAGCTCTTTGGTATCTGATTCTGGAGATGTCTTTGATGCGTATAGGAAGGCTGCTTTCTTTTGTATAGCTGACTGTCCTTTGTCGCCTACAAGTTCATTAGCAAGTTTCACATAAGCTTTTACATCAGGATTATCATCGAAGTCGAAGTCATTAATATTGACCTTTGTTGTCTCCGAGAATGTTTTGGTTACAACCTGGATAGGCTCCTCTGATTGGTTAGTCACTTCTACTTTATGTGGTGTCTCAATTCTACTTTTAACGTCATGGACGTCTATGGCATTTTTGGCTGCACTCTCAGCTATGTTTGTAAGTAGTCCAGTAAGATGGGCCACACTCTCCTTATCTGAGGATTTGAGTGACTGAAGTACTTTTAAAAGTTCCTTTTCTATCTCACTTTGGTGTTGTCCATTTCTGGATTCATCCTTTATCTCGTTTGCAGGAGCTGTATTTTCTATGTCAGGGCTTGTTGTGTCTTTTGACGGTATCGCATCTGAGGATGTCTGTTCACTATTAGGGTTATAGGAAGAGGAAGTACCATCAAGGTCTGGTGCAACATCTAGGTTCGCATTAAAGTTTTGGTTCTCAGAAAGCGCAATTTCCTCAAACATTTCGACTTGCGCCTGGATTGAGTTTGCGGCTCGTTGTTCATTCCAAGCTTTCTGCTTAGATTTATCGAATATAGACGTTAATTGTTCTGTTGTTGGCACATTAACATCTGGAGCTTCTACGTCTACTAAAGGTAAATCGATTTCACTTCTAACATTCAAAGTAGAGGCTTCTACAGTGGTTGTTGATTTCCAATATTTCGAACTATCGGCCCAGGCACCTACCGTCGTAAAGCTTGAAATTCCAACAAAAGTATCTTTTGGTGTGAACTGGTCACTAAAGTTAATACTTGTAGCATTTAGTTCATCTAACACTAGCTGACTTAATGATTTTGCCCCAGTATTAGTTTTTATTACTTGTTCATCGCTGTTTGGTGGTCTTGTTGTAGAGTTGACAAGCACATCTGTCGTTCTATCAATCTTCTCCATAGATTGCTCAGCCAAGGAACGCTCGCCTACCCCTGTAGTTTTCTGATGCTTAAGATCCAGTCCATCGGACTTGGGGTCAACTTGACCCAATTCAATACTTACGTCATTGATTGTCGTATCTATACTGTGTCTTTCTGCTTGACTTACAGATGATGGCTGTTCGTTAGATACGGATTGGACTTCCACTTCTTGGTCAGCTAACTCAAACAAATCTATTGTGCCCTGGTTTTCAACATGTTCTGAGCCAGCAACACTAATGGTTTGCTCTTCCTCATCTATGCCGAAATCATCAAGACCCCATTCAACGTCTTCCATACCTGAAAAATCAGGCATATCGCTCTCTAATGGGTCGATTGTTGAGGGTTTAAACGATGGGGCGTCAAGTTCAGATAATTCATCCAACCAGTCATCTGCATTATCGAGTAATTCTGGGCTATCCGTTTCTGCCTCAACCTCAATGCTCTCTTCCAGGTTATGATTGCCGTGAGTGAGTTCATCGGACCAAGCGTCAGGGTTAGTCAGTTCTTGCTCGTGGTTTACAGGCTCGTTGTCTGTTTCTAGGTCAATAGCATCAACTATATTTTCTTTGAGCTGTTCTAACTGGGCTCCCTCTATTTCAGGTTCCAGTTCATTCATGTCAAGGTTAGCTAATGTGTCAATATCAAAGTTGAAATCATCGACAATGGGTTCTATTTCATGTGTGGTTTCAATAAGATCATGGTCCAAGCCTGTATATTGTTCTCTGAAATCAATATCGAAGCCACCATCGGCAGCAAGCTCTGCGAAGTTGGTACTATCTAAGGTTAATTCATTATCGTTATCTAAACCTTCTGTATGGGCGTTTTCGATGTTGTATAGCTCAATTAAGCTAAGAGTCTTTGTCGGCTCTCCAGTTGATGCATTAACCCAGCTACCCTCTTGGTTCAACATTATCGGGGTATCATTTGATATTGGGAGTTCGTACGTCCCCCAATCTGTTGAATCAATTTGTACTAAGCAGGTTTCTAGTTCTCGAGAAAGTTGACCAGGTTCCTCTTGCAGTGGTGCTTTTGGCTGCAATAGCGGTAAATCCACAGGGTCGATTGTTGTTGATATAGGCGTTTCACCATGCTTTGAAATATAGTAAACGGTTGTAGGTATGGTGAATTTAGTGCCATTCAATGCGTCAATTTTATTCTCTGCAAGAGCCAATGAATCGAACTCATAGTTACCGTTTACAGCTCCATTAGGTGCAAATGATTTAACTGTGTAAGGTTTTGACTGCCGCTCAGCGGGTTCGATATAGAAGTTTTGATCTGCACTAGAAAAAGCAGATGTATCGATATCAATAATGTTTGGTTGAGAGCTGATTCTGTCAAGCTCATAAGCAACTTCATTACTGTCAATTTCTAATTCAGTTACTGGTTCAAGTTCGTTTGTCGTCGTACAATTTATTTTGATTGTCTGATTTGAGTTTTCGAGCTTTGCTTGTATCGACCTTGGGTCCACTAATGTAGACATTACTTCCGATACGCTGAGGCCGAATTCTTCCTCAAATGTCCTTGAAGTAGTTCTGTCTGGCTTACCATCTGCATCAATATCTCGTAATACAAAGTTTTGATCAGTAAGCCACTGATAATTATTGTTACTAAAATATATTGATTCGACTACAGCGTTGATGTCTTGTGCAAGGTCTGCTCTGCTGTTGTATCTCGGTTGTTTCAGCCCTTTGCTACCTCCGATAACAAGCTCACCATCTTCAGAAACTCTTATTGGTCTAGCAAATGTTCCCGTTTCATTCTCAACAAGCAAAACGACATCATGGGCCAATTGAATATCCCTAATATCGTTGTATGTATCTGCGGAAGTAAAAGGTACTTTTGATTCCTCGTCAAAGCATCTGTATGTTGAACCAACATATTCGAGAGCTTTGGTGTAAGCACTATCAAGGTTTTTTTCAGCTTGAGAAAACTTCTCATAAGCTATCTGAACTGCGTGTCCCTTTTCAATTTCTAGGTTTATTAAAATTTCTTTAGCGGTGTCTGCTTTCTCAATAGTTTGCCAATCTCCGTCGATGTGACGTTGTAGCGAATATGACACTATTCGTTCTATATTATGTTCATTAGGAGCTACGTTAGCTTCTTGAACAGGTAGCTCAGAGACTCGGTGATCTATTCGCTCTTGTTCTACGGATACTGCTTTTGGAGTTTCGAATTGCATTCCAACGGGAAAGCTAGTGGTTAGTAGGGTCCCATCGATGCCATATGCATCAAAGATATCAGTGAATTTATCTCTTTCTGCATCCAGAAATTTCCTGGGAGCGACATACTCTTTTGATGGTGTAGTATTGTTGCTTATTACCAGCTCTAACTGGTCTCCCATAACTTCTATAGCTTTATCATATTCAAAAATATCGAATAAATTATTGTAGTCTGTAGCCTTAATTGCAGTGGCTTCTGGAAGTACATCTAACTTTTCCCAATCAACGCTAAAGCTTTTTACCCCAAATTCGTCGTAAGCTTGAAGAGCGACCTTCGCGCCTGTATTCAAATTAAGAGCTCTAATCGAGTGTTCACTCGTAGGGGCTTTTAAAAAACAGTCATTATCTGAGGCGTTTAATAGGGGGTTGTTAGGGTAGTCCTGGCTGTACCGCTTTATTGCGTGAGAGATATTATTAGCAAACATCGCACAAACAACAGCAACATCTAAACCACGTTCCTTAGCGGCGATAAACAAAGACCCTCCATTAGCAAAGCCTTCACTCGTTATGATCGTTGTCTTAGGTGTAATATTGCCGAGTTGAACAAAATTGTTTTTCATGTCGTCATTCATGACTTCAAACATTTTGTTAGTGGGATTTTCTTTGTTCCAGGGAGAGCCATTATGGGCTAAGAACTGTAACCCTCTAGTCTCCTCCACATTAGGGCCCATTTGAATGCTAACCGCTGGTTGGTCGTATAAAGATGTTAGTCTCATCAGACCATGGAGTTCTGGATAGTTTAGTAAGGCCTCCAAATGTTTTTTTTGGATATAAGTGCCTTTTACGGAATCTTTAGTGAGTTCTGGTTTTTCGAAATTGGCATCAATTAAGGTTTTAACCTCGATCTCACGTTTAGCGTTAGCTTCAGCTATCTCTTGCATCTTCTGTTGATGCTTAAGCTCTGCTTCTTTTGCGGAGGCAGCTATTTTATCCGCTAGTTCTTTTTGACGAGTTTCGTGAGCAAGACGAGCTTGCTCAGCTGTTAGGTTTGCCTCGTTACCCAAAGGGGCACAAGGTAGACGTTCGCACCAGCCTTTGAAGTCAGGTTTAAAACTGATAAATGTAGAGTCTCGACCTATAAGCGAAATACCGACGGCAAGTGAGACCGTTGGCGTTATGTCACTCGGATTTTTGTCGTTGTAAAAAACCCTAATCCCAGCTGCAACCGACCATTCTGACTTTTTACCGCCTTTGTGGTGGAATTCCTTAGCGATACCTCCGACTTTTGCACCATTTTCACCAATAGTTGGAGAGTCAGCGTATGAGTTTAGGTCAATGTCAAAATCAACGCGCTTACCACTAGAGCTTGTGTACTTTTGACTATCTGCGTAACTTTGTATCTCACTTAAGTGCTCTTGAAACATATTTTTACCAAGAAGCTGCAGTGATTTAGTGTCTGCTTGATACGTTTCGCTCAACATTAGCTCATAAAGTTCAGCTTTGTGTTGATACATTTGAGCAGGATTAGCTAGTTCATTTTCATGAACCCCGTTATTTAGAGACTTTATGTTTTCTCTAACTAGCTTCTCTAATCTAAAAAGTGAAGAATGATCTATGTACCCAAGTTTAACTGCTTGGCTAGAGAACTCACTTAAAAGTGAATCTTGAGCTTTGTGAGTTTTATCTAAGATTGATGCTGAGTTGTGTTCTGGACTAAACCTACGTTGCCATGCTTCATATGCTTTGTTTTTAGCGGCCACATACTCAGGATTTTTATATACATCGTCTCCGGTAGCCCTGAGCTCACTTGCAATTTTTCCGAGCTTTTTACGCTCTTCAAAGAATTCAGAAATACCATTTTTTGAATAGACTTCAAATCCAGATGTTAGATGGATGGCCAATGCAGCGGCTTTAGCCCAATGAACTTCTGCAAATTCCCTCGAATAAGTTTCATTGAGACTTTTTGACTTTCCATTCACGTAATCGGAAAGCTTTAAACTAGCACCCATTGAGTTCTTGGAGCGTCCGAATGGATGTCCATAATCTCTCAAAATAGTTTTGTTACGGTCTTTTTTAGTGGCATAGACCGTGCCTCGGAGACTTGCTTCTAGTCTTTCTACAATGTTACTAGGTGTATTGTGATTCATAGTTCCCCCTACTCGCTAGTTTCATGTTCAATTTGGATAGGTCTAACGAGTTGCCCAAGTGCATGAGGTTCGCTTTGTCTATAAATAGATTGTTTATACGTGAATTTTTTTAGTGCGCCTGACTCTGTGGCCGAATAAACCCATCCGAACACCATAAAGCCATTTTGTGCTGCAATCAGTGCAGTATTGGCAATGAATTCGCTAGAGATTTCTCCAATTATTAGGAACTGCATACCTGAAGAAGCGTACTGTGAGAGTAAACTATTGATATCACCTGAGAGGTTTGTGTGAACAAGATCTGTTAAGTAGATAGGAAATGAATCTTCATACGCTAGAAATGTATCTCCATTTTCTTCATTCAAATGCTCTCGTACGCTATTGATCATTCCACCAAGTGGATCTTGTTTAATACTCCCGAAGCTTAACTGAACAATTCCCTCTTGAATTTCAGGAGTGCTTGTCTGATTTGTCTCTATCTCAAACTCAGATGTGTACATCATGTCCAAAATTAGGGTATAGCCGCCAGGGATAGGGATTGAGTTTATTTTAATGCCGCATTCAAAGCTTTCATCAGTATGTTCTGATGTAAGCATTTCTATAACCGTGAAACCTGAATACGGGGTTTCATTTAAAGCTTTGGTAGGTATGCCGGATTCTTGCAAAAATAGCTTTAACCCCTGATACATACCTAGAGAAGTCCAATCAAAAGATTCAGTAACCATTTGATTTAGACAGACGACTCTATTGATAGAGCTATCTATAATATTGAAGTGGATCTTGTGTATCAGGTGCTTTTCCGCAAAAGAAAGAAATTCAATACACCCTTCGGCCTGATGTGGTAATTGGTCTTCATATAGCTTTTCATTAACTTTCGAGAATACACTGGAGTCTATCCTAGAAAGGTTACGAACAATCTCACTTTCAGGTGCTATGGCTATATAGTAGTTATTTGCCATGACTTGTTCTTGTATGGCGATCCCTGTACCGGGAGCCGATGATTCGGTGGCTGTTGTAGGTAATAAGCCAGCGCAATCAAGCCAAAAAACGATTTCGTTAGAGTGGTTTTTGCTACTAATATCGAGCTGTAGTTGATAGTAATCATTTTCGCTAGGCAAAAATATTATGGGTTTATTGTTTAGGTTCAGAACAATTGATTTACCATCAGTGCAATAGTCATAGAGGTCCTTATACTTGTAGGCTTCTTTGTTTATTTCTAGTTGATACAAGCCATTGAAGTAAGGTACTCCTGATTTCAAGATAGATAACTTTTCTTTACTCATATTTAGGTGAGGAAACTGAATGCATAGTTCTTCAAGCGTCATATTGTTAAGCAAACCTAAGTCAACGCTATCTTCAATGTATTGATCTAGTAAACCAATGTGCTTTGCGATTCCGAAGTGCGAAAGCTTGCTGGTCTCTTGATGGAATCCTAGAAGAAATTTAAAGTTTGTTGGTACGTTTTCACTTTCCATTAACTCAATAAAATTGCTCATCGTTAACCTCTTCCTAACCCAAGCATGTTGATGGTTGTGTTAATTGTATTTGTAATGTTTTCAACAGTTTTGTGCATGTTTTCCGCAGCTTTCTGGACAATCTTGCTAGTCTGCATACCTACTTCCTGAACGTTTTCTCCAGAAAGTAATTTAGTTGCAGTTTCAAGTGATTTTTTACATTGGGATAGCTTGTCTTGGCCTACGGCTTTGCCTAGTTGGTCAATCGCATTAGGACCAAGGTTGTCCAATCCCTTTTGAACTTTTGAAACACTTTTATTTAGGTCACTAGCTATCTTCTCGAAGTTTTTCTCAGCTTTTTTAAGTGTTGAAGCTGGTGCTCCTTCTGCAATCAGTCCTTTTAGGTCCAGGTAGGACTGTTGAAGATCTCTTGACCTATCAATGACACTGTTGATTTGTTTCAACCCTGGCTGTTCTCCTTTTAATTTGTTGTAGGAGTTTGTTAAGAAAGAAGGCCCACCTTGAGCTTTGGAGCCGTTATGGTTGAGGTTAAATAGGCCATAAGAGTTCCTATTTGTATTTATGTTTTGGTTGTACTGGTCGACCTTCTTGTTTTCTTTATTTTGTACACTATCCTGCTCCCTTCCGTTTTCCTTACTTGGTGGGGTAGTTTTTTTTCTATTATTTGGTTTCTCTTCATCCTGTTTAGGAACGTTTTCATTCTCAACATTACGTTCAATAGTTGCTGGTTGGTCTGGGGATGCAGTTTTTTGTTCTGGGGGTTCTTCTTTTGTTTTTATATGCTTTTCCTCAGCAGGTTCAGTATGCTTCAATACATGCTCTTCAGTTGAAGGTGATCCTTTTCCTACGGAGTGCTCAATAGCTGAATTTTTTAAGCTCGCAGCTACATTTGTAATACCACCAGCATCGATACCAGTACTTTCAATGTTAACGGTAGGTGAAAATGAATACCGTTTTATTGGTGTGTCAGGTGTTATTTCTGATATTGGAGTGAAGTTGATAGTTTCTGGTAAATTGGGAGCTACAGAAGAGGTGCTTAAGCTCTGTCCTTGGCTTGCGAATTCAAAGTCAGGTGTTTCAAGCCTAATAGACTCTAGCGGGATGCTGTTAATAAGGTCTGTTATTGAGTGTTTGTTATAGTCCATTTTCTGCTAACTCCGCTAAAATTTGAGTCTTAAGAGCAAGGTTGGCTTCTCTTGTAAGTAGTGATTCGTAGTAGGCCAAAAGGTATCTTGCTAATCGTGCTGATTGAATTGCATCCATCCGAGCAACACTTTCGCTGGTCGGCCTAGGAGACAGCCCATTAACTGTCTCTACAGGCATTCCTAAGGATTTCATATCGCTAAGCTCTTCCGTTCTGCCTTGCCATATATCTGACTGAATAGAGTTCATATCGCTCAATTGGGAGCGTTTTATATAACTCGATTTCATAGTGGCAATCGCTAAGTCACTTCGAAGGTATCTATTCAGTTTTCTAGTTAATCTGAGTTCATCGTCAGAACCTTTCATGTCTTTTGGGTGAGGGATCGTAGATTGATTTTGAGTTGTTAATAGACCAACTAACTGATCCATAGCTAAACGGTCTTCGTGCGATAACTCACTCAATACTGCTTGCCCAAAGGTGTCATTTAGAAGGATTGTGTATTCTTCGTGAAGGTTAGGTGCGCCAATAGGAGCTCTATGAGATATGCTGGACTTAAGGTTATCAAAGGTTTCTTCGGCTAGTTTTCCAGGAAGTACCTTCTCCCCCTCAATTACTAGTGAACTAGTTAGGCCATCATCATCAAAGAATAGACAGCCTTGTTCATCAAAATTAGCTACATACGCCCTCTCAACAAATTCACAAAGGCCTGGTGTAACTTCCATCTTTGATTGCATTAGCAAATTGTGCGTTTCAGAGTGACTACCTGATACAGTAGCTGTATGGAAAGCTTTGAGGTTGTCGTCGTTTTGGAATGATTTAATCGCGTTATTGATCTCGTTTGCCATTTCTTGAGACTTAGTCAGCGCTCTTTCAGCTGCTGTCATACCATCAGTGGCTGTTTGACTAGCTTTTTGACCTGTTTTGGCTGGATCTACAATCGTCCAAGCTAAGAATGCATGGCTTGTGTACGGAATGAATGCAACTATAGCCACCCCAATTGTAAAGAATTTCTTCATCTTTCCACCCCAATAGAAATGTCTAATGCTGGGTTAACCACTATTTCGTTATCTGGAATTAGATTGTGCTTGTAGGTTGTCTGGTTGATTATCTGGTTTTCAACACGATTACTTAGCATTGATTGCGTGTTAGGTACGGCCAAACCTGACGAAGGTTCGAAGAGATAGTCTGTTCTATCTAATAACAACGGAATCTGATGGGCATTCGGTGAATTGCTGCTACGATGGTGTTCAACAGATCGCTTAATAACACTATGTAGTTCATTCAGCTGTGCAACCCTTAGCCATGTCTTAAAGTTTTCACTAGGTTCGCTTTTATCAAGACGAATACCGTGCATCTCTATTATGGATAGAAGGGACTGTTGCTTTGGCTTGCTCCAATCAATTTCATGGGGGAGTTCGAGCGATGTTATATCCCCATCTTCATCAATAGAAACAATAGGCAGCTGGCAGTCAAACGTAGATGTTCCGTTAAGAGCATTAGCAGCCATGTAAGACGAAAGCATCAACTCATTCGTGTTCCAGTTAACTGCAAATTGAAGGTGTTGCTTTTCATTGATAGTTAGACCTAATGACCTACTAATTGAATCAAAAACATGGTCTTGTAGGCTATCTTCTAACCTCATGTTTGCCTCGTTGCGCGGGGGGTAATAGTTGTATAATATAAGACATTCATCAATTAAAAACAATGGTGTCAAATGGGTGACTATGAGGGAAATGCAGCCTGGATTGCTGCAGTTAGTGGGCGAGCAGACATAGAGCTATACTCTATCTTCAGCCTAGAAATTAAAGAAGTGTCGGAAGGTAGAATAGGACTTTCAAGGAGTATGTCTTCTATGATTGCTTATTCTATTGATTCAAAACACAACCACTATTTAGGTTGGCCACTAGGTGAAGTTTGGGATGCTGTAAAGAAAATTGAGTTTACCGGGTTCAAAGTAGAACCAACACCACTCTCTTTATCAAGTAGTCACGAATTGCAATTGCATTATGAAGTCGAAACGGAGGTGATTGTTTCTGAACGATCTCGCAGAGGGGTTCATAACATGACAAAGAGTGAGAATCGTCAACTTCATATGTGCCTACCTGTTACAGCAAGCGTTGGTAACAAGTTAGAATCTGCCTCTCTAATTACTCTAGTGCCATATGACGGTAATCATGAGTCTGACGATGCGGATGCAATAGTAGTAACTCCCATAGATTAGACTTTTATTATATTGAATAAAAATTTGGCCCAAGATGGGCCAAATAAAGTTTCAGGGTTTGGGATGATCTCTAAAGTTATTATCTAGTTACTAACTTTCCTTTCGTTTTAGTAGATCGAAAATTGTTCTATCACTTCTCATAACTCCGCGAATATAACCCCTTTCACTTGCTGGAGTGTCTTCGTCTCCCCAAACTAGGTAGGGAGTTCCACCTGCGAACATTAAATCGCCCAAAATCTTGAATTCCCTCATTTTAGTTTCACAACTCTTCGAAATGTTACTTGGAAAGTTTCTTAAGCTCTTAGTAGAAAAGAGTTCATTGTATGCGGCTTTATTATCATCAGAGCAGTATCCATTAAGCACTAACTCACCAAAGCTATTAAGGGGCTCTTGGTGAGTACGATATATATACTGATCGACTGTAAAGTTATTCTCGAATGGGTAATCAATAATCCGTTTTCTAGGATAAGGCATGTAACGTACCTTTACACCCTCAGCATTTAAAGAAGGAATTAGAGTATGTAGCTGTTTACATACTGGACAACTAAAATCGGTAGCAACTGTCAAAGTTCCCTTATAAGGGACATCTGCATCATTTTCATAAACAATAAAGCTATCATCATCTATTGCTGGAAGAAGCATCGGAGCGTATGTAGGTCCTAACTTTTGACGCATATGAGGCTCGATGTTCTTTAATTCATCCATGATTGTGTTAGATGTTTTTTCGGAGCTTACGCTTGGAATAGATGACTGAGTTACGGGTTGTTGTTTGCTAGAATCAGAACTTTCTTGATGCTCAAGCTGTTCTTGTTTCGCTTCCATGGCCAACTTTCTTTTGATTAACGCCTGAACTCCTGGAGATTTACGTAAAATCTCGTTTATCTTTTCTTCATGAGAGCTGTTTAAGTTGGTGTTATGTTCAGAAGGTTCAGCTGGAATTGGTTGAGGCTTGGGCTTGGTGTCGCTCAATTTGACTGAAGCTTTATGACTGCTATCTGTGAAAGCAACTATTGCCTTCTCTTTGGTGATTATTGACTGTATCTCATCCTTATGTGCGCCGAATATACGACCAAGGATGTTATCGCCATTGGACAGATCAATCATTTTCCCCTTAATTGCAAAGTTAACATCGCTATCAACAATGAATGTCCCTTTGTTTGTGAAGGCGGCATAAAGGTTAGTGTCTTCCATGATTTTAATTATTTTGTATGTGGTTACACTCATTTTTTCTTCAACGAGTTGTTCAATTGGCAAAGTACTCGAGCCACTTACATAAACCTCACTTGTTGGATTACTCTTTATAGGTGCTTTATCAGTTTTATACTCAGCAAAAGCGTAGAAACTGGCTAAGGCCATTAATGATAGTGCTAAACCTTTCTTTTTATGGAATTTGATCATGATTACCTACTCATCGTTAAATTATCAAACAAGGTGTTGGCCATGTTGTTAGTGATAGTTAGTTCCGTCCCATCTACTTTATGGTTTACTCGTTGGGTGATTGGATTTTGACGCATCTCTATATGTTCTAAGAGAGAAGGGAAAAGACGCTTAGTGATAGAAAACTGAAACTTTAGAGCTTCTTTGTTCAGTTGTGAGTTAATGTAAAAAGCTGAGCTAAGGGAACTACAAAGAGTTGGGCTGGTAGAAGGCTTATATAGGCCAAGTTCATTTAAGCTTTGTAAGATCTGGATATCTGGGGAGCTGCGTTTTAAACCAGGCTGAACTAGTTCTTCAGTTGACAAAATAGGTCCACCAGCATCAGCTAGATACGTCTTTTTATCGCTCAAGCCCAAAGCACTTTTTGTAAATTCAGTTACCATTTCTACTTCTGAATGTTTGCTGTACACGGAACGATGATCAACGACATAAATAGCTGAGTGGGCTTGGTTTCTTTCTGTTAATGCCGCAAATCTTTCCATGTCTATAGCTACACAAAGCTCGCTTAGGGTATCTTCTACGGAGTTCTCTGCACTTGGATACCAATAATTCTCGGTCACACGCCCGTATGAAAGCTTTCCAGATTGATATAAGTCTTGAAGATTATTTGCGATATCACAGACAGGCGTATCGTAGTGTATTGCTACGTTCTGGTAGATGTTTAAGGTTGATGGCGGTTTCGTTGGAACTTCAACTAATTCAGACTCGGCTGACTTTAGGGAAGTGTTGTAAGTTAGGGCTTTAACGGAACTTTCATCATCTAAGAATGTAGCTACATTAAGAGTAGGTGTATCCATTAAATGGCTTGCAACCATTAACTTATGAATACTCGTTGGTCCAATACCCTGATTAATACCATAATTGGCTACTTTAAGATTTAATAGTCGTTCTGTATGTGCTTGTGCTACAACGTCTAGGTTTATTGGCCTAACCTTACTCAGTGCTGTTTTTATGCCTAAAGGTGATAACTCACTCAGATCGGCTTTCACAAGTGAACGACCATATTGATTTGCTATGGTTTGCAATTGGTAGGCGATGTACTCTCCTTGTTCGTCAGCATCTGTCATAGCGATAACATTGTCTGAGCGTTGAATTTGAGTAGACAGATACTGGTATACGTCAGAGTTCCTTGGGGACCACTTTAGAGAAGGGTCTCCGACCTTAAAATCGAAAACTCTCCCCATAGTAAATCCGCAAGTAAACTCTTCTTGAATACCTAGTGCACCTAGAGCCAAGTTAACTTGCTTCGATTTAAGGCTGCTTTCAACAAGTATTAAATTCACATTACCACCCTTTTTTCACATCCCATTTTGGTTTGGTAGATTGGTTGGTATCTCTTGATGAACTAGGAAGGTTTTGTTCAGATTGAGGGTAAACGGCTTGTCTGCTTGTACCGTTTCTACAAGGTATTAAGTTACCTTCAGAGTCAAAGAAACTGTCTAACTCTGAGCATATTGGCAAAGTTGGGTCTTTCTCAGGGTCATAAGGTTCTGGGTCTGGTTCAGTTACCTCTCCTTCATCATCCTTACAGTATGTAATTCCATTTTGTGTATAACATTCTCTGTCTCCATGATCAGGGTCTTCTATGTCTATAATGTCACCGCCACCATTCCCATCAGACGCACATTCGTACGAAACCAGTTTTCCCTTGTCGTCATAGACAGGGCAAAATTTACTTTGCATCTCAATTTGATCATCGAAGATGCCTTCCATCAAATTATCTAGGTCGAGGTCTACACTATCTGGAATCGCATCAAGTACAGGGCCAAGTGCGTCGTCAATGCCTTGCTGCCCAATATCCTGAATGGTATCGCATAGAGCTCCTTGTAAACCATCGAGGCTAAACGAAGGTAGACCTGGCAAACTAAAAGAGAAATCACACCCTTGAGTCGGGTCTATATAAGCAAATGGGTTTCCCATCTTAGGATTGCTTGTATCTACGTCACATATACCAGCTGAAGGTGCTGGCAATGAGACTTTTTGTCGACATACCCTTGCTGCTTCACTCTTAAAGGGAGTGACAGTTGCAATGACTGAAGCTAGAAGTGCAAAACGAATAATTTTATTATTATCCATCCTTAGTATTCTCCTGAATTAATCTTTTGTGAGTTGCCAGTGCCAATCGAGTTGCATCCTCACTCATATATTGCTTGTCGAATTCGATTAGAAAGTTGAAGAGGTTTAATCTTGTGTGAAGAATTTTGGCAAACTTATACCGGTTTCGGTTTTCTATACTTTGACTCGCTAGAGTTTGGTTCGCGTGGATAGAGACAATGTAATTCCATTTGTGATCGTTTTGACTAAAAGCCCCCAGCCAACCAAAAGCAGCTAAAGACGTTTTTAGCGGTAAGCACCCCAAAATTACGAGTAACCGATCGGCTTGCTCTTGCACATCCTGATTCAATGGGAAATTTGCTAATTGAGGTAGGTTTTCAGCAATGCGATTAAGTTCTCTTAATGATGGAGACTGATCCTCAACAACCCAGCTTTCTCTGGCCTCAAAGGATGAAATGCTGCTCATTACTTTTGGCTCAACCTCTTGCCAGTATTCATCTATCCATTTTTTATCGAACGTTAGTCTAATCATAGGTGACTTTTGGGTTTTGCTGATGTTGTTTTTTATTGTAATATGACATTAGTTTCGAGTCTATTAGAGGTTGAAATGAAATTCAATAACTCAATTATCGGCCCATTGGTCGACCCACAAATGCATATCTTAAGAAACCACCCTGCCTCGAATCGCGAGGTTGGACTAAACGATGCAAAGTTCGAACATATGTGTCTGCAAATTGGTGTTTCAGAATACGCATTGAATACGGATAGGGCGTTGAAGACTGGTCATTCTATTGAACATACACAAGTGCCTGAACTCGACTTCTCCGAACTATTCAACGAAGCAACTCCATCCAAACCATCAAATGATGGAAACTCACCGTCTCAACCAACTCAAGACCTATCATTTGATATTGGTGGGTTTGATTTATAGAGAGCACGCTAATGTTTAAGAAAACGTTATTAAGTTTATCCCTGGCGGTCTTATTGCCAGGGACAGCAAACGCCGTAATCTGTACAGACCCAACAGGCTTAGGTCAGATAATCAGCCAAAGTGCTCAAGATGCGATGTTATGGGCTGAAGAAAAGGGTTTAAAGATTTCTGAAATGACAATGACAGAACTAATGGAGGAATGGAAAGCATCTCAAGATACGATGCGCGAACTCGCATCAACACAGGCCATTTCTAACAGTGTTTCGGAAACTTCTAACCTTGAGCTTCAAGCAAAGATGGAACCCTCACCATTGATGTGTGATGGCATAGCAGCGGTGTCTGCACTTTATGAAGCTACAGATGACTTTTATTGCGAAGCCCAGACAAATAGCCTTGATTTTGCTGTGCAGCTTTCAGATGAAATTGATTGTGAAGGAGATAGATGTGAAACAGGGCTGCAATCATTAGCAGATGAGTCTGTATCACTTTTAGAGGGCGTTACGCATGGAGATACTGTTGAACTCGATTTATTAAATATAAAAGGTGTTTTACCCGGCATGGGTGAAGGTGGCTACTCCAAATCAACTGATGAGAAAGAGCGCACTGACACCATGCTTAAAGTACTTTTTAGCTCCGGTGAAATAAATAAAATGCCCCGCGGTGAGAATAACCAAGTTATCAATGAAAACTCGGGTGCAGATGCAAAGATGGCTTACAACCGATGGCTTAAACGTCATCTAAGAACTACAGCTGGATTTAATACAGCTCTTAGAGTTAACGGGCTCACCAACCCTCGTGATGAAAATGGGCGCCCTATTCAATCTATTCTTGAGCAAATAAAGGCTGATATTGATTTCTATAACTCTCCTGAGCAAATAAAGCTCTACGGAAATGGTGGTGACAAGTCTTGTTATTCACGCAAAGCCGCAATGGTAAATACCCAGCGTGAAATGGATGATTGGTTAAACACACCAGCTGGTCAAGCTTGCAAGGCTAATTTTACCACTGTGGAACAAGTCCAAAGAATGAACGCTCAAATTGATGCAAGGGTCCTTGCTCTGCTGGGTCATATACTGGATTCCCAGTTATCAAGCGAATTCAATTTAGGCTTACAAACTCAACTGCTAAATGAAATAGCTGGAAATGCAAGGAAATACTAATTATGGCTGTAGAGGTCACTGACGTTCTAGAGCGGTTTCTGACGCATGAATTTGTCATTTTAGTTGATGGAATAATCCTAGTAGCTCAGGGGCTGGGTTTATATCTATTTGTCCAGGGTGTCTATTTATGGCTTGCCCTCATGAGGACAAGAACGTCGTCCCCCATGGTTAGCCAAATGTATGGAAGTCCTCCCTCACCTAAATTGATAATGGCAGTTTTTATAGCTTCAGCATTTATGTGGAAATTTGGAGAAGGAATAGCTGCTTGGGGGAGTCTATTTTGGCATGGTTCAGGATTAGATTTTAGCACTCCCTATTCTGCGGCAATGTTTGATGACATAAGTCAGCGAGCTACTAACCTAGTCAATGTTTCTACCGTAGGAACGGGGATGCAAACTCGTTCTATTGCTATACGAGCTTGTTTTGCGGTCATGTCTATTTACGGAGTTATATCTTACTTCAGAGGTGTGATGGGAATAACTCTCTTAGCCAATCCACAGATGTCAGGACAAATTAAGTTTAGTCATATTGTTGTTCATATGGGGTTCGGAATTTTCCTTGTGTACATCGATTTCTTCTATCAATCACTGAGCAACACTATCACAGCTGCAACCATGAACTGAGGTCCCCTATGGCAACTTGTGCAGATTTTACTCTTACTTGTATAGAGGCTCATGTTCAGACAGGGTCGACAACAAACTTTTTAGCAATTTTATTCGGTGGTTGGGTACATCACCTTTTTGGTAATCAGAGTGTAGAAGCGACATTGACGCCTTTAATGGTCATGTTGGGGGGGCTCAATTTCTTAGCCCTACTCTATGGATCAATAAATGTCATATATAACTCTGGTCACATCATGATGAATGCTGCTGCTACAGGTCATGTCTTTGGGAAAATGTCACCATACGTTCCATTAAGAATTGCAATAGCGTTGGGGTCATTGGCGCCTATGATTCATGCTGCTGGTTCCTTTGTATCGGTAGGACAAGCTTCTGGGATGTATGTAATCGTCCATGGTGCGGGAGCAGCTGATGTATTCTGGAAAGCTGGAGTAAATGATTATGTGAATCATACTGGAGCGCAAATAGCGTCTACGAATGTAGGTGAAGTGTTCTCAGTTGGAGAAACTATGGTTTCTATGCTTTCTTGTGCTGAGTTGTTTGAAAGCTCAAATGATAGAAAATTCACTTTAAAATCGATTAATTCAAATGGGACATCTAGCATATTCCCAACCGACTCATTTCCATCATTTTCACGAATCAGCTCAATGTACCCTAATTCAAGCGGGTCTTCTTCTTCTCTTAATTATGTCGATGAGCCTATAGGAAAGAATGGGGCTGAAAATACTGGCGCTATTTTAGAATTTCGTGGAGGAGCCTGTGGTTCAATCAGGTTTGATTTCGCCCGTAAACCTACTGCTAGCTCATCAGTGGAGCAAAAGCTTGCATATTACTCGAACTACTACGGTACAGAGGCTACGTTCACTTTCATGTCAGAATTACACACGCTTGTATCGAGTATGTTATCGCGGCTGAAGAACGCAGATTTATCAAAATATGTAACGGCAATGCGAAGAAGTGATGACTCTTATTATCGTGAATATTTACTCAATGAATTAGGCTCTAAAGAGTTAGCTGAAAACCTATTCAAAGCGCACGTTGATTTAGCAATGTGTAAGTCTAAAGTTGTAGAGCGCGGTTATATGGGGGAGTTATCTCAGTCTTGGCAGGGTCAATATGAAGCAAGTCGTTGCGGTAGTTCTAAAGCGAATATCAGCATATCAGGCTCATCCTCGCTGGTCGAAGAATTAACAGAAGGGGGCTGGATGATGGCTCCTCTAGCGTTTAGCCGTATGAATGGAATGATGCAATTAGCTTCATCTGGAGTAGGTTTTTCATTAGACAATGTAATGAGTACAAATATACCGGAAAGAACCAGTTTCTGCCGTTCTGTATTCTCATGGATTCCAAGTATAAACCTTTTCGATTCATCTCTTGATGATGAAATAGATGAAGCAAACGAATGTAAGACGTATTGGCTGGCAAGCAATTTTCCAAAGTTCACTTGGGACTTAACTGAACAACTTGCAATGAGTGGAGACATAAAATCAGATTGGCCTGAGGCGCAGAAGTTGAATAACTGGTCCGCACTAATGGCCGTTCACTCGACAAATGAAAACGCAAAAGCAGCGGCGACTGGCAACGAGTCTGCAATAGTATCTGTTGCTTCCGGAATATTAAGCTCAGCTCTAAGCCTTGGTAATTATAATGGTAATCTGGCATCTGCAATAGAAACGCCAGGGATGAGCGGCATTGACTATGATGGAGCTCTATTCGACGTTACAGGGTCTACAAATGCTTTGGCGTTATTATCTACGTTAGGTGAAGCGCTTAAGAACATTTGGTACATCGTTGTATTGGCAACTGAAGGCGCAGATGTCATCAAAGGTGCCCTCGAGAGTTCTGCTTTGTCAGCTCCATTCGCTATACCTTTGGCCTTCTTCGTTAAAACAGTCGCTCCACTGGTTGTATCTAGCCTTATCGGTGCTTTTATTCTAGGTAATGTATTGCCAATGGTGCCAATAATTACATTCCTATTTGTTGTTACCGCTTTTTTCATCATTTGTGCCGAAGCTCTGGCAGGCATTGCCCTGGGCAGTGCTTTATTAGCCTCTGCTGCAGGTGAAGGGCTAATGGCTGTTCATGGTCTAAGAATGGCAGCTCTCTACGGAGCCATATTCCTGAGGCCGACTCTTCATGTAATTGGATTAATGCTTGGTTTTGCAATGTGTAACCTCAGCTTAGCTTTCCTTAATAGCGTTTGGTGGAAGTCCATTGGAGTTAACCTACCCTCCTCTTGGGATCTTTTTGATTTAGTGATGCTTACAGGAGGATATCCAATCGTTCTATTTGGTTTACTTGTTTATTGTCTAAAAGCTCCGAACTTATTTGCCAACAATTTAATGTCTTGGGTTGCTACAGATGCTATTGGTCAATTTGGTGATTCTGATCAGTACCTATCAGCAACGAATGGTACCTTCAACAAAATGTCTGATGCTTTTAATGGTTCACTTCAAAAACAACAACCTCAACAGGATCAGCAAGGCAATGGTAATAATGGCAGTGGTAATAACGGAAATGGAAACACAGGAAATGGTGAAAAGTCTGAACGACCACCAAGTGCAAGCAAATAGGACTATGTAATCTATGATACTTTCAACTTTTTTTAAAAACGCCACAAGCAAGACCCCAAATGATTGGACATGGAATATGTTTAGACTGAGGTTTTGGACTGAGTGGGTTCATATAACCCCTATAGATAGAGCTCTGGAGAGTATTCATAATGAATACAGGCTCCCTGGAGGCCTACTAAATGAAATAAAGTCTGCAAGAGATTATCAGCAATCTTTTGACCCTTTAACGTCCCTGCCTTATCTAGACTCATACACCGAAGTCAATAGAGAGTACCTACTGAAACATGGTTATAGCTTGTTTGAATCGAGTGTGTTTTCAGAGGCTAATGGAAGTGTTCCTGATTTTAAGAAAGACAGTAATCGTTTGTTGGTTCTAAAACACGAGGAGCGTCCCAGTGATTCTAATGAGCAGCTAGCAAACGATATGCTTGAAATTAGCCCTCATCTACCTCAGTTGACAGCCTCTGAATCAGCGAACCGTTTGATTTTAAAAAAAGGGGAAGATGGACGGTATGATTTAACCATTCAGCGTACCGAAGTGAAGCCAACTACGTACATGGAACTTGTTAGAGCTGTCCCCGCCCATATGAAAATGGTTCCGTTCATGGAGACCCCCGTACACTTCAATCTTGTACCTTTCGATGAGGTTGTTAAAGCTGGTTTCGACATGAATGATGAACAGGTTGAAGGCAAAGCCAGAAACCTACAGCTGTCTATTTGGCTAACGCTATTTTTCGTATTGGCTTTTTGCTTCTTCGCTGTAAACAGTGTTGCCAAATTCATTATTGTAACGATAGTAACCTCGGAGGTTCAATTTAGTTACCTAATGACATCCATGTATTTGACCTTGCTAAGTGCATTTACTTCCTTTATCTATTTTCATTACCTGCATTTATATTGGCAATATGACACCAATCGCTTTGGTTCTGTGTATTCATTTTTAGTTGCCATCAAAAAAGATCCTATGCGTTTACTGCCACTTTCCAATAAAGCCGAGGTAAATCATGTTTAAAACCTTTGTGATTTACAAGTTACCTGAAGACTTCAACTTGGACCCAAATCTGCACTCTGAAATGTTTGAGAAACTGAAAGCGAAGCCTTTGACTGGTGCGATTAAGACTAAATATGGCTGGGCTGAGTTACTGCAATCAAATAAACCTTACATTAAGCTAGAAAACGATTACATTTTTCGTATAGAAAAGCGCTTTAGGTCTGTTGCATCTAGTACATTGGACGAAGCTGTCAGGCAGAAAATGATTCAGCTTGCACAAGATTCCCCCAGGACATGGGGAGTAAATGCCAAGGTTTCTTCACAAGATGTCAAGAATTTACGTGAAATGTGTGAAAACCTTCTTATACCGAAATCGCTTACACGTTTCAAAGATATCATTGTTTGGTTTAATACTGAGCTAAAGTTTCTTTTTATCGGTTCAAGTGGAAACAAAGAAGTTGAAGCGATTATTGATTTATTCAAGCTTACATTCAAAACATTTCCTGCGAGCCCGCTAACAGTTAATAATGATGTTTCGAGTGTATTTACTAGTTGGCTTAGCAGCCTGGAGTTACCGCCTACGTTGGCAATTAAAAATGGTGATATTGCATTTGAGAATAGAGCGAACGGTGCGAACAAGGTGAGATACAGTAACCAGGATATTGAGTCAGATGAAATCAATGCTAATTTACTAGCGCAAAAGCGCCCACTTCAACTATCTTGCGAATGGAACGCCACTTTAGGGTTTACTGTTAATAACGAATTAAAGTTTTCTAAGATCAAGCAACTAGGGCTGTTAAAAGAGAAAATAAAAACGGCCAATAAGGAAATGGAGATCAATAATCCCGCCCAGGAGATGGAAGCAAAAAGAGTTAAAGATATGACCTCCTACACTTTAACTCGACTGTCAATATTGAACCTTATAAAAGAAATCTTACCTTCATTAAATAGCTCAACTGGATTCGCTGGTGGTGCACAATCGAATACATCTGAGCTAATAGAGGGATTTGTTGAAAGCATTGATTGATGTATAAGGGCCATGATCTCGTGTTTATCGTGAAGAACGCCACGTAGATGAGCTGAAAACAAGAAACGTAATTTAAGGGGAAATGATGAAATTGAAAAGCATATTAACATTAGCTATCGCACTGCCTCTTTTGAGTGCTTGTGACCTTGTAGATGATTATAACGAAATGGTCAATGAGCAAATGGCTGATATTACTATCTACATCTCACCTGTAGCTGAGCTACAGATTGATGATAGTGAAATTGGTTATGTTCATGGATTCGAAGAGTGCCCCAACGAGTCCGTAAATTGGTTGTTTGGGTACTCTCATTCAGTTGGAGGCAATAATTGCATCAAAATAGATCCTGAAAATGAAAACATCAAAGTGCGAGTTATAAACGACCAAGTTAACTTAATTGAAACATGGAATGTATCTAGGGTTGGTGATGCCGTTTCACTAACTAGACCAAACGGCTTCAAAGTCCGTGAACCATCTAACCAGTCGTAGGGGGAAAAGGATGCCTAAGCCTCGCGGTAGGTTTATCGGCCACAAGCAGTTTGCTGTCGATCCCAATTGGGTTAAAAGCCAACAAGAGATTCGAGCTATCAAAGAGCGAAAGCGTTTTGTTGAGTGGTCGAAAAACTGGATTACGGTAACTCGACTAAAAACAGATCGATTGTGGACAGATTCAGCTATCAAGAAGTGGCTTGGCGAGCCAAAAAACCAAGCAAAATACAAAGTATTTGCTGTGGAAGATGTTAGAAAAGCTGAACGGAAAAAAGCGTTTAAAGAGTGGTTAGCACCTCGACTAGATAAAAAGCTGGCAACTAATCCACACTTTAAAATCAAGAAAATTGGAACTGTATAACGACCAAGGGGAAAATATGGTTATGTATAGCACTCAAGCTATAGAGAACATTAGAAAGTCATTCAATCTCTAGCAAACTATTGGACAGAGCCGATTAAGGGCAACCTGTCAGACCTAGTCACATCGAGATAAAGAAACTCACAGATTGCATTCAGACTAATTCAGATAATGGCTCTTTTTTCATTGTCTTAATCGAGGTTCATTGTCTTCAAAAGCCTGTTTACTGCATAGTAGATGTAAAGCCCTAGTTGACTCCCTAAAAAGAACCACCACCAGACCAAGTACAAATCAATTACATCGAATTTACCAAACAATACCTGCTCGAAATCTAACATTGATTCTGTAAGTGGTCTTTGTGCACCCGGCAAGCCTAGCCTATCAAATGGTACATCACTAAACTCAAGATAACTTAGTAACCAAACGGGCATATATAGAAACACTTCTGTATCAGCAATTGATACTGCTATAGCACGTAGATACTCATATCCTTTGTATAGTATTAAAAGGCCACCAAGGCCGATTAGATAGTGATTGGGTTTAAGGAGTTTCTCTGTTACGTATGATAAAGGGATTAGGACCGTCCTTACGAGCTTGCCCATTACGTAGTGAACGACTCCTGTAGTTACATAAAAAAGTAGAGCCGGAGTACGAAGAATTCCAAAGAAGATAGCAAGAAGTAGGTTCATAGGGCATACCTTAAGCTTAGTCTATAATATATTATAGTTTGGTATGCCCTGGAAGGGAAGATATTTAAGGGTAATAGCAATAGATAGTTGCTAGTGCTCGGTTTTCTCTAGGTGTTTCCCAAAGTTTAGTTTTGAAATTATACGAGTAAAGGCGGACAAGAAATTGTGAGCCAGATGCATTTTTTGTAACACCGATTCGGTTTAATGAATAGTCAGATACGACTACACCGTTCGCTGAGTGGTAACGCTTACTATCTTGCCAGTCTACAACAATTCTATTTGCCGCATAACCTGCACCATCACCACAATTTACACCTTTAATTGCACCAACTCCGTTTATTGTAGCGGAACCTTGGTGAACATATTTACTTGTTAGGTTTGAGAGAGCTACACCCCCTCTCGATGTCAAACGAATGTCTCTTGTTCGAGAAACGCCATTTGGGTCAAAAAACATTGAGGGGTCATTGAAATCAACAACGGCTCCAGGGACATAAAGAGAGCCATTCTCTAGAGTTGATATGTTTGAACCAGTACCGATTGCCAAGCCCCCTGCGAAATTATTCATTTGCGATGAGTTGGTTTGGTTGATTCTATTCCGTACTGTAGCTTGGTCTATTGTTGCTGAGCCTATACTAGCTGTATTTATATCGCCGTTATTGATGTCAGCTCTATTAATATCAGCACGATCAATGTCAGCGTTATCGTAATCAAGGTCAGTGCCGCGAACACTAGTTAAGTTTGCAGAATTGGAGCGTAACGTGTCAATAGTACCGGAGTTCGCGTCTATGGAATTAACGTTGAGGTTGTTGAGGTTGCTGGTTCCATTCAAATCGAGTCTAAATACAGGGTTTTCTCGGTCCACAATGCTAGATACTTCAAGGCGGTCCATATTATCGACATCCTGTCCATTCCAGTCGATTGTAGCTAACGGTGAGTTTGTACCATGGATACTCAGGTCATCAGAGAAGCTTGTGCCCCAAGTGATATCCATAGTAATGATACCTGTATCAAAGTCGCAATCCACTTGCGAGATTGAGGTGCCTGAATTTAGGTTTGCCAAACCTCCACCAGCAATTCGGGCTATAGTACATGAACGTTTGACTCCGTTTTCACCAGAGAAGTCAAATCCCCGAGTTTCAGCAGTATTTGAGACAGTTAATTTGAGTTCGACCTGGGTTCCATCATTTGTAACTTCAGTTTTGTATTGCATGTTATCCCCAATTCTAGGGGAATCTTCGAAGTCACAGAATAGGAACTCAGATGTTTGGGTACCACCACAGGTGTTTGGCTTCAACCACATTGTTCCAATGTGCTCAGCACCGTTTTGGAAGGGTTGGCCCGGCTGATTCCATTGGGCTAATGAGCCACTTTGTCTTGAGGCATTCTTGATAGCATGAAGCAGCGTTGCTATACGCTGCCCTTGAAGTTGGTCTACTTGAGATTCGTATTGATCACTTTTCATCATGAGGTAAGTGGACATGATGATACTTAAAGCGACAGTAGAGGCCAATATGCCAAGTTGAAGGAAAAAGCCTCTTTGTCTTTTGATTGAGGTTCTAGGCAGCATATTGGCCACTCTTATTAATAATGATTAACGGTTGATGAATGTGATTGCTACTTCATCGCCAGATGCACACTGTGTTTTAAGAGTGTCATTACCATCAATTCGCGTACCTTCAACCTGGATCTCAACGAAGTTTTGGAATACACGACCAACGAGTAGGTTACACTGATCTGTTTCTACATTTGAGAAAGTGAAAGTGAAGAATTTACCTGTACCAGTAGTTGTAATCCCATCACGGTTAGTCGCGGTGTCTACGCTTCCACAGGTCAAGCCATTATCAGAAAAAGGTGTGGTAAATTCATCTTGGGTTGCACTTAACCAGCTTGAAGGCCAGATGTTTTTGTCGTAACAGTCAGTGTTGTTAACAGATGCGTATGAACCAAAGCCACCCACTGTACGTCGTAGTTCGTCCGATGCTTGTAGTAGAGCTGACTCAGCATCGTCAACAAGTTTACCCGCACCTGAATCCCCCATAGTTGTAGCAATACCGACAACCATAATGCCCACGAATGCCAGGACTAATGTAAGCGCCCCACAAAGCACACATTCAATTAGCCAGGCACCAGACTTATGATCTTATCTTCACTAATAAGGAGATAAGATCATGGCTCACCGACGACGCAGCGATCAGGAATGGCTGGAAATATTTCAGCAATACGAAGACAGCTCTCTTAACCAAAGAGAGTTCTGCCGACAGAATCAACTCAGCCCTTCAACTTTCTTTTCAAAGCGACGGTCGCTGAAGCTAACCAGAGAAAACCAGCAATGCAGTTTTGTCCGAGCGGAGGTAGTTGAACAGACCACTCGCTATCAGGTAACGAATTCCGCAACAGAAAATATGACGCTTTGCTTTAACGATGTTGAGTTGAGCATCCCGCAAGGCACGCCAACAGATTATCTGGCCGAACTTATCGGTGCATTATCATCATGAGGGGATTAACTAACGCGCCTGCTATCTACCTGTATCGTGAGTTCGTTGACTTCAGAAAATCCATTAACGGTCTGGCCGCACTGGTTGAGTGTGAAACTAACTTGCCTCTGAGTTCAGGAGCATTGTTCCTGTTTACCAACAAACAGCGCGACAAAATAAAGATACTCTACTGGGATAAAACGGGCTTCGCGCTCTGGTATAAACGACTGGAAAAAGCGAAGTTCAAATGGCCTTCCCAGGAGAAAAAACAGGTATTTACCCTCAACCAATTTGAGTTGGACAGGCTGCTCTCAGGCTTCACTATTATCGGCCATAAGCCTGTTGAAATACACGATTTTACAATGAGTTAATCGTTATAAAAGTCAGATGTATCAGGTGTTGCAGCGGCATTTTTAGTATAATGGATGCCATGAAAAAGATGCCTGATATTAACCCTGACAGCCAAGATATTGCCGAGCTTCAAGCGATGGTAAAAGCCCTTATGGCTGAAAAGGCATCGCTGCTTGAACAGTTCAAATTAGCTATCGACCGTCAGTTCGCCAAACGCTCTGAATCACTCAAACCTTATGATGATGCACAGGGTGACCTGTTTAATGAAGCGGAGTGCGAGGTCGATGCAGCCTCTGACGAACAGGAAGTGGTAACGACAACCACGACCAAAAAAGTACGAGGTAAACGCAAGCCGCTTCCTAAAGACTTGCCCCGTGAGCATATCGTTCTGGACCTGGATGATGATGAAAAAGTCTGCTCATGCTGCCAGCACCCTCTGCATAAAATCGGTGAAGATAGTTGTGAAAAGCTGGAGTTCACGCCAGCAGTACTGAAGGTTCTGGAATATGTTCGCCCTAAGTACAGTTGCCGCCAGTGTGAAAAGGAAGCCGATAAGGTTAGCATCAGCCAAAAGCCTGCACCTGCCAGTATTATCCCTAAAAGCTTCGCGACAGAAAGCCTTCTGGCTAACATCATCCTTGGAAAATATCAGTACGCGCTACCGCTTTACCGTCAGGAAGCCCTGTTCGAGCAGTCTGGTGTCGAGCTATCCAGAACAACCATGGCTCGCTGGATGATGCAGGTCAGCGAACGTTTTACTCCGTTGTATAACGCTCTGCACAAACACTTGCTGGAGCAGGTGGTCATCCAGGCAGATGAAACACCACTAACCGTGCTTAAAGAAGATAAGCAATGCTATATGTGGGTTTACTGCTCTGGTGCTGACTCTCCTGAAGCGACATTGGAAGGCGTTAAAAACATCGTGCTGTACGATTATCAAAATCGTCGCTCAAGAGCATGTCCCATCGGCTTCCTTGGTGACTACAATGGCTACCTGCAAACGGATGGATACCGAGTCTATGACGGCCTGGAGAAGGTTGAACACCTTGGCTGTCTTGCTCATGCTCGCCGTAAGTTCATGGATGCGAAGAAGGTACAAGGTAAAGGCAAAACAGGAAAAGCGGATGTCGCTCTGGCAAAAATCCAAAAACTGTATGCGCTTGAAACTCGCCTGAAAGGAAGGTCTGCTCTGGAGCGAATGACTGAACGACAAAAACTGGCGAAACCTATGCTTGATGACCTGCATAAATGGCTGACATCGCAAAAGGTCATCGGTACAGGTGAACTAGGCAAAGCAATCAAATACGCGGTTGGTCAGTGGCCGAAACTGGTTCGGTATGTCGAAGATGGTCACCTGTCTATCGATAACAATCGGGCTGAGCGAGCAATAAAATCCATGGTTATTGGCCGAAAAAACTGGCTCTTCTCTGACACTCCCAGAGGTGCCGACGCCAGCGCAATGCTTTACAGCATCATCGAGACAGCAAAAGCGAATGACCTTATCTTGTACGACTACATGGTTAAGTGCATGAAAGAGTTGGCTAAGCCCGAGCCTGATATCGACTCACTTCTTCCCTGGAACTTCTCCCACACATAAAAAAGCGCCCGTGTGTTCATGGGGCGCTTACGGACTAATTGAAGCTCTGTAGATAGAAATGCACCTTTACGTTTTGCATGAACGCGGTTTAGTTTCTTTGAATATTGTTTTTTTGGTTTAAATAACATAGCTATTTTCCTCTTTGAAAGCTATTGGATTTTATACATGATTGGCATATATCAATCAAGTGGAATATGGTTTTCACAATTTGTTAATTTTATTATCAAACTTAGTTAAGGGTTTGACCAATTGAAGAAATAGAAAGGCCAACTATGGCGTTTACAGTTAAAACTGCCATCATGCAACCGAGCATGATCCCTGTCGTAAGCTTTTTTACTAGCATTTCAGTGTTAGCAAATACTTCTTCGGTGATATCGTCTAGTTTATTAGTAAAGTCAGAGGTTGTAGCATACGACTCAATCTCAATTCTTGGTTCTCTACTAAAGAAATCACAGGCGAGTGCTTGCCCTTCACTCTTTCCTCCAATCATATTAAGACGCATTTTTTGGCACCAATGTTTTACATATGGCGTTGAGTGGGAACCAACAAGCTTTAGTGCTTCTGAAGAGGGCATCCCGACTTTCAAAAGAGCATTGAATGTTTGTAGGGTTATAGCGGAATTAATCGCGTCAACAACATTCCAAGGTGGTAATTTAGTTAATCTCCGATTAATTTGATTGGGTAAACTCCAAACTACCCAGGTCCCGTATATCACCAATGTGCCTGTAATAAATGGGCTTAGCTCGTATACAGTTTTTGTAAACTCTCTTGCAAATGTCATAATAGGAGTTGGTTTTATATTAAGCCCCTTAAACAGCACAGCATAGATGTATAAGTGTGCAAGACTACAAATCAACATAATCAAACCAACACCTATAATTGGACCGACTATTCCTAAAAAGCCAGCACCTCTCATTTGTTGTTTTCTTTGTAATTGGCTGACACATATGCGTATTACTTTGTATGCTGCAGTTTTCTTCTCGATTGCGTAAGCAACTCCAATAGTGGTTTTATCAAAGAATGGTGCGAGCATGTATGAGATAACTGGTCTGTATCGGTACCGGTCTGCAAGATATTTTACGAACTTTGTTTCTTGGGATTTTGGTTGTTGGGACTTATATGCTTCATAGAGGGAGTCCAATACATTTACGATTGAATCACCATCTGCTAAACGTGATGCAATTTTCTCTAGAAGTTGAGACTTTCTCTTTGAGCCCACACGAAAGTTTGTATACTTTAGCTTTAAGGTATCAATGAAGTCATCACTAAGGTATTGACTCTTTATTCTGAGCAACTTTTGGTTAATATCGTTTTCCATTAATTAAACCTCTGGGTGGTAGAGAGAAACATTTAGCTCTTCACGATCTAATCGAGAGACCACAAGTTGATCGATTTCACGTTCTATCATCTCAGGGTCCAATACCCCTTTGCACATTTTATAAATTGCGTGCTCTAACTTAGTAAAACCACCAGTGTTTAGCCAATGAGCTTTAGCCAAATCATCTTCGTTTTTAGCCCATAGGTTTCTGATTGTTTGATCTGGCGCCAAGACTTCAGCTACAGGTGTTCGTCCAACACGGCCATCTACAGAATAATTACACTCTTCACACCCACCTTGCTTTGCGAAACGTATGTTCGGCAGGTACTCAAGTAACTCTAGGGAAGATAAGCTTTGTATTAATGAATAAACTAATGGAGAGTTATTCGGAAGCTCATCATAACTTCGACTACAGGACGGGCACACGGTTCGTACTAAAGACTGAGCAATGATGACAGTTAGGGTGTTTGATGATTGATAGACTGATCTAGCTACTCCGAAACCGTCCAAGCGACCTGGTACATCACAAGAAGATGCGGCATGTATTGTTGAGAAACATACATGGCCAGTTCGGGCAGATTCAATTGCAAATTTTGCTGAATTGTAGCAACGTATTTCTCCTGTACCCATGATATCTGGGTCTAGTCGCATGAAGCTTTCGGAAATTCGTTCAAACTGCTTGGTTAATGTGTTCATTTCATTATCAGAAGCGCTAGAGTTATCTTCTAAGTTAACTTGTGAAACGCCCTCTAAGTTCATCTCGATAGGGTTTTCGGCAGTAACAAACTTCCGAGTAGATTTGTACAGGTCTTGTAAGTAATCGATAACTGAATACATGGACTGGGTCTTACCAGAACCTGTAACACCAGCAAACAGTATATTTCCTTGTTTTTTACTGGAGTGTTTTTTAATCAACAGCGTTTGAACTGGGTGATATCCAGCTTTATCTAGCTTTCTTATAGAGGATTTCTCCCCTTTACTGGTAATCCTGCATACTAGATCTCCACCGCCCTCAGTTTCTCTTGGTGCAAATTCAACACGCATTTCAATTTGAGTATTGTTATACGTGTAGATAAATTTACCAGATTGAGGTTCTTTCCAGCTTAGGTTGTTACCTTGGATGCTAGAGCCGGATGCTTCATCCCCACCGATGATGTTGTAAGCAACATCAACCGTCTCGTAAAGCCTATCGTATGTATATTCTTTGAAATCAATTAAATCGCCATCTACACGTATACGTACTAACGTGTTGCCAGGTATATTAGATACTTCAAAGTGAATGTCTGACGTTGCAGGGTGTGATTCTAAAACAGACGCAGTGATCGCTTTAAAACTTCTGCCCTCATCATCTTTAGATTGGTTTTCTTCAGAGCCCATGAAGATGACATCAGCAAGTAATAGGATTAGGTCTTCTGAGCACTTAAGATTAATGACTTTTGTATGAGTATGATCGGTATATCCCAAATCATCTCTGATAGTCGCTCGAACTTGTGTGATTGACTTTGAAAAGTCTTCTGTCATTAAGACGGTAAGGTAGTTGTATCCTTCATCCATACCTTGAATATGGCCATCCGAAATAAGGAATTTTTTACCATAAGCTGGATGTGCCACTTTGTCCTTGTCAATGATACCACCTAAGGCCCAAGGAAGTTGTTCTCTAGTGTCGTATGTTAAGTCGTTAAAGAAGTGTGAACTAGAGCTACTACGACTACCAAAGTATTTTATTAAATCACCAGAAATTGAATCTGACAAAATGTCGTATTCGTTTGCGCTGGATTCTACAATGCTGGTTGCAGGTCTATACTCTGCTAAGTTAGTACTAGTCATGAAATTCTCACTTGAACATTAAACCTTGAGAGGGAGAGTCATTAATTAATGTAGGCGCCGGGGCTCCAAACATACTTGATTCTGAAAGCTCCCCAATCTTCTGCTCGATAATACGGTCTCGGAATGTTTGCGCTTTCTTAAAGCGGTCAATTGCTTCGTCAGAGGTTTTAACCGTGATATGTCGTGCTCTTGATTTGTCCATTTTGTGAGTTGAATAATCGAAAGGCATGACTACAGCGCCTTGAAATGACAGTGAATCTACATACCAGTCCCCAAAGCTCTCCCCTTCTTTTAAAGTTTGGATAGCCCCCTTATGCCAAAACTCACCTTTCAACTGACCAGCTATCTCATAAATATCTGTAACGAAGATTTGTTTTTCCATTTCGTTTAGCAGAGCATTAACTTCAGCTTCTCGTTGAGCTCTACGCTTTGTCCTAGTCTCCTCCTGGAATTTTGCTAAACGCTCTTCATCCGATGCCTTCTCTTTTTTCGGTTCAGGCCCACCGTTTAGTAATTTGTTATTTTCTATCAAAAGCTGCTGATACTGATTGTCAAGCATTAACATCTTATTAGCATGCTCTTTTTGGGCTCGTATCAACTCATTTTGCGAGAGTGATTTGTTTTCCTCTATAGAGAGGCTTCGTTGTTTTTGGATGTCTTGGTAAGTCTGCCCGGATTGATCATTTGCAAAAGTTGTAAAGCTCAACAATTGGGTCGCGATGCATAGGGTAATAGTATTAATTTTCACGTAATGAAACCTCTTTGTCTTGTTGATTAAGAATGCTACTTTCGTGTATGTACTGCATCTTAAGAACGATCTCTTCTGTTTCCAGATTTATCGAAATGCTCTGTATAATCATGCTTTTAAATTTGTCGATATCGTTAGCTAGTTGGTCCAAATAGTTAAATGCCCAACCAAACCCACTTAACGAAAGTTGTACATTCACAACGGTGTAATCTATTTGTGGGTTTCTTACTTCAGTGGAATATGTTTCGTTTTTAAAAGGGATCTCCCTTTCTGTTTTGCGGTTTGCTGAAATCGCTCCGTACAGTCTTCCTTGTGTCTTCTCTGCTTGTTGCTGAATGAAGGTTAGTAAGTCTAGGTAGTGGCCGTGAGTTTCCTTTATGAAGATAAAAGCGTCACTTTCATCAAAATAATGGTCTGGTTTAGGAAGCGGTACTATTTGAGACGTAGTAATCTCTTCTCCAGAGAGTGAATAAGTGATAGTTCCATCGAATTCGATGTTGTCTCTAAAATTGGCAACCGTTGTCCCTCCGTTTTTCCACAAAACGGTCGTCTCATGAAAAAACTCTTGGTCTGCTGGTTTGTCTACTGTTGATGAGTCTCTAGTAATGATTCCTTTGGTAACGAGATCGACAGTCATTGGGAACCATCCACCAACATCAACAGGAAGAGAGTTAATATAGGCTTTAAGGTTCAAAATGACCTTTTTAGGATCTGATGCGGTTAAACGTTGAGTAAGCCATTTTGCTTCCTCTTTAGTTGCATTTGCCTTGTCTATTCTCTCGATTTTTTTATGATTCAAATCGTTTTCAGCTTGCTTAGCTAGAGTACTGCTTGATGCTTTCTTCACCATTGAATCTATGTCAGGAATTACATACTCTTGCTTGGAGTTAGATTTATATACCTGCACACCTATCAAAAATATAATTCCAAGAGCCACAAATACGATGTGGGATGGTTTTATCTTTGATAGGGGGTTTGTGTTGAGTAGCTGCTCAATTGTTTGAATTTGAGCGAACTTTTCATTAGGTACAGCTTCACATATGACGTCATATGAGTGCTGTTGGTACTCTGAACGTGACTCTTCAAATAGTTCTGAGATATTTTCTGTTATCTCATTAGGGACTACATAGCGTAATTTTACGTGATGAAGATCGTACATTTGATAATGGTCGAAGATCTGTTGGATAACTTCTTCCACCGTTTCAAATACCAAATCATTCTCACCACCAGCTGGGCACTTATCAATTACCAAAAGATACCAATATTTACCGGATGGTAGCTTTTGTATGAAGAAAGCATTCGGGTGATCGACACAAATAGCGCGAGCGACGATTGCCGCCGCGCTGTAGTATTTTGTCGTTATGCTTTGAGCGAAACCGATTGTTGATTTTGGTGCATCATCAATTGTTGACCCTTCAACAATTACTGCATTTGTAGCGTCGTATTTGTTAACCAGATTTTTGATATGGATGGTCTTATCGGATTCTGAAACCTCGTACCAATCTAAACCGATGTAGTGCCTATCAAATCCAAGTTCTTCTAGTGACTGCATAAAAGGACCTAATTGGGTTAAACTTTTTCGATATGAGGCGTGATAATTACTAGCATCACTGAGCGTGTTTTAGCATTAGAGTCATTGCCACCAAACATCCATAGCAAATCGCCTAGAACTGACTGGTTTTGGCCATTGTCAATCACTTGCTCGAACCCAGTCATAACCATTGTTTCGCCTGAACGGATATTTCTAGCGCTAACCATGGCAGTAACAGTTCTGTCTGTTAGTTGAAGTTGTGTATTACCAACTTCTAGTGGGTCAATTGCATTTAAGGTACTTACATCAGTTACGATACGGACAGCAATTGTTCCATCTGAGTTAACACGTGGTGAAGCTAAGAAAACAATACCGTTTGTTGTTGTATCTGTGCTTGCAGATTGTGTTACAACATCACCAGATACACTTTGGTCGATTTTATCCGCATATTTCTTTTCATTTACGAACTGGACTGGAATAACATCATTGTTTGGTACAGTTGTCGTAATTGACTTTTTAAGCGAAAGAGATTTAGTCCCCTGAAGAGCCTTCAATGCCATTTCAGTGCCTTTGAAGCTACCATCACCGATACTCAGCCCTAAACCACCTAACTTAGCTGCATCACCAACTGGAACTCCATCGATTTTAAGTTCGAAGTCATTCTTAGCGTATTTAATAGATTGCTCAATGCCGTAATTTGATTCGTCTGTAGTGATCAGTTCCCATAGCTCTATATCGAGCCTGATCATCTTTCCAGCAGTAGAATTTGACTCATCAATAAAGTTCTCAACAATTCGCAGCTTTCGAGGTGTGTCAGTTACAGCAACCATACTTAGTGCAGGTAACACTTCTACTTTTGCATCTTCAGAAGCAATGGATTTAATCCCCTTGAGGAGTTGGTCCATTGGTTTCCCTAGGTCACGGTCAAATGAATATGAGTGAGAACTCGAAGTTTGAGAGCTTGTCCCCTCGCCTTGCTGACCACCGCTAGTAGACGAATTGATACTTGATTTTAAAGTTGTACTACCAGCATATTGGTCGATCCGAAAGTGTCTAGTTTCTTGTCGGTAAAAGGATACACGACCATCAGATTGGTATTTCCACCATAGGTTGGTTTTTGCTGCGATAGCATCCAACACTTGCTTTAAAGCAACGTGCTTTTCAAAGTTCAGGGAAATAGACACTTTTGCGCCATCTAATAGTGACCCTTTGTTCGTATCTGTATAAAGTGCCGAAACGTCTAAATCATCACCAGTAGAATCACTTGTACCACCGCTTGCTTTGGAACTTCCAGAGTCTTGGTTAAGATACTTGATAGCGTCGCTAGTAAAGCTAATGTAAACCCCATACGAGGCATACTTATTGTTCAAATAGTCAATCGTGTCGCTAAGGGGTTTAGAGCGATATGACATGAATTTACTCGGGGTAAGAAAAATCTCTGGAAGGTCTTGCCTTTCTTTTAACTTGAAAGGTTCCCCAAGAATAACGTAATTATTGTCTTCGCTGTAGACGCTCTGATCTATACCGGGTTTAAGTCTGTGTTTTTGAATCGTCTCAGTGGCAGCGTCTGCCTGTGCTGTCGCAACTCTATTGGCATCTTTACCAGGAGTACTACAACCACTGACAAGCGCGATAATGGTTAGTGTGAGAGCTTTAAGTTTCAATGTGTTGTTCATTACTGGTAAGTCCCTTTTTCAGTAGAACCGCCTTTTAGGATATGAGCAGCACCAATTTCAGGGCTGTAACTAATCCACAGTGGTTCTTTTGTTTTTAACGTCTCCTTAAGCACTCTATCTAAGACTCCGTCTCTTCCTGTTAGGTCACCAATCAATACCGAACGTGATTTAACAGGGAAGTCGTATTTAGAGCCCCAAATAATGTCGATATTGGACTTTGTATTCCAAACCTCAAAGTTCTCTTTGAGTGACAGTTTAGGGTCTAATGTCCAGAGTTTTGGTGTTCGTGTCTGAAGGTACGTAAGGTGTTCACGATTTTTGGATGCAGCCAACACTCGTTCTTGTTCATTTAGAACAATATAAATACCGGAATTTAGTTCCTGTATCTTAGCAACAGCACTGCGCCAATTAGGTGAAGGTACCCAGGCTAATTGGTGGGAAGAGATGCCTGGTCCAATATTTACCCGCCAACCAGCTGGTGCTAAAGCATTCAGTATTTCGTGAGCAGGTAATTTATTTTGGTAACCGACTTTAGATTGGATGTCGTTTAAACCATAAGCGGTATCTGACTCGTATTCAGTAAATACAACCCCCGCTTGCGCGCTACTCATCACGAGTAAAGGTAAAATTAATCTTAATTTCATCATAGTAACCCCTATTATTTTGATAAATATACGTCATTTTCGGATAACAAACAACAAACGAAGCTGTAAGGTAACCTACGAATAAGAACAATTTCTTATCGGTTATCTGGCTTCCAAATTTCGTTTTTTCGATATGGCAAGTTGTTGCCTTGGTTGTATTTTGACAGGAGGTGTATAAAAAACTCTAATGGTGTCCTTTTGGTAAGAGAGATTAAAGACATTAATACATAGAAAACACACATGGCTTTAAGGTAGTTCCAGCTGAACATTATTGGCAATGTCAAAACCGGGACGATAGTAGACCCGTCCATAAGTAGGAAAAGTGGTCTTTTCATCGCATTTTGTACCGCTTTTCTATCCAGCTTCGGTTTATATTCCATTATTCTGATTCCATAAGGAGATATTCTGGCCCAATTTCACTGTTGTGATATAGGTTTGCGATTTGTTGAGAAAAGGTAAGCTCTTGTTCCTTTAGGTGCCTTCTTACTACTACAGATATCTCTGTGTCAGATTTACACTTCAGCATTTCTTCTCTGATTTCTTCAGTTAGATATAGGGTTTCTCTAACAGCAATCCTTTCACCGTCGAGAGTTCTAACTAGTATCTGAGCGACAATGCCAGAGAGTTGACTAATAAAACCAGCTAATACAGCCAGCTTATTCTCTCCATCTATCATATTGTAGATGCGGCTCATCGCTGTCTCGCAAGAGTTTGCATGTATTGTAGCCATCAAGAAGTTGCCAGTGTTAGAAGCGTTAAATGCGTTTTCGATTGATTCTTTACTTCGTATTTCGCCCTGAACGATGATATCTGGACGAAGACGAAGAGCAGCTTCAAGGCCTTGATTAAAACTTTGAACATCGGAGTCTGTTTCAACTGAACCTACTTCATGAACTGAAATACTGTTACCAGGAGCAATCTTTACTCCCTCATAATTAATTTCAGGTGGGTCCTCAAAAACTAAGATATGCTTACCAAGGCTGGGAGTTTTTAGCACTGAAGTTACAATTCCGGCCATAGTAGTTGTTTTGCCTGTGCCTACCCCTCCCACAAACATAAGAATACCTTTACGGTTATGCTTTACAAGATTGACTAGCTCCGGCTCTATACCCAAAGATTCTGCGTCCTTTGGTGTTTTAGGGTTCAACCTACCAACCATCTTATAGGTCTTTCCATATTCAAGTGACCTTGAGGTAATAGCTGCAATGCGGAAACTCCTAATCTGAGATTGATCATTGGGGTTTTTGGTAACGAATGCAAAAAACGTAGGAGTAGCTGCATTAACATTGTTAATCAGCGATTTTTTGGTGCCGAGCATATATTCAAGAATATTACGGCATGCGTTAGGTTGCATTTGTTTATCAGTGATTTCCCTGATTTGCCCGTTTACATCGATTCTGATTCGATAGTTACAGTCTATTAAAATGTCTGAAGCACCGTACTCAATTGCTTTCCATATGACAGTTTCGATATCTACTTGTGTCATTTCGCTTGAAACAGGTATTAATGGAATATCATTCATGGTAGGTGTCACTCTTCAACGAGAATGGATTTAATTTGGTCGTGAGTAAGGCCTTCAGTTTCTACTTTAGAAACAGCATCCCTACGTACAGAGCCCCTAGGGTCTTTTATTACTGGTGAAGAATAGAGATCAGAGTTTGTCTGCCAAACTGCCTCACCACTCAAAGATATGAACTGAGTGCCTAAACCTAATTGGTCTCCTTGTACCGTAATTCCTACATTTTCAATAATCATATCTGGCTTTTCTATATATCCGGACTCAACTAAATTCACGTAACGGATCATGGCTGTTGCGTCAATAAAAGCATTAATTACACGAGTTCTCATCTCAGCAATTGCTTGTTCTGAGCCCATGGCCCATCCCTCATCAAGAGCTGAGTTGAAGATCTCCAATTCTTCTGAATTTCTAGGTAAAAGTTCGTCAATTAATGTGGTCGGAGTAAGTGAATTTTTGTCGTAGAGATAGTCAGACCAATGCGGTTTCCTCAACACAGGCTTAGGTTGTTCTCTCAATCGATAGACAAGATTATCGGTCCTGATAATCGTAGCTTTTGTGTCTCGCGTTATCGCGGCATGAGCTTCTACTTTGTCTACCATACCTGGACGAAGGTACTTGGCTTCACCTGAACTTAGATTTGCAGAAGCGTTAATGAGATGCTCGAAAGGTAGCAAGCGGTCAAAGAGGTGAGACTTGCTATCCACTACATCTGTTAAGCGCTCCATCGTAGCTATATAACCATTCGCACTGCCAACTTCTTCAGCTCTTTCGCGGATCGACTCAATTCTGAGTGCCTCTTCACCATCGCTTACTAGTTGTTGTCTAACCTTTACATCTTTTAGTTCACTTAAGCTGTAATAGGTGCGCTTAGATTCATCTGCCAAAGTGGTAACACTGAAAAATAGACTAGCAATTAAACAAATAGCAGTATTGGTTCTCACGCTTTTGTCTCCAAGTATTTAACGACAATCGTCTTAAGTCGGTTATCGACCATGATGTCTACCTGGGCACCCTTTTCAGAGTCAATAATCTTTATTGCGTCGTTTATTGGTTGATCCTTCAGTTTAATACTTACAAACACGCCACCAGGTGGTTTTTGGCCATAAGTAAATACTCGATCAGAACCATAACCTACTGTCTCAGCAATACCTTTTACGGCAGTTTCGACTTCACAATCACAATTCCAGTCAACAACCTTTTCAAAACCAGGTAACAGCATTGTAGAGAGCATGCGCTCCTGCCTTCTCTGCTCAGGGCCTTTAAGTGCTTGTGCATGTGCACTTCTCGTTTTTGCTAACAATCGGAGCTCGTCAAGCATTTCAACTGCATATGGCTCAAGATCGCCAAAAGCCCTTTCTTCAGGGCTCTTTTCTAAGTGCCTTAAATCTTTGACTTCATTAGTTGCGCACCCAAGAAGTAGAGTAGAAGCGAATGCTATGCTAGAAAGCTTAAAGACGTTCATTTTGTTTCCTCTTCGTTGCATTGATGCAAAGTGTTTTAGCTGTATTCAGATTTGAAACAGTGATGATTGATTCATCCGTACTGATGTTTTGGTTAATGTCTGGGTGGTAATACCTAACTTTTTGATGGAAGGCTTTCTTGATTTCAGAAATATTGAGGGACGTAATAGGTAGCCCTAATAATTTGAAAGCCTGAACTTCTTCTTCAGAGAAGTTAAATGGGTTTTGTTCATTCAGAGTCGGAGAACTTTGAGATCTACTCGCATTAGAGGGTCTTTCCATCTGAGAGGAAATTGAGTTTGTATAACCAAACCCACGTATCTTCGCTTGTGCTTCCTTTCTTCTAACCGATTGTTGTTGTTGCCGTTGCATAAAGTACAAATATGCGATGCCAAATAAGGCACTCGTGAAAACACCGAATGTATAACTCGCGGACAAATAATATGTAGCAGCGAAAGAAGTGATGAGTATGGAAGCCAAACCCAATATTTTTTCTTTAATTAGTTCGAACACAATAAGATGTCTAATAGCAAATAATAGCATAAATCTATGCCATTTTTGTCTAAAATACAATAGCAAAAGCTGCTAGCATAGGCTTATTATTGAGTCAAATGTTAGTTTCAATTTGCTAGTCTCAGAAGTGATATCGGTTCAATAGACTAATTACTCAACAAATTGTAGAAATATTTGCGTAATGCGACCTACAAATAGGGATATAGCTCACACATATGCAACAAATGATGAAAATTTATTTAAGTTTCACTCTTCATGGGTAAAAATTAGACATAACGGCAGTTAATGTTTAGATACAAGTCACATGATTATTTGCGTCTATTCTCAAAAATAAGAAAGTATTTATGGATAAGAATCATTACAGCGAACTGTTCTCCGACATATTCGCTACAAAACAGAATGAAGGTGGTGCGGCATATTTAATCAATCGTGAGGCTAATCTTGAATTAGTTTCACGGTTAGGTATTAATCATCGTGACGTTAGGCTTAATTCAAAAGAAAGCTATGTTTCAGACCGTAGCGCTAGGCTTTTAGAGAAAAAGTTAAAGGTAGCTCGAGGTTGGCTAGACGCAGAACATGAAATTATTAGCCAAACTCAACTTCTAACAATTAGAGCCAACAATGTTTCGGCGCTTATTGTTTCTCCTGGCTTTACTAAACAGTCAAAGCACTTTCTCTCTAAAATAGTTTCATCTACACCTATGAGCGGATATCAATTTTTGTTTGATGAAATCACTTTCGAAGAGCAGTCCTATTACTTACGTAAAATGGAAGAGTTCTTGGAAATTGAAAGAGCATGTCTTGATGATGAGGCATTTATGGAAGGGCTCTACTAGCGAGAAAAGTCGAAGTCATTATCAGGACGCTGTTGTTTGATACCAATGGCGTCCTTTTCATTTACTGGTCCAGTTATACAAGATTCTAGCCTCTGATTTATTGTTTGTTGACTAGGTTCAAGTACATTAGCTTTCTCAACACTCTTCAAGCTAATATGGTCAAATCTCCTGCCAAACTTTGTCTCAAATTCATTCAGAAAGAAATTGATATCTTGTACAGCATTTGGATTAACTTGCCATTTTGTTAGCAAACTTGGCAAATTTGTAAAACTGGTATTATCGAATTCACTTCTTCGAGCTGGTGGTATTGCACTTAGTCTGATTTGTAGAATGGTGCCGATCATTCTATTTTGTAGTTGGAGAATATCTTGTTGTTTTTGAAAGTTCTGACTTGAGAACTTTTCAACTGACACTTTGAGTTTTTCTAAATCCATTTTTTAGCCTAACTCAAGCTGTGCAAAGGCAAGTGGTCTAACAGATGACTGAAGAATAGCCTTCTTGAACCAGGTCATTGTCATATGATAGTCATAGTTACAAGACACGATTTTTTCAGCGTAGTGGTCATGAGGATAATTCATAGCGATTGACTTAAGGATTTCATAGTCAAATATTTCTAACTTTAGATCTTCAAATCGTTGATCTAAAGAGTTTTTAATTTCAGGTAGAGGTAGCTCATCACCGCTTTGAATTTTCTTTATGATTTTCTTGTCGTTTTCAAGAACATTTAAGAGCAAGTACTCTGAAATAGAAAGCACATAGCTTGTAAAATTTGGTAATGTCTTTAGAGAGATTGGGTTCATATATTTTTTGTTTTAAGCTTGTGCCCATCGGTTCTATTGATGGCAAAGGTAACTCCTCTTTGCTTCACCAGGAACCAGTCCAGTCTTTATAAATCTTGCTTATGTATCAATATAAGATATACATAAACAAGGGTATTTGCCATTTTTTTGACAACTAACGTACTACTTTGGGGGCGATATGAGTGTAAATTCATGGGAATTTCAACCAGACAACGAGTTTTCTGACATAACAGATGATCTGAATCATCAGGATGTAGTATCAGAAAAAACCTCAGATCGAATTGTTAATGTACACGATAAACACCTAAGCCCACAAAGTACAACTTTGCCAAGCAATGATGTCTGTTTGAACGCCTTTAATCAACAAAAGCAGGACGTTCGTCTATCTGAAGTTGGCGGCAAGTCACAATCAGTGCAACCTTCTGCCACAAAATCAAACGCTTACTTCCACCCAAATAGTCAAATTAATCTCTATAACAAGTCATTAAATTGTGCAGCGGTGATTCGATTAGGAAACATAGCTAACAACCTAATTTCAATTGTTGTAGACATTTGCCCAGAACATAACGGTCGCTCAAGTGATTGGAACAACAAAATCTCAGTTGCCTTTTCTCACACTGAACTTATTCAAGCTTATTCCCTATTTCTTCAAAACCTTAAATGCCTTGATTTCAAGTTAAAGTTTCACCAACAACAAACTGGGCCATTGTCTATAGGATTTAAAGAGAGCTCGATTTATGTAAGCACAATCATCTCCGGTAAAACAATAAGCCTTACAGGAAACATCGCCCAAAAGATAAAGTTTATGGCCCAATTAGAAGTGGCTACTAAACACTACTTCGCTACTGCGTTTCCAGATTTGGACCAAGAACGAATTCTGCGTCAGATAGCTTTGATTTAGTGTTTTTGTAGTTCGATATTTGAAGCTTCTAGGTGACCGGTAGCTCTCAGATATCTTTTAACAGTACCCATATTTGTCCAATCACCAATAGACATAAGGTCGACTGCATTCATCTTATGAACGACATGCCCATCAACTACCGCTCCACAACGTCCCGAATGCCCTGACCAACAACGACCTTTAAATACACTTTGTCGTTCATATGCTTTACGGAACAATCTAAGTACGGATACACCATTCATAGGTTTTAATGGGTCCTTAAGCTGTCCATTTTTCAGAATCCAACCAAAAATATAATATTCCTGATCTTCGACTGGACTTGAAGGGGTTACATGGTTGTAAAGCTCAACTCCTTTTTCTACAAGTTCAATATATTTCTTCACGATCCCTGCATACCTGCCAATGATAGACTTTTTGGGTGGCGCTGCAGATGTCTTAGATTTTGTCCTCACTATAGTGACAGTGTCACCAGAAATGATGACGTTTTTACGTTTTAAAGTAAAGATCTCTTCTTCTCGAAGAGCAGTAGAGTATGCAATGGTCATGTATGCTAGGTCTTTGAAAAGCTTTGGCCCAGCTTGTTCAAGTGTCCCAACTATTTCGATCTGTCTGTTCAAATCGCTTGCTCTGAATGGTGAAGCAACTTTTTGCTCTACCTTTGATAAATCAGATTCTGCCATATCCTTTTTTACACCCCTGAAAAAGTCTTTTATAAGCTTGTCTTCAGTTACGTTGGCGAATCCTAGTTGATTCAAAAATATGGCTATGAGGTTCTTTCGGCTCATTAGAGTCGCATAAGACACTTTCTGTTCATTTTTTAGGTGTAGTATCCAGTAGTAAAACATTCTTGGATGTATAGGAAATGCGTAGGCTAATTCAATATACTCAGTAAATCTTATCCAAGAGCGAACAGCGGAAAACATGTTTTTTTGTGTTGCCTTCGAAAAACCACCACGTGTAGCCTCGAATATGGCCATGTTATCTAGTATTGTCTTTAGGTTTGGGTGATCAGGATCAATTGCACCGTCAAGTTCAGGCAAAGGGATTTTAAATCGTGAAAGATTTTCTTTTTCTTTGTTATTGCCTAGTTCTAATGCCTTAATCTTTTCTAATCCGGATGCAGGAATTGGTAAATTTTGCTTAGTAATCTCCACGTTCACCTCCAAAAATAAAGTGTTACGCTGTCACCTGTAACGCTAACCTTAACGGCCAAAAAGTGTAATATAACTCAAATTATACTACACTTTATAATCATGTCTATTTATACAGTGTTATTTGTTTGTTGAGTTTATATGAATTATTCGAAGATTAGCTTAACGAAAACAAAGCGAGCTACTAAAGTAAAACCCACATAATAACCCATGGTTCTACATAGTCTGCTAGACTGCGTAAGGGAATATTACTTGAATATAGATAAAAAAAAGGCAACATTTAAAGTTGCCTTGTGCTGTTAGGTTTGAAATCAGTTGCTTACTGAAGTCAATTGACCATTGGATAAGTCTTCCAGTGGTGGATAATCAGGAAGTCCATAGTCAGATCGTAACCAAGTTAATTTCTGGTAGGTTTGTTCAATCCACTCTGGCTTTAGCTGTTGAACTTCTATGATCTTCTTCTTGTAACTCGGATCTGTTTTAGCTGGTAGGTATTCTAAATAGAAACTGTCGCATTTTTCCATTAAGGGGTTCTAGGGATTTTCCCCTCTAAAAAGACATAATCCTCTGTAGACCACACCAATAAATGGCTGCGGAGGTGGT
>NZ_JAWOUX010000014.1:0-99505 GCF_033339595.1 Vibrio sp. 2096
GGTAGTTCAGTTGGTTAGAATACCGGCCTGTCACGCCGGGGGTCGCGGGTTCGAGTCCCGTCCACTCCGCCACTTATATTAAGCCTCAGTCGAAAGACTGAGGCTTTTTTCGTTTTGGTTCCCCGACTTACCTTAAACCCACTTTCATATTGAAACCTTGCATCGAGAGGCCGGCTTCCCTCTGGCTATGCTTTCTAAGCCCTGTATGAGTGAAGTGGAACGCAGTTTTGTGTGGTTTCTGCAGTCTCGAGCGCTAGTTTTGAGCCTCTTCATTCACCAAAGCTCCTTTTGTTCGATATTAGAAAATCTAGTTATGTGACAGAGTTTAATTGTTTGAGGTGTCACTTGTTCCAATTTTGAAAACAGGACGACTTTGAATACAAGTTTAGTCTTACTGAGTTCAAGAGAGAGGGGGACTAAATTTCTGTTAAGGCTTTGATCTACCTGAATGCTAGCTCAGTTTTATCTTGGTGAGATTGCTAACCTGTTTGGGTTCTGAACGCAATCACCCTAAATGTATCTTTCTCATTAAAATACAAACTCGCTCATTGCTAAGTATTGTGGAAGTTTAGCTTTGATATTTGCGAGGAGCCTATATTGCCAAGAGAAGAGAAGAGAAGAGAAGTGATAAATGGGTAAATTAAAAGGCTCGTCTATGAATACTATCTATCGGCAATAGTTAGTATCTATGAAAATGCAGCGTAGCGATTCTTAGTATATTTGAAGGTATATCAAAGAATAAGGAGCACTCGTCCTTGAAGGGGAGTCTGAAAATTAGTTATGAAAAAAGCAGCTAGGTAGCTGCTTTTTATTTATTAAGTTACGTGTCTTTAAGAGTCCACTGGCTCCGTATGTTCCGGAGTGGTTATTGCTTGGTTGTTCTCTTCCATCTTCTTCTCTTCTGCTTTTGCTTTTTCAATCATTGGGGTGATTGTTGAGCCTTGAATGAGGATAGAGAAAACAACGACGGAGTAGGTCATTACAAGAATAATCTCTTTTACATCGATTAACTTATCTTGAATCACCCAAATACCAGATGGAATGGAAAGTGCCATTGCCAATGCAAGGCCCCCGCGTAAGCCGCCCCACGTCAAAATACGTACTGACCACGGGTTATATTTTCTGTAACGCTTAAAGCCAATGTACGAGAGAAATACGCTTAAATAGCGAGCTGCTAGTACAAGAGGGACTGAAATAGCCATCATAATCCAGTCTTCTTTGTGGAATTCAAATAGCAGCATCGACATACCGATCAGTAGGAATAACACGCCATTCAAGAATTCATCAACAAGCTCCCAAAAATGGTCAAGGTGATCTTCACTCTCTTTTGAAAAGCCAATAAAGCGTGTCCAGTTGCCAATCATAATACCGGATACAACCATTGCGAGTGGGCCTGATACATGGATGTATTCAGCAAATGCGTAACCTGCCGTTGGGACACCAATGGTAAGTAACAATTCCATTGAGTGATCATCGGTGGCACTGATCAAGTAGTGGAATAGCAAACCGAGGACGAAACCATATGTGATACCACCGATAGCTTCTTGGATGAAGAGTAAGGTGACACTACCTACAGTTGGTGCCTCAGTGCCAAATGCAATCGTAAATAGAGTGACGAAGATAACCAAACCGAAGCCATCATTGAAGAGCGATTCTCCTTCAATCTGAGTGGAGATACGTTTAGGAGCATCTAGTTTTTTCACAATAGCCAATACAGCGATTGGGTCAGTTGGCGATATTAGAGCACCAAATAGTAAGCAGTAGACCAAATCAAATTGGATGCCAATTAACTGACAAAACCCATACAGCGCAAATCCAATAAAGAACGTGGAAAACAGTGTGGCTCCAAGGGCTAAAACAGTGATCTCCCACTTTTGATCTTTAAGGTTCGGGAGTTTGATGCCTAGTCCACCAGCAAATAGTAAGAAGCCAAGAATGCCTTTGAGCAAGAAATCTTCGAAGTTAATCCTTGTGACTGTCTCCGTCGCAATTTCGGTGAGATGGAACCAGTTGTTTTGACCCGCAATTAAGATTAGAAGTGAAAGCACCATTGAACCTGCAGTAATCGCAATGGTGGTTTGCATCTTTCCTATCTTGCTGTTTACAAAAGCAATTAGCATCGCAGCTGCGGATAGAAAACATAAAGTATGATAGACCGACATAGAGCTCTCTATTTGTAACATTTTATGAATGGAATTCTCGGCTGATGCTGCTTAAATAGCAAACATTTTTTCGTGATTATTTTGTAAGTTAAGAAGGAGATAAAATAATCATTAATTCCACGTTTAGACGTCTAGACTCCTGAAGTTTGTGTGATAGGATGGAAAGATAACTAAAGGAATGAGGCTGTACTGTGGGAAGTAACGTAAGACAACAGATTGAAGCTCAATTGAAGCAACGTATTCTTTTGATTGATGGTGGTATGGGAACCATGATTCAAGGGTACAAACTTGAAGAGCAAGACTATCGAGGAACGCGCTTTGCGGATTGGCATTGTGATCTAAAAGGTAACAACGACCTGTTGGTTCTAAGTCAGCCTCAACTTATCAAGGAAATTCACGCTGCATATTTAGAAGCGGGTGCAGATATTCTTGAGACCAACACTTTTAACGCAACAACCATTGCGATGGCTGACTACGAGATGGAAAGCCTAAGTGAAGAAATTAACTTTGCAGCTGCCAAGCTTGCACGTGAAGTTGCAGACGAATGGACCGCAAAAACACCCGATAAACCACGTTATGTCGCAGGGGTTTTAGGGCCGACAAACCGAACTTGTTCTATTTCTCCTGATGTAAATGACCCCGGATATCGAAATGTTTCTTTCGACGAGTTAGTTGAGGCTTACTCTGAATCGACTCGAGCGCTTATTAAAGGTGGTTCAGACCTTATTCTTATCGAGACCATCTTCGATACGCTTAACGCTAAGGCTTGTTCATTTGCTGTTGAAAGTGTGTTTGAAGAGATGAGTATTGAGTTACCTGTGATGATCTCGGGGACTATTACTGATGCTTCCGGTCGGACATTATCCGGTCAAACCACAGAAGCGTTTTACAACTCATTACGTCATGTTAAACCGATTTCGTTTGGTTTGAACTGTGCACTTGGTCCAGATGAGCTGCGTCCTTATGTTGAAGAGCTCTCTCGTATATCAGAATCTTTTGTTTCCGCTCACCCAAATGCTGGGCTTCCGAATGCATTCGGCGAATACGATTTGTCGCCAGAAGATATGGCTAAGCATGTTAAAGAGTGGGCTCAAAGTGGCTTTTTAAACTTGATTGGTGGGTGTTGTGGTACAACTCCTGAGCACATTCGCCAAATGGCACTCGCGGTTGAAAATATCGCCCCTCGTCAATTACCTGAACTTCCCGTTGCTTGTCGCTTGTCTGGCCTAGAGCCACTCGCGATTGATAAAGACTCTTTATTTATCAATGTCGGTGAGCGTACGAATGTAACCGGTTCTGCGCGTTTTAAGCGCTTGATTAAAGAAGAACTGTACGATGAAGCGCTCGATGTGGCTCGTCAACAAGTTGAAAATGGCGCTCAAATTATCGATATCAACATGGATGAAGGCATGTTGGATGCACAAGCTTGTATGGTTCGCTTTTTAAACCTTTGTGCGTCAGAACCTGAAATCTCAAAAGTACCAATCATGGTTGACTCTTCCAAGTGGGAGGTTATTGAAGCCGGTCTTAAGTGCATCCAAGGAAAAGGCATTGTTAACTCGATCTCTCTCAAAGAAGGCAAAGAGAAATTCGTTGAACAAGCTAAGTTGATCCGCCGTTACGGTGCGGCTGTGATTGTGATGGCGTTTGATGAGATTGGGCAAGCAGATACACGTGAGCGCAAAGTAGAAATTTGTACCAACGCTTACCGAATTCTTGTTGATGAAGTGGGCTTTCCACCAGAAGACATCATTTTTGACCCAAACATTTTTGCCATTGCTACGGGGATCGAGGAGCATAATAACTACGCGGTGGATTTCATTGAAGCCGTTGGCGATATCAAACGTGATTTACCACACGCGATGATCTCGGGTGGTGTTTCTAACGTCTCATTCTCTTTCCGTGGCAATAACTATGTACGTGAAGCGATTCACGCGGTGTTCCTCTACCACTGTTTTAAAAATGGTATGGATATGGGGATTGTGAATGCGGGTCAGTTAGAAATCTACGATAACGTGCCTGAAAAATTGCGTGAGTCTGTGGAAGATGTCGTTCTTAATCGTCGTGATGACGCCACTGAGAGATTGTTAGATATCGCGGCGGAATATGCAGGCAAAGGGGTAGGTAAAGAGGAGGATGCCTCTGCACTTGAGTGGAGAACTTGGCCTGTTGAAAAGCGCTTAGAGCACGCGTTAGTGAAAGGAATAACTGAGTTCATCGTTGATGATACCGAAGAGGCTCGTGTCAACGCTTCAAAGCCATTAGAGGTGATTGAAGGCCCACTAATGGATGGGATGAACGTCGTCGGAGACTTGTTTGGTGAAGGTAAAATGTTCCTTCCTCAGGTCGTAAAATCTGCCCGAGTGATGAAGCAAGCAGTCGCGCATCTGGAGCCCTACATCAATGCAGAAAAGCAGGTGGGACAAACAAACGGTAAGATTTTGCTAGCGACGGTCAAAGGTGATGTACATGATATCGGGAAAAATATCGTAGGCGTTGTATTGCAGTGCAATAACTACGAAATTATCGATCTTGGTGTCATGGTTCCTTGCGAAAAGATCTTAAAAGTAGCGCAAGAAGAAAACGTCGATATTATTGGTTTATCAGGGTTGATCACGCCTTCATTAGACGAAATGGTGCATGTTGCCAAAGAGATGGAGCGTCTCGACTTTAACTTACCTCTTCTCATCGGTGGCGCAACAACGTCAAAAGCCCATACAGCAGTTAAGATTGAGCAAAATTACAAGCATCCAGTGGTTTACGTGAACAACGCCTCACGTGCAGTGGGCGTATGTACTTCTCTTCTGTCAGATGAACGTCGCCCTGAATTTGTTGAAAAACTTGAAGCTGATTACGAACGAGTACGTGATCAACATAATCGAAAGAAACCGAGAACCAAACCAGTGACATTAGAAGCGGCTCGAGCGAATAAAGTTGCTATCGATTGGGAAGCTTACACCCCTCCAGTGCCTGTTAAGCCTGGCATTCATATCTTCGATGATTTTGATGTGGCTATATTACGTCAATACATCGATTGGACACCATTCTTTATGACTTGGTCACTTGTGGGTAAGTATCCAACAATTTTCCAACATGAAGAAGTTGGTGAAGAAGCAAAACGTTTATTCGAAGATGCCAACGAGATACTTGATCGAGTTGAGCGAGAAGGCCTGTTAAAAGCGCGTGGAATGTGTGGCTTATTCCCTGCTGCGAGCGTGGGGGACGACATTGAAGTTTATGCTGATGAAACTCGTACCGACGTTGTGAAAGTATTACGTAACTTGCGACAACAGACCGAGAAACCAAAAGGATTCAACTATTGTTTATCCGACTACATCGCACCTAAAGAGTCGGGTAAGCATGATTGGATAGGGGCATTTGCTGTCACTGGTGGTATTGGTGAACGAGAGCTTGCTGATGAATACAAAGCACAGGGAGATGATTACAACGCAATTATGATTCAAGCGGTGGCGGATCGCCTAGCCGAAGCGTTTGCTGAGTATTTGCATGAGCGTGTCCGTAAAGAAATTTGGGGTTATGCTGCGGATGAAGATTTATCTAACGATGATCTCATTCGTGAAAAATACCAAGGTATTCGCCCTGCACCAGGTTATCCAGCGTGCCCTGAGCATACTGAAAAAGGACCGCTTTGGGAGCTACTTAATGTGGAAGAGAATATTGGCATGACTCTAACCTCCAGCTATGCAATGTATCCGGGCGCGTCAGTCTCTGGTTGGTATTTCTCTCATCCTGACTCACGTTACTTTGCGATCGCACAGATTCAAGAAGATCAGCTAGAGAGTTACGCCGATCGTAAGGGGTGGGATAGGATCGAGGCTGAAAAATGGTTAGGGCCAAACATTAACGGTTAAATTGATGTTTACCTCGTCCAAATGTAACAACTATTGAAACAACAAAGGGCTGCAGATACGCAGCCCTTTGTTTTATTGAGTTGAACTTACTTCTCAAACAACTCAGTGTGGAGTTTTTGTATGGCTTGTTTCGATACCGATTCATGGAGCAAGAAGCATAAGTTGTGAGGGCTAGCGCCATAACAAATCATGCGTAGGTTAAAGTCTTCTAGCGTGCCAAAAACCTGTTTCGCGTAGCCTTTACTCTCACTCATGTTGTTACCAATGAGAGCAACGAGGCATAGGTCATGTTCAACTTCTACCTTACATAACTCTTCTAACTCTTCTCGTGCAGCTTGCGGCAGCTGTGGTGCTCCGCCAGATGTATCAGTTTGATCAAGTGTTAACGATACACTGATTTCAGATGTCGTGATCAAATCGACAGAGATCTTATGCTTTGCAAGGATCTCAAAAACCTTCGCTAAGAATCCGTATGCGTGGAACATATTGGCGCTGCGTAGCGTTACCATGGTTTGGTTACAACGCAAAGCTAGCGCACGGAATAACGGTGAGCTTTCGACTTGGTGGCGAATCCAAGTTCCCCCTTTTTCTGGCTCTTTCGATGACCCTACAAATACCGGAATGTCGTGGCGTAATGCGGGTACTAGCGTAGAAGGGTGAAGGATTTTAGCGCCAAAGTTAGCCATTTCTGAAGCTTCACTAAAGCTGATCTCGGGAATTGGTGAGGCTTTTGGTGCAATTCGCGGGTCTGTTGTGTAGATACCCGGAACATCAGTCCAGATTTCTAGCCCTGCTGCTTTAACGCTCTCAGCAATTAAGGCGGCGCTGTAATCGCTGCCCCCTCGACCTAATGTTGTTGTATTACCGGCTTCGTCAGATCCTATGAAGCCTTGAGTAACAACAACGGATTGTTGGCAAAGTGGTACGAGTTTATCTTGCGCAAGCGTCGAAATTGCTTCAATGTTTGGATCCGCGCGACCAAAGTTGTCATCAGTACGCAGCACATCGCGGATATCAAAGCGCACAGCTTGAATGCCTCGCTCACACATTAACTGAGTTAGAATATGCGTCGACATGAGTTCGCCACATGCGACTAAATGATCGGTTAACTTCGCACTAGCTTGGATAGATGCAGCCTCGGCCAGGCTGGTTACGGTATCTAATATGCCATACACCTCGGCAGCAGTTTTCGTGCTGTCTTCGAGCTGAGTTAAAATGGCGTCATGAATGTTGGCCAGATTTTGCAGCAGCTCAGTACGGTGCGTTTGATCCTGAACACCGTTGGCGAGTTCTACCAATAGGTTGGTGACGCCTGAGCAAGCGCTGCTCACGACCAGGCGAGTATTTGGATTGTTTTCGATAATGGTGGCGCAACGACTCATTGCCTCAAAGTTGGCAACACTGGTTCCACCGAATTTAGCTACGTTAAATGCGCTCACTGCGTTCTCCCACGACTTCCTAAAAAATTGTACATCCAATGTTTAGTGAGAAAAGGAACAGAGCAAAAAGAGAGGTATTTAGAATGCTATTTGAAAAATTTACCCTCAGAAGCCCTTCATCAGACTGCGCTGATGACAGTTGATGGGATTCAGCCCAATTCAACCGATAAGTCAAATCCTGCAACTTTGACTTACCTCGGCACTACTCCCCCTCAATGATTGGTGTTGGAATTGCGGTTCCACAAATCATCTACCTGGGTAGCGCTCCTCTTCTACATAAAGCTCAAACATTGAACGGTTTTGAGGCCTTAATGTCAATCAATATTTCAACCTTTATGGTGTTTTTTATTAACGATTTTGTGACACTGGTTTGACCTCCATACTTACGGCTAATTGCTGATAGAGGAAAAATCTATTAGGGTGAAGAACCCTACACCTGAGCCATGTTATTGAATAGAACTTTTAGAATGCTCAGGATAAAAGATAATCAAGGAGCTGACATGTCGATCCAAAGCTTTATTCCGCCTCACCGTATTTTAATGGGACCTGGTCCTTCTGATATTTATCCTCAAGTGTTACAAGCACTAAGCCGTCCTACGGTAGGTCACCTTGATCCTCTGTTTATCGGTATGATGGATGAGCTCAAGCAGCTATTGAAGTATGCCTTTCAAACTGACAATGAGTTCACTATTGCGGTTTCAGCGCCTGGTAGCGCAGGGATGGAAACCTGCTTTGTAAACTTGATCGAGAAAGGCGACAAAGTTATCGTCTGCCGTAACGGTGTATTTGGTGAACGCATGCGCGAAAACGTCGTCCGTGCTGGTGGTGAAGTTGTTATCGTCGATGATGAATGGGGGGCACCTGTTTCCATTGATAAAGTCGAGCAAGCACTCGAACAGCACCCAGATACAAAAGTTCTTGCTTTTGTGCATGCGGAAACCTCAACTGGTGCAGTCAGTGATGCTCAAGCATTGGGTAAGCTGGCGAAACAGCATAATGCATTATCTATTGTTGATGCGGTGACATCGCTTGGTGGTGTGCCGTTAAAAGTGGATGAATGGCAACTGGATGCGGTTTACTCTGGTAGTCAAAAATGTTTGTCATGTGTACCTGGGCTCTCACCAGTGACGTTTTCTCCTGCCGCGATTGAAAAGATTCAAGCAAGAACAACACCAGTACAGAGTTGGTTCCTCGATCAGAGTTTAGTTTTGGGGTATTGGAGTGGAGAAGGCAAGCGTAGTTACCATCATACGGCGCCAGTTAATAGCTTGTATGCGCTTCATGAAGCTTTATTGATACTGAAAAATGAAGGATTAGAAAACGCTTGGGCTCGTCACCAACTGATGCATGAAAAACTCAAAAATGGCTTACAAAAGTTAGGCTTTGAATTTGTTGTGGACGAAGCCCATCGGTTGCCACAATTAAATGCGATTTACGTGCCTGAAGGAATTGATGAAGCAAAAGTTCGTGCTCACTTGCTAGAAACCTATAATCTAGAAATTGGTGCAGGCCTTGGGGCATTAGCTGGTAAAGCGTGGCGTATTGGCTTAATGGGTTACGGCGCTCGATCTGAAAACGTTGCGCTGTGCTTAAAAGCGTTAGAAGAGTCACTCACTGAATAAAATCATACAGCAATGAGATCAAGAAAAGCGAAGGTCATCCCTTCGCTTTTTGGTATTTATTACTTAGCTCCTGAAGTGGGGGCTGGTGAGGCAGAGATTGCTTGAGAAGGTGGTTGGTAATTGACGTCACTGAAATCAATCTTCGGGAACAAAAACTGCGCTTCAGCTCTAATTTGCTCCGCTTTACTTGAGTCATCTAAGCCTTGGTAGGCCAAAATCAAATTGTTATAAAATGCAGGGCGAGGCTTATCTTTGATGATTTTTAGCGACCAATCGATATAAGGCTTGATCAAGGTTGCGTCTTGTTGGTACAGCCCAAGGTTTAAAAACGTGCTATAGACATCCCAATCAAACCTGTCTTTCCAAACTACAGGGTTACTGACTTGATTCAGAATATCAGGGTTAGTTGGTCTAGTGGTCTCAAACTTCGTCAATACATAGTTCGTATGTAATGCGCTTACCATGTAAAACGTAAACGCAACGGGAAGTACCAAACTAAAAACACGCAGCAAGCTTTTGGTTACATTACTAAAGCCGACTTGTCGATAACGAGAGACGCGCTGATCGACCCAGTACAGTAGGATAACGAAGATCAACCAATGCACGAGAGAGTGGTAGAAAGGGTATTCCAGTTGTGAGTGCAATACGATAGGTATAAACAAGGCCAGCAACGCAAGACGAGTTCCGCGTTTGGCTTGATAGATTCGATACAGTACCAGTGCCATCGCTAAGAAGATGCCGAGTATTGGCAGTAAGCCACCTTCTACTCCCCAGTAAAGCAGCTCGTTATGCGGATGATCCATGGCAGGCAAACCTGCTGGGTAATTCTCATTAAGGGCATGTTGACGAGCCGTATACAGCATGTACTCAGATTCAAACTTGCCATATCCATAACCAGTAAAAGGCTTTTCAATCACCATGTCTAATGTTTGCGGAAAAGTATACGCTCGAGGAGACTCCATATTTACTTTTTCTGCGGCTAACCCACCTCCATCAGGAAAGGCAAGATACATGACAACGACTGAGAGTAAGAGCCCACTTACAAGTGACACAACCCAGCGGATAAAGCGCCCTTTGGTTGCAAAGCGGTACATGTATGGAATGACCAACAACACGGCGATGACCGAGGCTAACCAACCAGTGCGTGAAGCCAACGCCACAATTAGTGGTAAAGTTAAAACTGGTACGGCATAGAGAAGGTAAACATCGCTTAACTTACGGTCGTATTTGTAGGGCTGACGTGCAAGTAAATAGCTGGCAATCACCAACCCTGTCGCAAGAAAGCTGGCCATTACATTGGGCTGTTGGAAAATACCATAAGGACGATTGGCCACCGTGTCGTAACCAAACGGATTGCCTGGTTTGAGATACAGATATTGTGTCAAACCAAAAATGGCTTCGATAACAACCGCAAGGACAATGAACCATAATAGGCGTTGGCGATGTTTATTACTGAAATGAAATTGTTGTAAGGCAATAAAGAACAGGACACCACACCACAGGCCAATGAGCTTATTGGCTGCCAAACTGCTATTCGCATTTGGGTACAGAATGGGCACCGTCATGATAAGAGCACTAATGAACAAGCCGATGGTTAGTTTTGAGTAACGTAGTACTCGATTATTCGCAAGTTGGTAACACCCAATGCCTAATGCAAAGCTAAAAGCAATCCAAGTTGTCGCATTGAACGAAAGCGAAAGCCCCGAACCGCCGGGGTTGGGCATGAAAAAGTGCATTGCCAACACAAATAGTGTTGCCAAGGCAATGAGAAACTTGCGATTGAGGGGAACCTGTACTTTTTCGGGAGAAAGCTTTGTTCCACTTACATGTATAGTAGCCATAGTTATTGCGTTGTTTTGAATGAAAAAAGACCAGCACTTGCTGGTCTCGATACTTTACCTGTTTTTTCTACTTCAACATAGGCTTGAGGAAGTGAGCTGTGTGCGACCCCTCGATTTGCGACACATCTTCCGGAGTGCCTTGAGCGATTATCTCGCCGCCACCCTGACCCCCTTCAGGACCAAGATCGATAATCCAGTCCGCAGTCTTAATGACGTCCAGGTTATGCTCGATCACCACGACAGTATTTCCGTGGTCGCGAAGTCTGTGCAGTACAGTGAGCAACTGCTGGATATCATGGAAGTGCAAGCCGGTTGTTGGTTCATCCAAAATGTACAAGGTTTTTCCTGTATCACGTTTGGATAGCTCTCGCGCCAGTTTCACACGCTGTGCTTCACCACCGGAGAGTGTTGTTGCCGCTTGACCCAATCGTATGTACGACAAACCCACATCCATCAGTGTTTGTAGTTTGCGAGCGATGGCAGGAACTGGATCGAAGAAGGTGCGTGCATCTTCGACCGTCATTTCTAGCACTTCATCAATAGTTTTACCTTTGTAACGTACTTCGAGCGTTTCACGGTTGTAGCGTTTACCTTTACACACATCACATGGCACATAAACATCTGGTAGGAAATGCATTTCTACTTTGATAACACCGTCACCCTGACAGGCCTCACAACGACCACCGCGTACGTTAAAACTAAAACGGCCCGGCTTGTAACCGCGAGAACGCGACTCCTGTGTGCCTGCAAACAGTTCACGGATTGGGGTAAAGATCCCCGTATAGGTTGCAGGGTTAGAGCGAGGTGTACGGCCAATTGGGCTTTGATCAATATCGATGACTTTATCGAAGTGCTCTAGACCTTTAATCGATTTATAAGGTGAAGGCTGAGCCGTTGTCGCTCCGTTAAGTTGGGTATGCGCAATTTTAAAGAAAGTATCATTAATCAGCGTTGATTTACCTGAGCCAGATACCCCTGTAATACAGCTGAATAACCCAACAGGAATTGAAAGGTTAACGTTTTTAAGGTTATTACCTGTTGCGCCTAATAGCTCAACCGTTTTTTTCGGATCTCGCGGCGTGCGATCTTTCGGTACTGCGATTTCTTTAACACCACTTAAGTACTGACCTGTCAGAGAATTCGGATTCGCGACTATCTCTTCCATGGTGCCTTCCGCAACAACATTACCACCATGTACGCCAGCACCAGGACCAATATCTATGACATGATCTGCACAGCGAATCGCATCTTCATCGTGTTCTACCACAAGTACGGTATTACCTAAATCGCGCAAATGAGTCAGTGTTTTTAGGAGTCGTTCGTTATCACGCTGGTGGAGGCCAATCGACGGTTCATCTAAGACGTACATGACACCAACAAGACCTGCACCAATTTGGCTTGCTAAACGAATACGTTGAGCTTCACCGCCTGATAAGGTTTCTGCACTGCGTGATAAGTTTAGGTAGTTCAAACCGACGTTAACTAAGAATTGCAGGCGGTCGTTGATTTCCTTCATCACTTTTTCAGCGATTTGGGCTCGTTGACCTTCCAGTTTCAAGGAATGGAAGAACTCCAATGCATCAGCAATGCTGAGTTCAACAATCTCAGGTAGTGTCGTATCAGCAATAAAAACGTTACGTGCTTCGAGGCGTAGACGAGTACCGCCACAGCTTGAACAAGATTTAGTGGAGATGTATTTTGCAAGCTCTTCACGGACAGAGTTGGATTCTGTATCACGATAGCGACGTTCTAGGGTATTCAGAATACCTTCGAATGGATGGCGTTTAACGCGAATATCGCCACGATCGTTGATGTATTTAAACTCAATCTCAGTACGACCTGAGCCCTTTAGAATGACATCTTGCGTTTTCTTTGGCAGAGAATTAAAAGGGGCATGGAGGTCAAAACCATAATGATCGGCCAATGAGGTGAGCATTTGGAAGTAGTAGTAGTTCTTTTGATCCCAACCGCGAATCGCACCTTGTGCCAAGCTTAATGAATCATCTTGAATGACTCGGCTTGGATCGAAGTATTGTTGAACACCCAAGCCATCACAAGTGCCACATGCACCAGCAGGGTTGTTGAATGAGAAAAGTCGCGGCTCTAACTCTTGCATGCTGTAACCACATTGTGGACAAGCGAAGTTGGCGGAGAAAATAATCTCTTCACCGTCGCCATCCATTGGCGCGACAACCGCAATTCCGCCTGATAATTCGAGTGTTGTCTCGAAAGATTCGGCCAAGCGCTGTTGTAAGTCTGGACGAACTTTAAAGCGGTCTACCACGACTTCAATGGTGTGCTTTTTATGTAGCTCTAGCGTTGGAGGATCGGACAGATCGCAAGTCTCTCCATCAATACGCGCACGAATAAAGCCTTGAGCCGCTAAGTTCTCAAGCGTTTTAACATGCTCACCTTTACGCTCTTTGACAATGGGTGCCAACAGCATCATTTTGCTGCCTTCTGGCATCTCCAGAACTTTGTCCACCATTTGACTGATGGTTTGCGCAGCAAGAGGGGCATGGTGCGTTGGACATCGGGGTTCGCCTACACGAGCATACAACAGACGCAAGTAGTCGTAGACTTCGGTAATTGTACCGACGGTTGAACGCGGGTTATGAGAAGTAGACTTCTGTTCAATAGAAATCGCGGGTGATAACCCTTCAATATGGTCGACATCGGGTTTTTCCATCAGAGACAAAAACTGACGAGCGTAGGCAGAGAGAGACTCTACGTAGCGTCGTTGGCCTTCTGCATACAATGTATCGAAAGCGAGAGAGGATTTACCGGAGCCACTTAGTCCAGTAATGACAATCAGTTTATCGCGAGGGATTGTAAGATTAATGTCTTTAAGGTTATGGGTTCGGGCACCGCGAACTTCTATTTTATCCATCGTTTTTGCTCTATGTATAACCAAGTGGGGCAAGTATTACATAGTGTGAGAAATGTGCAAAGAAAATTACTGGATAAAAAAACAGTAAAGTAAAAAGCCCAGCGTTGTGCTGGGCTTTCGATACAGTAATTTCGTACTAAGACGATGCTTTATACTGCTTTTTGTGTTGCGTGCTTACCTAGCTCAGAGGTTTTTTCATCTTTTAGATACAGGTTTTCAAAACAATAGTTAGTTGCTTCGATGTAACCTTCAACGCTACCACAGTCAAAGCGTTTGCCCTTGAATTTGTAAGCCAATACACAGCCCGCTTTTGCTTGCTTCAGCAGCGCGTCAGTGATTTGAATTTCACCACCTTTACCTGGTTCGGTGTTTTCGATCAGTTCAAAAATATCGGGAGTCAGGATGTAGCGGCCAATGATAGCAAGGTTGCTAGGCGCCGTGCCTTTCTCTGGTTTTTCTACCATGTCGTCTACGCGGTAGATGTCGTCTTTGATCATTTCACCAGAGATAACGCCGTATTTGTGCGTTTCTTCGGCTGGTACTTCTTGCACTGCAACGATAGAACAGCGGAACTGCTTAAATAGTGCCACCATCTGAGCCAGTACGCCCTCTTGCTCGTTCACACAAAGGTCATCAGCAAGAACAACAGCAAATGGCTCATCGCCTACCAATTCTCGTCCAGTTAGAATCGCGTGGCCCAAGCCTTTCATTTCGCGTTGACGTATATAAGTGAAGTTTGCAGATTCAATGATTTCACGGATATCTACCAACAGCTCTTCTTTGTTGGTACCGCTAATCTGATGTTCCAGTTCGTAGTTCTTATCAAAGTGGTCCATGATCGAGTGCTTGCCACGACCCGTCACAATACACATGCCGTTCATACCAGCTTGGATTGCTTCTTCGACACCGTATTCAATAAGCGGTTTGTTCACGACTGGCATCATCTCTTTTGGCATAGATTTCGTTGCCGGTAGGAAGCGTGTGCCATAGCCTGCAGCAGGGAACAGACATTTTTTTATCATTGGGGGAATATCCTATCTCGTTTTTATCAAGAATCTGCGCATAACTTTAACACGAGAGGTATCAATGAATCATGAATAAAGTAGGAAAAAATGTGAGACTCGGTGCGGAAAAAAGATGAGCGACTCGTCATTTCAGTTATCAGAGCCGCTCACATTGCATCACGACATTAAGTTTTGGTCTGCCCAGGCGATTGCCTGTACTCGGTTCTTTACGGATAGCTTTTTGAATATCTGATACAAGTGCGATTTGATGGTGAATTCACTGACGAATAACTCCTCGGCCATCTGACTGTTCGAGGCGCCAGCTTGTAGGCAACGCAGTACTTGTAGCTCACGAATGGTTAGGTCTACCGTAGCTGGTGCAGTATGAGTATTAATGACATTGCGATAATAGTGTAAAAGTTGACTGGTTACATTACGCGGCAGCCAGTTTTGACCGTTAACAATGCCTTTTAACCCTTCTCCAATTTGCTCTAGCGTATCTTCAGAATAAAACACACCTTTTAATTGACCAAATGAAAGAAGTTCATCCGTGGTTAGTCTTTTAGGCACGTTGAAGACAACGGTTTCAAAGTTTTTCCATACAAGAGGCAAGTTTTTGATCGATTGAACAAGTGATTTATGTTCACTGAAGTCGATCAGTAGAATTTTATTACGGTGTTGTGGCTTGGCTTCCATGAGTGCTGCGGTTGAAATCACCGGGATGCTCATATCAACGTACTTTTCGAGTGCCGCCACTTTTTTTTGCGCATTATCTTCCATACTGATCAGAAATAGCTTTCTTGCGTAAGCCGACTTTCTCACGTGTTCCAATCTCCCTGGGTTCAATAGAAGCCATAAACTGGCATTAAAGAGAGGCCATAACCATCGCTTTACTGAATAAATGCGTTCGAATTCAAAGCTTCACGAAACGATGTCTGCAACGCGAATCAAAAATGCTACACACGTAAGTTGAAATACGATTTGGGTTCTAGAGGGTGACTCAATAGATCACAATGGTATTAGACTTTAATCAAAACATTAAAGCGTGCTATTCTAATACGCTAAAATTTTATATATCCAGAGTGAAACGGAGCACATCATGGCCAGCCGTGGAATTAACAAAGTTATTTTGGTGGGGAATCTAGGTAACGACCCTGAAATTCGTTACATGCCGAATGGCGGTGCAGTAGCAAACATTACTATTGCGACTTCTGATTCATGGCGTGATAAAGCGACTGGCGAACAGCGCGAAAAAACGGAATGGCACCGTGTTGTGTTGTTCGGCAAACTTGCGGAAGTAGCAGGTGAGTACTTGCGTAAAGGCTCTCAAGTTTACATTGAAGGGCAACTGCAAACTCGCAAATGGCAAGATCAAAGTGGCCAAGATCGCTACTCAACTGAAGTCGTTGTTCAAGGCTTCAATGGTGTGATGCAAATGCTTGGCGGTCGTGCTCAAGGTGGCGGCGCACCAATGGGCGGTCAACAGCAGCAACAAGGTGGATGGGGTCAGCCTCAACAGCCAGCTCAGCAGCAGTACAATGCGCCTCAGCAACAGCAACCACAACAACAGGCTCCGCAGCAATCACAGCAGCAGTACAATGAGCCACCAATGGATTTTGACGACGATATCCCGTTCTAAATTCTGCTTATGCTTGAATCGAAAAGGCCGCGAATATCGCGGCCTTTTTTATTGTCGCAATCTAATGATCTCACAGGCTTATCTTGGCAAGGTTAGGCGTAACAATAAAACTTATCAATGAGTGTGATTTTCTTTATGCTCCAGCCTCTCACTATCAGACTAATCCGATTGTTTGATGAACTCTTATCAAGTATAAATATTTCAATAAGGTATATGATGAATAAAAAAGGAATTTGGTATTCATGAGGTATACCCCAACTCTTAAGTTAAGCACACGGCTGGTGGCCTTTGTCACCATGATCGTTATCTGCGCCATGTTTATCTTGTTTGTCGGTGGCACCCTCTCTTTTAAACGTCTTGGGCAGGAATATCTCACCCATTATTTAGAAGGGATCGTAGAGGTGGTCGACAAGGAGATGGAAGATCCTGACGCCGCTTATTCTATGCAGCGCTGGATGCCGAAAATGCTGCAGGCTTCCAATATTGTCGAAATGACGTTGTCGACTAACAACGCCGTTGTTTATCGCTTCAAAGATACTTCTCATCAAATGGAAGCGTCAGTCTTGTTTGAGGCAGAGTACCAGCTGACTCACAATCAAGATTACACGATTCACTTTAAAGCAATTCCCCCTTACTTAGGTTACAGCTACTCAATGCAGGCGCTTTGGTCGATCACGCTTGCCGTGATATTGATCATCTTCTGCTTAATGCGCGGCGTGGCATGGCTTAAGGAGCAATTAGAAGGCTCCGAAATGCTCGAAGAGCGAGGCAGAATGATCCTGGCTGGTAGGGTGGAGCAGTATGCCAAAGGTGACAAAAAAGAATGGCCTTACACCGCCAGTGAAGCGCTCGATGTATTAATCGAAGAGTTACAAGATGCGCGTCAAGAGCGAAGCCGATTTGATACCTTTATTCGAACTCAAACCTTCCTTGATAAGCTAACCGGTACCGCTAACCGAGTGTTATTTGATAGCAAGTTGGAATCGGCGTTACTAGAAAGTGGGGCTCGCGGCGCCGTGTTGCTAGTGCGTATTCAAGACTGGAAACTGGTTGAAGAAGAGCAAGATAAGCAAATTACGGATGAGTTTATTGTTGAAGTTGGGAGTTTATTGTCCAATTTAGTTCAACGATACCCAGATGTTGTATTTTCCCGTTATTACGATGCTGATTTTGCGCTTTTTCTACCGCACCAAAGTGCGAAAGATGTGGCTAACCTTGCCTCGCAATGCATTCGCCAGTTAGAAAAGTTAATGCCGCCAGAGCCACTTGATCCAGACAACTGGTGCCATATTGGCATCACCACTTATAAAGAAGGTGAGCGACACAGCCAAATCATTGATGAAGCCGAGACTGCTTTGCGTAGTGCGCAACTACAAAATAACAATAATTGGAGTCGCTTCAAAAAATGGAACCACGATGAAGAAGCTCGCGGAAGTGTGAGGTGGAGAACGTTATTTGACACAGCACTTACACCTGAAAGTGTGATACTCTACGCACAATCTGTGCACCCAATAAGTGACGCGACGCATAAAAAATCATTATATGAAGAGTTAACATGTCGGATTCGCGATCCTGAGAATGGGATTGTTAAAGCGTCTCGGTTCATTTCTGCGATCAGACAGGTTGGTTATGAAGCGCAAATGGATAAGTCGGTTATTAATAAATTCTTAAGAGAGTTTAAGGACAATTTTGATAACTCAAGATCGTATGCGCTCAATTTGAATGTAACGCCATTTTCTAACCGAGAGTACTTTAAATGGTTTCGTGATGAACTCTTACAGTTGTCACGTGAGCAGAGAAAGTGTCTCAGTTTTGAGTTTGTTGAAGCACAATTTGTAAGACACTTAGACTTTATGCGACCAGTCGCTAAAATGCTGGCCGGTTTAGGGTGCCACTTAATGGTTGGGCAGGCTGGGCGTACCATCGTCAGCACTCACTATTTAAAAGAAGTGGACATTCGTTACCTTAAACTTCATCGCAGTTTAGTAGCAAAAATCGACCAACGACATGAAAACCAGCTATTTGTCCGCAGTATGCTAGGTGCGGCGGCAAACAGTAAAACTAAAATTATAGCAGTGGGAATTGAGAATCAGAACGAGCTCAACACATTAATTGAGCTCGGGGTTTATGGTGGGCAAGGGCGTTACTTTTCTGCGGAGCAGCAGTTTCTTCCTCGTCCCCAAGCGTTGCCGAATTCTCAATCAGAATCCCAAGTTAAATTGGGAAGACGAAATCGCTGGCGGAAAAAATAAAGATAATAATCATGGATTTCAAAGCACTATTCGACAAGCTTAAGCGATCATCTAGTGGTGATCGCTCCTGCTTTTTGGTTATTCAGCCAGACGCCGTTTATTTATCATCTTCAATCAAAAGTAGTCGTCCATACCAATTTGATATTTCTGAGTCCAATTGGGAAAAAGCCGTTGAGCAAGCATTGAGCGTTGCAGCGAGTGCGTATGATTCATTAACGGTTATTCTTTCTCATAACTATTACCAGATGTACCAAATCGACAAACCAGTCATGCCGCGTCAAGAATGGCCAGCCGCATTACCGTTTTTGTTGAAAGAACTGATCTCTGAGCGTGCTATCGACATTATTGCCGATGCGGTCGAGTTACCGAATTCAACCAAAGTGCAAGCATACGTCTTATCGCGAAAAATATTGGATAAGATTGTGTTACTGGCCAGTCGAGCCCAGTTACCATTAGAGGCCATTCTTCCTGAAGACGATATTTGGGGAGAGACTGCGGGTGAACTAGGAAACTTCCTATTATTACAACGCAGTGTGCGTGGTCATTTCCGTATAAGCGCTTTTGTCGAAAATACTATTGCGTTCCACCGCTCTATTCGCAGTGTGACGCCACCGTTAACGGGGGTTCCGTCTAGCGATTTACAGATGGACAGTCTGTCGTTAGAACTGCAACGTTCGATTGATTATCTTTCATCTCAGTTACGCCACGTGCAATTACATCAATTGAAAGTGTGCTGTGATGAAGAGGATGAGAGCGAGCTTGTTCAGGCTCTGAACTACCGTTTAAGTACTAAGGTTTCACCGTTATTACCACCAGAACATGAGCTATCAGGACATGTTTTGGCTGACACTGCGGCTACTTCAAATACTCGACGCGTCAACTTATATCCCGATTACTTAAAGCCGAAAAAAGAGCTCCTGACGCTAAAAAATATCGCGTTATCTTGGGGCGTTGCGGCGGCTGCAATTCTATTTTCTTACGGTTATGTCACTTGGCAGAGCAGCGGTTTGGAAGATGAGATTGCTATTGTAAAAAGTAAAGGCGATATCATGAAGTCAGAGCTTGAACGTTATCAAGTCAAGCTACGTAAACATCAACCTGACAATAATAAGCTGGCAGCTAAAGCCCGCTTAGAGCGTGAAGTCAAGGCGAAGCGAGACTCGCTTAAAGCTGTCGGGAAATACGATGACTCGCAACGCACGGGTTACTCTGGCGTGATGCAATCATTAGCGAAGCTAGGAAACCAAGAAATTTCTTTGTCCGAAATTCGAATCAATACCCATACCTTAGACCTGAAGGGGCTAGCGAAAAAACCGAGCTCAGTGCCAAATTGGGTCAGCCAATTTAAAAACGAAATTAGCTTGGTTGGTCGAACGTTTGACGACGTCAAAATAGGTCGAAATGATAAGGATATTGTGACGTTTGAACTAAAAACGCGCGAGGATAAAGAGAAATGAACGAATTCTGGCTCTCATTAGAAGGGCGCTTTGGCGAAATGAGTACGCGTGAAAAAGTGCTCACCGCATTGTGCGGTTTAGTTGTCGTGATCATGTTGCTCTTTACGCTGGTATTGGAGCCAAAGCTTAACGAGATCATCAGTAATGAGAGGCAACTAAGTAATTTAAAGCAAGCCAATCAAAAGATTGAAATCGATACGCTACGTATTCAGGCGCAACTTAAGAAAGATCCAAATGCTGAGATTGATCGCGCGATATCTAATCTGTTAGCTGAGAGTCAGCATCTTTCGATGCAATTAGCGGAGATCATCGAGCATCTTATTACACCTTCGCAAATGGCTGAGCTGCTTGAAAATGTGTTGGAGCAGCAAAGTGGCATTCACCTTTTGTCTCTGCAAACCTTGCCATCTGAGCCAATAACGGAAGATAAAGAAGCATCGCAATACTCTGGTTACTACGTGCATCCTGTTCGTATGGAACTGACTGGTGACTATTTTTCTATTGCTAATTATCTGAATAAATTGGAGAGCCTTCCTGCGAGTTATTACTGGCGCAGCTTTAGTTATAAAGTCGAAGAGTACCCGAAAGCGAAGCTTGTGTTAGAAGTCTACACACTAGGATCTAGAGAGGAGTTTATTGGTGGTTAACAAACTCATCATCTCATTGCTTGTTATGGCAGCGGCAGGAACCGCTTGGGCAAACCAGGACCCAACGGCCCCACTTGGTTGGGAAAAGCCAGCGGTTGAAACGTCAGCGAAACCAAAAGTTAAACGGTACCGACTGCCTAAGCTCAACAGTATTGTGTGTAAGCCAAGTACTGATTGTATCGCGATTATGGATAACAAACTTGTCGAAAAAGGCGAGCTATTTAAGGGTTATCGCGTCGCGAGCATTAATAGTGAATTTGTAACTTTAAAGCGTGGTAACCGTCAGTGGGACCTAGAGCTTTTTGATTTAAACGTAAAACAATAATAACCAGAGCCCGATCAGATATGCGCAAATTAGTTGTAGGAATAACGATTGCTTCTTTAATGGGATGTTCAATGGGTCATCGGAATCCAGTGGAAGTTAAAGAAGCGCTCAATGAATCGATCAATCAAGCGAACAGCCGCACATTGGAAGAAATCCCTTCTTCTGTTGAGGCAGACTTGATGCCAAATTTAGACTCGAACGTTGCATCAGAGCAAGGCACCTCGAAGCGTTTTCGTATTCAGGCGAATGCGGTCGATGCAAGAAGCTTTTTCGCCTCATTAGTGAAAGGCACTGAGTACAGCGTGGCGATTCACCCATCGGTACAAGGTAATATCACTGTCAACTTGTCAGATGTGACATTGGATGAAGTTCTGAATGTCGTACAGAATATGTATGGCTATGACGTGGTGAAGTCTGGCAAAGTTATTCAAATCTACCCAGCAGGTATGCGTACTGTGACCATTCCAGTCGATTACCTGCAGTTCAAGCGTTCTGGTCGCTCATTAACCAGCATTGTTACGGGCTCTGTAACCTCGGCTGGTACGTCTAATTCTGGTGGTAGCTCAGACAGTTCTGACTCGTCAGACTCTAACAATGGAAACAACAACGATAGCTCGACCACATCTACGGGTGGTACACGCATTGAAACCATCACTGAGAGTGACTTCTGGCCTATGCTGCAGCAAGCTGTTGCGAATCTAATTGGTTCAGGCAAAGGGCAAAGTGTGGTTGTAACGCCACAAGCGGGAGTTATTACGGTTCGAGCATTTCCTGATGATATTCGCGAAGTACGCGAGTTCTTAGGTGTATCGCAGGAGCGCATGCAGCGCCAGGTCATTCTTGAAGCTAAAATCCTAGAAGTGACGTTGAATGATGGCTACCAACAAGGCATCAACTGGTCAAACTTATCGGCGTCAATTGGTAACTCGGGTAGTATCGTAGTCAACCGCCCTGCGTCGACATTACCACCATTGGATGCGATTGGCACGCTATTGGGCGGTCAAACTAACGTGACTATTTCGGATGGTAACTTCAATGCAGTGTTGAGCTTCATGTCTACGCAAGGTGACTTGAACGTCCTTTCGAGCCCTCGTATTACCGCTGCCAACAACCAAAAATCTGTCATCAAAGTGGGTACCGATGAGTACTTTGTTACCGAGCTATCGAGCAATGCAGGCAACGGTGAAAACTCAAATGCAGTTCCTGAAGTGGAACTGACGCCATTCTTCTCGGGTATTTCCCTCGATGTGACTCCGCAAATTGATAACAAAGGCAATGTGTTCCTGCATGTTCACCCCGCAGTTATTGAAGTCACGGAAGAAGTGAAGCAATTGAACTTGGGCGGAGATTTCCAAAACATCCAACTGCCATTAGCGAAAAGCTCTATTCGTGAATCAGACTCGGTTATTCGTGCTAAAGATGGCGATGTTGTGGTTATCGGCGGTCTGATGAAACAGCAAAATCGTGAGCTTGTTTCTAAAGTCCCATTTTTGGGCGATGTACCAGCACTGGGGCATTTGTTCCGCAACGTGAATAACGTAACTGAGAAAACAGAATTGGTCATCTTGCTAAAACCGACCGTAGTTGGCGTGAACTCTTGGCAGAAAGAGCTAGAGCGCTCTCGTGATCTGCTGCAAGAGTGGTTCCCAGATGCGCAATAAGCGCTGGGAAAGGTTCTGTTTTTCAATAGGTTTGTGATTCGAGTATGTACTTGTCACACTTTGGATTCCGAGTTCAGCCTTTTTCGTTAACCCCAAATACAGAAATGTTCTTGGGGTTAGTCCCTCACTATGAGGCGATCCAAACCATCCTAGCTGCCGTGCAAATGGGAGAAGGGGTGATTAAGGTGACGGGAGAAGTAGGCACTGGAAAAACCATGGTATGCCGTAAGCTGATCGAGCAGATTGAATCTGAAGTTGAGCTTATTTACTTACCCAATCCAGTGTTGAATGGGGAACAGTTGCAGTTTGCTGTCGCCAGAGAGTTGGGTATCGAGAACGATGATCCGCTGCGTATCGTTTCCCTCATTCAAGAGCACTTGATTCAAGTACATTACTTGGGAAAGAAAACCGTCTTGATCGTTGATGAAGCGCAAGCTCTTTCCCCACAAGCTTTAGAAACATTACGTCTATTTGGCAACTTAGAAACGGAACAAGATAAGCTCATTCAATTGGTGTTATTCGGACAACCTGAGTTGGATGAAAGATTGGCTAACCATGAGCTAAGGCAGTTTCGTCAACGCATTACGTTTAGCTGCCAGTTACGTCCTCTCTCTATCGATGAAGGCGTGGCTTACATCAATAATCGTTTAGATAAAGCAGGCAATGGGGCGCACATTTTTTCTATTGAACAGAAAAAAGCGATTTGGCGTTCATCCATGGGGATTCCGCGCTTGATAAACCAAATTAGCCACAAGTCGTTGCTTGCTGCATTTAATGAGCGTTGCACACTATTGAAAAATCATCACGTTTACGCCGCTATGCACGATACGTTTGATGCCCGTAAACCTAAGTTTAAAACACCCGTATTTTGGGGATGGAGTCAACCTTGAGTGCCATCAATAAAGCATTATCAGAACTTGCTGAAAAAACATCGCCGTCAGAGCTTACTTGTGCGGAGATTCCAAGAGTCTCACGCAGTAAACCTTGGCTTTGGCTTGTCGCCGGTTTTTCGTTAAGCCTTGCGGTTGGTAGCTGGGCGGTCTCTCGCGGTCCTGTCCCGTCAGGCGAGCTATCACAGTTTCAAACCGACGCTATGCCACTGTCGTCTGTGAATGTCTCACCAATTGTTTCATCGGAGCGCACTCACTCGCCAACGAGTAAAATGACGCCCGATACAACTCAAGTGGTTTACACCAAACCAGCCACACAGCCGGTAGCGCAACAGCCTCACATGCAAGAGACTGATAGGTTCACGCTAAGATCTGAGATAAATATCGCCTCTGAAGATGAAGTTTTACTCGCGCAGTTAGCAACGATGCCGAGCGAGGAGCAATACGATCACGTAACCCGCACGACATCAGAAAACAGCTCAATGCGTATTGAGCAGGTTGAGCTTACACATCGTCAATTATCTCTTAAAGCGGTTAGCCGAGCGGAAAAAGCACTGGATGCTAACGATATGCAAACGGCGTTATCGGCTTATGCCGAGGCGTTGCGTTATGAGCCAATGAATGCAGACACGCGTCAAAAGTTATCAGCGTTGTACTTTGGTAAAGGTGACACGCGTAAAGCATATGAGATTATTCAAGAAGGCATCAACCTAGATACGAACAACCAAGTACTCCGCTTGGCCTTGTCTAAGTTGTTAGTGAAAGCTAATCAACCTGAAGCGGCGCTGAGCCCGCTTGTTCATTTGCCTCCAGTACCAAGTCGAGATTACTTGGCGATGCGTGCGGCATTGGCACAAAAACACAAGCAAAATGACATTGCGCTTGAGAGCTATCAACTCCTAACTCAGCGTGAGCCGGAAAACGCGCGCTGGTGGTTAGGTTTGGCTATTCAACAAGAGCGCGCCCTGGCTTTTACTGCCGCGATTAACTCTTACAACCAAGCTCTGGGTAAAGTTGGCATTTCGAATCAATCGCAAGCATTTATCCGTGACCGTTTGAGCATCTTGAAAGAGTTGGAGAGCGCACAATGAAAATTCAGTTGAGAAAACGCTTGGGCGATCTTCTGGTTGAGGAAGGTATCGTCTCTGAAGAACAAATCCAGCAAGCACTAAACGCACAACGCAGTACCGGGCAGAAGTTAGGGGATGCGTTAATTGACCTTGGCTTTATTACTGAAAAGCAAATGTTGGACTTCTTGTCTCAGCAGCTTGGTTTGCCACTGATCGATCTTGGTCGTGCACCTGTGGATGCCGAAGCCGTGCAGATTTTACCTGAGGTACACGCTCGTCGCTTACGTGCGATGGTCGTTGCTCGAAATGGGGACACCCTGCGCGTTGCTATGAGCGACCCTGCGGACTTGTTCATTCAAGAATCATTGATGAACTTGTTAGGTCAATACAACCTTGAGTTCATTGTTGCTTCAGAGCGTCAGCTTATTTCAAGCTTTGACCGTTATTACCGCCGTACTAAAGAGATCGCCTCCTTTGCTGAACAGCTGCATGAAGAGCATAAAGATGTACAAAGCTTTGATTACGGTATTGATGAAGCCGATAGTGAAGAGGTTACCGTTGTAAAGCTGGTTAATTCCATGTTTGAAGATGCGGTACAGGTTGGAGCTTCGGATATTCATATTGAGCCAGACGATCAAGTGTTGCGTTTGCGCCAGCGTATTGATGGCGTATTGCATGAAACGCTCTTAAATGAAGTGAACATTGCATCGGCTTTGGTTCTTCGACTGAAGTTGATGGCACACCTAGATATTTCTGAAAAGCGCTTGCCACAAGATGGCCGATTCAATATCAAAGTTCGTGGCCAATCAATTGATATTCGTATGTCGACGTTACCAACGCAGTACGGAGAATCTGTGGTAATGCGTCTGCTTAACCAGTCCGCTGGTTTGCGTCCGTTAGAAGAGTCAGGCTTGCCGCCAGACTTGCTTGCTCGCTTACGTCGACAGTTGGCGCGTCCGCACGGCATGATTTTGGTTACCGGGCCGACAGGTTCCGGTAAAACCACCACGCTTTACGGCGCATTGAGTGAGCTCAACGAACCTGGGAAAAAGATCATTACAGCAGAGGACCCGGTTGAATATCGTCTGCCTCGCATCACTCAGGTACAGGTTAACAGCAAGATCGATCTAACTTTCTCGCGTGTTCTTAGAACCTTTTTACGTCAAGACCCAGACATAATTCTTGTTGGTGAGATGCGTGACCAAGAGACGGTAGAAATTGGTCTGCGAGCTGCACTAACGGGGCATTTAGTATTGAGCACTCTCCACACCAACGATGCTGTCGACAGTGCGTTACGCATGATCGATATGGGGGCGCCGGGGTACTTGGTTGCTAGTGCGGTTAGAGCCGTGGTGGCGCAGCGTCTTGTGCGCCGAGTTTGCCCAGATTGTAAAACAGAAGACCACTTAGATGAGTCTCGCCAGCAGTGGTTAGCTGGGCGTTTCCCAAATCAAGTTAGCACCATTTTTTATAAAGGCGCAGGTTGCCAAAACTGTAACTTGACTGGTTATCGAGGCCGAATCGGTGTGTTTGAAATGCTCGAACTTGAGCAAGAGATGATGGATAAATTGCGAGCCAATGATGCGGTTGGTTTTGCGCAAGCCGCGCGCCGCTCAGAAAACTATAAGCCACTGCTTGCTTCTGCAATGGAACTGGCGCTACAAGGCACCGTCAGTTTGGATGAAGTGATGACCCTAGGTGAGGGTGATGCTTCTGGTAAGACTGATCCCATTTTCATATAGGTAAGTGAATGCCAACTTTTCGTTATCAAGGCCGCACGCTAGACGGCTCATCCACTAACGGCAAAATCGAAGCAGTGAACTCAGAAGCTGCGGCGGAAGCATTGATGAACAAAGGGGTCATCCCGCTCAATGTACGGTTAGAGAAAGAGTCGGCAAAAAGCCAAGTGAGCTTGTCTAAGCTGTTTGTGCCTGCTATTCCGTTGGAAGTAATTATTCTTTTCTCTCGCCAGTTGTTTAGTTTGACTAAAGCTGGCGTACCTTTGCTGCGCTCTATGCGTGGCTTGTTGCAAAATTGCGAAAACAAACAGCTCAAAGAGGCGCTAGAAGATGTCGTTTCTGAACTGAGTAATGGCCGAGGTTTGTCTTCTGCGATGCAGCAACACAGTAAAGTATTCAGCCCACTGTTCGTTTCTATGATCAACGTCGGTGAGAATACGGGTCGGCTTGACCAAGCGCTATTGCAACTGGCGAATTACTACGAACAGGAACTTGAGACTCGCAAACGCATTAAAGCGGCGATGCGTTATCCGACGTTTGTTATTATCTTTATCACCATCGCCATGTTTGTATTGAATATCTTGGTGATCCCTGAGTTTGCATCGATGTTCACGCGCTTTGGGGTTGAGCTACCATTGCCGACGCGTATTTTGATCGCGACTTCTAATTTCTTTGTTAATTATTGGGTGTTGCTGGTTGTGGCAATGATTGGCGCGTTTACTGTATTCAGAGCGTGGGTGGCGACGGCTGATGGTCGGGAGAAGTTCGATAAGTTTCGGCTTCGGCTGCCAATTGTAGGCGATATCGTTAATCGTGCGCAGCTTTCTCGTTTTGCCAGAACCTTCTCGTTGATGCTGAAATCAGGGGTGCCACTTAACCAGTCTTTGGCTTTGGCCGGGGAAGCCTTAGGGAACCGTTTTTTAGAAAACCGAATTCTTGAGATGAAGTCTGCAATTGAAGCGGGTAGCACCATTTCAGTGACGGCCATCAACAGTAAAATATTCACCCCATTGGTGATTCAGATGATTGCAGTAGGTGAAGAAACTGGTCGTATTGATGAGTTGCTGCTGGAGGTGTCGGACTTTTACGATCGAGAAGTCGATTACGATCTAAAAACGCTGACCGCAAGAATAGAACCATTACTTTTGGTGATTGTCGCAGGCATGGTCATGGTGCTGGCATTGGGTATCTTCCTACCAATGTGGGGAATGCTCGACATTATCAAAGGCGGCTAATAGGTGGTTGAAAATCAAAGCCGAGCAACGCTTATTGTGTTTGGGGTTATTGCTACGATTATGGCGGTGGGTTTGGCGGTCAAATTACGTCCTGTGACCGAGCAAGCACAAGTGACTGGGGCTAAGTTGGCGAGAGTTTGGATGCAAGATAGTGTTCAGCGTTATCGTCAAGCTTGGCTAGTACAAGGCGAGCCAGAACATATGCTGATGGATGGTTTTAACCTTACTATGACTGAGGACGGGTTAGTGTCTCCCTTTACTCAGCAAGGTGTATTAGATTGTGGTTATTGGCTAGCGGTGCATTACCCCCAACGTAAAATAATGACCAACAAGTTAATAGATATCAGTGGAGCCATCAAAACTGATCGTTATGTCTGTCACTACACTTATGAAAATGGTCAGTCGATTGTAGTTATCTCAACTGCTAATCAACTGAAAATAGACGTCGAAATGTCGGCAGAGTGAATTTTTTGACACCTAATCACTATAATTGGTAATGAAAGTCGGTATAATGCAATCATTACCATAAGTAACAGGCTGTAATAGTGGGTAAACAATAATGTGTTTTTCTCATTGCAGCATGAACTGAATAATGGCGAATCGTCATTCTGCTCAAGCGGTAGATACAGTATCCACTTCACGGTCAGTTTTAGTGAACGTTGCTGCCCCAAACCGTTTTGACAATATCCAAAATGGTCGCGTGACCTAAACAAAACTTTGCAGTTGTACTGCATGCTTACATAGAGAGAGTAAACAATGAAAAGACAAGGTGGTTTCACCCTTATCGAATTGGTAGTGGTAATTGTAATCCTAGGTATTCTAGCGGTAACTGCAGCACCACGTTTCCTTAACCTACAAGATGATGCTCGAGCTTCTGCACTTCAAGGTCTGAAAGGCGCGATTGATGGGGCTTCAGGCATTGTATATGGTAAGGCAGCAATCAAGAGCCAAGAAACTGGTGAAAATGGAGCGATTAGTGTTGCTGGCTCAACTTTACAGCTGGATTATGGTTACCCTGAAGCAACTACAGAGGCTCTTAAGCTAGCGGTCGATGGTATTGATTCTGGAGACTGGGAGCTTATTGCAGACAATAGCGATAAAGATCCTGCAAACATGGTATACGGCATTAAAGGCTACAGTAAGAGCTGTGTTAGATACACTGCTGCTACAGGTGATAACACTCCAGCGAAAACTGAGATTGTTGCTAGTTCTGCAGTATGTACTAAGTAATACATTGATAAAAGGCCAGCTAGTCTGGCCTTTATCTCTCTACTTTGGTTAATTTCGGAATAGTTCATATGCGTAAATCATCGGGTCTTAGTGCAATAGAGTTTGTCGTTGTGCTGATTATCTTAGGTGTGATCGGTTATGTGGTATTACCAAGATTTATCAGTTTTGAACCAGAAACTTATGAAGCAAAGTGGGAGCAAACTAAGCAAACCGCCGAGCACGTTTCTGAAACGCTAAGCAACAAAGAAACGTACGATCGAATTGAAGAAGAGATTGGCCGTTCAAAAGGGCAAAATAACTAGACATTGGTTGTTTGTTCGTCTGTTCACACTTCGAATCGAAAAGTTACAAACCTATCATTAATCTCATAATTTCATCGTATACTTATTTCGCTTGTTCTAAGCCTAAGGTTGGGTTATGAAAATTCGCAGCTCTGCATTAGGGTTCACGTTAATGGAGTTAATCCTCGTGATTGTTCTCCTCTCTATCCTTTCACTTTTTGCAGCCAGCCGTTTTATGGGCTCAGGCAGTTTTTCTGCATATGCATTACAAGAACGCGTGATTTCTGTGATTCGCCAAGTGCAGGTGAATCGTATGCAGTCGAATGCTACAAGTCCTGATAACAACTTTCGTTTACAAGTTTCTAGCTCATGTGTTGGTTCGGTTGCTGCCTGTGCACTAACAGGCAGTGCACGAGATGCTCGTAGTGACGTGGTTATCGATAAGTCCGCAAGGTTTTCCGTTATCAGCGGTGCCGCAAATACAATTAATTTTAACCTTCTCGGCAATCCTGTAAGTGGTGCTGTAAACATCTTAATTGAAGATAAGCATGGTCGAAGCCGCTGCCAAGTTGAAATTAATTCTCAAGGTTATGTTTCTAAAGGTACATGCTCATGAAGAAATCTAGTGGCATGACTTTAATAGAAATGATCATCGCGATTGTTTTGATGGGCATTGCGATGGTGGCGTTTACTTCTTTTCTTGTCCCTCAAATTCGAGATTCCGCCATCCCTCATTATCAAACCCGCGCGGCCGCATTAGGCCAAGGTTTCATGTCACAGATTCTTTCACGAGGCTTTGACCAGTGGAGTGACTTTGATGGTGGTACTGTTCGATGTGGTGAGTCTAAAGACAGCCCTCATCCCGATAATCCTTTGAATTTATGTTCTTCGACTTTAGGTGTGGATACTGACTACGGAGAGGATGCATCAAATCCGAGCTCTTTCAACGATGTCGATGACTATATCGGGTGTTGGAGCACATCTACAACGGCTTCTCAGTGTGATGGTATCCCTAGAGGGAATATTAGTGATGTACTTGGTGAGGATAGTACTGAGCAGTACAAAAACTTTAGATTAGAAGTTAGCGTTGCCTATGATGATCTGACGGATAAAACTCCCGATGAAATAACCGAATACAAAAAAGTAACATTACGGATTTTTGCGGGGAACACGCAGCCTCTTACTTTAACAGCTATTAAGGGGAACTACTGATGAAAGATCGTGGTTTCACCTTAATGGAAATGATAGTTACGATTGTGGTCGGCAGTTTCATCATGTTGGGGATAGCTGGCTATGTCCAGTTAGGAATGAAAGGATACGCTGATACTATCGATCGCCAACGAATACAAACGCAGGCTCAGTTTGTTTTAGAAAAGATGACGCGTGAAATCCGCCATGCTGTACCTAATAGTTTTCATGTTCCAAAGGATGCTTCCCATTGCTTAGAGTTTGTTCCGATTGAGTATTCTGGTTTTTACACGTTTAAGAATAATGACTTAGAGTTTTTGCTAGGTAATGACTCAACGCTTAATCCTATTCCTGCGAATCGCAGGATGGTGATCAATCCAAGCCGATATGAAGATTTGCAATCAACTTCTTCGCAAAATATAGCCATTGGTGGTTTAGCTAAAACAGGTAAGGTTTTTGTTGTTACAGGGGCGGCAAGTACGATTACGGGCTCCTCTGTTTCTAGCCGTCTTTATATTTATCAAGATAAGTCGGAGGTTCGCTACTGTTTCGATGCCAAGCAAGTTACGCGAAATGGTATTACGGTTGCGGATAGTGTCGATACGTCCGTAAGTGGTATGCGTTATCTAGAGCCTACTCTGCAACGAGGTGGTTTAGTTCATATAAATCTAGAGTTTGAGCAGGATGGTGAACGTAGTGTGTATCAACAAGATGTGCAGGTGCTCAATGTCCCATAGAAGAAACTCCAGCGGAAATGTACTAATCATCGTGTTATTCGTCATTATTGTAATGGGATATTTGGCTTCCTCTTTAATGAAAGTGACATGGTCGAATCAAAGCGGATTAACAAGAGAGTTTTTGGGAACAAAAGCTTGGTTTGTTGCTCAGTCTGCAAATGAGTGGGCATTGACCAAGATGTATCCGTTAAATGCCAGTACAACAGATATCGCGACCGTATGCAGTGGGGAGGTCAGCGGTGCCGTTCCGCTGGTAGCTGTGGGAAGTGGGTGCAAGGTTAATGCGATGGCATGTACAAATATAGGTACTTTCAATGAGGGTACCCCTGATGCTGAATCTCTTTTTAAGGTGCAGGCCACGGCAACGTGTGGTTCTGGGGCTACACAGGTACAGCGCCAGCAAGAGGTTTGGGTAAAGGATTAGAATAATGAAAAAGACCATACTATTTTTAATTTCGCTATCACTGTCTGCCTTTTCGTATGCTAAGGCAGTGACACATGATTTGGCCGACTTGGGGGTCAATATTTGTGATGATAGTGGTGCTGGTCAACTCGATGGTACGGTTTACCGCTGTAGCACCGGTAGTCTAACGCTGAGGAATGGTGACTCCGTCATCTATAGTGGTAACTCTGGCGGTAAACCGATCACACTAGAAGTTATGCATGGTGATATTATGCTTAAAGGTAATAATAGCGTAGGGAGCAAGCAGCAGAGAATCAACCTGAAAACTTCAAGCGCATCTTCGAGTTTGCAAGTGATGAAGCCATCTGAAAATAAAAAGAAAGACTCAAATGGCCATAGAGACATAGGAATTAAAAATGGCAGCACAGTCTGGGGTGACATATATGCTCACAACGATGTGACGATCCAAAACAGTGTTATCCGGGGCAACATCACCTCTGATGGTGGTGATGTAACCACTAAAGCTTCCGGGAATAAGATCTTTGGTAACGTCACGGCTTTACATGCGGTTACTATCAAGCAAGCCTTAGTCTGTGGCACGCTGGAATCTAAAGGGCACACGGTTACAGTTAAAAACTCAAAAAGTAATGGTAAAGGCAGTCAAAAAGGTGTTTTTGCCTTACGCGATGCTATTAAGTCTCATAGACGTCCAGTACTCAAACAGGCAGACATCTGCGGCTCGATTAACCCAACTACAAGTCCTGATAAGCAGAGTGACATTTATTGTGGAGTGAATGAGCCTGATTGCGATTATGCTCCCAATAAGTGCCCAGTTTTATATGTTAAATCGATTTGTGGTTGGGATCCGGAACCAGAGCCGGAACCACTTCCCGAACCAAAACAATGTATTGATGTTGAGGTCTTTGAGCAAGAATCTGACCTTGAGAAAAAATGGGCAACTATGGGTTACTTTAGCGGGGATTATGATGGACAGGATGGTGCAGAGCCTAAACCATTTATTCACAAGAATCGGTTGAGAATAACCAACAATGTACAGGGCCAAGCTGCGGTTGGCGCATACAACTATATATTTCCATCAAGTAACAACATTGTTGAAGTTGAATTTGACCATTTTGCGTACGATGGTAACCGTAACAACACTGGTGCAGACGGGGTTGCGATTGTTTTTTCGGATGCAAGTGTTCTACCATCTACTGGTGCATTTGGTGGGCCGTTAGGGTATGGAGTGAAACCTGACGACGGCGGTATCGAAGGATTTGCTGGAGGGTGGATTGCTTTTGGTATTGATGAATATGGTAATTTCTCTAACGAAGGCAGCTATTATCAAGATAAAAATCCGCTTGATAGCAGTCCGGGACAGAATGACCATTCAATAACAATACGAGGCTCGGGTGAGAAAAAAGGCCCTGGCGAATATATTGATACGAGCAACCATCGTATAGGTACGTTCCCTGAAGGATGGTTCGGTGGATATCGCTTTATTAAAAAGAACAGTAAGGTTGGCAAGCTCGATGATGAGTCAAAGGACGAAATTCACCGTTATCGGATGACGATTGATTCACGGGCTATCGATGGTAGAGATGCCGGGGTTTATGTCTCTATCAAAAGAGCCAGCTACCAAGGTAACCTCAAAGTTGATGTTGATGATAGAGGGAAACTAAAAAGCGATAACCTAAATTGGGAGGACATTATTGATTCTTTCAATATCATGCAAGGTTTTGCTCAATCGACTGCTCCAAGTGAATTTCGAGTGTCTGTAGCGGGCTCTACTGGGTTAGTAAAAAATGTGCATGAAATTGATAACTTTCAAATATGTGCTGATGAGTTCCAACCACTAACAGAAGGTATACATCATTTTGAGTTTGATTATTCTGGAGTTGGCAGCACATGTCAGCCGTCTGATGTAATTCTACGAGCATGTATGGATAAAGACTGTGATACGCTTTATCCTGGTTCAATAACCGATGCCGAAGATTTGCAAGTGACCCTTTCTCCTAGTGCGGGTCATGAGGTTGCTAATTGGGTACAAAGTTCACCGATTAGCTTTAAGGGGTCAACTCACCTTCAGCTGCAAGGCGCAAAAGCGGGTTTCGTGACCATCGGCATTGCAAATACCCATGGTGTTCACCAGTTCGGTTTTGAGGATACACGTTGTCGAATTAATGGCGATGAGCTTTCGGCTGAAAAATGTAAGATTGAATTCCATGGTAATACGTTATCTATCGTTGCTGAAGATGTTATTGCTAACAAGGAGTCTTCAGATAGCAACTATTTTGAATTTTGTTCATCTAGTTCAGCAACAAACACTACTCGTGATATTAAGTTGAGCATGACGTATGACGTTGCTCCTAAAGAGCAACCAAGTGTTACGCTAAATTATAAAAAGAGCGACGGGAATAGTACGCCTGTTTGGAGCTCTGACCAAACTATTTCAGGCCCAGAGGATGATCCCGCCTATCTTAGAGATGTTTACTTTGATAATAATGGTCGAGCTAAGTTTAAGTTTACCTATCCTGAAGCAGGTAAAGTTTCGTTTAATGCATCTGTTGAAGGAATCGAAGACTCCAAAGGAGTTGGCACATTTGTAAGCTATCCACATCGCCTCCAAGCAACCGCAAGTGGGCGGTGCGGTAGTAAATCTGGGTGTGATAGAGGGTTTATCGCCGCTGGTGAGGAATTTACTATAAGCATCACTGCTTTGCAGTATAGTGAAGATGGTAAAGGTGGCATGCCAGCTAAAAATTACAAAGAAGAACAAATGGTTGTGTCAAATGAAGTAGTATATCCTGCTATAAGCGCCGGCGGGAAAAAAGCAGAACTTCTCACAGATACATATCAACATATCGCCTCTGATGATGCCAAAACGTCATTTTCTCAAACTGTGTCTGAGGTAGGTGCGTTCAAATTTTCAATAAGTGCTCCTGAAGGTAATGTTGAAAATACGTCTCTCTACCTTAGTAAGAGCTCATTCTTGATTCAACCAGCGACCATTACTCTCGGGCGTTTCTATCCGAAGTTCTACAAGTTGCGTGGGCAACATTGGGACTATGCAGGAAGTCAAAGCTTTAACTATATGAATCAAAACTTTGATTCTATGTGGTATGAAGTAGAGGTATTGGCTGGTGGGGATGCTCCAAAATCAGTAGAAAATTATAAATACTTCAACAAAGAACATGTAGCATCTTTTGAGTTGAGTGATTCGTTGAATCGGTTTAATGCTCAGGGTAATTTAACACCTTCTTGGGTAGACGCTTTGGGAAGCATTCAACGCTTCACACTGACTCCCCCATTAAGTGGTAAATGTAATGCGATAGAAGGCTTATGTTGGATGAAAAAGACTCCTGCTGCAGGTTACGAAGATGGACCTTTTAATCTTAATGGCAACACCATAAAAGCGACAGATATAAAGGTTGGCGTGGCAATAGAGCCAGATCCTATATCGGTGTATGGTAATCCAGTTCTTTCTATTCAACCCGACATCCGCTTTGGTCGCGTTGATCTAGATGATGTCGGTGGCAACCAGAGTTCGACGTTGAGAGTGCCACTTCGAGTTGAGTACTGGAATGGTAGCCGTTTTATTGCTAACTCTGATGACAGCCAAACTAAAGTGTTTGGAGAAATTGAAGATGACTCTCAGGTGCACATTTGGCCGACAGATAATAGTGCAAAAGAGGTAACTCTAGGCGATGGCGGGACTGTTTCTTCAGGTTCTTCTCGCTCTATTACTGCAACTCAAGCTGAATCATATCGCCAGCAAACGCGCGTTTGGTTAGATCTTGATGATTCAAAAAATGGCTTACCTTGGCTCAAGTACAACTGGGACAATAAGAAAGCTGGTGAAGAAAACCCATCCTCCGTCGTCACCTTCGGTATTCATCGAGGTAACGATCGCGTGATTTACCGTGGTGAGCCAGGGTTAACCGGACAGTAACAACTTAGGTTTTTGCCCTTAAGTTAGGAAACTGCAAGAAATTGAGGCTTTCTGCTCATGTTTGTGTACCAATACCTTGCTGTGACAGCGAGGCATTGGTACATTTAGAGCAATTTTTGTCTTCTATATTTTTGCAGGATGAGCGAAGAGTATGTTTAAGAAACTTCGTGGCATGTTTTCTAACGATCTATCTATCGATTTAGGTACAGCCAACACTCTAATTTACGTAAAAGGGCAAGGAATTGTCCTTGATGAACCTTCTGTAGTTGCTATTCGTCAAGATCGTGTAGGTTCTGCAAAAAGCGTTGCTGCAGTCGGTCACGCAGCAAAACAGATGCTTGGTCGTACACCTGGCAACATTTCCGCTATTCGCCCAATGAAAGACGGCGTAATCGCTGACTTCTACGTAACCGAAAAAATGCTTCAGCACTTTATCAAGCAAGTGCACGATAACAGCATCCTAAAGCCAAGCCCACGTGTTCTTGTTTGTGTTCCTTGTGGTTCTACCCAAGTTGAGCGTCGCGCAATTCGTGAATCAGCACTTGGTGCTGGTGCGCGTGAAGTTTACCTAATCGACGAGCCAATGGCGGCGGCAATTGGTGCTGGTTTACGCGTATCTGAGCCGACAGGTTCAATGGTGGTCGATATCGGTGGTGGTACAACTGAAGTTGCCGTTATCTCTCTAAACGGTGTGGTTTACTCATCGTCTGTACGTATCGGTGGTGACCGCTTTGATGAAGCTGTGATCAACTACGTACGTCGTAACTACGGCAGCTTGATTGGTGAAGCAACGGCTGAAAAGATCAAACACGAAATCGGTTCTGCTTACCCTGGTGATGAAGTTCAAGAGATTGAAGTTCGCGGTCGTAACCTTGCAGAGGGTGTGCCACGCAGCTTTAGCTTGAACTCAAACGAGATCCTAGAAGCGCTTCAAGAGCCGCTATCTGGCATCGTATCAGCAGTCATGGTTGCACTAGAACAGTGTCCACCAGAGCTTGCTTCAGACATTTCTGAAAACGGTATGGTACTAACCGGTGGTGGTGCACTACTTAAAGACCTAGACCGTCTACTAATGGAAGAAACTGGTATTCCTGTGGTTATCGCGGAAGATCCACTAACGTGTGTTGCGCGTGGTGGCGGTAAAGCACTAGAAATGATCGACATGCACGGTGGCGATCTGTTCTCTGAAGAATAAAGGTTTAGGTGAAGCTCATGTCGGGCTTCACCTTCATTTCTGCTCTCTCTGTAATTCAAACATGCTCCATACCTAAAAGTATTTAGTTAAGTATTTTTAGGTTGCCAAGTAAGGCTCAATAATCATGGAAGCAATCAGGTCAAAAACAAGATGAAACCGATTTTCGGCAGAGGTCCGTCTCTGCAATTACGTCTGTTTTTTGCTGTCATCGTGTCGGCGAGCTTAATGCTGGCCGATAGTCGTCTAGATACGTTTTCCAACGTTCGATACCTACTAAACAGTATGGTTGCACCGATTCAGTACGCAGCGAATTTACCTCGTAGTATGTTCGATGGCGTATTTGAACGTTTTAATTCTCATCAGGCATTGGTTGAAGGCAATCGCAGCTTAAAGCGAGAAGTGCTACGTCTGAAAAGCGAGCTTATCTTGCTCGACCAGTATAAAGAAGAAAACCAACGCTTACGTAAGTTGTTAGGATCTTCATTTGTCCGTGATGAAAAGAAAGTCGTGACAGAAGTAATGGCGGTTGATACTTCACCTTATCGTCATCAAGTGGTGATCGATAAAGGCCGTATTGATGGTGTTTACGTTGGTCAGCCTGTTATCAACGAGAAAGGCATTGTTGGTCAGGTCACGTTTGTCGCAGCGCACAACGCACGTGTTCTTCTGCTAACGGACGCGAAAAATGCAATTCCTGTCCAGGTGATCCGCAATGATATCCGAGTGATCGCATCGGGCAATGGTGAAATGGATGAAATCCAACTGGAGCACATTCCAACCAGCACAGATATTCAGGTTGGTGATTTATTGGTGACATCCGGTTTAGGTGGCATTTACCCTGAGGGATATCCAGTCGCGACGGTTACCAATGTGGATCACGATACGCGTCAAGAGTTCGCCTCAATCAAGGCTGAGCCGGTTGTGGAGTTTGATCGCTTACGCTACCTACTGCTGATTTGGCCGAATGAAGACCGTCAACACAAAGTACTGCGGTCCAATGTAGATGAAGGGTTAGAGCAAGAACAAGAGGTAACCGATGGCCAATAATGTATTGAGTAGCCGAATGGTGATTGGCGTCAGTTTCTTCGTTGCGCTGGTACTGCAAACCATTCCATGGCCAGGTGTGTTAGATGTGTTACGTCCGTCATGGTTGTTCCTTGTTACGTGTTATTGGGTGTTGGCACTACCGCACCGAGTGAACGTCGGAACTGCGCTAGTGTTGGGCTTATTGTGGGATATCTTGATCGGCTCAACGCTTGGAATTCGTGGCATGATGATGTCGATCGTTATCTACCTTGTGGCGCTGAATTTCCTGTTGATTCGCAACATGGCATTGTGGCAACAGTCGATTTTAATTGCCTTTTTTACTGCGTTATTGGAAGTTTTGATATTCTGTGGGGAATATTTGAACCAGGACGTAGTATTTAATCCATTATCTCTGTGGACGGCGGCAATAAACTGTATACTTTGGCCATGGATGTTTTTATTAATGCGACGAGTTCGTCGTGCATGGCACGTAAGGTAAAGCGGTGAAGAAAAGCTTATCTCTCGTTCTCGCATCGGGTTCTCCGAGAAGAAAAGAGCTGCTTGCTCAACTGGGTTATGATTTTGAGATCGTATTGCCTGATGTTGAGGAAGCCAAACAGGCTCATGAGCAAGCACGAGATTACGTGTTGCGTCTTTCTTTGGAAAAAGCTCAGGCAGGCTTAGCGTTGGCTAAGCCTGATTCCGTTGTATTGGGCTCTGATACGGTCGTAGTATGCGATGACCGTGTGCTAGAAAAACCAAAAAGTTTTGAAGATTCAAAGCGTATGCTTACTGACTTATCGGGTCGTCGTCATCAAGTGATGACTGCGGTGAGCGTTGTATCATCGGAACAACAACATTCAGTGGTCGTTACCACTGACGTGTGGTTCAAACCACTGACTCACGAAGAAATCGAACAATATTGGCAGTCAGGAGAGCCATGCGATAAAGCTGGAAGTTATGGTATTCAGGGACTCGGAGGGCGATTTGTCACCCGAATCGAAGGCAGTTATCACGCTGTAGTAGGCTTACCTTTGTTCGAAACCGATCAGCTAATTCAAGAATTTTTATAATTGTTTTGAGGTGTGCACATGAGTGCAGAATTGCTGCTTAACGTGACCCCGAGTGAAACTCGTGTGGCCATGATTGAAGGTGGAGTACTACAAGAAATACATATCGAGCGCGAATCGCGTCGCGGTATTGTGGGCAATATATACAAAGGCAAAGTAAGCCGAGTGTTACCAGGTATGCAGGCGGCTTTCGTCGACATTGGTTTAGATAAAGCGGCATTTTTACATGCGTCAGATATTGTTCCTCATACCGAATGTGTGGCAGAAAACGAAAAACAGCAGTTTCAAGTCCGTGATATCTCTGAGCTGGTACGCCAGGGACAAGACATTGTTGTGCAAGTGGTCAAAGATCCGCTCGGCACAAAAGGTGCGCGTTTAACGACGGATATCACCTTACCTTCGCGTTATCTTGTTTTTATGCCGGGGGCCAGCCATGTCGGTGTTTCGCAGCGTATTGAAAGTGAAAAAGAGCGCGAGCGTTTGAAAAAGGTGGTGAACCATTACTGCGATGAGCACGGTGGTTTTATCATTCGTACCGCGGCAGAAGGCGCTGATGAAAAAGAGCTCTCTCAAGATGCGGCATTTCTAAAGCGTTTGTGGCTAAAAGTCATGGAGCGTCGCTCAAAATACAAAACGCGTTCAACACTTTACGGTGAACTCGGCTTAGCTCAACGCATTCTGCGTGACTTTGTTGGCACAGAGCTCGATAAGATCATGGTCGACTCCCGCCTTGAATACGAGAACCTGAAAGAATTCACTTCTGAGTATGTACCGGAGTTAACAGATAAGCTTGAGCTTTACGAAGGTGACAAGCCAATCTTTGACATGTACGACACCGAAAACGAAATTCAGCGTTCTTTAGAGCGCAAGGTCGAGCTAAAATCGGGCGGCTATTTGATCATCGATCAAACCGAAGCCATGACCACCATCGACATCAACACGGGTGCATTTGTTGGTCGTCGTAATCTCGAAGAGACTATCTTCAATACCAATATAGAGGCAACGCAAGCTATTGCGCGTCAGCTACGTTTACGTAACCTCGGCGGTATCATCATTATTGATTTTATCGATATGGCATCCGAAGAGCATCGTCAGCGAGTACTTACCTCACTGGAAACGGCGCTGGCGAAAGACCGAGTAAAAACCAACATCAACGGCTTTACCCAGCTTGGCTTAGTTGAAATGACGCGCAAGCGCACACGAGAAAGTATTGAACATATCTTGTGTTCTGGCTGTCCTACTTGTGAAGGCCGTGGCAGCGTGAAAACGGTCGAAACCGTATGCTTTGAGATATTACGCGAGATTACTCGTGTGAACCGTGCTTACGACGCCGATAATTTTGTCGTGTACGCATCGCCGTTTGTTGCTGAAGCGCTATTGGGCGATGAGTCTCATGCGTTGGCAGAGCTCGAAGTATTTATTGGCAAGCAAGTGCGAGTTCAGGCTGAACCCCTGTACATTCAGGAACAGTTTGACGTCGTAATGATGTAATTTGGAACATTTGTGAATTCTGGTGTTAACCGTTTTGGGCGTTTTTGTGCGTGGAGTTTAGTTACTGTATTGGTGTTATTAGCCATATTAGTAACCACGCTTCGCGTCACACTGCCGCAACTTAACCATTTCCAAGATGAGATCAAAACCTGGGTCAAACAAGGCACAGGTTTTGACGTTTCTATTGCTAATGTCGCAGGGACGTGGCGCAATAATCATCCCTCAATTGCGTTACTGGGTTTAGAGGCAAATCTACCAAACGTGCAAGATGCACGCTTCGCTGTTGAAGAAGTCCAAATTGAGTTCGACCTTATTCAATCTCTTTTTCAACTTAAACCTGTAGTTGCAGACCTTACCATTCATAACCTCGCTTTAGACATTCACACGGTAGACATTCTGCCGACTTCTCATCGTCAAGATCCGAAGCCTGAAGTGGATAAGAGCGAAGTGAAACTCATTGACCAACTCGACTCACTTCTTTTACGTCAGTTCGAAGACTTCACTATTAGCGATTCACGGATTTGGTATAAGTCGGTGTCTGGTGAAACTCGCCGTTTAGATATTGAGCAGCTTCGTTGGAGCAATCAAGGGAAACGTCACGTAGCCGAAGGCACGGTTAGCATTGCCGATGTTCGCCTGAACTCATTGTTAGTAAGCGCTAACTTTAAAGATCATGGCTCGTTGCGCGATGTATCTGGTGAGTTTTACGTGAGTGCTCAAGATGTCTCGGTCACACCTTGGCTGACCACTTACATGCAAGAAGAGTCAGGAGCAGAGTCGGGTAAAGTCAGCTTAAATACTTGGCTAACGCTCAAACATAGCCAACCGCATGATGCTTATGTTGAATTGCTGCCTTCCGAGTTGGTGTGGAATGAAGATGGACATCATGAGCTGTTTATTGAGTCTGGAATTTTCAATCTTCGACCAGATAAACAAGGCTGGAAAGTAAATGGCCACTCACTTCAGATCAGAACCGATAATACCCCTTGGCCAGAGCTAGACGTCGCGTTTGATTGGCAACCAAACGGCTGGATGCTTAATCTCTCTCAACTCGACATTGAAGCACTCATTCCGCTCATTAAGCTGGCTCCAGAGTCAGAGTCGACCAGTGACCTTATTAACAAACTAGCACCGAAAGGTCGGGTCGAAGATGTCCGATTGTCAATGAACGGTGGTTTAGACACCTTACGCTACTCGGCTGAACTGGATGAACTCGCGATGACACAATGGGAGCTCCTACCCGGGTTTCATCACGTACAGGGCAGCGTATCGGGGGATGTGAATCAAGCTAAAGCAAAAGTCACCGTCATTGATGATGTCTTTCCGTACGGCGATGTATTCCAAGCTCCGCTGAATATCAAACAAGGTGAAGTCGATATTATCTGGCAGCAAGATGATGCGGGTTGGCGTTTGTGGGCGGATAAAGTGACGGCAGCAACGCCTGATCTTCAAGTCTTGGGGGCATTCCGTCTTGATTTTCCAAAAGAACAAAGCCCATTTTTATCGTTCTATGCCGAAGCGGATCTCTACAACGCGGGTGAGACATGGCGCTATCTACCGACTCTGGCACTTGGACAAGACTTGACCGACTATCTTTCGACCGCGATTCAGGGCGGTAAAGTGAACACAGCGAAATTGTTGTGGTATGGCGAGTTAGGTGATTTTCCTTACAAAGAACATAATGGCATGTTCCAAGCTTGGGTTGGATTAAAAGACGCGAAATTTAGCTTTGATACGGCATGGCCAACCATCACGGATTTGCAGCTAGACTTGCTGTTTGAAAATGATGCCATGTATTTGGATTCAAAATCAGCCACACTAAATGGCGTTCATGCCAAGCGTATCACTGGGCGAATCCCTGAGTTGGCAGAAGGTGGACACATCGAGATTGAAGCGAAAGCAAGCGCGCCGGGTAATGAAGTCCGTGACTACATGATGGCGACGCCATTAGTGGATTCAGTCGGTGCCGCATTGACAGCGCTGCAAGTGAGTGGTCCCGTTTACTCTGAGTTTCAACTCAATATACCGTTTGATTTTGAGAAAGAGTCTCGCGCTTGGGGTTATGCCTATTTAACAGAAAATCGTGTTGATATTGAAGCGCCGCCAATGACGCTTGAAAACGCCACAGGGCGTATCACCTTCGATAATGATGTGGTTACCACATCGGGTTTGTCGGCCGAATTATTACAACAGCCTATCTCTCTTGATTTCCATGGAGAGAGTGCGGAGCAAGGCTACAACGTGACAATTAATACACTAGGAGATTGGGATGTCGAGCCGCTCAAACCCTATGTCGGTGAGCGTTGGTTAAACCTTGTTTCTGGCCATGCGCCGTGGCAAATGGATATTGACTTGCAACTCAATGATGTTGGTTTCACTTATCAGCTTGAAGTGCTGGCGCAGCTAAATCGTCTGGCTAGTCAATATCCTTATCCTTTAGCGAAAAAAATTGGTGAGTCTGGGCAAGCGAAACTGCAAGCATCCGGCAACCAAGAGAGTATTTCAGCAAGACTACAGATCCCAAATGTGAAGTATCAAACTGAGATAGATATCGCTGGCGATGTCCCGGTTCTGACTGCGACTCATTTAATGGTTGGCAAAGGTGGCTTCCGGATTAGTCCTATTGTCGGGCACGATGCTTCGGTGCGTGTCGAAGAACTGAATTTAGACCAATGGGCGGAGCTTGCGCAGGTCTCTGAGAGCAAGCCTTCATCGTCTGTTTTGGCAAGCATGAAAACGCCGACCATTCCATTGCCGACACGCATTGAAGTTGAAACGCCAAACTTACAGCTCGGTGGGATTGAGTTTCATGATGTGGATTTTTCAGCAAGCAAGAAAAATTTGAGTTGGCAACTCGATGTGGACAGTCAAGAGGTTAAAGGGAAAGCTAACTATCTGAAACCCTATGATCTATCGGTCTCTTTAGAGCACTTGCATCTGTACATCCCAGGGTTTGAAGAGATGACCAAAGAGCGCAGCTCAATCTTTGCGAGTGAAGATCAAAACGCACCTTTGATTACCAATTTTGACCGCAAGTTTCACGCAGAGATGCCAAACTTAACTTTGAACATCGATGATTTTTGGCTGCAAGGTTACAAAGTGGGCAAAGTTAATGTTGATTTGCAGCGTCGCGAGAACCGCTTGGAGTGGAAAAATATCACCTTTAGTAGCGGCAAAAACCGCATTGATATGAGTGGTTGGTGGGACCTGACGAAAGAGAGTAGTCATTCCAACTTAACCATGAAAATGAAAGGTGATAACAACACCGATCTTATGGAGCGCTTTGGTATTACATCAGGCATTCAACAAGCACCATTTGAGATCAATGCCAATATGGAATGGGACGGCGCACCTTGGTCAATGAAGACACAAACCTTGCAAGGAAACGTCTCAACGGAATTTGGTAAAGGCGTGATCAGTGAAGTTAGTGGTGCGGCACGCTTGTTAGGCTTGTTTAGCTTGGATTCTATCATCCGTAAGATGCAGCTCGACTTTACCGACGTATTCGATAAAGGCATGGCATTCAACTCGATCACGGGAACGGGCAAAATCCAAGACGGTGTGTTTATCACCAATGATATCGTAATGGATGCGTTAGCAGGGGAAATGCAAATCCGCGGCATCGCTAATATGAACAGCAGAATGGTTGATGCGGAAGTGAAATTCACACCAGATATCACATCAGGCCTACCAATGCTGACCGCGTTTGCCGTTGCGCCTCAAACTGCTTTGTATGTCTTGGCCATCTCTACGGTGATATCTCCGGTGGTTGAGGTCTTCACTCAAGTCAATTATGAAGTGAAAGGCCCACTAGATTCACCAACGGTGAAAGAAATTTCGCGAAGTAAAGGTGAATACAAGCTGCCAGAAAAACTGCGTGAACAGGCCAAATAACTCACCGAATATAATGGAATAGGGAGGAAACACATGGAGCGTGTTGGCATTATTCAAATGACTTCGGGTCCGGATATTAACGCGAATTTGGACTTCATTGAAAAACAGTGTGCTTTAGCGAGCAAGCAAGGTGCCAAACTTGTTCTTACTCCTGAAAATACAGTGCTATTTTCCAGTCGCGAAGCTTATCATCAACATGCAGAGCCACTTGGCAGTGGCATGATTCAACAGCGGCTCTGTGAAATCGCTAGAAAGAACCAGTTAACGCTAATTGTCGGAAGCATGCCCATTCAAACCGCAAAAGGTGTCACCACCACAACACTTGTATTTCCGCCGCACGGTAAATGCATTGCTCACTATGACAAACTGCATATGTTTGATGTCGACGTAGCCGATGGTTATGGTAGTTATCGTGAGTCGGATACGTTTATGGCGGGTAATCAAATAGTCGTTGCGGAAACTGATATCGGCAGTGTTGGATTGAGTATTTGTTATGATTTACGTTTCCCAGAACTTTATAAAGTATTGCGTCAAGAAGGGGCGGATATCATTGTGGTGCCCGCTGCGTTTACTGCTGTGACGGGGCAAGCTCACTGGGAAGTATTATTGCGAGCTAGAGCGATTGAGACACAATGTTGGGTTTTGGCAAGCGGACAAACTGGAACGCATCCATGTGGACGAAAAACATGGGGACACTCAATGGTCGTTGACCCTTGGGGACGTATCCATAAACAGCTTCAGGATGAAGTAGGTTTATTGGTGACTGAGATAGATTTGTCACAAAGCCAACAAGTAAGGCAGAATATGCCGCTGACTCAACACAGTCGCTTTCAAAATGAATTGAGACGGAAATAAAAGAGCTAACTATGAGCACAAACCAAATAGAACAGGCACTCCTTGCCCCAAATGGTCTGACAGAACAAGACATTGCTGACACGCTTGCCAGCATTGCGACGCGCCAGATCGATTATGCGGACATTTACTTTCAGTCCAGCTGGCATGAGTCTCTGGTTCTAGAAGACAGCATCATCAAAGATGGCTCTTTTAACATTGATTGTGGTGTTGGTGTCCGTGCAGTAACTGGCGAGAAAACCGGCTTTGCCTACTCTGATCAAATCCAGCCTGAAGGCCTGAAGCAGAGTGCAATGGCGGCGCGCGGTATTGCTCAGCAAGGGCAGAATGGTAAAGTCCAAGCGTTTAAACGCACCGAAAACCAAGCGTACTACGCCGCTGTGAATCCACTAGCTGAATGGGAAAAGCAGCAAAAAACAGAATTGCTCAAATCTCTAGATGCTTACATCCGCACTAAAGAACCATTGATTAAAGAGGTCTCGATCAGCATCAGCGGTGTGCATGAGCAGATGCTTGTTGCGGCAACAGACGGTACTTATGCAGGCGATATTCGTCCTTTGGTGCGTTTGTCTATTAGCGTGCTCGCACAAAAAGGTGAACGACGTGAACGCGGTAGTGCTGGTGGCGGCGGCCGTTTCGGTTACGATTTCTTTTTAACGGAAAGCAATGGTGTGAAACAAGCTTTTCATTACGCAGACGAAGCGATTCGCATGGCGTTAATCAACCTTGAAGCAGAAGCAGCACCAGCTGGCATGATGCCAGTGGTATTGGGTTCTGGCTGGCCTGGCGTGTTGCTACACGAAGCGGTAGGTCATGGCCTAGAAGGTGATTTTAACCGGAAGGAATCTTCGGTTTTCTCTGGCAAAATGGGTCAACAAGTGACGTCTTCGCTGTGTACCATCGTCGATGACGGCACGTTAAAAGACCTTCGTGGTTCACTGAATGTGGATGATGAAGGGGTAAACGGTCAGTACAACACGCTTATCGAGAATGGTGTGCTGAAAGGCTATATGCAAGACAAGCTAAACGCGCGGTTAATGGGTGTGAACCCAACAGGTAACGGTCGTCGTGAGTCTTATGCACATTTACCAATGCCGCGTATGACCAACACCTACATGCTTCCAGGTGAACATACGCCAGAAGAAATTATCTCGACGGTCGAGAAAGGTTTGTATGCGCCAAACTTTGGTGGCGGCCAGGTGGACATTACTTCGGGTAAGTTTGTGTTCTCTGCATCCGAAGCATACTTGATTGAAAACGGTAAAATTACGCGCCCTGTTAAAGGTGCGACGTTGATTGGCTCAGGTATCGAAGCAATGCAGCAAGTGTCTATGGTCGGTAACGACTTAAGTATCGACAAGGGCGTTGGCGTATGTGGTAAAGCAGGTCAAAGTGTGCCGGTTGGTGTTGGTCAGCCGACCTTGAAGCTGGACTCACTGACAGTGGGTGGCACTGAGTAACTCAGTCGAATCGTTATAAAAAGAGCGCTCATTAGAGCGCTCTTTTGCTTTGTGAGTCGGTGTCAATTACAGGTTTTCTTCAGCAAATTCCGCCAAGCGGCTACGAACCACACCGTTGAGGTGAATATTTGCGCTGCCTTCAAAGTTCTTGAAGCGCTCAACCATGTACGTCAATCCTGATGTCACTGGGGTGAGGTAATGAGAGTCAATCTGCGCCAAGTTACCGGAGCAGACGATTTTGGTTCCTTCGCCACAGCGGGTAATGATGGTTTTGATTTGTGATGCAGTGAGGTTTTGACACTCATCAAGCAGTACAAACGCATTTTGAATCGAACGGCCACGCATAAAGTTGATCGATTTAAATTGAATGTTGGCTTTATCGCAGATGTACTTCAATGAGCCTTCAGTGCAGTGATCGTGTTTATGTAGTGCTTCCAAGGTATCGGTCACCGCCGCTAACCACGGCATCATTTTCTCCTCTTCGGAGCCGGGTAAGAAGCCGATGGATTCACCGATATCTGGCGTGTTACGTGTTACGATAATTTTATCGAACATGCTTTTTTCAATGGTTTGCTCCAATGCTGCTGCCATTGCCAGTAATGTCTTACCACTACCCGCTGCACCCGTTAGAATCACCAAGTCAATTTCTGGATCGAGTAAGGCATCTAACGCCATTCCCTGGTAGATATTTTTAGGTGTGATGTCCCAAGCCTTACGATGCATTAGACGTTCGCGGCTCAGGTCGAGAAGCGTTAGCTTGTCTTCATTGATGGTTTCTACGCGACCAGCAAAGTCACTGTCTTCATCAATAACGTATTGGTTGATAAAGGTTGGGTCGAAGGGTTCGCGACTGAGTTTGTGGTAAGTTTTTCCGCCCAGTGCATAGCTTTCTACTTCCTCAATACCGCTCCAGAAATCACCTTCACGCAATTGAAAGCCTTTGGTTAGGTATTGAATGTCGTCAATCAGTTGGTCGGTTCTATAGTCCTCAACAAAGCGTACACCAGCCCCTTTGGCTCGCAGACGCATGTTGATGTCTTTCGTGATCAGTACCACTTCACGTGGTGCACGTTTATTTTGCAGATAAAGCACCGCGTTGAGAATACGGTTGTCACCGGCCTTGTCGGCGAAGGCTTTGACGGTTTCCTGCAGTTCAAAATCCGCCAAAATGGAAATAGTACCTTGGTCGGGGTTGTCTTTAGAAACAGGAATACCTTCAGAGATTTCATCTGGCGTTGCTTCTTTAAACAAATCTTCCAAGGTGCGAATAGCTACGCGCGCATCTCTTGCAACGTCGCGCTTGCTGTCTTTGATTCGGTCGAGTTCTTCCAACACGGTCATGGGGATAACGACATCGTGTTCTTGGAAAGAGAAGATGGCAAAGGGTTCATGAAGAAGAATGTTGGTATCGAGTACAAACAGTTTCCGATCGGTATCGCCCATAGCGTCTCCTTGCCGTAGTACGGCTCTGCATGCGAGTTGTTAGGTCGTTTCCAAATAGGTGTGAAGTGACCTAACTCTGATTGCTTGCAATAGAGGTTGTCGGGCTGATGTCGGCTAGTGTGCAACCGAGTAGCAAGACAACTTACTGCAAACCCGTGTTGATCCTAATCGTGTACTAACGCGCTTAAATCATATGCAATGGTTTTAAACGCCCCTCATTAGAAGTATACGTAATATTTACGTTCTACAACTTAATAATTGGCATGAGTATTTTACAATTTGATTGCATTTAGAGTTTGGGAAAAAAAGTTTCTGCTTGGTGCGGTTTCGGCGTGACCTAAATCACAGCTTCAAGTAAGATTAGCGACCTTTTTCTGCGTATAGGCTACGTCCGATTTATCATGTTGAGCTGGCTTAAAAAATACTCAGTTCATACTGAAATGACGAATGCTATCGGCATAGCAGAAGCCAGAATCAGATCTAAACTATTATCCATGCCCACGGGCATGAGTAGACCAACAAGAAATACGAATCAAGAACTAATAACGAGGTAGTCAATTCATGACATTTGCTTTGGGGCAGCGCTGGATTAGCGATACGGAAAGCGATTTAGGTTTAGGTACCGTTGTAGCAATGGATGCTCGTACTGTGACATTGATGTTTGCAGCGTCAGAGGAAAACCGAGTTTACGCACGTAACGATGCACCTGTTACCCGAGTCACCTTTAATGTTGGGGATGTCATCGATTGCCAAGAAGGTTGGTCTCTAAAAGTAGAAGAAGTACTGGAAGATGAAGGTCTTTACACCTATTTCGGTACTCGTGAAGACACGCAAGAAACCGCTGTTGTTCTGCGTGAGATTTTCCTTAGCAACCAAATTCGTTTTAACAAACCTCAAGATAAGTTGTACGCCGGTCAAATCGACCGTATGGACAACTTTGTTCTGCGTTACCGTGCGCTAACCAACCAGTTTGAGCAGCATAAGAGCCCAATGCGTGGCCTATGTGGTATGCGTGCAGGTTTGATCCCTCATCAGCTTTACATCGCGCACGAAGTTGGCCGTCGTCACGCGCCACGCGTCTTGTTGGCGGATGAGGTAGGTTTGGGTAAAACCATCGAAGCGGGCATGATCATCCACCAACAAGTTCTGTCTGGTCGTGCCGAACGCATTTTGATTGTGGTGCCTGAAACACTGCAGCATCAATGGCTGGTTGAGATGATGCGTCGTTTCAATCTGCATTTCTCTATCTTTGACGAAGAGCGCTGTATCGAAGCGTTTGCGGATGCAGAAAACCCATTTGATACTCAGCAATATGTGCTGTGTTCTTTGGATTTCCTACGCAAGAGCCGCAAGCGTTTTGAACAAGCACTGGAAGGTGAATGGGACCTACTGGTTGTCGATGAAGCGCACCACCTAGAGTGGAGCCAAGACAAACCAAGTCGCGAATACCAAGTGGTAGAAGGTTTGGCTGAACGTACTCCAGGTGTGTTGCTACTGACTGCAACGCCAGAGCAGCTTGGTCGTGAGAGTCACTTTGCTCGTCTGCGTTTGTTGGATCCAGACCGCTTCTATGATTACGAAGCATTCGTTGAGGAAGAAGAGCAATACGCGCCCGTAGCAGATGCGATTACTTCACTCTTTTCCGGTGAAAAGCTACCTAATGAAGCAAAAAACCAGATCACTGAGTTGTTGTCTGAACAAGACGTAGAACCACTTTTCCGTATTATTGAAAGTGAAGCGGACGAAGAAGCTAAAGCGTCGGCACGCCAAGAGCTGATCGATAACTTGATGGATCGTCATGGTACAGGGCGTGTTTTGTTCCGTAACACGCGCGCGGCCATCAAAGGCTTCCCTACGCGTAACGTGCATCTGATGCCAATGGATATTCCACCGCAATACACTACATCAATGCGTGTTGCTGGAATGATTGGCGGTAAGATGAGTTCTGAAGCACGTGCGATGAAGAACCTTTACCCGGAAGAAATTTTCCAAGAATTTGAAGGCGATGACGCGAGCTGGTGGCAGTTTGACTCGCGTGTGAATTGGTTGCTTGAAAAAGTAAAAGAGAAGCGCAGCGAGAAAATCCTCGTGATTGCTTCTCGTGCGAGTACCGCACTGCAATTGGAGCAAGCACTGCGTGAGCGTGAAGGTATCCGCGCCACCGTTTTCCACGAAGGTATGTCGATTCTTGAACGTGATAAAGCGGCGGCTTACTTTGCGCAAGAAGAAGGTGGAGCACAAGTTCTTATCTGTAGCGAAATCGGCTCTGAAGGTCGTAACTTCCAGTTTGCCAACCAACTTGTCATGTTCGACTTGCCATTCAACCCAGACTTGCTTGAGCAACGTATTGGTCGTTTGGACCGTATCGGTCAAAATCGCGATATCGACATTCATGTTCCTTACCTGAAAGGCACATCGCAAGCGATCCTAGCACGTTGGTTCGATGAAGGCCTGAACGCTTTTGCGGAAACCTGCCCAACAGGCCGTGCTGTTTACGATAAGTACTCCGATGATCTGATTGAAATTCTTGCCTCTGGTGATACCAGCACGCTAGATGAGATCATTGAAGCGTCAGCAAAAATGAATAAAGAGCTGAAATCCCAATTGGAGCAAGGCCGTGATCGCCTATTAGAAATGCATTCAAATGGAGGGGAAAAAGCACAACAAATCGTTGAGAAAATTGAATCAACCGACGGCGATACCAATCTGGTCACCTTCGCACTTTCTCTTTTTGACACGATTGGCTTGAATCAAGACGATAAAGGTGAAAACGCCCTGATTGTGACCCCATCTGAGCACATGATGGTGCCAAGCTACCCAGGTCTGCCATACGAAGGAGCGACGATCACGTTTGATCGTGATACAGCGTTATCTCGTGAAGATATGCACTTTATCAGTTGGGAACACCCAATGATCCAGGGTGGTATCGATCTTCTTATGAGTGAAGGGGTGGGGACGTCTGCGGTATCTCTATTGAAAAACAAAGCGTTACCAGTTGGGACTATTCTTCTTGAGTTGATTTACGCGGTAGATGCGCAAGCGCCAAAACGCAGTGGTATCGCGCGCTTCTTACCGAAAACGCCAATCCGTTTAATGATGGACTCGCGTGGTAATGATTTGTCTGCTCAAGTGGAGTTTGAAAGCTTTAACCGCCAGCTCAGCCCTGTAAACCGTCACTTAGGTAGCAAGTTGGTTACGTCGGTACAGAAAGATGTACACCGCTTAATTGAAGCCGGTGATGTTCTTATTGAAGAGAAGGTTGAAGAAGTACGCAAACAAGCTCATCAAGATATGCAGCACAGTTTGAATGCAGAGCTTGAGCGTTTGCAAGCACTGAAAGCGGTGAACCCAAATATTCGTGACGAAGAAATTGAAGCTATCGACGCACAAATTAAAGAGCTTACTGGTTATATCAACCAAGCTCAGGTTCAGCTCGACTCGCTGCGTTTGATTGTGGTGAGCCACAACTAAGTAAGTGTTTATTGCTCATTTAAAAAGGTCTTCAGTTGAAGACCTTTTTCTTTATTTACGGTTTAGTTTCTTTATGCGGAATGCATTAATCACTGATAGCTATCTCATTTACATCAACCACTTCCACCAGATAAACACAGCCAAGAAGCCAAACAAGTAAATCAGGCCTGCAATCGACAACCACTTCAGTTTAGGTCCAACAGCCAAAGGCTCAGGTAACTCGGTTTTGCTCACTAATGTGTAATTTAGCAGAGCAAAGAATGGCGTGGTCATAAAGGCGAGGATCATCGCAAAGTTCAGCATAGGCAATAACGCAGAAGCCCAGAAAACCACAATACCTAATGCAAGTAAGGCTACCACCAGCATGATCGCTGATGTGGCTTTAGGGTTAGTGTCTGGTTGTGAGCGCAGTAGACGTTGAGAGTCAGAAATAACGCGCGAATAGCCATCAATAACGGTAATCGTGCTGCCAAAGATACAGAAAAACGCAATTACCGCGATCAAGTAACGAGACCATTCGCCAATCGTTGCCGCATATAAGCCAACCAATTGGTGGGAGAAGCCAACGCCAGAGCTTTCAAGCGCAACGCCAGAACCATAAAGCATCAAAGAGCCTAGCGATACAAAGATAATGGCAAGAAACGCCGTGCCAATATAACCGACATTAAAGTCAAATAGAGCAGAGCGGTATGTTACTTCTTGCTGGCTTGATTGGCGTTTTAGCCATGCTGAGGTTAAACAGGAGATCTCTATCGGTGCAGGCATCCACCCCATTGTCACGACGATAAAACCAATAGCCGCAATAGACCAAGGTGACGGCGGCTCGAAGTTGGCTACTTGTTCAACAGGGTTACCAAAGGCGATAGAAACAGCGAGTAAAGTCGCGATGGTTAACACCGACATGATCACTTTAGATAGCGTATCGAGCGCTTTGTAATGGCCAGCAAATAATATGATCAGGCAGGTGACAATCACAATGATGCTGAGTGATGCCATTGATAGTGAAAACGGAATGAAGTAGCCCAGCAAGCTAGCGCTAAACATCAACAAAGCGGCGGTATTGATGACGGCCGATACCACGCTAAGAAATAGAAATAGCCATAGATAAGGCCGACCTAATTTCGCGTAGCCCTCAACCAAGGTGAGCCCTGTCCCCATGGTGTACTGTACGCCCGCTCGGAAAAAAGGGTATTTAAACAGGTTTACGAGCAGAATCAGTGCAGCCAATTGCCAACCATAAATCGCACCAGCCTTGGTTGATGCCACGAGGTGAGAGCCACCGACCGCAGCAGATGCCATTAATATGCCGGGGCCTAGCGAACGAAAAAATAAGGAAAGTTTGGATTGGGGTTTATCTATAACGGCGGAGTCCATTGCTTATTGTCCTTTTTATCTTATGTATCTTTCTAAAGAGATACATACCGCAGTACATGACAGGCTGAGCGCTCGCCCTATACTGCGCAACGGTAATGTCTTTTAAATGCTGTGTTTTGGTGTGTTTATTTTAAGTATTCTTTGCGAATATCATGCTGTGTGCATCTAGCACTCTATTCAGTTATGCGTCTTGTTGTCAAACTAAATTTACAACGTGCTATTTTTAGTTTTTATGCTAAAGGATTGACTTTGTTTTATTGGGTTGAACTTTTCTTCCGAACCCTGCATCTGGGTGCTATTTGGGTATATAATCGCGGCGTTTTTATTTTGTAGAGATCTCCCATGGCAATGCTTGAATATACCCCTCCCACCGACCCTTGGGTCGATATCGTTTTTGAGGATGACGACATTCTGGCAGTGAATAAGCCATCTGGGTTACTGTCTGTACCTGGTCGCCTTGCAGAGCATTACGACAGCATGTGGAGCCGCCTCAAAGAGTTGCATCCAGAAATTCAAGTTGTGCATCGCTTGGATATGTCGACATCAGGGTTGATGTTGCTGGCGAAAAACAAACCCGCGGAGCGAGCATTAAAAAAGCAGTTCCAATATCGCCTCACTCACAAGGTGTATTACGCACGTGTTTGGGGGCATGTTGAGCCGCAAGAAGGGAATATTGATCTTCCATTAATTTGTGATTGGCCAAATCGTCCACGACAAAAAGTATGTTTTGACGACGGCAAACCATCTCAAACTTTATTCCAAGTAGTGAAGCGTGAAGTGCACCCTGATGGCACCCATACGACCGTTGTGCGGTTACTCCCCATTACTGGTCGATCGCATCAGTTACGCGTGCATTTGATGGCGATTGGTCATGCGATTGTGGGTGATGAGTTTTATGCAAGCGAAGAGGCGTATCAGTTTTCAGAACGTTTAGAGTTGCACGCTGCGGAGCTAAGTTTTTATCATCCAGCTACGGATCAGCTGAGCAGTATTTTTGTACCCTGTGACTTTTATTCTGAAGCCGAGGCGATGATCTTTAACTATTTTTCGCCAGAGCGTACATTGCCTGATTATAAAACGTTGCCACACCCTTAATGCCAATTGCACTCAACAGCGGTTCTTTCTAGTTCGCTATTTTTGGCTATTTCGTTACTGTGGTTGATGTATCCTGTCTTTCAGCCGTGAACAAGGAGTTGTTATGTCTTTGCCAAGCATCGTATTTTTAGATCGAGCGACCATCCCAGAACATATTGAGATCCCACGACCTGGCTTTCCGCACCACTGGCGTGAGTACGACCTAACTGCGCCTGGGCAGGTAATAGAAAGGTTAGCAGATGCCGATATCGTGATTAGCAATAAAGTCCTGCTTGACCAACATGTATTAGAGCAACTACCAAAATTACGGATGATCGCGGTTGCCGCAACTGGTTTTAACAACGTCGATGTGAACTACTGTGCTAATCATGATATTGCGGTTGCTAATGTACGTGGTTACGCGACGCGTTCGGTGCCCGAGCACGTGATGGCAATGTTATTCGCTTTAAGACGGAATTTATTTGGGTACCACCAAGATATTGCCGCAGGTGAGTGGCAGCGTAACCAGCAGTTTTGTTTTTTTACTCACCCAATCGGGGATATTGGTGGTAGCACGTTAGGTGTTGTTGGTAGTGGGGCACTAGGGCAAGCGACGGCGAATCTGGCTCAAGCGTTAGGAATGACCGTGTTGTTTTCTGAGCGTAAAGGGGCGGCAGAATGTAGACAAGGTTATGTGTCGTTTGAGGAAGTATTAAAACGCTCCGATGCGCTGACTTTGCATTGCCCGCTCAACGATCATACTCAGAATTTAATTGGTCAAGCAGAGTTGAAACAAATGAAGTCCAACGCCATTTTGATTAATACAGGGCGTGGAGGTTTGGTGGATGAGAGCGCACTGGTGGATGCCTTAAAACAGCAAGAAATTGCAGCGGCTGGTTTTGATGTTTTTACACAAGAACCGGCTGATGAGAGCAATCCGCTGATTGCCAATATGAGTTTACCTAATTTGTTATTGACACCGCATGTTGCATGGGGCAGCGACTCATCTATCCAACGTTTAGCGGAAATCCTGATTGAGAACATTAACGCTTTCGAGCGCGGAGACCGCGTTAATCGCTTAGTGTAATGCTGACTGTAAAACCAAAGATAAAAAAAGCAGACATTGACGTCTGCTTTTTGCGTTTAAATCGAATGCTCATTGCGTGAGCCCTCGAATTAAAACTCTTCTTCGTTTAGACCTTTAAGGAGCTGAAAGATTTCGCGGTACGCTTTTGCTGGTTTCCCAGATTTTTTCTCTTTCGCTGCTTGGCGAGCAAGTTGGCGTAGACGCTGACGATCCGCTTCTGGGTACATTTCCATTACGTCATCAATGGCTTTGTCACCTTCTTCCACTACGCGATCACGCAACGCTTCAAGTTTGTGGAATACCGCCGTTAATTGAGAGTGCTTATTACGAATTTTATCCAGTGCGGCTTGGATTGGCTCTGGATCTTCGTAACGCATCAATTTACCAATACGTTGTAATTGGCGACGACGCGCTTCATTTTTAAAACGTTGCGCGTCAGCAATTGCTTCTCGCAAATCTTCACTCAATGGAAACTTTTCTAGAACTGAAGGTTTGAGGCCGACAAGCTCCTCACCTAGCTTTTGCAGTTCTTCCATGTCTCGCTTCATCTCGGATTTACTTACCCAGATGATCTCTTCTTCTGGTTCCCATGGCGCTTTTTGATTCTTACGTGCCATTTCAGTTGCCTGTGTTTTGATTAATATTATGACTATTTTAACAAGAATCATGGGGAGAAAGCGAAATTCTTGTTATCCTATTGTTCATCAAAGACAAGATGTGAAAGACAATGGATATTAAACAGCAGGTTGCTGAGCAACGTACCGAGCTAGAGCAAGCCGTCGCAAGAGCCTTAAAGCTTGCATCGGCAAAATCTGACGCCGCCGAAGTCGCAATTACTAAAAGCACTGGTTTAAGTGTTTCAACTCGTATGGGTGAAGTAGAAAATGTCGAGTTCAACAGCGATGGTGCGCTGGGCATTACCGTTTACCGAGGTCAACGCAAAGGCAGTGCTTCCACGTCTGATTTAAGTGAAGCTGCAATCGAGCAAACCGTTATAGCGGCGCTAGATATTGCACATTACACATCTGAAGACCCATTTGCAGGCCCTGCAGCAAAAGAATACATGGTGCAAGAGATCCCTGAGCTTGATCTTTTCCACCCTGACGCACCCGATCCAGACTATGCTGCCGATGTGGCGATTGCCGCTGAGAAAGAAGCGCTAAGTTATGACAGAGCAATCAAGCAAAGTGATGGCGCGAGTTATGATAGTCATTACGGCGTGAAAGTGTATGGCAATAGCCATGGCTTATTAGCTAGTTATGCGTCTAGCCGCCATAGTACTAGCTGTTGTGTAATTGGCGTTGGTCAAAACGGCGAGATGGAACGTGATTACAGCTACACCGTGGCACGTCATCGTGATGACTTATGGACCCCAGAAACGGTGGGTCGTAAGGCGGCAGAGAATACGGTTAACCGCTTAGATGCGCAGCGTCTAAAAACAGGTCAATACCCAATCATGTTTGCGGCTGATGTTGCGACAGGCTTGATTGGCCATCTCGTTATGGCGATCAGCGGTGGTAACCTGTACCGAAAATCTTCTTTCTTACTTGACCATCTAGGCAAACAAGTGCTTCCTGAATGGTTCAATATCTCAGAACGTCCGCATGTATTGCGTGGTTTGGCATCAAGTCCATTCGATAGTGAAGGTGTGTACACTCAAGACCGTGAGATCATTACCGACGGTGTGCTAGCAACTTATCTGTTAACCAGTTATGCCGCACGTAAAATGAAGATGACGCCGACAGGTCACGCTGGTGGGATTCATAACTGGTACGTGAAGTCGACAGGCCAAAACTTCGAACAAATGCTTAAAGAGCTCGGTACTGGTCTTCTAGTGACAGAAGTCATGGGACAAGGTGTGAACGTGGTAACGGGTGATTACTCTCGCGGTGCCGCAGGCTTCTGGGTTGAGAATGGCGAAATCCAATACCCAGTATCAGAAATTACCATCGCAGGTAATCTAAAAGACATGTTCACCAAGATTGTGGCGGTTGGTAGTGATATTGAAACGCGCTCACAAATCCAAACGGGCTCTATCCTACTGGATACCATGAAAGTGGCGGGTGAATAAGCTTTTCTAGCAATTCAGAATCAAAAAAGCCTGATGTGTTCATCAGGCTTTTTCGTTTTTTCTGTTAGGTAATCAGTATTGTGGCAAGCCCTAAGAAGACAGATAAACCAATCACATCCGTCACCGTTGTTAATGCCATACCACCAGCTAAAGCAGGATCGATGTTCATTTTTTTCAATAGGATTGGAATCGTTACTCCGGCAATACCTGCGACCAATAAGTTGGTCAGCATGGCGGCGGAAATGATTCCTCCGAGCATCCAGTTACCTTTCCAAGCAACAACAATACCACCAATAATCAGCGCCCACATGATACCGTTGAGTAAGCCGATCGAGGCTTCTTTCATTAACAGTTCACGTTTGTTTGAGTCACCGATATGACCAAGAGCAAGACCACGAATCACTAGTGCGACGGTTTGGTTACCAGCGACACCACCCATGGACGGAACAATCGTCATCAATACCGCAATGGCCGCCATTTGATCTAATGTGGCCTCAAACATATTAGAAACGGAAGCAGCAGCAAGGGCGGCTAATACGTTAGCGCCAAGCCAGATACTGCGTTTGCGAGCTGATTTTACAACAGGCGCGAAAGTATCTTCGTCATCGTCCATACCCGCCATACTCATCATCGAGTGTTCCGCGTCTTCACGAATAACGTCAACCACGTCATCGATGGTGATACGACCGACCAAATGCAAGTTTTCATCAACAACAGGTGCAGATACCCAATTACGGCGTTCGAACAGACTCGCAACATCTGAGTCGCTAGTATCGACGGTGATGGCCTCGTCCGCGTCTTCCATTACATCAATGATTTTTACGTCTGGCTGAGTGGTAATAAGCGTCGTGATCGGCAGTTCACCGATGAGCTTACTCTCTTCATCGATCACATACAGGGCATCCGTAGCTTCTGGAAGCTCGCCTTTCATACGTAGATAACGCAAAACTACGTCCACATCTACGTCACCACGAATTGTGATGACGTCGGTGTTCATCAGTCCACCCGCGGTGTCTTCTGGGTAGGATAGGGCGGTTTCGACCCGTAGACGGTCAGAGGAGTCCATTTGCGACAGGACTTCGCGTGACAGGTTGTCAGGCAAGCTACGCAGTACGTAAGCCACGTCATCGGTATCCATGCCTTCTGTCGCTTCTGCAAGCGCTTCTGGTGCCATTTTGGATACGAGGCTGTCTTTGACGTCTTCGTTCAGCTCGTCAAGGATTTCACCATAATCTTCAGGGTCGGTGAGTTGCCAAAGAACTTCACGGCTCTTACGTGGGGAGGCTTCTAAAAGGTGAGCGATATCCTCAGGTTCCATGTCCTGTAATTGACGACGAACATGGACGAAGCGGCCATTTTCTAGCGCTTCTGTGACTTCTTGGAGGGCTTGGTGAGCTTGGTCGAATTCAATTTGCTCTGCCATTCATTCCTCCCAATTCCTGATATTTACAATGCGTTGAATAATAACTTAATTCTAGGCGCCTTTTAATAACAACTTATGATACTAAGCAAATTTATTTATTAGGTCAGGGAAGAGAAAGATAATGGGAGGTAAGAAAAAAGCGAGTAAACTACTCGCCTTCATCAAATTTATCTTCGATCAAGTGGCAAACGGCATCCAGTGCTTCTTCCGCTTGCCCACCCGTTGCGTGGATCGTAACGTATTGCCCTTGAGCGGACTCTAGCATTAACAGGCCCATTACGCTGTCTGCTGTGGCGGTTTTGTCTTCTTCATTGTCGATGGTGATGACCGCTTCAAAGCTCTGTGCCAGTTCGACCAGTTTGACTGCTGCACGAGCATGTAAGCCAAGGCGGTTTTGAATCAATACTTTACGACTTAACTCCACGGCTACTCCTTAGCGTTTTTCTCTAGTGAGGTATGGCGAATTTGTACTTGGTGTCCTTTGTTGGAGAAGTATTCACCGATTTGCTGAGTTAAGTACACCGAGCGGTGCTTACCACCAGTACAACCGATTGCAACGGTCAGGTAGCTGCGGTTGTTTTTCTCAAGCAGAGGTAACCAATTCTCTATAAAGCTTTCAATTTGATATTTCAAACTTAACACCGATTGGTGTTGCTCTAAAAATGCGGCGATAGGAGCATCCAGACCTGTAAGCGGGCGTAGTGCTGGTTCCCAATGTGGGTTAGGTAAGAAGCGAACGTCGAATACGTAATCGGCATCGGAAGGCAGGCCGTATTTAAAACCAAAAGACTCAAATACCATAACGAGCCCTTTGCGATCTCTGCCTTCAACGCGCATACGCACGGTTTCACTCAATTCATGCAAAGACTGCCCACTACTATTTAGGACCAGATCTGCATGCGCTTTGAGTGGCGTCAAAATTTGCTTCTCACGCTCGATGGCTTGATCGAGCGAGAGGGAGGTGCCACCTAAAGATAACGGGTGAATTCGGCGTGTTTCGCTGTAGCGTTTGAGTAGCGTTTCTTTATTAGCGTCCAAGAAAAGCACGGTCACATCAAGCTCAGTTTTTAACTGTTCTAGTGTACTCGTCAGTTCTTTTAGCTTTTTAGGAATATTACGAATATCAATGCTGACTGCAACATTCTGTTTGCTGTCAGCAACAGAATGAACAAATGCGTCCAGCAAGTTAACTGGCAGGTTATCAACACAGTAGTAACCTAAGTCTTCCAGTACACGAAGCGCAATACTTTTACCGGCACCTGAGTGCCCGCTAACAACGATTAGTCGCATGGAGTTAGTCCTGCTTATTGGTGAATCATGATGTCGTAAAGTTCTTCATCACTCTGAGCATTACGCAGTAGTTTTAATACTTGCTTATCGCTCAGACGTTCTGCCATAGAGGATAGAGTCTTGAGGTGCTCTTTGCACTGTTCTTCTGGTACAAGGAGCGCAAAAAGAAGATCGACAGGTCGATTGTCAATCGCATCAAATTCGATTGCTTCATCACATTGCAGTAAGACAGCAATGGCCTTGTCGCTTGATTGCATTCTCGCGTGAGGGATCGCAATACCGTTTCCGATACCGGTACTGCCCATTTTTTCTCTATTGAGCATGCATTCGAACAGCTCGGTAGAATCTTGGCCCGTTTGATCAGCCACGATACGGCTGATCATTTCAAGGGCGCGTTTTTTACTCGTGCAGTGGACCGCACTTTTGGTGCAGTCCAATGACAGTATTTCGCTCAGTTGCATGATTAATGACTGTTTAGTTTTTCTTTGTGCTTATTAAGTTGGCGAACCAATTTATCTACCAGCGAATCGATCGCGGCATACATATTTTCGTCATCGGCTGATGCGTGGATTTCGCCTTGATTTATGTGAAGCGTAGCTTCCGCGATTTGAGTAATTTTTTCAACTTTTAGTACAACATGCACTTGATTGATATGGTCGAAGAACCTTTCGAGCTTCTGAAACTTAGAATTTACATAGTCTTGCATTGAATCGGTAAGATCAACGTGATGGCCTTGAATATTGATTTGCATAGACTTTCCTTTTCAGTTAGTGCCTTATAATAGGCGTTTACGCTGACTTGAAGGGGCAATTCCCAAGGATTCGCGATATTTGGCTATCGTACGTCTTGCGACCTGAATCCCTTGGTCAGCCAGAAGAGCAGCAATCTTGCTATCACTCAGTGGTTTGGCAGTATTCTCTGCTGCGACCAGTTTTTTAATGAGTGCACGAATTGCTGTTGACGAACATTCTCCGCCGTTGTCAGTACTAACATGGCTAGAGAAGAAGTACTTCAATTCAAAAATACCACGTGGTGTATGCATAAACTTTTGCGTTGTTACACGAGAAATCGTGGATTCATGCATGTCCACAGCCAAAGCGACATCATTGAGTACCATTGGCTTCATGGCTTCCTCACCATACTCGAAGAAATCTTGTTGATGTTCAACAATACATCTTGCAACTTTGAGTAGCGTCTCGTTTCTACTCTCTAAGCTCTTAATTAACCATTTTGCCTCTTGCAAATTGCTGCGGATGTACTGGCTATCCGCGCTATTACCTTTGCCTAATTGAGCATATTGTTGATTTACTTTTAATTTTGGCACGCTATCCGGGTTTATAGAAACGGTCCATTTGCCATTGTCTTTAAAAACGGATACGTCTGGAATTACGTACTCGGTATCATCAGGAGTGATGCGACTACCTGGACGAGGATCTAACTGTTGGATAAGCTTTAAGACTTCACGAAGATCGGCTTCTTTCAGCTTAGTCTCTTTGATGACGAGCTTGTAGTCTCGGTTGCCTAGGTGATCAATATGATCCGCAAGTATCATTTTGGCTTCAGCAAGCCACGGCGTGTCTTCTGGGAAGGTCGTCAGTTGCAGTAACAAACATTCTTGTAAGTTACGTGATGCAACTCCAAGAGGATCGAATTGTTGAATGCGTTTACGAACGGCTTCTACTTCGTCTAACTCTATCTCTTCATTATCGAAGCTCTCATGAATCTCTTCAGGCGACAAAGTTAAATAGCCGTAGTCGTCAACAGCGTCAATAATCGCTAATGCAATCGTGCGGTCGGTTTCACTGAATGGTGTTAGGTCAAGCTGCCACATGAGGTAATCATGTAACGATTCAGTGGTTTCGCCTTGGTAGACGGGCATATCATCATCAAGAGCTAAGCCAGTGCTACCAGTATTAGCGCTGTAGACGTCATCCCAAGTCGTGTCGATTTCAAGTTCAGAGCTAATTTCTGATTTCTCTATCACATCGGAGCTATCTGGAACGTCAATTTCTGTTGGTTCGCTAGCACTGTTGCTATCAGCAGCCTCGACCGCTGACTTATCTTCACCGTTTGCTAGAGGCTCGTCTTGGCCTTCTTCAACTTCCAATAATGGGTTTGAGTCCAACGCTTCTTGGATTTCTTGTTGAAGATCGAGTGTCGACAATTGCAATAAGCGAATCGCTTGCTGCAACTGTGGCGTCATGGCTAACTGCTGACCTAGCTTGAGTTGTAATGAAGGTTTCATTCAGTGTTACTTACCTTGTAATGCTCAGAATCTTACCGTTCCTAATATAATCATAGACGGAATTGTTCGCCGAGATAAACTTGTTTCACCTGTTCATTATTGAGAACTTCTGCCGGAGTTCCCGATGCAATTAGGTGCCCTTGGCTCACGATATAGGCTTTTTCACATACGTCCAGTGTTTCACGTACATTATGGTCAGTGATTAACACTCCGAGACCACGATCGCGCAGATGCTCAATGATTTTCTTGATGTCATTAACCGAAATTGGGTCAACACCAGCGAAAGGTTCATCCAATAAAATGAACTGAGGGTTGGCCGCTAAAGCTCGAGCGATTTCCACCCTGCGTCGCTCACCCCCTGATAGTGCCATACCAGCACTGGTTCTGATGTGCTGGATGTGGAATTCTTCCAACAAATCTTCCAGTTTATCTTGGCGCTCTTCCCTCGTCATTTCTTGACGAGTTTCAAGTACGGCCATGATGTTATCTTCTACTGAAAGCTTACGGAAAATCGACGCTTCTTGCGGAAGATAGCCAATGCCAAGGCGTGAACGGCTATGCATCGGTAAAATACTGATGTCATTGTCGTCAATGGTAATGGTGCCCTCATCACGAGGTACTAAGCCGACAATCATGTAAAACGAGGTGGTTTTACCCGCGCCGTTTGGACCGAGTAGCCCAACAATCTGACCAGATTCAACTTCTAAGCTAACATCAGTGACGACTTTGCGTTTTTTGTAGCTTTTCGCCAAGTTTTTCGCACTCAGTACTGCCATATTAGTTCTCTATCTGATTGGGTTGCAAAATGGTCGTAACGCGCTCTTCCTTAGAGCTATCTGCGACTAGCTTTTGTTTACCAATTTGGTAACGAATCGAAGAACCTTTGATGGTGTTGTTGTCTTGCGCCAGCTGCGCTTGACCTTTCATGGTCAGTTCGTCTGTAGAAATACGGTAATCCAGCTCCGTAGCTTGACCACTAAGTGTTTTACCATCGTCCATCAGCTGAGAAAACTTCGCAGGTTTACCAAATGCTTGAATCTGTTTAATTGCTTCGGTTTTAGGATCGCGAGTTACCACGATTCTATCAGCATCGATATTGATGCTCCCTTGCTTAAGAGATACATCGCCTTCAAAAACAACCTGGTTACTCTTCATATCCACCTGTTGGGTGTCAGAGTTTATGTAAACCGGCTGTTGAGTATCCGACTTGAGTGCCAGCGCTTGAGGCGCCGCCAATACCAGTGCCAGTAGGCTAAGGTGTAACGGTTTCATATCGACCTTGAACTTCATCTGTCAGAGTCGCAGTATGCTGTTTTAAGTTACCTTGCATTGCGCCTCCAGTAGTTTCAAATTGTGGTCCAACCAACATTACTTGTTGGTCAGCTTTAAAATCACGATTGGTTAGATTAATGACCAATTTGTCTGTTGCCATGGTATCAAAACTCGCACCAGGCAGAAGATTTTGCATTAAGACTTTGTCATATAAAGTCAAAACTTGGTCTTCATCTAACACTGCTCTTGTGGCAGTCACCTTCCATTCAATGACGCTACCTTCACGGTAAACCATCAAAGTCGGGTTATTAAAAATAGTATCTCCACTCTTAGCATAATGGTCTAAGTTAGTGGAGCGAATGATGTAACTGCGGACACCATCTTCACCGTAGGTGATGTTTTCTAATCCAGAACCACTGAACATGGGCAGTTCAGAATCTGGTGCTACTTGAATTGCGTCGTTGCCTTTAGGGGTTAGTAGGTAATAACCGCACCACGCTACAACGAAGATCAAGAGCAAATAAATAAGGCGAGTAAAACTCATATAATGAAGGCCTATCGTTTAGCTCAGTACTTCCCTGACCATTGCCTTTATTCGTCTAATAAATGATTTAAATGTTTGTGCTGATATTACATCACGCCAGCTTTTAGTAAATCGTGCATGTTCAGTGCACCCACAATTTTTTCGTCTTTACATAAAATCAGAGCGTTAATGTTTTTATTCTGCATCAAGTTCAAACCTTCAACCGCCAGCATATCAGGGTGTGCTGTGGTTGGGTTTGTCGTCATGACCTCGCCAATTGCCGTCGTATGAATATCGATACGCTTGTCTAAGGTACGACGTAAATCACCATCGGTGAATATACCAAGCATAGCATCGTGCTCATCGACGATGGCTGTCATGCCTAAGCCCTTTTCTGAAATTTCAAGCAGGGCATCGCGAATTAATGCGTCAGGAGAAACTTTAGGTAACGCTTCTCCAAAGTGCATAATATCAGACAACTTAAGTAGCAGTTTTCTCCCCAGTGCACCACCTGGGTGAGATAGGGCAAAATCTTCGGCAGAAAAACCACGAGCTTGAAGCAGAGCTACGGCTAATGCATCTCCCATCACTAATGTGGCAGTCGTACTGCTAGTTGGCGCCAGGCCTAACGGACAAGCTTCTTGAGGTACCGTAATTTGCAGGTGTAAGTCAGACAGCTTGGCCATATTTGATTCTGGCTTACCTGTCATGCTGATGATCTTAATATTCAGGCGCTTTAATACTGGAAATAGAGACAGAATTTCGTTTGATTCACCAGAGTTAGAAATTGCCAGCACAATGTCACCAGGGCTAATCATACCCAAGTCACCATGTGCGGCTTCGCCTGGATGAACGAAAAACGCCGAAGTCCCAGTGCTTGCCAGAGTGGCGGCAATCTTGTTACCAATATGGCCTGACTTGCCAATACCCATAACGACAACTTTGCCGTTGTTGGAAAGGATAAGTTCACACGCTTTTTCAAATTGATCATCAAAGTAGGTATCTAGCTCTTGCAGAGCAGCAACTTCGATATCAAGAACTTGTTTAGCAGCAGCGCGAAAATCAAATTGATTGGACATATCAGATCTCTACTTATTGATCGTGGTAATTAAGCGGTCATGTTTGCGAATAAGTACACTTGGTAACCTAAGAAGCACACAAACAAGATGGCACCTTCAATACGGTTAATACTGCGTGATTTACCCAAACACATCGCGACAAGTAACAATGAAACTCCTAACATGACCCAGAAGTCACGTCCCATCGCGTACTCACTGAGCACCGATGGATTAATGATGCCAGGAATCCCCATTACCGCCAGAATGTTAAACACATTCGAACCGATAATGTTACCGACAGCCATGTCGTCTTCACCCTTTAAAACTCCCGCAAGTGATGCGGCTAGTTCTGGCAGGCTAGTGCCAATGGCGATAATAGTTAGACCGATAACAAGGTCGCTCATACCAAAGTGTTTAGCAATAATTACCGCGTTATCAACCAGCATGCTGGCTGCCAAAGGAAGCAGTATCAAGCCAATAACCACCCACATGATTGCTTTAGGGTTACTGACGCCTTCTGGGATCTCTGACTCTTGGTCATCAAGAAAAACATCACCTGATTTTTGCTCTTTGCGGCTGATTTGCAACATAGCAAATAAAAATGCCCCAAAGAGTACAAACAATAAGACACCCTCATAAAAACCGAGATGGCTATTCCAAAGCAGAATACCAGCGAGTACGGTTACGGCTATCATGAGTGGAAGTTCTCGGCGGATGACGGCGGAGCTAATCGACAAAGGCTTGATCAGCGCTGTAATACCTAGGATTAACGCAATGTTCGCTATGTTTGAGCCTAATACGTTACCCACCGCTGTATCTGTTTTGCCATCCCAAGCAGCGGTTGCAGATACCATCATCTCAGGGGCGGATGAGCCCATCGCGAGGATTGTCATGCCGATGACAAGCGGGGAAATACCGACGTTGCGGGCTATCGCTGCAGAGCCAAAAACAAGTTTATCTGCACTCCAAACAAGCAAAACAAGACCGACTATAAGCAACGCAACGGCTTCGAGCATGAGAATTCCTAAGTATTAAATAAGTAAAATGAATAACCGCTAATTTTGACCTTTTGCGGCCTAAAATGGAAGATAAACGAAGAATAAATTAAAGGTTAGTAACGAAAATGTATGTAAATCTCACTCATTTAAATGAGCAATTCTGGTCTAGGATTTAAACACTTCGTGCTAATTCGGTCATAAACCATGAGAAATTGCAGGGATATACTCGACTTTATTTAATTGAACAGTGCTTTAAATTCAACGCCAATGTGCTTATGATTGCAGCCTAATAAATGTACCGACGTTACTTTATTAAACGTAGAATTCAACTCCGATGAGTATCTGCTTGATGATTCCGTGAGTTGCAACGCTCCTACAGTAGAAGAGATGATATGTCGAACAACGATTTAGTCACCGTGAACAACCTCACTTTTTCACGGGGAGAACGCATGATCTTTGATGATATTGATCTGCATGTTCCTGAGGGCAAAGTGACGGCCATTATGGGACCATCGGGAATTGGTAAAACAACACTGCTGCGTTTGATTGGTGGTCAGTTGTATCCCGAGCAAGGAGAGATCTGGTTTGATGGCGACAATATTCCCTCTCTCTCGCGTAAAAAACTCTACCATGCTCGAAAGAAAATGAGCATGTTGTTCCAGTCAGGGGCTTTATTCACTGATTTGAATGTTTTTGATAATGTCGCCTTTCCATTGAGAGAGCATACCGATTTATCGGAAGATTTGATTCGCACCATGGTGTTACTCAAGCTCGAAGCTGTCGGTCTGCGCGGCGCGGCGCAATTAATGCCGAGTGAGCTTTCAGGTGGTATGGCAAGACGCGCTGCTTTGGCTCGTGCAATCGCACTTGATCCTGACCTGATCATGTACGATGAGCCGTTTGTGGGGCAAGACCCAATCACTATGGGCGTTTTGGTTGAGCTAATTAGCAATCTAAACCAAGCGTTAGGTTTGACCTCTATTGTGGTTTCTCACGACGTACCTGAAGTCATGAGTATTGCTGACTGGGTATACCTGATGGCCGATGGAAAAATCATCGCCTATGGTACGCCAGAAGAGCTGACTCAAAACTCTGATCCTCGTGTCCAGCAGTTCTTACAAGGTGATGCCGACGGTCCTGTACCGTTTCGTTTCCCTTCTCAAAGTATCGAAAAGGACTTATTTGATGGTCGATAACTTCATTCACTTTGTCGCCTCGCTGGGTCGACGCACGCTTTCTATTTGCGGAGCATTTGGTCGTGCGACTTTCATGTTGATTGGGGCGCTATTTTCTAAGCCACAACCGATCAGAAGCTTTCCTCTGCTTGTTAAGCAACTTTATTCTGTTGGTGTTCAGTCGCTGGCGATCATCGTCGTATCTGGTCTGTTCATTGGAATGGTTTTGAGTCTACAAGGCTATGTTGTGTTGGTGGATTACGGCGCAGAAGGCAGTTTGGGGCAAATGGTAGCGCTTTCGTTACTCCGTGAATTAGGACCCGTTGTTACTGCACTTTTGTTTGCTGGTCGTGCCGGTTCTGCGTTAACCGCAGAGATAGGTCTAATGAAAGCAACGGAACAACTGTCTAGCCTTGAAATGATGGCGGTAGACCCATTGAAACGAGTGATTGCACCACGGTTTTGGGCTGGGGTTATCTCAATGCCTTTACTGGCTATGATTTTCATGGCTGTGGGAATTTGGGGCGCTCAGCTTGTTGGTGTTGACTGGAAAGGCGTTGATCACGGCAGTTTTTGGTCAGCGATGCAGTCCTCTGTTGAGCTAGGGCAAGACATTGGTAACAGTATGATCAAATGTTTTGCGTTTGCAATTACGGTTACTTGGGTCGCTCTATTTAACGGTTATGATGCTATTCCAACATCGGAAGGGATCAGCCGAGCAACTACGCGCACTGTTGTGCATTCTTCTTTAGCAGTACTAGGATTAGACTTTGTACTGACCGCATTGATGTTTGGGAATTAATCATGCAACAAACACGTAAAACTGAATTATGGGTTGGCAGCTTTGTATTAGCGGGAATTTGCGCGATTCTTGTGATGATTTTTCAAGTTGCTGACGTAAAAAGCATTGGCTCTGGTGATACTTATACCCTCAAAGCCGAGTTCGATAATATTGGCAGTTTAAAAGTTCGTTCTCCCGTAAAAGTGGGGGGCGTTGTGATTGGTCGAGTAAGTAGTATTTCGCTTAACCCAGACAACTTATTGCCAGTTGTAACACTATCTATCAATAGCAAATACAATCAGTTCCCAGAAACGTCGAGCGTACAAATTTTGACATCTGGCCTGATTGGTGAGCAATACATTGGTTTAGTACCTGGCTTCGTTTTTGATGATGAAGTCATGCTGGTGGATGGTGATACCATCGAAGACACCAAATCGGCGCTTGTGCTTGAAGACTTAATTGGTCAAGTACTATACAGCGTAGGTGGTTCAGACGACTCAAGTAAGGAATAACTATGTTAGCGAGATTACTACTTTCAGTTTGTGCTGTGTTTAGCGTCTTTGGAGCAACAGCAGCAGAGGTGGATAAAACTGAACCTTATAAGATGATGAAGCAGGTAGCTGAAGTCACGTTCGAAAGATTGAAAGCCGAACAGCCGAAAATCAAACAAGATCCAAATTTACTTAAAGTGATCGTTGAAGAAGAGCTAATGCCTTACGTCAACTACCGCTATGCAGGGTTAAAACTTCTTGGTCCAAACTTAAAAGGTGCTAAGCGTGAAGATGTACTTGAGTTTATCGATGCATTTCGTGCTTACCTGATTGCGTCTTATGCACAAGTGTTGACGCAATACTCTGACCAAAAAATTGAGTTTGGTCCTGAGCCTAGCATTGATGACTCTAAGCGTATTACAAGCATTAAAGTTGATATCATCGATACTCCGCGTCCAAACATCAAACTTGAGTTTAAACTGCGTAAAGACAACCAGTCTGGTGAGTGGGAAGCATTCGATATGATTGCAGAGGGCATTAGTTTGCTTTCTAGTAAACAATCCGAATGGAACAGTAAAATTCGTCAAGAAGGTATTCTATCTGTTGCTAAAGACCTAGAAAAATTGGCCGCAGAACCGATCCGCTTCGAGGCGAAGAAATAATGGCCCAGACTCCCGCTCAGTGGCAATTGGATCAAAACATTCTTAAGCTAACAGGGGCACTTGATAGAGATACAGTGCCTTCATTGTGGGCGTATGCACAGCAATGGCAACCTGCTCAATCGGAGCTGGAATGCTCGCTAAAAGAGATAGAGCGCGTCGACTCTGCAGGAATGGTGATGTTAATCCACTTATTAGAGCATGCAAAAAAGCAAAACTGTCATATAATGCTCAGTTTCGTGCCGGCGCAACTGCGCACTTTGTTTCAACTGAGCAATGTTGAATCTTTAGTGGCCAAACACATACAGAATTATCAGGGGTAAATTGTGGATAGCGCAAAAGTACAACAGTTATTAGAAGAAGCACTAAACCTTCAAGAAGTGCATGTGAAAGGTGAAGGTAGCCACTATGAAGTGGTTGCTGTTGATGCTTGTTTCGATGGAATGAGCCGCGTTAAGAAGCAGCAGCTAATTTATGCTCCTCTGATGGAATACATCCAGCGTAACGACATTCACGCATTATCAATCAAAGCGTTCACACCAGAAGAGTGGGCTCGTGATAAGAAATTGATGTCGCTTTAAGGTTTATTGATGGAAAAGTTTCGAGTTATTGGGTCAGATAAACCACTAGTTGGTGAAGTGACCATTTCAGGTGCAAAAAACGCAGCACTGCCGATTTTATTTGCGTCTATCTTGGCGGAAGAGCCAGTAGAAGTGGCAAACGTACCACACCTTCGTGATATCGACACAACTATGGAATTGCTTAAGCGTTTAGGCGCGAAAGTAAGCCGCAATGGCTCTGTTCATGTTGATCCAAGCAGTATTACAGAATACTGCGCGCCTTATGATTTAGTGAAAACCATGCGTGCTTCTATTTGGGCTTTAGGTCCTTTGGTGGCGCGCTTTGGTCAAGGTCAGGTTTCTTTACCAGGCGGTTGTGCCATCGGTGCCCGTCCTGTGGATCTGCATATTTCTGGTTTAGAGCAGCTTGGCGCAACCATTACATTAGAAGATGGTTATGTGAAAGCAGAAGTGGATGGTCGTCTAAAAGGCGCGCACATCGTGATGGATAAAGTCAGCGTAGGCGCGACGATCACCATCATGTGTGCCGCAGCGCTGGCGGAAGGCACAACAACACTAGATAACGCTGCGCGTGAGCCTGAAATCGTCGATACCGCTGATTTCCTAAATAAGCTTGGCGCAAAAATCTCTGGCGCTGGCACAGATACCATTACGATTGAAGGTGTTGAGCGCTTAGGCGGTTGTAAACACAACGTGGTTGCTGACCGTATTGAGACGGGAACATTCCTTGTCGCAGCAGCAGTATCTGGCGGTAAAGTGGTATGTCGCAACACTAATGCTCATTTGCTTGAAGCGGTTCTCGCCAAGCTGGAAGAAGCTGGCGCGCTTGTCGAAACGGGTGAAGATTGGATCTCCGTTGATATGACCGACCGCGAGCTAAAAGCGGTAAGTGTACGTACTGCGCCACATCCTGGTTTCCCGACGGATATGCAAGCTCAATTTACGCTACTGAACATGATGGCGAAAGGTGGCGGCGTAATCACTGAGACTATCTTTGAAAACCGCTTTATGCACGTACCAGAACTCATGCGTATGGGCGCTAAAGCTGAGATCGAAGGCAATACGGTTATCTGTGGTGATGTTGAGTCACTTAGCGGTGCGCAAGTGATGGCAACCGATCTACGAGCTTCGGCTAGTTTGGTTATTGCAGGTTGCATTGCTAAAGGCGAAACCGTCGTTGATCGTATTTACCATATCGACCGTGGTTACGACAAAATCGAAAATAAACTGGCTGCACTTGGCGCAAATATTGAGCGAGTGAGCTAGGCAAGTTAAACTGCACCGCAGGTAACTTGGATATCAAGAGAGCCGAAACCTGAGTTTCGGCTTTTTTATATCACTCTCATGACCATATTTTCCCTTTATGGAAAGAGAGATATTAATAGCTGTATCTGGCAAAAGCCGGTTCCTGGAGAACAAGAATGATTGCACTGTTACGTGTATTTGCTGTCGCTATCTTTGCGATTGTTATGTTTATTGGTGGTTGTGGTTACTGCCTATTAAGCCCTAGAAACCCTAAGCACGTTTTCACTTTTGGCCGTTTGTTTGCCAAGATGTCTCGTGTGTTTGGGATTAAGTTAGAGTTGCGTATCCCTGAAGATGCGTATTCACGCGGCCAACATGTTTACATTGCTAACCACCAGAACAACTGGGACATGTTTACTGTTTCTGCGGCTGTGACTCCGAAAGTTGTGACAGTAGGTAAAAAGAGCTTGGCTTGGATGCCACTGTTTGGTCAGCTTTACTGGCTTACGGGTAACATTCTGATTGACCGAGCGAATCGTTCTAAAGCAAAAGGTACTATCGATCAGGTCGTGAGCAGCATGAAAGAAAGTGATGTTTCGGTGTGGATGTTCCCAGAAGGCACGCGTTCTCGTGGACGTGGTTTGCTGCCATTCAAAACAGGTGCTTTTCATGCGGCAATTGGTGCAGGTGTGCCAATCATTCCTATCGTATGTAGCTCGACGAATAAAATTAAGCTGAACCGTTGGAACAATGGTCATGTGATTGTTGAAATGCTACCTCCAATCAGCACTGAAGGCTATGGTAAAGAGGGCATTCGCGAGTTAGCGAATATCTGTCGTGAACAGATGAAAGAGAAGCTTGAATCGTTAGATGAAGAAGTCAAACAGCGCAACGCTGCTTAAGTTTTACTGCGATATCATCACGAAAAGACAATAAAAAACGGGTAGCCTGAGCTACCCGTTTTTTTATGTTTGTCAGCAAGTGCAATTATTTGCGAACAGCGATTGCTTCAATCTCGATGCCAACATCTTTTGGTAGGCGAGCCACTTCTACACAAGAGCGTGCAGGGTAGTTTGCTACGCCGTGCTCATCAAAGAACTTGCCGTAAACTTCGTTCACTGTGCCAAAGTCATTTAGGTCTTTAACAAAAACCGTTAGCTTTACAATATCAGATACTTTAAGACCTGAAGATTCAACTACAGCCTTTACGTTTTCTAGAGACTGACGAGCTTGTTCTGCGATATCAGCAGACACTTCACCTGTCGCTGGGTTTACTGGGATTTGGCCTGAAGTAAGAACCATGTTACCTAGATCTACGCCTTGAACGTAAGGACCGATTGCTGCTGGTGCAGACTCAGTGTGAAGTACTTTCGTCATTTGATTTTTTCCATCAGTTGTAGGGAATAAAGATTCTCAGTTTGCCTCTAAACCCTCGGTAGGTAAAGAGCAAAATACCCTGACATTGCAGGGTATTTTAAACGTATCACAGCCTAGTCGTGCGGCGTGTTTATCGCTCGGTTACGATCTCGCGTGAGAACACTTTCTCGCAGTATTTACACTTTAGGCGGATTTCTTGTTTCTTCTCGAACACGCTAAAGCTGCTTTCTACTGGTTCATTATGAGAAATACAGTTTGAATTCGGGCATTCAAATACATCATTGATGCGCTCAGGAAGCTCTAACGCGAGCTTTTTCACCACTTCATAGTTCTCGATTTGATTCACGGTCGCGTGAGGAGCATACAACGCTAGCTTGCTCGCTTGCTCTTCATTGATAAACACATTTTCGATTTTGAGTAGATCTTTATGACCGAGTGCTGATGATGGCAAGTTCAGTCCAATCGTTACGCGTTGTGATGAATTGTGCATATCGAACAGTCTTAATACTTTGATGCCGATTTGCGCAGGGATGTGGTCGATGACCGTACCATTTTTGATTGCTTCTACCTGCAATTGAGTTTCTTTAGCCATGATTTTTCCCCTCGATTACAGTGTTTCGTTTAGAACAAGCGCCAGCAGTGCTTGGCGAGCATACACGCCATTTTGAGCTTGCTGGAAGAAGTAAGCATGAGGCGTTTTATCAACATCAGTTGTGATTTCATCCACACGTGGTAGTGGGTGCAGTACTTTCAAGTTCTCACGTGCGCCTTCTAGTAGTGCCGCCGTTAGGATGTAAGCCGACTTAATATGTGCGTATTCCGATTCGTCAAAGCGTTCTTTCTGTACGCGTGTCATGTACAGAATATCCAGTTCAGGAATCACACTTTCCATGTCTGTGTGTAGGCTATATTGAATGCCAGCTTCGTCTAGTTCTTCGCAGATGTAATCTGGCATTGCCAGCGCATCTGGTGCAACAAAGAAGAAGCGGATGTTGTTAAACTTTGCTAAGGCTTGAGTCAGTGAGTGCACTGTGCGGCCATATTTTAGATCACCTACGAATGCGACGTTCAGGTTGTCTAGACGCCCTTGTGTTTCCGCGATGGTGTATAGGTCGAGTAGCGTTTGAGTTGGGTGTTGGTTTGCACCGTCGCCCGCGTTGATCACTGGCACGCCATTTGAAAATTCAGAGGCCAAGCGAGCGGCGCCTTCTTGTGGATGACGCATCACAAAGGCATCGACGTAAGAAGAGATGACTTGTACTGAATCTGCGAGTGTTTCGCCTTTTTTCGCCAGAGAGGTATTACCATCATTATCAAAGCCAATCACGTCACCACCAATGCGCTGAATCGCTGTTTCAAACGATAAACGTGTACGTGTTGATGGTTCAAAGAAACAACTTGCAACGACTTTGTTTTTAATCAGTTCTGGTCGAGGTGCTTTTTTAAGGCTACCTGCTGTTTCTACGATAAGTTCCAGTTCTTCGCGTGAAAGCTCTGGAATAGAGATGATGTGCTTCTGGTAAAGCGAGTTCGCCATGATCTTCTTCCCTATAACATTGATGACTACATCCAAATAACCGAAAGGAATTTTGGACATAAAAAAACCTCCCCAATGGGGAGGTTTTAAAATTCAATAGAATTAACGAAAATAACACCACGTAAGCGTAGTCGCTTAGCGAGAGCAAATCGCGTTTTTACGTCAGCAATCAGCGTGGTCATTTCTTAATCCTCAGACAAATTGCCGAGCATTATACGCTTAACTTTCGTGAGCGCAAGCGATTACATCATGGTTTTTATCGGCTGTTTTTGCGCACTGGTTTAGCTTCCTAGCGTCGCAACCATCACGGCTTTGATGGTATGCATACGGTTTTCAGCTTCGTCGAATACGATGGAGTATTCCGATTCAAATACCTCTTCTGTTACTTCAAGGCCTTTCATACCGTATTTTTCAGCGACTTCTTTGCCGACGGTGGTTTCATCATTGTGGAAAGCTGGAAGGCAGTGCATGAATTTCACATGTGGATTACCCGTTTGCTCAATCACGTCCATATTGATTTGATAAGGCGTCATTAACGCTACACGCTCATCCCATGCCTCGGCAGACTCACCCATAGACACCCAAACGTCGGTGTATAGGAAGTCACAACCTTTCACACCTTCCTCAACGCTTTCTGTTAACGTGATTTTTGCACCGGTTTGTTGCGCGATAGTTTGACAAGTTGCCACGAGCTCCTCTTCAGGCCAGAACGCTTTTGGCGCGACAAGGCGAATATCCATGCCCATTTTCGCTGCGCCCACCATAAGTGAGTTACCCATATTGTTGCGCGCATCACCTAGGTAAGCGAAGGTTACTTCATGTAGCTGTTTACCACGGCCGTGCTCTTGCATGGTCAGGAAGTCAGCAAGGATCTGGGTCGGGTGGAACTCATCCGTTAAACCATTCCAAACTGGAACACCAGCATAAGTACCAAGCTCTTCAACAATGGATTGGCCAAAGCCTCGGTATTCAATCCCGTCGTACATACGACCAAGAACACGAGCGGTGTCTTTCATCGATTCCTTATGACCGATCTGCGAGCCAGAAGGGCCGATGTAAGAGACTTGAGCACCTTGGTCAAAGGCAGCGACTTCAAACGCACATCGGGTACGAGTCGAAGATTTCTCAAAGATTAGTGCGATGTTTTTACCTTGAAGTTTCTTCTGCTCTGTTCCTGCATATTTAGCTTTTTTCAGCTCTGCAGACAGTTCGAGCAAAAACTGGATTTCTTTGGTTGAGAAGTCCAATAGCTTCAAAAAGTTGCGGTTACGTAAATTGAAAGCCATAGCTCGTCCCTTAGTACATGTGATTAGATTAATAGAATTTATTAAAACATATAAATGCTTTTATTGTGAATAATTATTTTTAATTAAAGCTAAAAAAGGTTGATGTATTCACATCAACCTTAGTTTTGATTCACCTAATGTAAAGGGACGAGTAAGTTATATATCGTCTCGTTCTATTGGACAGCTCATACAGCGAGCGCCACCGCGACCACGACCAAGCTCGTTACCAGGTACTGTCAGTACTTTGATGCCAGCTTTATCGTATTTTTCGTTGGTGTATACGTTGCGTTCGTAACCAATTACTACGCCCGGTTTTACAGTCAGAACGTTATTGGCGTCATTCCATTGTTCGCGTTCCGCTTCATAGCTGTCGCCACCAGTGGTGATGATTTTCAGCTGATCTAAGCCAAGAGCGGACTCAATCGCGTGCAGATAGTTATGTGAGGCTTCAACATGCATTTCACCGTTGCCTTTTGGTGTTAAGCGCCATGTGTCGAGATCTTTGCGCATGATCTCAGGGTAGACAGAGAAAGTATCTACATCCATATGGGTCATCACGGTGTCTAAATGCATACATGAGCGGTGTTTAGGCAGATCAATTGCAATCACTTCGGTCGCTTGGCCTGCTTTAAATAGGCTCGCTGCAAGGTTCTCTACGCCTTGCGCGGTCGTACGCTCAGACATACCGATAAGAACTGCACCTTTACCAATAACCAACACATCACCGCCTTCGACATTAGCATTATCATAATGCAGATCATCGTCACCGAAGTATTTAATAAAATCTTGGCCAGCAAAAATTGGGTGCCAACGATAAATCGCACGTAGGTGGTTTGTTTCACGTTGGCGTGCAGGCATCATCATCGGGTTAAGAGAAACGCCGCCATAAACCCAACATGAGGTATCACGAGTAAAGAGGTGATTAGGCAGTGGCTCAATAACAAAGTCGAGAGGACGCTTCATTTTTGGCAGCATAGAAGATGAGGAGATCGGTAGCTCTGAGTATGCTAAGCCACCTAAAAAGATGCAGGCAAGATGTTCATCATCCATTTCTGAAAAGTATTGGCGTAGGTCTCGCGCAAATGTTGGCCCGTAGCGAAAGTCAGAAATCTGAGTGTTCAGCAGCCATTGTTTTGCTTCTGGAACAGCGAGGGTTTCGACCAGTAAATCGTGGAGGAGAAGCACTTCAACGTCTTGCTCGCGCAGCGTACGTGCGAATGCATCGTGCTCTTCACCTGCCGCTTCTACAGCAAGAACGTCATCAAATAGCAACTCATGACAGTTTGACGGAGTTAAGTGGGTTAGGGCGCGTTCAGGGCGATTTAATAGAACTCGTCGAAGTTGACCAACTTCTGATCCAACGTACAGCTTGCTCATTTTGTATCCTTACAAATTTTCCAGCCATTAGTTATGACAAGCTTCCTAGAAAGATGCAAGTTATCAAGCTTTGTTTATATTCTGGTGTTTCTGGTTTTGTGAGTTTTTTATTTTTATTTTGATTCTTATGAAATTTATTATTAGATATAAATGCTATTTTACTAAAATTAGAGTGCGTGCGTTTTTATTCTAATTTTCCCGTTGAGAAAGAATACACGCACAGTGCATAAAACGTGCATTTTTATTCTAAATTATGCATTATTAAAGTGAATTTATTCGTTATGCTTCTTCGTTTTACACGTGAGTGTATTCAAGAAAGCATCATAAACACGCATAGAAAGAGAAAATAACCACATTAAGTGTCAATTAGGATGTTCTGAATATTAAAAAATGCCATTCTTTGTTAATTTTTTGTTTCTTTGTGTGGTCGGTTTAATATTTAGATTCAAATAACCGATAAGAATCGCAGTGGTATGATGTTTGTTTGTGGCTTTTCATCGCAATCCATGCCATATTTCACCGGATCAGCATACTCAGTATCGGGTATTGTGTTTCCATCAAGTAACTAATCTGGAGCCAAAACATGTCTCACGAAGATGAATATCTATCAGTAGAAGAATTAATTGAGATTCAAAAGGAAGAGACTCGCGATATCATTGCAGCATTGCTAGAAGATGGCAGCGATCCAGATTCGCTATACGAAATTGAGCACCACCTGTTTGCAGAAGATTTTGACACGCTAGAAAAAGCGGTAGTTGAAGCATTCAAGATGGGCTTTGAAGTTCTTGAAGCAGAAGAAACTGAAGATGAAGATGGTAACAAGTTGCTTTGCTGTGATGCGACTATGGAGTCCGCACTAGACGCAGAAGCGATTGATGCGCAAGTTGAAAAATTGATTCACTTGGCAGAAAAATACGACATCATCTATGACGGTTGGGGTACGTACTACGAAGGCGAAGATGCGCTTTACCCTGAAGAAGATGAAGACGACGAGTAATCAAAGCTCACTACTTTTGGAAAAACCAGCGTTTAACGCTGGTTTTTTTATTCCTTGAAAAACTGACGAATGTGGAGGCGATAAATAATTCACATTGAGTTTATAGGGGATTTCTCCCTATAATGCGTGAAAATTGATCTAGCTCAAGGTGTATATGCAACTCTCACTCGCCGGTTTATGGCAAGTCTCTCCACTGACGGACCTTTCTATCCCACAGGATGACATTACTTTCCCTGCTCCTTTGAGTCAGGTATTGCCAGCTGAACTGACAGAAGAAGCAATTCGTCAGCAAGAGTGGCACCTGATGCATGACATTGAAGTGGACGAATCCATGATGGCATTCCCAGCGGTAGAAATGGTGTTGGGTGGTGTGGATTACCATGCAGAAGTGCGTTTGAACGGAGTAGCATTGTTCGACTGTGACGGTTCTCAAAATGTCTACAAGAAAGACATTCGTCCGTTCATGCAAATGGGGCGTAACCGCTTTGAAATCTTGTTCTTAGAGGAAGAAGAGGATCTTCTGTTTGATGAAGATAAACCTGAGCTGTGCTCTCTGTCCGATCATGAATATAAAAAAAGTGATGAGCGCTTAGGGGTATGGCAAGAACCGTATCTGCAGTTCATTCGCAATGTGCGTTTAGACCGCGTGGCTACCGAACAGATTTGGCACCACGGTGGTGGTTGTGAGTTTAAAGTAGACTTGTACTATCAAACTTTTTTGCCGGGCCTGGTCTCTGCATCGGTTAAGTTTAATGGTATGACTTACCATATTCCTATTGATGTCCGAGCGGAGCATGCGAGCGCTTTATTCCAGATCGAAGCGCCAAAGTATGCCGTTCTTACTGATCCTGATCCAAGTGATCTCTACCAGTTGTCTGTTGAGTTGGATGGGCAGCACCAAAACTTCACTGTTGCCTTGAGCCAGGAGCTTTGTGTTACCCATGTTGTGCTTTAACTCTTAGTAATGCTCTTTATTACAGTGTTTTAAGCATTACGACTTCACATGCATCATGCCCTGTTTGTCCAAGCGGGGCATCGAGATGCTCAAAGCCTAGCTTTTCATACAAGCTTACCGCTTCTCTCAGACATTCAGTTGTCTCTAAATAGCACTGCTGATACCCAAATTGTTTCGCCAATTGTAAGCTCAATGCGACGATGCGTTTGGCTAAACCGTGTCCTCGTGTTTGAGGTAAGAAGTACATCTTTTGTAGTTCACACACATTTGGCTCGCCAGCTAAAGGGGCAAAGCCACCGCCACCAACGATCTCTCCGCGATGTTCAATGACCCAATAGGCGGCCCCGCATTGATTGTAAACCGAATACATATCATCAAGCGTTGGATCGGCCACACCATAACCTTTGTCTGCGGTTAAGCCGTATTCTGCAGAGACTTTACGAATCACATCTGCGACTTGCGGGTTGTCTGCTTTAGTAAGAGGTCGAAGAACGTATTCCTCAGCCTGACACACTTTTGTTAGCCCTTTTAGGTAAGTCTCTAGACCAAGTTTGAGTTGCTCTTGCTCGCTGTCATCGAGTTGGGTAAGCAGTTGTTCAAAGAAGTGGTTTTGCTGTTGGTCCAGTTGTGATAACGCCTGTTGGCCTTGCTCTGTAATCGCTACGAGTTGACTACGTTTGTCTTTTGGGTTTTCGATGCTCTCGACCAAACCTAATTTAATCAAACCAGTAACGGTTCGGCTCGCGTTGGACTTGTCGACATTAAGCTGCTGTGCCAGCTGATTGATGGTCAATGGCTGCAATTGGATTTCACCCAATGCGTGCGCTTGCACTGGAGTGAGAGCGACATCGCCGCATTGTTTATCAAGCATACCAAGCAATCGGACGGCTTGACGGGAGTAGTGTCGAAGTTGACGAGCGTTCATTATCACTTACCTCTAAAAATAAAGTTGCGCACCGCAATTAAATTAATTGCGGTGCGCAACCTTGTCAATGGTAAATGTCATTTTTCTCGTTAGGAGACGTAGTGAGCCTCCATATTTAAGCGTGGTGATGTAAACAAAACTGCGGTGCTGGAGCTTTTTCTGATGATTTACGCATCCATACTTTCTCGTGGAAGTAGTAAGCCACCGTGTTCAAACTTGGCTCTAGCATCGCCATTACGCCGCCGACAAATGCATCACCTGTTAGTAAGTAAACCACGGTAAAAGCGACGCTGAAGTGCACGGTCGCAAAGCTTGCGGTTTTTAATTTGGTCATCCACTGACGAGCTTTAAGTGCTGGGACTTTTGCCCATGCCTTTTCATGAAAGTAGAAGGCTACGGTGTTCACTGAAGGCTCAATCATGGCAATTAAACTACCAATTAGAATGTCGCCTGTGAGTACGTAAGCGACACTAAATGCGATAGTAAAATGCAGTGCTGCGAAAGTTAGTGTCTTTTTCATGATAATTACTCAATCGTGTTTGTTTCGATGAGCTTATTATCGATAATAATTCTCATTAATGCTAATGGGTAATGAGTATTGTTGTGATAGGGGGAAGCTATTGATGATGGTTTTGGTGAAATGTATACAAAAAAGGTTGGCCATGATGACCAACCTTTTGAACCAAAAAGTGAGAAGTGCTAATTCTTCTCTTTCACTGAGGCTTAAAGCGCAGCGATCGTTGTCTTCTGCTCTTCTAGCTTAGCTAGCGTTTCTTTGTAGCCTTCAAGCTTCTCACGCTCTTTAGCAACAACTGCTTCAGGTGCTTTCGCTACGAAGCCTTCGTTACCTAGTTTGCCTTCGATACGCTTGATTTCGCCGTGAGTCTTCTTGATTTCGCCATCTAGACGAGCAAGCTCAGCATCTTTGTCGATCAGACCTGCCATTGGGATCATCAACTCAGACTTACCAACCAGTGCTGTCGCACATGCAGGAGTTTGTTCGCCAGTTTCACGCACGCGTACTGCTTCTAGCTTCGCTAGTGACATCAGTACTTGCTTGCTTGCTTCTAGACGAGAGGCATCTTCTGCATTTGCTGCTTTCAGCATAACGTCAAGCGGCTTACCAGGGTTGATGTCGTATTCAGCACGTAGGTTACGGATGCTGGTAATGAACGCTTTCACCCATTCAATGTCGTCTAGCGCTTCTTGGTTGAAGTTTGCTTCGTCGAATTGAGGCAGTGCTTGCAGCATGATTGTCTCGCCTTCTACACCTTCAACTAATGGCTTGATGCTTTGCCAGATAGTTTCAGTGATGTAAGGAATCACTGGGTGAGCTAGACGTAGCGTCTTCTCAAGAACCGTGATGAGTGTACGGCGAGTACCACGCTGTTGCGCTTCAGTACCTTTCCATAGAACGGGTTTAGTTAGCTCTAGGTACCAGTCACAGAATTGGTTCCAGATGAATTCGTAAAGCGTGTTCGCAGCCATATCTAGACGGAAGTTGTCGATATGGTTGTTAAACGCTTTCGCTGCGAGTTCAAACTGAGACTCAATCCACTTGTCTGCTAGTGAATATTCAATCTCACCACCGTTGAAGCCACAATCTTGCTCTTCTGTGTTCATCATTACGTAACGGCTTGCGTTCCATAGTTTGTTACAGAAGTTACGGTAACCCTCAAGACGTTTCATATCCCAGTTGATATCACGACCTGTTGATGCCATTGCTGCAAGAGTGAAACGCAGTGCGTCTGTACCGTATGCTTCGATACCGTTTTCAAACGTCTTACGAGTGTTCTTCTCGATCTTCTTCGCTAGTTGAGGCTGCATCATGTTGCCACAACGCTTCTCTACGAGAGACTCTAGGTCGATACCATCGATCATGTCGATTGGGTCAAGTACGTTACCTTTCGACTTAGACATCTTGTCGCCGTTTTCGTCACGGATTAGACCAGTAACGTAAACCGTTTTAAATGGTACTTGTGGCTTGCCGTTTTCGTCTTTCACGAAGTGCATGGTCATCATGATCATGCGCGCAACCCAGAAGAAGATGATGTCGAAACCAGTTACTAGAACGTCTGAAGGGTGGAATACTTTCAGATCGTCAGTTTGCTCTGGCCAACCTTGAGTACCGAACGTCCATAGTGCAGAAGAGAACCACGTATCCAGTACGTCTTCGTCTTGGTGAAGTTCAATGACAGACTCTAGGTTGTTGTTCTTACGAACTTCTTCTTCAGTGCGACCTACGTAAACATTACCTTGGTTGTCGTACCAAGCTGGGATGCGGTGACCCCACCATAGCTGACGAGAGATACACCAGTCTTGAACGTCACGCATCCAAGAGAAGTACATGTTTTCGTATTGCTTAGGAACGAATTGGATGTCGCCGTTTTCTACTGCTTCAACTGCGGTTTTCGCTAGAGGCGCAGTACGTACGTACCATTGGTCAGTTAGCATTGGTTCGATAACCACGCCACCACGGTCGCCGTAAGGAACTTGTAGATCGTGATCTTTCACTTCTTCAAGTAGGCCTAGCTCGTCGAATTCAGCAACGATAGCTTTACGAGCGGCAAAACGCTCCATACCGTGGTATTTAGCTGGTAGCTCAGTGCTGTAAGCGTCGCTTGCTTCGCCGTTAGTGTTGAATACTTCTGCTGAGTCGCGGATGTTCGCGTCGAAAGTCAGAATGTTGATCATTGGTAGCTGGTGGCGCTTACCTACTTCGTAGTCGTTGAAGTCGTGCGCAGGTGTGATTTTCACACAGCCAGTACCTTTTTCCATATCTGCGTGCTCATCGCCCACGATTGGGATGCGACGATCAACGATAGGAAGGATGATTTCTTTACCGATAAGATCTTTGTAACGTGGATCTTCTGGGTTAACTGCAACACCCGTATCGCCTAGCACGGTCTCTGGACGAGTCGTTGCAACAACGATGTAGTCTTTGCCATCCGCTGTTTTAGCGCCATCTGCTAGTGGGTAGCGGAAGTGCCACATGTGGCCTTTAGTGTCTTTGTTCTCTACTTCTAGATCTGAAATCGCTGTGTGTAGCTTTGGATCCCAGTTAACTAGACGCTTACCGCGGTAGATTAGATCGTCTTCGTATAGACGTACGAAGACTTCTTGAACGGCGTTAGATAGACCATCGTCCATCGTAAAGCGTTCACGATCCCAGTCTACAGATGCGCCAAGACGACGAAGCTGCTTAGTGATAGTGCCGCCAGATTCGCCTTTCCATTCCCAGATTTTGTCGATGAAAGCTTCACGACCGTAATCGTGTTTTGTTTTGCCTTCTTCTGCAGCGATCTTACGCTCAACAACCATCTGAGTTGCGATACCAGCGTGGTCAGTACCTACTTGCCAAAGGGTGTTTTTACCCTTCATACGTTCACAACGGATAAGCGTATCCATGATCGTATCTTGGAACGCGTGGCCCATGTGTAGGCTACCAGTGACGTTCGGTGGCGGGATCATGATGCTGTATGATTCTTTAGTAGTGTCACCGTGTGGCTTAAAGTAGCCTTTCTCTTCCCAAGTCTGATACAGAGCTTGTTCGATTGAAGTTGGGTTGTATGTCTTTTCCATAGCGCTCTTTTAATGGATACGTTGATGGTTGAATCTTAGTCAATCTTTATAAGTGAGGGATCTTAACAAGATCGCCTTAACTATAAGGATTGACCGTTAAGGATATTGAATTTCGATCGTTTGCAGCTGGTAACCTGCTTGACGGTAAATTTTATATCTTTCTCTTGCGAGTTGTTTAGCTTTTTCTTCGCAGGGCACGAAGTCTACCACTTGAGCAAACTTGTTCGCAAAGGTTGTCTCATTTTCCGCCAAATTAATTACCAGCTGACGGTTCCAATTAGGTTTTACACCTTCATGGCCGATTTCAATATTGGTGGCGTATTTCGGTCCCTCGCCTACGAGGTTATGTGCCATGAACTTGTCTGCATCAACTTGCCAAAAGGCTTCAGCGAGCTGCTCGGCGTGTGGTTTGTCTTGGCAGTTTAAATACACTTTAGCGCCTTGGCGAGCAAAGTGCTGAGCCAAAAACACGATGTATTCTTCAAAGCCAGCCACCGTTGCTTGCGGGCTCTCTTCGTTAATGATGTAGAAGGTTGCAGTTTGCATCATTCTCTCACTTGCCTTGGGTCTCTTCCTAAGACCATCTTAAGTCCCACTTTCATTTTAGAAAATTAGGATAATAAAAAAGGGCCTTGCGGCCCTTTTAGATTCTGTTCAGAAATTACTCTTCTGTCTCTTGGCCGCTGCGGTTCAAAAGGAATTGGACAAGCATTGAGACAGGACGGCCCGTTGAGCCTTTCGCTGCGCCTGATTTCCACGCGGTACCTGCGATATCGACGTGTGCCCAGTTGTACTTCTTCGCGAACTTAGATAAGAAGCAACCCGCAGTAATTGTGCCACCAGGGCGACCACCAATGTTTGCCATATCCGCAAACGGGCTCTTCAACTGTTCGTGGTACTCGTCTGCCATTGGTAGACGCCATGCACGGTCACTCGCTTGCTCAGAAGCGTTTACTAGCTCATGAGAAAGAGGGTTGTGGTTAGAGATTACGCCGCTGATATGGTGGCCTAGTGCGATAACACAAGCACCAGTTAGCGTTGCAACGTCAACCACGCAGTCTGGTTCGAAACGCTCTACGTAAGTCAGTGCGTCACAAAGAACAAGACGGCCTTCAGCATCCGTGTTCAGAACTTCTACAGTTTGACCAGACATGGTCGTTAGGATGTCACCTGGACGGTAAGCGTTGCTGCCAGGCATGTTTTCACAGCCCGCTAGAACACCAATAACGTTGATTGGTAGGTTTAGCTTCGCTAGCGCTTTCATTGTACCGAATACCGATGCCGCACCACACATGTCGTACTTCATCTCATCCATACCTTCGCCCGGCTTTAGAGAGATACCGCCTGAGTCGAAGGTTAGACCTTTACCTACGAGCACAATCGGTTTTGCATCTGAGTCAGGGTTACCTTTGTACTCGATGATAGACATCATAGATTCGTTTTTAGAACCACGGCCTACTGCTAGGTAAGAGGTCATACCCAGTTTTTCCATCTCTTGCTCACCAATGATTTTGGTGGTTACGGTTTCGTAATCGTCCGCTAGACGACGAGCTTGAGAAGCAAGGTAAGCTGGATTAGCTACGTTTGGCGGCATGTTGCCAAGGTCTTTTGAGGCTTTGACACCTGATGCGATAGCAAGACCATGAGTGATTGCTTTTTCACCCAAGTTCAATTCACGACGCGTTGGTACGTTGAAAACAAGCTTGCGCAGTGGGCGGCGAGTCTCAGGTTTCACGCTCTTGAATTGATTAAATGTGTATAGACCATCTTTAGTCGCTTCTACAGCCTGGCGCACTTTCCAGTATGTATCACGACCCTTAACATGCAGTTCAGTTAGGAAACATACCGCTTCCATTGAGCCTGTCTCGTTAAGTGTGCTGATCGTCTTTTGAATGATTTCCTTGTACTGGCGCTCGCCAAGTTCACGCTCTTTGCCGCAACCGACAAGTAAAACGCGCTCTGACAAAACACCTGGTACTTGATGCAGTAGCAGCATCTGACCAGGTTTACCCTCTAGATCACCACGGCGAAGTAGTGAACTGATGTAACCGTCACTGATTTTATCAAGTTGTTCGGCTACTGGAGAAAGGCGACGTGGTTCAAACACACCAACAACGATACATGCGCTACGTTGTTTCTCTGGACTGCCACTTTTTACACTGAACTCCATGCGTACTCCTACATCCTGAAGACAAATTGCTCTAAATGTTAGATAATGATCGCTTACTTGTTGAATTTTAGCTCCAGGCTTACATGCAGAGCTGATTAAGCGACTAACATCTAGTTTATAATTTTTAAAAAAATAAATGGTTCAACGGGAAACTATAGTGATTCGACCAAAAAAACAAGTTTTGTATAGGTAATTTCAGCGTGATTATTGTTAGATATTTGATCCGCGAAACACTCAAGAGCCAATTTGCGATTTTTTTCGTACTTTTTTTGGTGTTTGTAAGCCAGAAATTCATAAGTGTTCTTGCTGATGCTTCTGATGGGGATATTCCTGCTGGATTGATTTTCTCGATTGTTGGTTTGAACATGCCAGCAATGGGTCTGTTAATGCTGCCTTTAAGTCTGTATATCGGCATATTGATCACATTTGGTCGTCTGTATGCAGAGAGCGAAATTGTCGTAATGAACGCGACAGGTATTGGTAATAAATTCTTGGTTCAAGCGGCCTTATACCTAGCGTTGATTACTTCAGCGGTGGCGGCTTTCAATGCGTTGTGGCTATCGCCGTGGTCTCAAGACCGCGTTGAGCAGCTTTATGAGCAGGTAGCGTCAGAAAACAGCGTTGACCTACTTAAAAAAGGTCAGTTCCAAGGTACACCAGACGGTTCATCGGTTGTGTTCATCGATGACATTAAAGACAATACCTTGAGCAACGTTTTTGTTGCGCAGATGCGCCCTCGAGATTCAGTGTTACCAAGTGTGATGTTCTCATCTTCTGGTGAAGTAAAAGAGCTTTCGGACGGTCGTCAGATCATCACTATGAAAGAAGGTACGCGTTATGAAGGTGTGCCTACTCGCGTTGAATATATGATCACGAAATTCGATGAATACGAAGGTGTTATCGGCCAACGTGAGGTCAAAAAGAAAGGGCGAGACTGGGAAGCATACCCAACGGTTGACTTGATAGGTCACCCAGATCCAGAGGCGCAAGCGGAGCTACAATGGCGAATTTCGTTATTTGTGTGCATTCCACTCTTAACAATGCTCGTTATTCCTTTGTCTGCGGTGAATCCGCGTCAGGGACGGTTTGCCAAAATGGGGCCTGCGATCCTGATCTACCTAGCGTATTTCTTGGCGATCAGTGCAACCAAATCTGCATTAGAAGATGGTGACATCCCGGCTGCTATTGGTATGTGGCCAATCAATGCGATGTTGCTGATTGTTGCTATCATGGCGAATATGATGGATAGCGTTGCTGCTAGACGAATAAAAGACAAATTCCGCAAGAAGAGGCTCGCGTAAGCTGTGTTCAAAATCTTAGACCTTTACATCGGTAGAACCATCATCTCTACCACTGCCTTGGTTTTAGCGACGTTTGTTGGCTTATCGGGCATCATCAAATATGTAGAACAGCTACGTAAAGTAGGGCGAGGTGTGTACGACCTCACTCATGCGTTGTACTTTGTGTTACTCAGTGTGCCGCGTGATATCGAAATGTTCTTTCCAATGGCGGCATTACTCGGTGCCCTTATCGGCTTAGGTATGTTGGCTTCAAGCTCTGAGCTGGTGGTGATGCAAGCTGCTGGTTTCTCTAAGCTGGATATCGGGTTATCGGTACTCAAAACGGCCGTCCCGCTCATGATTGTTGTTATGGCGTTAGGTCAATGGGGCGCTCCTGAGGCCCAGAAGATGGCCCGTGACTTACGTGCGTTTGCGATATCAGGTGGTAGCATTGTGTCTGTGCGCTCAGGTGTGTGGGCTCGTGACGCAAACGACTTTATCTTTATAGGTAAAGTCGAAGACGACAAGCTTTATGCTTTAAATATGTGGCGTTTTGATGATGATAAGAATCTACAAAAAGTTATTTTCGCCGAAGAAGTCGACTACCAACAAGATAACAACTGGCTGATGCGCTACGTACAAATTACGGACATGGAAAATGAAAACGTAATTTCAAAGCAAGACATCGAACAGATGGAGTGGCACACCTCTTTGGCACCGGATAAGCTAGCTGTGGTGACCGTGAAGCCAGAAGAACTGTCACTGAGCGGTTTGTATGATTATGTGACTTACCTAAAAGCATCGGAACAAGATGCATCTCGCTATGAGTTGGCGTTTTGGCGTAAGTTGACTCAGCCGCTTTCAATTGCTGTGATGATGTTAATGGCGCTATCTTTTGTTTTCGGTCCACTCAGAAGCGTGACCATGGGGGCAAGGGTATTGTCGGGCGTGGTTGCCGGGTTTACTTTTTACATATCCAGTGAGTTCTTTGGCCCATTAAGCTTGGTGTATGGCATATCCCCAGTGTTTGGTGCTTTGGCCCCGAGTTTGGTGTTCTTAGCTATTGCGATTGCACTGCTACGAAGAAAGCTATAACTGAAGCATCATCGAATAAACCAAGTTTTACCGAACCAAATGTAAAAGGAAGGCATTACGCCTTCCTTTTTTGTGTTCCTAGACAAGTTAATTTGCCTTAGGTAATACAACAACCTCTGTTTTGGCCCAAATGTCGTGGAAACCACGTTTCTTCGGATCAATCGGTACAGTCAAATTTGCCAAGCCAAAGCCAGATGTCGAAATACGAATCAGAGCTTGAGTTACCGTAATTGGTGCTCCGTCTTTGGCATTGCGAACTCGAAGCTTCCAAGCGCGCATCCCAAGAGTTTGTCCTGCTCGCGTCCAGAAGAACACAAAGAAATATATCCACACACCCGCAAGATAAAGTGTAAATAGAGGGCTCAATACAGGGTGCTTTCCGAGCATATCTGCGGCATCAGCGTACTCGCCATAGCTCAACAATCCTGCTGCATTTAGTGCAAACACAACGGCCATAACAATACCTGCGGCCATCATTTCAATTGCGATAATAATCAATGTGTCGTAAATCAACGCTGCAAGTCGACGAAAGAGACCAGCAGGTGGAAGAGTTGTAGACGTTGTCATTATTCCATCACTTACCTTAAAAATTGTGCGTCAGAATATAGATTCCCTCACCAAGAGAAAAGAGACCTAACGCACAGAGTCTTTAATTGTGTATAAACGAAGAGACTTTTCTGCCCTACGTTATCAGCACATGTCATGATACACGAGGCCGTGCAGCAATATGTTTCAACTGAATTCGACTCTCTTAACCATTGGCTCTTTGGTCTGTGACCAGATTAGATAGTTGAGAGAGTTGGTGTTTCTCATCTTCGGTATAATGTTGGCTTAATGAAAGCTCTAAAGCTTTTTCTGACAGCTTGATTGCTGGTGACAAAAATAACTTAGGGTGCATACTAGAGAGAGCTAGCAAGGCCTTTTGTAGGCGAATCTGTATTTGGAGTTGCGCTGCACCATCGTGTGCTATCGGCAAAAAGACATCATCAAACAAATCCTGGCAGCTCAATGCGGGCACAAATAGTCTAGGATATCGAGTTTTGGTAGGCGGCTCACAGAGTAGGTCTCCCCATAATGAAAGTGCTCGTACAGAACGCCCAAGAACGTCAATCGCGGTGCCATTATCATTTACAGCCGGAGATAGTGCTCGTGAGGCGATTTCCGCCATAACGACTAAACCAAAGCGAGGGTCCTGATCATATGAACGCTCCGTTCGAATCGTGAAGGCTGCCGTTACTTCGCTTTCGTCTGGCAACTCTCCACAAACCCAAGCCAATGGTTGACCTACGTACACAAAACTTCCCGGTTGTCGCTCAAGGTAGATGGTGCATTGGTATGCTTCAGCAATACTATCGAGATGATGCATATCAACATGCTGTAAGTAGCCAATTTCTTGGCTCAAAATAGGTTTACTTCCTCTGGGTTTATGTTCTGGGTGGCTCCACGGGTGAGCACCTAGCCAACGCTCTTTGCCCCGTTTTCTTATCGCATCTAACAAGGCTTGCTCCACGTATGAAGTGGTTTCACTGACCCTTCCTAGTACGGAAAGGTGCTGAATCCAACGTAGCAGAGTGAGTATGATCATCACGATTACGGCGATAGTCACGATGAACAGATAAATTTGTGCTTGTTGATGATAGGCCCCAATACCTAGCGCGATAATTCCTACCAAACTAAATAGAAAAGAGCCAAGAAAGGTTGCTAAGGCATTTTGTGTTGTGCTGTCTTCCATCAACAGTTTTGTCGCTCGCGGCGTTACCCCTGCACTAGCGGCACTGTACGCTGAGACCATAATATTGAGAGAGAATGTAGTCACTGCAAGCATGGAGGTTGCGAGGATATTTAATATGTTGTTCAACAAATCCTTGCTGACGTTGATGGCAGGGGGCAGAGTAATGAACTGGTTTAAAACAATCGACATTAAGGCGGTAGCAACAGCTAGTAATGCGTAGAGTGACGTCCGGACCCACAGTTTTCGTGTCATCTGTTTCAGTAACCACTGCCATTTTGACCCAGTCATTCTTTGCTCCTATTCAGTTCTCACTAGAAAGTCGATAGAAAATTCAGAAAGTTATTCTTGCTTAAGCATAGGTTAAATGCCCGTCGTTCTGCTTGATATTTCATGCATCACGAAAGTAAGAAAGCTGCTTGCTTCAAAGAATGGTGCTCTTGAGGTGTGAATTACCACGATTCTGTTACCTTAATTGATAGATGAATTAAAAGTATGTGATTGAAAAGAGGTAGCGCATGATTGTAATTACAGGTGCAAGTAGCGGCTTAGGGGCGGAACTAGCAAAGCGTTATGATGCGGAAGGCAAAGAGACGTATGTAATAGGAAGAAATACAGAAAAACTATCCGCACTAGCAAAACAACTCTCTCATAACGTTGGTTATCAAGCTTGCAACCTCTCATTGCACCAAAATGTGAAACAGCTCTTTGATGGGGTGAAACAGTCCCCTGAAATGGTCATTCATAGTGCGGGAAGTGGTTATTTTGGCTTACTGGAAGAGCAGGAGCCGGAAGAGATTCAAAAGTTGATTGATAACAACCTGAATTCTGCGATTCATGTGCTAAGAGAGTTAGTAAAGCGTTACAAAGATCATCCAATAAAAGTGGTCATGATCATGTCCACAGCCGCGCAACAACCTAAAGCGCAAGAGTCTACGTATTGTGCAGTGAAATGGGCCGTCAAAGGATTAATTGAGTCGGTTCGTTTGGAGCTAAAAGGAAAACCTATGAAAATTATCGCGGTTTATCCTGGTGGAATGGATACGGAATTCTGGAAAACAAGCGGCAATACGATGGACACGAGTCACTTCATGCAAGCAGAAGATGCCGCAGAGATGCTCCATAATGCGTTGTCGAGCATTGGGAATGGTTATGTTTCTGATATTACAGTGAATAGAACTTAAAAAGAGTTTCGTATACTCATTTTCATCTGGAAGAGTAGTAGAAAATGGAGCGTACGTTTCTTATGAGTACAGCTTTGTCACACTTTGTGGCGAAATTATCAGCAAACGATAGTTATTTAAGGTATTTCTGCTTGCGCAGGTCAAAAGCTTACGTATAATGCCAACCATCAAAGGGCAATAGCCCAAAGATGCCGGTGTGGTGAAATTGGTATACACGACGGATTCAAAATCCGTTGCCTTCGGGCGTGGCGGTTCAAGTCCGCCCACCGGTACCATATTAGAAAGGTCGCTTTTATAGCGGCCTTTCGTCGTTTTAGGTGTTTGAAAATATCAAAAGGAAGTTAGCGTTGCCTTCGCGGTGGCGGCAGGAATGCCAGTCCAATCAACTCCGTCCACCGGTACCATATTTTAAGACAGAGCCTCGATGAAAGTCGGGGCTTTGTTGTATCTGGATCTTCAAAACAAAAAAGCGCGAGGGGTATGCCTCGCGCAAACTACTACATGGTGATAGTAGGAACAGCCTATAGAGCTGTGAACAAGGTATTTTGAGTGTTCGGAGTCCAGTCTGCTTGGGACACGTGCGGTACATCAACTAGATAACGCAAACCTTGATAAGTCACCACATCACCTTGTTTATAGGAAACATTCTGAGTCCAGTTAGTGGCTGGGTCTGCATTTGTCCAAAGGCTAGAGGTTGGAGACGGTGCCCAATCTTGTTGCGCAGTATGGTTTGTTACAGCCTGGTATACAGTACCTAGGTGTAAGACGTAATCGCCAGCGTCGTAGTTATGACCAACTTGCCAGTTCGGTGTGTAGTTATCCATTGTGTCGAAGTCATAACCCGCTTGTTTTGCTAACTGTATAAACTTAGCGAGCTTAGGTAGGTTTTGCGTTGCACCCATGCCACGCTTACCATCTTCAAATAGGAACTCGTGAGTTAATACGATAACTTTATCGGCGTGTAAAGGTGTACCACATGGGAACTCTTGAGCTTTGGAGTTGATCGGGTTAATCGTTGTTGGTGCACAAGTGTTTAACGCGGAATCCACATATCCAAGAAATGCTTCTGCTTCTGTAAGGCTGTTTGCTGGCATTTCAATGCCCCAATTTTCGGGTGCCCAGTCCACATCCCAACCGTGAGTTTGATAGCCGTTATTCGCCAGGATATTTTGAACCTCGATAGCTGCTTTTACACTGTTGGATGGGTTGGATGTATCGCATACATATCCTGGTTCCCAAGGTTTCAGGTCATCAGACGTGGCACATAACCCATCTGCTTTGAAGTCTTTCGTCACGCGCCAACCGTTGGTGTAGGGCAGTCTAGCAAACTCTGTTGCCTTGTAGTTCGGGTAGCTTGTAATGTTCGGCAAATACTTTGCTAACACAGATAAGTTTTCCGTAAACATTGAGGCATCGTAAACAGGATCTTGATACGAGTTAAGCTGGTGGTCCCCGGTCGCATTACACTCCGCAGCACTGTTCGGTCCAAACTCATCCACGCAGTTGTGCACCATGTGATCGTAACTGTGGTTCGCAACAATATGACCAGTGTCTAATGCGAGCTTTAAGGCTTCTAGGGAACGGTCTTCATTCTCATCACCAATTCCATCTAAATGCCAAGCATTAAAGTAAAACGTCGCTTTGATATCTTCCTGGTTAAGTACTTGAATAACGTCAATAGATGCATTGATTGGTCCATCATCAAACGTTAGATAAATTGTGCCTTTAGAGTCGGTTTGAGCAAATGAGTGTTGTGATAGTGCGGCACTTACAAGCGTTGCAATAGCCAATTTATTAAATTTCATTCTCTATTCCTTTTAAGAAATTAATAACGACGTTGTCAGTAGTAAAATATTGATAATTTGAAAATTAATGTGATGTTTTAAATTATTTTATAACTTTTATCCTAGACCTAAATAATTACAAAAAAATAGGTGGTATTTTCTAAATTGGGATTGTGTTCACGAATAATGCAACCGGTTGCGCTTTTTTGTCTTGGTTATTTTTGCTACAGTTTTTGCAGGTTGAAATTTACACAACGGGAGTAAGGCTATGAAAAAGATCCTTTTATGCTGTAGCGCAGGGATGTCAACCAGTATGCTTGTTAAGAAAATGGAGCAAGCTGCTGAAAATAAAGGAATTGAATGCAAAATTGATGCGATGTCAGTGAATGCATTTGAAGATGCAATTAAAGAGTACGATGTTTGTCTTCTCGGGCCTCAAGTACGTTTTCAGCTAGAAGAGCTAAGAAAAACGGCGCAAGAGCATGGTAAAAACATTGACGCGATTTCTCATCAGCATTATGGAATGATGAAGGGAGAGGAAGTACTAGAGCAAGCATTAGAATTAATTAACTAAACCATAGTTTTAAATTAAAAAGATAACTGTACATCAAATATAAATATTTGATGCGGGATTCTTTTGCCTAAAATAAGGATGGATTCTATGAAGCTTTATGACGCAATTATAGGCGCAGTCGAAAAGCATATAGCCCCTATAGCAGCTAAAGTGGGGAATCAGCCCCATGTTCGCGCAATGAGAGACGGTTTTATTGTCGCAATGCCGTTTATTATTGTCGGTAGTTTCATTTTGATTTTTGCATTCCCCCCATTTGCCGAAGATACAACCTTTACTTTTGGTCGAATTTGGCTCGATTTCGCCACTACACATTTTGATACCATAATGATGCCCTACAACATGTCGATGGGGATCATGACCATTTTTGTTTCGCTGGGCGTTGCTTATAGTTTAGCGAAGGCTTACAAGATGGATGGGATCACGAGTGCTGTATTGTCACTAATGTCTTTTTTACTCATTGCGGCCCCAGCTAAAGATGGCGCGTTGTCTATGTCTCACATGGGCGGAACCGGGATCTTCACCGCAGTGATGTGTGCATTTTTCTCGGTGGAGCTCTACCGTTTTATGAAAAAGCACAATATTACGATTCGCATGCCAGAGCAGGTGCCACCGGCGATTGCGCGATCATTTGAAGTATTGCTACCAGTCTTAGCGATATTCACTACCTTATATCCACTTAGCCTTTTCGTACAAACCCAGTACGACATGCTGATTCCAGACGCTGTTATGGCTATCTTTAAACCTCTAATTAGTGCGTCTAACTCATTGCCTGCCATTATTGGCGCTTTATTGCTTTGCCAGCTGCTTTGGTTTGCGGGTATTCATGGTGCTGCAATTGTTGTTGGACTGCTTTCTCCAATCTTTTTGACCAACATTGGTGCCAACATTGAAGCCTTTGTTGCAGGTGAACCGATTCCAAACGTATTTACTCAACCGTTCTGGGATTTTTACATCTTTATTGGCGGCTCTGGTGCAACACTTGCTCTTGTTATGCTGATGTCGTTTAGCCGTTCTGTTCACCTTAAGAGCATTGGTCGAATGAGTGCGGTGCCTGGCTTTTTCCAAATCAACGAACCAGTGATCTTCGGTAGCCCAGTTGTGATGAACCCGACCTTGTTTATCCCGTTCGTCTTCGCTCCAGTCATCAACGCTACGATTGCGTATTTTGCTGTGCATGTCGGCTTTGTGGGTATGGGTGTCGCTACAACACCTTGGACAACACCGGCACTGATAGGTGCTTCGTGGGGTAGCGGTTGGACCTTTGCGCCAGTATTGCTCGTCATTGGTTTATTGGTTCTTGATCTAATCATCTACTTCCCATTCTTCAAAATGTTTGAGAAGCAAATGTTGGAGCAAGAACTACCAACGACGAAGGAAACTAAAGGTGACACGCAGCCGTCAGGCGAAGGCGTTACTGCTTAACTGTGCTTAATGGGCCGCAATTACCGCGGCCCGATTTTCGGAGAGAAAATAATGGAACAAGAATTGGTTGTGATGGAGATCATTTGCAATGCTGGTGAAGCCAGAAGTTTAAGCTACGAGGCATTGCGTTTATCTCGAGAACAAGATTTTGAAGCGGCTGATGAGAAGCTCTCTCAAGCAAGAGAGTGCATTAATAAAGCCCACTTAATACAGACTCAGCTTATTGAAGAAGATCAGGGAGAAGGGAAAGTCCCGATGACGTTAGTGATGGTGCATGCTCAAGATCACCTAATGACTACGATTTTGGCTCAAGAGATGGCTGTAGAAATCGTCGCACTGAACAAAAAAATCTCGAACAAATAAAGGGGGATGAAAATGTCTAGAGAGGCGATCAAACTTGCCATTATTGGCGGTGGTAGTAGCTATACCCCGGAATTGGTTGAAGGGGTTATTAAGCGCTTAGAATATTTACCCGTTAAGAAGATTCATTTTGTGGACATTGAGTCAGGAGCTGAGAAGCTTGAGATCATCAAAGGATTGGCTCAGCGAATGGTCGATAAAGCCGGAGCAAAAATTGAGATAAAAGCCGGTTTCGATCGCCGTGCTGCGATAAAAGATGCGGATTTTGTGATGACGCAGTTTCGTGTTGGTGGCCTTGCTGCACGCGCTAACGATGAGCGAATCCCAATCAAGTACGACGTCATCGGCCAAGAAACAACGGGCCCTGGTGGTTTTGCTAAAGCACTGCGAACCATTCCGGTCATTCTTGATATCTGTAAAGACATTGAAGAGTTGGCTCCAAACGCATGGATGCTCAATTTCACCAACCCAGCGGGTTTAGTTTCCGAAGCGGTCAGTAAGTACACCAAAGTAAAGAGTATTGGTTTATGCAATGTGCCCGTTTCAATGGAAATGATGATTGCAGAAATGATGGAGTGCGAGCCAAAAGAGCTACAACTTGAGTTTGCTGGGTTAAACCATCTCGTGTGGGTACACAAAGCATGGCTCAATGGGGAAGATATTACTCAAACGGTATTAGAGAAAGTCGGTGATGGTGCCAACTTCAGTATGAAGAATATCTGGGAAGAGCCGTGGGATCCTGCATTTCTAAAAGCACTGAGGGCGATACCATGTCCTTATCATCGCTACTTCTACCAAACTGATGCCATGCTTGCTGAAGAGAAACAAAGTGCCGATGAAAAAGGCACTCGTGCTGAGCAGGTAATGGAAACAGAAAATGCGCTATTTAAGCTCTATCAAGATCCTACCCTCGATCATAAGCCGAAAGAGTTAGAGGAGCGGGGTGGTGCTTATTATTCTGATGCATCACTGAACCTGGTTGATTCAATTTATAACAATCGTAATAGTATTCATGTTGTTAACGTTTTAAATAATGGAGCGATCAACGGCCTACCTGACGATGCTGTGATTGAATGTAGTGCCGTGATTGGTAGCTGGGGGGCGAAACCTCTTGCGGTTGGCGAGTTGTCAAACAATATCAAAGGATTAATCCATCAAGTTAAAGCGTATGAGCAGCTAACAATAGAAGCTGCTGTCGAAGGTAATTATGACAAGGCGCTTATGGCATTAACCAATAACCCATTGGTGCCTGACATTGGCCGCGCCAAGTCAATCCTGGATGATATTCTGGCGGTGAACGCTCCGTATTTACCTCAATTTAAACTAACGACGTTGTAAGACTAAGGAAGGGCGCCGATGAAAGTCATTTTTAATGCTGATGATTTTGGTTTAACGAGAGGTGTAAATAACGGCATCGTTAAAGCTCATCGGCAAGGTGTGGTTCATTCAACCACCATGATGGTGGGTATGGATGCTGAGCAACATGCCTTAGAACTAGCTCGCCATAATCCAGACTTGAAAGTTGGCGTTCATCTTAGGTTTACAGCAGGTGTGCCTATAACGAAGCATCGTAACTTGACTAACGGCCGAGCGCACTTTATCAACTATGACGAACTTTGGAGTAAGCAGGACTTCGAAACTCAGGTCGTTTATGATGAAGCAAAAGCTCAGGTGGAACATTTTTTATCGCTTGGGTTGGAGCTAAGCCACTTAGATAGCCATCATCACGCGCATACTCACCCTCAAATTTTGCCCGTTATTAAAGAAGTAGCGAATGAATACCGAGTGCCACTGCGGGGCACTGGCTTGTGTCAAGAATCGATGACAATCAGGTATATCTTTACTGATGAGTTTTATGATCAAAAAGTGAGCTTGGATGGCTTAATGGCACATCTATTGAGCTTAAAAGCTGACTATGACTTGGTTGAGGTGATGTGCCACCCGGCAGAGGCCGATCAGGCGCTTATCTTAAAGAGTGGCTATGCGCTTCAGCGAGAGCTAGAGTTACAAGTTCTTACCTCTCCCATTTTAAAAGAACAGTTAGCTCATCATGGTATAACTGTCACGGATTACTCTGAGCTTGTTTCTACCAATCAAATGGTCGGTGTATGATTAAAGGCTGCCAGCTTCGCCCCCTATAGCACCTTACGAATTGCTGGCAGCCGTTCTACACAAACGAATATTTAATAACAATTGCAGTTGGACCCAATAGCATTATGGCAAGGATTAAAGATGTAGCCGAACTCGCCGGTGTAAATCGCTCTACCGTTTCTCGAATTATTAATGGAGAGGGGAAATTTCGCGAGGAAACTCGAAAAAAAGTAGAGCAAGCTATGGCGCAATTGAATTATCGTCCCAGTGCAATTGCTCGTTCACTCGCAACCTCATCCAGTAATATGGTTGGGTTATTGGTGACTTACTATACGGGGGGCTTCTTTGGCGAGATGATGGAGCAGGTTCAGACCGAGCTGGATATTCATAAGAAGTTTTTGATTACAGCTCAAGGCCATCATTCTGCACAAGGTGAAAAAGAGGCAATTCAGCGTTTTAATGATTTACGTTGTGACGGCTATGTACTTCATAGTCGTTATTTGTCAGATGATGACTTACGTGAACTAGCTAAACAGCCAACACCTTTCGTTCTCCTGGATCGCTACGTGGAAGGAATAGAAGAGCGTTGTGTTACCTTTAACCATCATCATGCAAGCCGTATTGCCGTTGAGCACCTTTTAGCTGGTGGTCATCGAAAGATTGCTTGTATTGCCGGTCCATCCCAACGTCATAACAGTGTATTGAGAAAGCTTGGGTATATTGATGCAATGAAGGATGCTGGTATAGATATTGATGAAAGCTGGTGTGAAGAAGGGAATTATGGCCGGCAAAGTGGTTATGATGCAATGGCTGCAATTTTACAACGACACCCTGATGTGACGGCTGTCTTTTCGTGCAGTGAAGAAATGACGGTTGGCGCAATGCAGTACTTACACGAGCATAGTATTTCTGTACCAGAGCAAATCTCATTAACTAGCTTTGACAGTGTTGATCTTTGTGAAAGTCTTTACCCTACAGTATCAGCAGTGCACTTTCCTATTAGTGACATGGCCCGTGTAGCGGTACAAACGTTAATGGGGCTAGTCAAAGATCAAGAAGTAATAGACAAGCCAGTATTCGAGGCCAAGCTTAAAATACGCAAAGCAGATCGTTCCTTAAAGTAGCTTACTTCTATCTAATTAAGTGAGTCGCTTAGAAATAACGGTTTGATGTTTTGATAGTTACTGATGAATTTATTCACAAAATTTACTAGTATTCTAACTCTCTTAAGAAATATAAATCAGTAGTGAATAAGTGGCTGCCATTAAACTAACGGTCGATCGTATTCAACCCGGATTACATATCCGTCTTCCGCTAAAGTGGAACGATCACCCCTTTCTACTCAATAGCTTTAAGATTAAAGACCAAGAGCAAGTCGAGATGATCCGCCACCTCGGCGTAAAGTTCGTTTACTTTAATCCAGAGCAAAGCGATGCCGTTCCACTCCCTGTTGATCAAAGACAAGCTGACAGAGTAACAAACGAAGCGTCGTTAGATCATGAAACTCAAAAAATGTGGCAAGAAAAACAGAACCGCATAGAAAAGTTAAGTGCATACCGTCGACGCGTGATTCAGTGTGAAAAAGAGTTTGAGCGCTCTCTGGCACGTATGCGTTCAGTCATGACTAAAATCCGTAACCGTCCGACAGCAGCAGTTGATGAAGCAAAGCTTCTTATTGAAGATATCGTCGAGAAGTTAATGTGCGATGATAATGTTACGTTACATCTGATGAACGGAAAAAATGAGTTTGAAGATATTTATTTCCACTCATTGAACGTGGCTGTTATCTCGATGATGATTGGCCGTGCTAAAGGGTACTCAGCAGCACAGTTGAAAGAGCTTTCCTTCTCCGCACTATTCCATGATATCGGGAAAATAAAAATCCCGACTGCAATATTAAGAAAGCAACTACCTCTAACAGAGCCAGAAACCAACTACTTAAAGTTGCACACTAAATATGGCGTCGATCTTGCGAGTCAAATCGAGGCTTTTCCCGAAGTCGCGAGAATTGTGATCGCGCAGCACCATGAGCTAAGAGATGGGTCTGGTTATCCTAAAGGCCTGAAAGGAGATGAGATCAACGAGTTTGCTCAAATTATTGCTGTAGCCAATGCGTTTGATAACTTGTGTCATACACCGATAGTCTCAGATCAAAAGATTCCTTATACCGCACTCTCTCATTTATATAAGAACTGTAAACACCTATATAAAGAAGAGAACCTGAACATCCTAATTAAGTTTATGGGCGTGTTTCCTCCGGGTACCGTAGTTCAGCTTTCTAATAATATGGTCGGCCTGGTTATCTCAGTGAATGCATCGCATTTATTATTCCCGAATGTCTTGGTTTACGATCCATCAGTACCAAGGACGCAAGCGCCAATCATTGATCTTGCCTCAAAAGATATAAAGATAGTTAACGCGATTCATCCGTCAAAATTACCGGATAAAGTAAAAGAGTATCTAAATCCGCGTTCGCGTATTTCTTATTTCTTTGATAGTGATGAGTAGTTATCCACAGCTTTTTGTGGGTAAATTGTATAAATCCTGAGTGTTATTTCTGGGTAATTTTAGGGTTGGATGGAAAGTATCCATTTGGCATGTTTTTTTAGAAAAAATGCATTTTTAGTATTGCCAAAGAAAATCTTCTCCCTATAATGCGCATCCATCGACACGGCAGACGCCACAAGGCTTTAGCAGGGTCGAAGAGGTAAAAAGCTTCTACAAAAAATTAGTTTAAAAAAGTGTTTGACACTAACAACTAAATCGCTAGAATGCACCTCCGCTTTGAGAGAAAAACTTCTCGCAAAGCAAGCTCTTTAACAATATAGACCTATCAATCTGTGTGGGCACTCGTTGATGATAATCCAATTAGATACCTCGGTATCAAATTAGGTTTCAATGAAACGAAGTGACCATTTGAATTGGGAAGCAGCCTTGAGCTGTTTTGTTTTACTTTTTCAAAAGTAAAAACCAATAAGAGCACAGTCAATTCAAA
>NZ_JAWOUX010000015.1:0-81588 GCF_033339595.1 Vibrio sp. 2096
TGGGTGTTTTTTATTCTAAAAGGCGAGTTTTCACTACTATTCTACCTCCATACACCCTGTAATCGCCCTGAATAAGGAAAAAAGATGAGCTCAATGAGAAGCTACAAAGGTATAAAGCCTGAACTTGGTGAGCGTGTTTACGTTGACCCAACCTCTGTTTTAGTCGGTGATATCCGAATTGGCGATGATTCTAGCATTTGGCCATTGGTAGCAGCGCGAGGCGATGTAAACCACATTCACATTGGTGATCGAACGAATATTCAAGATGGCAGTGTTTTGCATGTCACCCATAAGAACGCCGAAAACCCAAACGGCTACCCATTGATTATTGGTAATGACGTTACGATTGGCCACAAAGTGATGCTGCACGGTTGTGAGATCCACGATCGTGTTTTGATTGGTATGGGAGCTATTGTTTTAGATGCTGTTGTAATTGAGTCAGAGGTGATGATCGGAGCAGGCAGTTTAGTGCCACCTGGGAAAGTATTAGAAAGTGGCTACTTATATGTTGGAAGCCCAGTAAAACAAGCTCGCCCTCTATCAGAAAAAGAACGAGCTTTCTTGCAAAAGTCTGCCAACAACTATGTGCAAAACAAAAACGACTACTTAAATGAAGTAAAAGACTTGAACTAAAGCCCTGTTAACCGATGATGATATGGCCTTCTTCGTTGAAGGCTTCATCTTCTATTAGCTCTTCAGCCATTTCTTCTAGGTCGAATCGGTAATCAGTAAACACTTTAATTGCCGCTTGCTCAGTTTCAATCAGTGAACCACTGAGCTTTTCTAACTTTTGTTTCGTCACAAAGCACTCTATTAGTGCGCCTGATTGTTGCGCCGAAAAGTTTACCGATTGTGATACTTCATCCCATGATTGAATATCTGGGAATAAGATGGATTGATTCATCGCTTATTGACCTTCAAGGTTCTTTCTTAGTTCTCTGAGAATTTGTTTGGCACCAGGACGTAAGCCACGCCAGAGCATAAAGCTTTCCGCAGCCTGCCCAACTAACATTCCAAGACCATCATACGCATGAGCGGCGCCATTATCTTTTGCCCATAAGTTAAAGCTCGTCACCCCTTTGCCATAAATCATGTCATAGCTTGTACTGTTAGCGGCAAAGATGGAGGATGAAATAGTCGGCAGTTCACCACTTAGAGAAGCGGATGTGGAGTTAATGATGACATCATACTCTTCATCAATACTTGCCATCTCTTTGGCGAGGATAGGACCGTGAGAGACAAACAGCTCTGCAAGCTCCTGTGCTTTACTAAAGGTACGGTTGGTAATGGTTAAAGAGGTCGGCTTTTGATCAAGTAGTGGCTTAATAACACCACGAGCTGCACCACCAGCGCCAATAATTAGGATTCGCGCGCCTTCCAATACAACCTGATGCTGAAGCAGATCTTGCACTAAACCTGCACCATCAGTGTTGTCACCGATGATTTCACCATCGTCTAACTTCTTGAGGGTATTTACCGCGCCTGCTAACTGAGCCCGTTCTGTCAATCGACTAGCAAATTGATAAGCATCTTCTTTAAATGGCATAGTGATGTTGCACCCCTTGCCACCTTCAGCAAAAAACACCTTCGCCGCGTCAATAAAACCATCAACAGGTGCACTTTCTGCGGTGTACACCAAAGATTGATTAGTTTGACGAGCAAACAAGGTGTGAATGAATGGCGACTTACTGTGTCCGATAGGATTACCAAACACGGCATAGCGATCGATTTGCTGGGTCATTTCCTTACCTTTGTTCCTTACTTAGATATAGAGAAAACAGGGCCACCTGATTACAGATGACCCTATCACTATCTATCTATATAGAAAAGGAGATTCCGTGCTTACCACTCTCGTGGCGTTAGGTATCGCTCGTAAAGTTCAGCTTCTGGCGATCCCGCTTCTGGCTCGTAGCAGTACTCCCAGCGAGCGAGCGGCGGCATTGACATCAGAATCGACTCAGTACGCCCACCACTTTGTAAACCAAATAAGGTGCCACGGTCATACACTAAGTTGAACTCTACGTAACGGCCGCGACGATATAGTTGGAATTCACGCTCACGCTCACCATACTCGATCTCTTTACGACGAGAAACGATCGGCAAGTAAGCCTGGCAATAGCCTTCACCCACTGCTTTGATGTAAGCAAAACACTTATCAAATTCCCACTGGTTTAGATCATCAAAGAACAAACCGCCAACACCGCGAGTTTCATTACGATGTGGTAGGAAGAAGTATTTGTCACACCATGCTTTATGCTCTTGGTAAACATCGTCACCAAATGGCGCACAAAGCAGTTTTGCAGTGTCGTGCCATGATTGGCAATCTTCTTCAAATGGATAGAACGGCGTTAGGTCAAAACCACCACCAAACCACCAAATTGGGTCTTCGCCATCTTTTTCTGCAATAAAGAAGCGGACATTGGCGTGTGAAGTCGGTACATAAGGGTTTTTAGGGTGAATAACCAAAGAAACACCCATGGCTTCAAAACGACGACCCGCTAGCTCTGGGCGATGCGCTGTCGCAGATGCTGGCATTTCTTTCCCTTCCACATGCGAGAAGTTCACGCCTCCCTGCTCGAAAACAAGGCCATCACGCAAAACACGTGAGCGACCACCGCCCCCCAGACGCTCTCCTTTTTCACGTTGCCATGCATCTTCGACAAAGACGGCCTTTCCATCTTCTTGTTCTAACTGCTGACAAATGGAGTCCTGAAGTGACATCAAGAACTGCTTTACGGCGTGCTTATCGATCGCTGACATACGTTATTACCTATTACGTGAAACCTAATGATGGCTGGCTAGCAGGGTTAACCCTGTCTTAATATTTGTGAAGTTTTGGCGTCACGAATCTCGCTGGGTTTATCACGACCGCTGGTCTCGCCACGAAGAATGGCGACCAGCTTATCCCCCAACTGCTCTTCGACTTCTTCCGTGGTCATACACGGTGGTAAGCCGGAAAGATTCGCGCTGGTAGAGGTTAACGGCTTTCCGAATGCATTACACATTTTTTGCACCAAAGGATGATCAGTCACACGAACCGCAATTGAATCAAACTGCCCTGAAACCCAGTTGGATACTTTATCGCTCGCTGGCATGATCCAAGTGTATGGGCCTGGCCAAGTGGCATGAACAGTCTGTAATTGTTCTTCAGTCAACTGAGATTCATCAATATAAGGCAAGAGCTGATCATAACTTGCCGCGATGAGAATCAGCCCTTTTTCTACCGGACGCTGCTTGAGCTCTAATAGCTTTTGAATTGCTTCTGGGTTATCTGGATCACATCCGACACCAAAAACCCCTTCTGTTGGATAGGCAATCACTTCGCCTTGCTTGAGTGCGTTGAGCACTTGTTCAAAGTTATCCACCGACTACTTCCTATTTGTTTGACTGTGTTGTTTTCACTAAGTGTACAAATATTCATTCTCAGACACTAAAGCAATTTTTTTATAAAATGTATCAATAGCGCCAACAACAAGACGCAAACGTTTGCTTGAGATAAAAATCCCCGTATAATGCGCACAAATTTATAGCTCACCTAATTTTTTGCAGCTTAAAGGAGTTTGAGATGAAAGTCGGTATCATCATGGGTTCTAAATCCGATTGGCCAACCATGAAACTAGCAGCATACATGCTAGATCAATTTGGCGTGCCTTACGAAACAAAAGTCGTGTCAGCACACCGAACTCCTCAATTACTGGCTGACTACGCTAGTGGCGCAAAAGAACGCGGCATCAAAGTTATCATCGCAGGCGCAGGTGGTGCAGCCCACCTACCAGGTATGGCGGCGGCGTTTACTAGTTTGCCAGTGCTTGGGGTTCCCGTTCAGTCTCGTGCACTGAAAGGTATGGATTCATTGCTTTCTATTGTACAGATGCCAAAGGGAATTGCGGTTGGTACATTGGCGATTGGCGAAGCGGGCGCAGCAAACGCCGGTATCCTAGCAGCGCAAATCCTAGGCACTCATGATGAAAACATCATGGCGAAGGTAGAAGCATTCCGTAATGAGCAAACGGAAACAGTTCTCGCAAATCCAAACCCTGCAGAGGATTAATCAGATGCATGTACTGGTTCTTGGTGCGGGTCAGTTGGCTCGTATGATGTCTCTGGCTGGTGCGCCACTGAATATTCAAATTTCAGCTTACGATGTCACCAGCGGTGATGTCGTTCACCCTTTAACTCAACAGGTACTTGGCCATGGCTTGGAAAATGCGATTACGCAAGTTGATGTGATTACTGCCGAGTTCGAGCATATTCCACATGACGTGCTCAAGGTTTGCGAAGCGAGCGGCAAGTTCCTACCAAGTACGCAAGCCATCAAAGCAGGTGGTGATCGCCGTATTGAAAAAGCACTGCTTGATGATGCCGGCGTGCGCAACGCGAAATACTACGTCATTGAAACTCGTGAAGACTTTGACCGCGCAATTGAACACGTTGGTATGCCAATGGTTCTGAAAAGTGCATTAGGTGGTTACGATGGTAAAGGCCAATGGCGCTTAAAAGAAGCTTCTCAAGTCGACGACATTTGGACTGAGATGTCGGAGTGCATCGCGGCAACACCAACTCAAGCGATTGTTGCTGAAGAGTTTGTTCCTTTTAACCGCGAAGTATCACTGGTTGGTGCTCGAAGCAAAGATGGCAGTGTGGAAGTGTATCCTCTGGCAGAGAACGTCCACACCAACGGTGTATTGAGTCTTTCTACTGCGATTGATGCGCCAGGGTTACAGGAACAAGCAAAGCAAATGTTCACGGCAGTCGCAGATAGCCTAGATTACGTTGGCGTATTAGCGCTTGAGTTCTTTGATGTCGATGGGGCACTTTTAGTGAATGAGATTGCTCCACGCGTGCACAACTCTGGTCACTGGACACAGCAAGGTGCAGAAACGTGTCAGTTTGAAAACCATCTGCGCGCAGTGTGCGGCTTACCATTAGGCAGTACGAAATTGGTTCGTGAAACCTCAATGATTAATATTCTTGGTGAAGACACACTACCAGAAGCATTGTTATTAATGGATGGTTGCCACATTCATTGGTATGGCAAAGAGAAACGTGCAGGTCGCAAGATGGGACACATCAACGTGTGTGGCGACTACCCAGGAGAATTGCACCGTAGGTTGTGCGCTCTGGCAGACATCTTAGACCCAATAGCTTTCCCAGCCGTGCAAGCGTTCGCTAAACAGCCTCAACACTAACGTTTGGCAGCAAAAAAATAAAAAAAGGGTCGCACGATGCGACCCTTTTTAATTCCTTTGATGTATTTACCCTTGTTGGGTGTGCTGGCACTTACGGTTGGCACATTGCAATTTCACACCACTGGCGAGTTTCTTCTCCACCAACAAAGTAAAACCACATTCTTCGCATCGCCCCTTGACCGGAGCAAGGTTCACAGCAAATTTGCATTTAGGGTAGTTGTCACACGCGTAGAATGTTTTGCCAAATCGGGTTTTACGCTCAACCAAATGTCCTTTGCCACATTCAGGGCAAGCGTGTTGCTCTTGTGACTGCGCCTCTGGCTCTGGTTGATTAATCGACTCAATATGATGACAAGCCGGGTAATGGCTACAACCAACGAACATACCGTAGCGCCCTTGGCGGAGAACCAACTCATTGCCACACTCAGGACAAGGCACACCCAACTCTTTCACGATGTGACCATCATTGCTGTGTAGCGGTTTAATGTAATCACAGCTTGGGTAATGGTTACAGCCGAGAAATGGGCCATGTTTTCCGTGCTTGAGAGTCAGCTCACCACCACATTTTGGACACGGCTCGTGTTCCAAAGCGTGTTCATGGGCAGAGAAAAGGGTGTTGTCGATTTTACTACTCATACTTACCGTTTCGTGAAAAACACACAAAAAGACAAGCTCGCGTTTATTCTAGTTAAACTCGAACTTGCCCAGATGGTTAGTGAAGAATCCCTTGTTCCTTGGTGTACAACAGCTCTTCCATTAGCGTGTAAGCGTTTTCGTTGCCAGGCACATTAAACAGCACCATCAGAATGATCCATTTGAGATCTTCAAGCTCAAACTCACTCGTTTCTAATCCCATCACTCGGTCAATCACCATTTCGCGAGTTTCTGTGGTTAACACATTGATTTGCTCGAGAAACAATAGAAAACCTCGGCATTCCAAATCTAAACGCTGCATCTCTTTCGCTGTGTAGATACGAGTTGATGACGAAGCCATGCAAGTCGAGATTGCAGAAGAGGTGTCACTTTGCTGCAATGCGGCAAGCTCTTCTAACCAGACAAGGGCTTTGTAGATATCTTTTTGTTGGAAGCCTGCACGAAGCAACTCTTCTTCCAACTCGTCTTGTTCGACCTGTAACTCTGCATCGCTATGGATGTAGGTTTCGAATAGATACATCAGTATATCCATCATCATAGCTAGCCCCTCCCCTTTCGAATATAGCCACCTGAAACCGCAACGACATGCCCAGAGAGTTCTAACTCTAAGAGCTGCATCATGACTTCTTGGACAGGTATATTGGTCCTGTTTGCAAGAATATCAACCGGTGTAGCTTCACTTCCTACGTTAGCTAACAGCTGAGGAAATGGCAATTCTTCTTCATCATTTAACGTAGAAAATAAATCGGTACTCTGATTAATAGACCAATCAAGCAAGGACTGTATTTCATCTAAGACATCTTTCGTCTTTTCTACGAGGCAAGCGCCATGACGTATCAACTGGTTTCCACCGCAGGCATTGGGGGCATTGATTGACGCTGGCAGCGCAAATACTTCTCGACCTTGCTCAAGCGCGTAACGAGCTGTAATTAACGAGCCGCTCTTTTTCGCCGCCTCGACGACCAGTACACCAAGCGATAATCCACTAATAATACGATTACGACGCGGGAAGTTTTCTGGACGCGGCTTGGCATTAGGCCGAAACTCAGACACCAAGGCCCCATGTTCAATAACACGTTGCGCTAAACCACGATGACGTGCCGGATAAATATTTTCTAAGCCAGATCCTAGCACCGCAATCGTCTTACCACCCGCTTGCAACGCACCATCATGCGCATGACCATCAATGCCTAAAGCGAGACCACTGGTGACAATAAAATCGTGCTGAACAAACTCTGCAGCAAACTGACGTGCATGCTGTAATCCATCAATACTCGCATTTCGACTGCCAACCATCGCGATTTGTGGCTGAGAGAGACAAGTAGGGTTTCCTTGAACAAAAAGTAGAGGTGGCGGTGCAACGATTTGTTTGAGTTGAGGTGGATAACGCGGGTCAGTCAGTGTCAGGATATGATGATTTGTAGAAGCCTCAAGCCAGCTTAAACAAGCATCGACTTCTTTATCTGTTGAAGCCCAAGCTTGAATTTGCTTAGTTGTTAACCCAAGTTGTTGTAGCTGTTCAGGAGAGAAGTTTACGATGTTACGTGGCGTGTCTCTTGCCAGTAGCTTATTCATTTTGACGCCGCCAATGCCTGGTAAACAACTCAGTTTTAACCAGGCAGCGAGATCATCGTTATTTCGTCGATTCATCGATGGTTAATTCGTCCGCCAACGGTGACACCACCGAAATATCTTGGTTAATGGGTTTAGTACTGTTAGTGATCAGTGCCAAGCTAAAGTACTCATAAGGACGAATGACCAGCAACTCACCAACTTTGCTTTGAGGCAAAGTAATTTTCTTATCAAGCACGCCAAACTCTTTCTTGAACTCATCGCCGTCTTTGTAAACTGGGTGCGCGTCTTCTTTTAAATCAAACACACTGCCTTGCTTCAGATTGTCTGACGTGCCTTTATCAATCACCACGACTTGGTTAGTTGAACTAAAGCGAATACCTTCGATATTACCTAGCAACTTTGCCGAACTGCCTTGTGGCGACGGCAGCGGGTAGAACGTAGTCGTGAAGTCAGTATTCTCAACCGATTGATTTGGCAACGCGATATCGTTACGTAGAATTTCTTGCATCTGCGATGTAAGCTTCAAACCTGAATAATCACTCGAAGCTTCAACGAGCTCGCCTTTGGCAATCAAACGCAGCGCGGTAATCTCTTCGGACACATCGTCACGCGAAAAGGTAGCTACTGGTCGGTAAATAGCCCAACCTGTCGCGGTCTGATTACCATTGATATACAGCACATCTTCTGCAGTCAGATACTTACTGCCTTTGCTGCTACCCATCACTTTTGCTGCACTGTTCAACGCATCTTGATCCAGCAACCGATCCGATTTGAGGTAAGGCATCACCAAACCTTCCGCGACCGTTGGTACCGCTTTCTTTTCCGTGATACGTGCTTTCGGGCTCAGCTTCTTAACCGGTTTTAGGCTCAATACGGGCTGACCGTTAATCCACACCAAAGACAGCTTGTCACCGGGATAAATTAAATGAGGGTTGTCGATTTCCGGGTTTACTTGCCATAAACGAGGCCACAACCACGGGCTATCCAAGTACATGGCCGAAATATCCCATAGCGTATCGCCCTTCACGACTACATATGTTTGTGGCGCATCATCTTTAACAGTCAGTGGGTTTGCATCCACATTTGCTACAGCGTTGAAAGAGAAAAGTAACGGCAACGTAACACTGGCAACGTTGCGGAAAATTCGATTCATGACCCTCGTCCTTGGTCTATTAAGCAGGAACCAGAATGGAAATTGGTGCAAGGATGCTGTCATTTAGGCTATAAAATGTCTAGAATTGAGCCAACAAGGTTTGTGCTGTTTCGGCACAGTTCAATATTTCGAGTGAATATGTCTGTATTACAAGTATTAACATTCCCGGATGATCGCCTGCGCACAGTCGCAAAGCCTGTTGAAGCGGTGACACCTGAGATTCAAAAAATCGTCGATGACATGATTGAAACCATGTACGACGAAGAAGGTATTGGCCTTGCTGCAACGCAGGTTGATATCCACAAACGTATCGTAGTGATTGATATTTCAGAAACTCGCGATGAGCCGATGGTGCTAATCAACCCTGAGATTCTGGAAAAGCGTGGCGAAGATGGCATCGAAGAAGGCTGTCTGTCGGTACCAGGTGCACGCGCACTTGTGCCTCGCGCTGCAGAAGTTACCGTTAAAGCACTGGATCGTGATGGCAAAGAGTTCACCTTTGAAGCCGACGACCTGCTAGCGATTTGTGTTCAACACGAGCTTGATCACCTACAAGGTAAGCTGTTCGTGGATTACCTATCGCCACTGAAACGCAAACGCATTCAGGACAAGCTAGCAAAAATCAAACGCTTTAACGAGAAGCAGCAAAACGCTTAATCTCGAACCATACCAATTAGAAGGAAGTCTACCTTGAGTCAGTCTTTACGAATTGTCTTTGCAGGTACTCCGGATTTCGCCGCCCGTCACTTGGCGGCGTTGTTGTCTTCGGAGCATGAAGTCATCGCGGTTTACACAAACCCAGATCGTCCAGCGGGTCGTGGCAAAAAAATGGCTGCGCCACCGGTAAAACAACTGGCGCTAGAACACAATATCCCGGTTTACCAACCTGAAAGCTTTAAGTCCGACGAAGCCAAACAAGAACTTGCCGATCTGAACGCCGACCTCATGGTTGTCGTGGCGTACGGTATGCTGCTGCCACAAGCGGTTCTTGATACCCCTAAACTGGGTTGTATCAACGTACATGGTTCTATCCTACCTCGTTGGCGTGGTGCGGCTCCAATCCAACGCTCTATTTGGGCGGGCGATGCAGAAACTGGCGTGACCATCATGCAGATGGACATCGGTCTCGACACTGGTGATATGCTGAAGATTGCAACTCTGCCAATCGAAGCGACAGATACCAGCGCTTCAATGTACGAAAAATTGGCTGAGCTTGGCCCAGAAGCCCTGATTGACTGCCTAGCAGACATTGCTGCGGGTAAAGCAGTGCCAGTGAAGCAAGACGATGAGCTCGCGAACTACGCGAAAAAGCTCAGCAAAGAAGAAGCACGCATCAACTGGAACGACGATGCGGCGCACATTGAGCGCTGCGTTCGTGCATTTAACCCATGGCCAATGAGCCACTTTGAGGCGGTAGAAAACAGCATCAAAGTATGGCAAAGCCGTGTGGCAGAGCAAACCAGTGACAAGCCAGCCGGCACCATCGTACAAGCAGATAAAACCGGTATTTATGTTGCGACAGGCAACGGCGTACTGGTGCTAGAGCAACTGCAAGTTCCTGGCAAAAAAGCCATGTCAGTTCAGGATATTCTGAATTCGCGTGCGGCTTGGTTTGAAGTTGGCACTCTGCTGGTTTAAGCCATACTAGGGGTTATTATCCCCAATTATACGAACTTTTAGAGGGCAGAGATGCCCTCCTTTACTTTAAGGTACTCATCATGAATGTTCGCGCTGCGGCTGCTAACGTCCTGTATCTTGTCGTCGACAAGGGCCACTCACTTTCAAGCGCTCTTCCAGCGGCTCAACAAACGGTACGACCTCGTGACCACGCTCTGTTACAAGAGATCTGTTACGGTGCGCTACGTTACCTACCTCGCCTAGAAATGATCGCAAACCAATTGATGGATAAGCCGCTAAAAGGCAAACAACGTGTATTCCATCACCTAATTCTGGTTGGTATTTACCAACTGAGCTTCATGCGCATTCCTGCGCACGCAGCTGTCGGTGAAACGGTTGAAGGCACTAAAGAGCTGAAAGGTCCTCGTCTGCGTGGTTTGATTAACGCTGTATTGCGTAACTACCAGCGCAACCAAGAAGAACTCGACCAAATGGCCGTCAGCAACAACGCTGGCAAGTACGGTCACCCAAGCTGGTTACTAAAACTGCTGCAAGAGGCCTACCCAAAGCAATGGGAAAGCATTGTTGAAGCGAACAACCAAAAAGCACCAATGTGGCTGCGTGTGAACCATCAACACCACACTCGTGATGAATACCTTGCGCTGCTCAAAAATGAAAACATTGATAGCACGCCACACACAGAAGCAATGGACGCCATAAAATTGGCCGCACCATGTGATGTGATGAAGCTACCTGGTTTTGAAAAAGGTTGGGTTTCGGTCCAAGATGCGGCGGCGCAGCTCTCGATCAACTACCTAAAACCACAAGACGGCGAACGGATTTTAGATTGCTGTGCTGCGCCAGGTGGCAAGACGGCGCACATTCTAGAGCGCACGTCGGGCAGTGAAGTGGTCGCGATTGACTGCGACGACACACGCTTGAAACGTGTGCATGAAAACCTGAAGCGTCTCAACCTTCAGGCAAAAGTGGTTTGCGGTGATGCGCGTAATCCACAAGAATGGTGGCAAGGCGAGCAATTTGATCGCATTTTGCTGGATGCCCCATGTTCTGCGACTGGCGTGATTCGTCGTCACCCAGACATCAAATGGCTACGTCGTGCAGACGACATCGCCGCATTAGCAGAGCTACAAAGTGAAATTTTTGATGCCATGTGGACGCAACTGAAGCCCGGCGGCACCATGGTTTACGCGACTTGTTCAATCACACCGCAAGAAAACGTGGAGCAAGTAAAAGCGTTTTTAGCACGTACCGCGGATGCGCAACTGCTGGATTCTGATCCCGACCAGCCTGGTCGTCAAATTCTACCAGGCGAAGAAGATATGGATGGTTTCTACTACGCAGTGCTAACTAAAACACACGCGTAACAGCATGCTAAATAGGGCGATTGAAGTGATTTCAATCGCCTTTTTCAGATACGAGAAAAGAGTATGAAGATCATTATTCTTGGTGCAGGTCAGGTTGGCGGCACACTGGCAGAAAACCTAGTGGGTGAAAACAACGACATCACCATCGTCGACAATAATGCCGACCGACTGCGTGAATTGCAGGACAAATACGACCTACGTGTGGTCAATGGCCATGCGAGCCATCCAGACGTGCTACACGAAGCTGGCGCGCAAGACGCCGATATGCTCGTCGCAGTAACCAACACTGATGAAACCAACATGGCCGCCTGTCAGGTCGCGTTCACTCTATTCAATACCCCAAACCGCGTTGCGCGTATTCGCTCTCCAGAATATCTGGCCGAAAAAGAAGCCCTGTTTAAATCTGGTGCTATTCCTGTTGATCACCTTATCGCACCAGAAGAACTCGTTACGAGCTACATCGAACGTCTGATCCAATACCCAGGCGCGCTGCAAGTGGTGAGCTTTGCTGAACAGAAAGTCAGCCTAGTGGCGGTGAAAGCTTACTATGGTGGCCCGTTGGTGGGTAACGCGCTGTCTGCTTTGCGTGAGCACATGCCGCACATTGATACTCGTGTGGCGGCGATTTTCCGTCAAGGCCGTCCGATTCGCCCACAAGGCACCACCATCATTGAAGCCGACGATGAAGTGTTCTTCGTTGCAGCAAGTAATCATATTCGCTCAGTGATGAGTGAGCTTCAGCGTCTAGAAAAACCGTACCGCCGCATCATGATTGTTGGCGGGGGTAACATCGGCGCAAGCTTGGCAAAACGCCTAGAGCAAACTTACAGCGTGAAACTGATTGAGCGTAACTACCAGCGTGCAGAAAAGCTCTCTGAGCAACTAGAAAACACCATCGTGTTCTGCGGTGATGCGGCAGACCAAGAGCTTCTCTCGGAAGAGAACATCGACCAAGTCGACGTTTTCATCGCGCTGACCAACGAAGATGAAACCAACATCATGTCTGCAATGTTGGCAAAACGCATGGGCGCTAAAAAAGTGATGGTGCTGATCCAACGTGGCGCTTATGTAGACCTGGTACAAGGCGGCGTAATTGATGTAGCAATCTCACCTCAGCAAGCCACTATTTCAGCCTTGCTAACGCACGTTCGTCGCGCTGATATCGTAAACGTGTCCTCACTTCGCCGCGGCGCTGCGGAAGCGATTGAAGCCGTCGCTCACGGTGATGAAAGTACATCTAAAGTGGTTGGACGTGCGATTGGAGATATAAAGCTTCCACCTGGGACCACCATTGGTGCTATCGTTCGTGGCGAAGAAGTTCTTATTGCCCACGACCGTACGGTCATCGAGCAGGATGACCATGTGGTGATGTTCCTGGTCAACAAAAAATACGTATCAGACGTCGAAGCGCTATTCCAGCCGAGTCCATTCTTCCTCTAGGATTTTCCTATGGTCAACTTACGTCCCGTACTGTTTGTTATCGGGCTGGTTTTATCCAAACTGGCCCTGTTTATGTACGTGCCGACTTTGGTCGCTTTCTTTACCGGTACGGGGGGATTCCTCGATTTCGCCCAAGCCGTTGTGATCACGCACCTTGCCGCCTTCATCTGCCTAACGATAGGTCGAACCGCCAAGTTCAAACTCAGCGTACGCGATATGTTCCTCATCACCAGTTTGGTTTGGACCATCGCGAGTGCGTTTGCCGCCTTGCCATTTGTGTTTATCAACCACATCAGCTTCACCGACGCCTACTTCGAAACGATGTCGGGTATCACCACGACGGGCTCAACGGTGCTCAGTGGCCTAGACAACATGGCGCCGAGCATATTGCTGTGGCGCTCTATTTTACAATGGCTTGGTGGCATTGGTTTTATCGTGATGGCGGTAGCAGTGTTACCTATGCTGAATGTCGGTGGTATGAAGCTATTCCAAACCGAATCATCAGATTGGTCGGATAAAAGTAGTCCAAGAGCGAAAACGGTCGCCAAAAACATCGTAGCGGTTTATTTAATGCTAACGGGCTTATGTATTTTGGGCTACTTGGTCACTGGCATGAACCTGTTCGAAGCAATCAACCATGCCTTTACTACGCTATCGACGGGTGGATACTCTACATCTGATGGGTCAATGAACCACTTCTCTAATGGCGCACACTGGGTGGCCACTACCTTTATGTTCTTAGGTGGTTTGCCGTTTTTGCTCTTTATCGCCGCGTTACGTAAACGCCGTATTGATGTGTTGGTTAACGACGCTCAAGTTAGAGGATTTGCGTACCTGTTCGTATTCTCAAGCTTAGTGATTTCAGCTTGGTTAGTGATTCGAGATGGGTACACCATTTTGGATGCCCTGCGAGTGTCGATGTTTAATATTGTCTCTGTCGTCACCACAACTGGCTTTGGCTTAGAAGACTTCACCGCATGGGGCGCATTACCCACTACTCTTTTCGCATTCTTAATGATGGCGGGAGCATGCTCAGGATCAACGTCTGGCGGGATCAAAATCTTCCGCTTCCAAATTGCGATGACGCTGCTAAACAAACAAATGATGAAGTTGATTCACCCTTCAGGGGTGTTTGTACAGCGTTATAACCAGCGACCGGTGAATGATGATATTGTTCGCTCAGTGGTGGCATTTGGCTTGATGTTTTTTATCACCATTATCTTTATCGCGGGTTGTTTAAGTGCTCTTGGCCTCGACCCTGTGACCAGTATTTCTGGCTCAATCACCGCCGTTGCCAATGTTGGCCCTGGTATGGGCAGTGTGATTGGCCCGACAGGCAACTTCGCGCCTCTGCCCGATACTGCCAAATGGCTCTTAAGCTTTGGGATGTTAATGGGCCGCTTGGAAATTCTGACTATTCTTGTACTGTTCTTTCCTGCGTTTTGGCGCCGCTAAGCAGACTCTAATTAAAAGGTATAACAATGAAAACATGGATTACTCTGGCGACCCTACTTGCCGCCTCATCCACATACGCCGCCGAGGTCATCACTTTAGCCGATGGTCGAGAAGTGAAGTTGAACGATGACTTTACCTGGGAGTACGTCATGAAAAAACCGGCGCAGCAAGCGACGGAGACACAAACAACAGCAAGCGTAGTTGAAACAATCGCAGCTCCTGCGATTGCGACAATTCCTGTGGTAACGAAAACCGTTGGCACGACCGTGGTGGTAAACGCCAAAAAGCCAACCATGCAGCTATCAGATTCAGGTGTGGATGTATTGATTGGTTCAGCAAGCTATCAAAGCGGTGAGCTTATTTTGCCTACATCAATCACTAACCAAAGCTCTCAATCTGTCATTCAAGTGGAAGTTGAGGTGCAAGTGTTTGATATGTCTGGTCAGCAACTGGCAAAAGAAAACGTGACGGTTTGGCAATCCATCAAGCGCATTGCGGATACCTACCTGCGACCACAGCAAGCGGAACAAGGTAAGAGCATTAAATTGGCTGTACCGCAATCACAGCAATACCAGTTTTCTGCCAAAGTGCTAGAGGTAAAAACTCGCTAATACGTGTTTAATATTCTTTGTTGAGCCTATCGGCTAGATAGGCTCAACAAAGTAATAAATAGCAAAGAAATGGCACACGCAGCCAGCCAAAACAAAGCCGTGCCAAATCGCATGGTTAAAGGGAATGCGCTTCGCAACGTAGAAAATCACCCCCAGTGAATACACAATTCCACCAGCGGCAAGCAGTGTAAGTCCGCCGACATCCAAGTTAATAGCTAATTGATAAATCACAATCAACGATAACCATCCCATCACCAAGTACGTCATCAAAGAAAGCTTTTTAAATCGATAGACGAACGCAACTTTCATGATGATGCCGATCAACGCAATGCTCCAAATAACGATCATCAACCCAAATGCTAGAGGTGTTCTTAAGCTGACTAACAAGAAAGGGGTATAGCTGCCTGCTATCAAAAGATAAATAGCACAGTGGTCGAAGGTTTTTAGCCAACGTTTCGCTTTGGGATAAGGGATCGCATGATAGAGCGTCGAGGCCAAAAATAGCACGATAATACTCGCACCATAAATCGCCATACTGGTAAGCGTTAAAGTGTCAGCTTGATGGTCTATGGCTTTAACTAACAGCAGTATCAAGCCAACAATACCAAAAATCATCCCTATACCGTGGGTGATGGTATTGGCCAGTTCTTCACGTTGACTGTATTGAGGTTTCTGCAGTTCGGACATCAATGCGCCTATACTAGAGTTTGAAATTTGCTCTAGTATGGCACATTAGGCTTACACGTGTAAGCTTAAATTAAGACTCATGAACGGCAGTAGTTTGATCGAGATAATTGAGTACCAGTTCGCCAACTTGATCTGGCTTAGTCGTGGCAGGGATGGTCAGCTCTCGCTTGAGTTTGCCACTACCCAGTAAGCTCGCGAGCATGCCACCTTGCCCCTTGCGTGTGCGGTCAACTTCAAACCACAACTTGAGCTCTTGCTCACTGCGGTGGGCAACAAATTCTAATTCGCGCCACACGCCGTGGTAAGGTCCGTCGGTTGGCACCAGTTCAAACTCTTGCACAAATGGTAGATCGAATCCTTTCACTTCCTCGCATTCCACCTGGCGAATTCGTAAACCTTGCGCTTCAAATGCAGATAGTACCGCATCCATCAGTGGATCAGGTCGGACGGTGAGGATGTCTTTATCAGTCGGATCCAAAGCAGCAGCAACGTCTAAGCCAGTTTCTAACCATACTTTGGCATCACCAATGGTGACAGGCGTGTTCCAAGGCACATCGAGCTTAACATCGAAGGTACGCTCTTCGCCGGAATGGATGGTAAATGCGTAAGGGAGACTCCACTTAGCAAGCACATGAGTTTGAGGTACTCGGCGCATGCTGTGTCCTTCTCGCGCACCACGGTCATCAGGGGCTTCTGCGATGTAGCGGCAACAGAGTTTTAAATCAATGTTGTCGATCGCTTGTTCAGTCGCACCACCATATACATGGATCGACACATCCACACTTTGACCTGGGTATAGCACGTCTTGGTTTAAGATTGAGTCGACCTTCGCGCTCCCAATCCCAAAACTGGCAAGTGTCTTCTTCAAAAATGACATAGGCACCTCCTTCATCGAGATCTCATACTACTACTGCTGATCGTGGGATCAAACAAAAATTGCCTCGAACATCGCGACAAAATGACAAAATCTAAACAATTCAATTGCTCAACTATCGACCAATTATTACAAGGATGCTAATCTTACACTTGATATGCATGCATATCGGTATTCCTGACTCATTAACTGGATTGGCGAGAGCCAGAAGAGTGATTCTTCAATCTTGTTGGAGCCTAGCTCATAATGATTCAGGCCATTACATCGGCAATGGATATGCCTGACAGTTAGGTAAATTAATGCGCCCAACAACAGTCAGGTTCGCACACACTAATACTAGTGCAATGCGCCGCCGCAGTGGCTTTACTACTGCACCAAAGGCAAAGCAAGTTGCGCCAGCAATGACATTGGTTGAGAAGACAGCAATGATGTCGAGTGTTCCGGCCAAAGTTATCAAAGCAGCTTAATCAAAAGCGCGGCGCCAGCTGCGCTTTTTTCTTTGCACGCGACTCATAAAGCTTCAAAGACTTAGAACAAACTACAGTGAAAGAGATAGTTTTTCCTATTTGGTCTTCGCAAAGCAATTTGGTACCTTTACTGCTAATTACACCTATAAATTCTGTGGAGAAAGAAATGAAGTGTCATCGCATTGAAGAGCTGCTTGAGCTACTAGAGCCTGAATGGCATAAAGAGCAAGAGCTGAACCTATTGCAGTTCATCGTTAAGCTGGCAAAAGAAGCAGGCTATGAAGGAAAGCTAGAAGATCTGACCGACGATGTACTGATCTACCACCTTAAAATGCGTAATAGCAGCAAAGATGAAATGATCCCTGGACTCAAAAAAGACCAAGAGGACGATTTTAAAACGGCGATCCTACGCGCTCGTGGCATCATCAAATAACCAGCTCAACAGCCAGTATTCTTTAAGCGACTCTCTCTGTGAGTCGCTTTTTTATAACCAAAGTTTTTAGTCCCACAATTGGTTATAACTGTTCAGCCAATTATCAGGTTAACTGTACTGATTTTTGTTGTTAAACATTGACTGCGTTAAAGAAACGGAATTGTTATTGATTGTATAATCGCCGTTCATCAGTATTTACTAAAATAATTATGTTCGGTCATCTTTATGACGGAACGAGCAGCAATGTCATCGAGCGACATCAATAGAAATGACGCCGTACATTATAAAAGCCTAAGAAGGATGAGTGCATGAGTCAGGACAAGATCGATATCAAAGATGTGACTCCTAAAACCTATAATCCCAAAACCCACAAAGGAAACGGGGATCGGTTTAACCCAAGTAATCGCATCTATGTACGCGAAAGTAAAGGAACTTACCAGAAACTACGTCGTTACGGTGGTTGGTTCTTACTACTTCTCTTCGCTTTGATACCGTGGATTCCTTACGGTGAACGTCAAGCGATCTTGCTCGATATTGGCAACCAGCAGTTCAACTTTTTCGGTACCACCCTGTACCCACAAGATCTTACCCTACTCGCCTTGCTGTTTGTGATCGCGGCGTTTGGGTTGTTCTTTATTACCACCTTCTTAGGTCGGGTTTGGTGTGGCTATCTCTGCCCACAAACCGTCTGGACCTTCATGTATATCTGGTTTGAAGAGAAGCTCGAAGGTAGTGCCAATAAACGCCGTAAACAAGACTCCAATAAGCTGACGGCGAATTTAGCGATGCGTAAAACCGTCAAACATATAGCTTGGTTTGCCATTGCACTCGCCACTGGTTTTACTTTTGTTGGCTACTTCGTACCAATGAAGCAATTGGTTATCGACTTTTTCACCTTTAACGCCAACTTCTGGCCCGTCTTTTGGGTAATGTTCTTTGCCATTTGTACTTATGGTAATGCTGGTTGGATGCGTTCCATCATGTGTATTCACATGTGTCCTTACGCGCGCTTCCAATCTGCCATGTTTGATAAAGACACCTTCATCGTTGGCTACGATGCAAAACGTGGGGAAAAACGTGGCCCACGTCCGCGTAAAGCCGATCCAAAGCAGCTTGGTTTGGGTGATTGTATTGATTGTGATTTGTGTGTGCAGGTGTGCCCAACAGGTATCGATATTCGTGACGGCTTGCAGTATGAATGTATCAACTGTGGCGCCTGTATTGATGCGTGTGACAACACCATGGATCGCATGGGCTACGAGAAAGGCCTAATTAGTTACACCACCGAACATCGCTTATCGGGTAAGAGTACCAAAGTCATGCGTCCGAAGCTGCTAGGCTATGGTGCCGTACTACTCGTCATGGTCGGTCTTTTCTTTGCCCAAATTGCAGCGGTAGACCCAGCCGGCATGAGTGTTATTCGCGACCGTAACCAACTGTTCCGCGTTAATAGCTCGGGAGAAGTAGAAAACACCTACACCCTCAAAGTGATCAACAAAACTCAGCAAGTGCAAGAGTACTCGTTGGATGTTGAAGGGCTATCCGATGTAAGCTGGTATGGTAAGCAGACAATTCAGGTCCAGCCAGGTGAGGTATTAAACCTGCCAATGAGTCTTGGTGCCGATCCTGACAAGCTAAACTCTGCGATTACGACAATTCAGTTTATACTCACCGATAAGAGCAACGAATTCACTATTGAAGTAGAAAGCCGTTTTATTAAAAAACTATAGCGCTACTTCAGTGACTAACGGAAAAAGGCTCAGTAATGAGCCTTTTTGTTTATATGTCCCAAAGTATGTTTAACTTTGACGCCCTTACCCCAGACTTTATGTGGTACGCGTTAGAAAGCATCGGCGTTCGCGCAGAATCAGGCTTTCTTCCCCTCAATAGCTACGAAAACCGTGTTTATCAATTCACTGACGAAGAGCGTCGTCGTTATGTCGTCAAGTTTTACCGTCCTGAACGTTGGAGCAATGAACAGATCCAAGAGGAACACGACTTTACTTTAGAGCTGATTGGCAATGAGATCCCCGTCGCACCACCTGTGCGCATCAACGGTGAAACCCTGCATCACTATCAAGGCTATGCTTTTGCGCTGTTTGATAGCGTGGGTGGTCGCCAATACGAGGTTGACAATTTAGATCAGCTCGAAGGTGTAGGGCGTTTCCTTGGCCGAATCCATAAAGTCGGCAGCCGCCAAGCCTTCCAACATCGTCCTACTATTGGCTTACAAGAATACCTGTATCAACCAAGAGAGATTCTGCAAAACGCCAATATGATTCCAATGCACTTGGAGAACAGCTTCTTCAATGACTTGGATATGCTGATCAAATCAATTGAAAGCCACTGGCAAGAAGGTTTCAATATGATTCGTTTGCATGGCGATTGCCACCCAGGCAATATTTTGTGGCGAGATGGCCCTATGTTTGTTGATTTGGATGACGCTCGTAACGGCCCTGCAGTACAAGACTTATGGATGCTACTGAACGGTGAACGCCAAGACAAACTGATGCAGTTGGATATTGTTTTAGAGGCTTACCAAGAGTTTTGCGACTTTAATCCTGCAGAATTGAAACTAATCGAGCCACTTCGCGGTCTACGAATGGTGCACTATATGGCATGGCTAGCAAAACGTTGGCATGACCCTGCATTTCCTCTCGCTTTTCCATGGTTTAATGAGCCAAAATACTGGGAAGGTCAGGTCCTTGCATTTAAAGAGCAGATCGCCGCTTTAGAAGAAGCACCGCTGTCTTTAATGCCTCAATGGTAAGTCAGGCCAAAAATTCAAAAATGGAGATATTTCGATGAAAAAACTGTTCGCACTGTTTTCTATGCTGATGTTAAGCCTGTCGGCACATGCAGCGCAATTCAAAGAAGGTGAACATTACAAAGTATTGGATCTTGAGGCATCAAAAAAACCTCTTGTGACGGAGTTTTTCTCTTTCTACTGCCCGCACTGTAATAGCTTTGAACCGGTTATCCAGCAACTGAAAAAGCAGTTACCAGAAGGTACTAAGCTATTAAAAAACCACGTTTCTTTCATGGGTGGCAACATGGGCCCATCAATGAGCAAAGCCTACGCAACGATGGTTGCATTAAAAGTGGAAGACAAAATGGTGCCAGTGATGTTTAACCGCATCCACAATCTAAAGAAAGCACCACGTAATGATGAAGAACTTCGTCAAATCTTCCTTGATGAAGGTGTAGATGCGAAAAAATTCGATTCTGCATTCAAAGGCTTCGCGGTTGATTCAATGGTTCGCCGTATGGACAAGCAATTTGAAAACAGCGGTCTAACCGGCGTTCCTGCGGTTATCGTTAACAACAAATACCTAGTTCAAGCACAAAGCATCAAAACGATGGATGAGTACTTCTCTCTGGTGAACTACTTGCTGACACTAAAATAAGCACATCGATATCAATCAAAAGGGGAGCACGTCGCTCCCCTTTTGTTTACTTGTAAATCTCTTGTAGTAACCGATCTTTTTCTTGCCACACATCACTCAGCCATTGTTGAAATTGCCGCTTATAGGGCTTATCGTTGAAGTAATCACCAAGCACTCTTTCATCAACGGGTAACACATTTACACGCACAACCACCTTGCTCATGCGGCCCATCAATAAATCCTTGAACGGTTTATGCGTATTTTCTGGGTACGCCAACGTAACGTCGATAATGCTCTCGAACTGTTCCCCCATCGCCGCTAACGTGTACGCAATCCCGCCCGATTTTGGTTGCAGCAAATATTGATAGTTTGCTTTACTCTTACGCTGCTTTTCTTCGGTAAATCGGGTTCCTTCGACATAGTTAACCACTGTGGTTGGAGTGTGTTTGAATTTAGCGCACGAGCGACGTGTCGTTTCTAAATCTTGACCTCGCTTATGAGGATTGCGGATCAGATACTCTCGCGAATAGCGACGCATAAATGGCATGTCGAGCGCCCAACACGCCATCCCGATGAAAGGCACATACAGCAGTTGTTGCTTGAGGAAAAACTTCGGCATGGGAATACGGTCTTTAAACACGCAGCAAAGCACAACAATATCTGTCCAACTGAGATGATTACTGATCAGCAGATACCACCCGTCTTTTTTAAGCGCTTCACCGCCCTGAACATCCCACTCAACACGGTTAGATACCGCCAGAATGCACGCATTAACGGTAGCCCATAACCACATCACCTTATTGGCACAAACGGTCGCTATCGCTTTTAGCTTTACGCCAGGAAGCAATATTTTAAATACAGCGATAACACAAATTGCGAGTGAACAAACCGCAGAATTGAGAATCACAAAAGAAGCGTTAAAAAAAAATAACAAATATGCCAACATGATAGTCAAACAACAGTGATAATGTGTGAAGAATAAAACAGCGTGTAATTATACTGCGCCTTTGCCACATTGGAACATGCGTGGAAATGGTCAGATTTGTTACCGCAACCAATATGTGCACCACTCATTCGACAACAAGGAGATAACGAATGAAACCAAGGCTACTTCTCTTGCCTTTGGCCTTTGTCGTCAGTTCTGCTCAGGCTCAACTCGCTGAAACCGCAGGTTTTGGCGGTGAAATTTCGCTGAATGCCGGATTCATATCATCAGAATCCAATTTCAATACAGAAAATAGTAACACCATCGATTCTCTCGATAAGCGTGCCGATAGTGACAGTTCCGTTATCGCTGCACCGCTAGGGAGTGTGACATACACCTTTGGTAGCCGACTCAACCACCAAGTTTACGCCGGTACCACACGCTCAGATGTCGCGGTAGGTACACTCGCTTTTCAGTTGGGCTATCAACACGAGCTACAATCTGGCACCGTGCTCGATGTTTCCTATCTGCCGACGGTACTCAAAGGCGAAACTTGGCGCAACCCTTATCAAGTAGGAACCGCACGTAAAGAGACGGATGTTGACGGCAATGCGTATCGCTTTCAGATCAAAGGGTTGATTGATAAGAACTTCAACCTTGATCTTGCTTATGCTGATAAAGACATCGAGCAGGAGGCAGTGACAGACCGCTCACTTGCTCGCGATGCTAACCTTTACTATGTCAAAGGCGACTATCGCATTCCACTCAACCAAACATCTATGTTGCAACCCGCTTTCACCTACATCAATCAAGATGCCGACGGTAAGGCGGAGTCATTTGATTCGTACGGATTTGACATTAGCTGGTTTAAATTTATCAACCGTCATCGATTGGCCCTCACCGCGGGTTATGCATGGAAAGACTATCAAGCAGCTAGCCAAACTTTTGCTAAAACACGAAATGACGACACCATCAGCCTATTTGCGGCCTACGAATATCAAAACGTATTTGACTGGCAAGACTGGTCGTTCATTTCTTTAGCCGGCTATAGCCAAACTGACTCGAATATCACGTTTTATGAGGAGAAAGAGTACCTATTGTCGCTTGGTCTCAACTACACCTTCTAACGTCCTTCATCGCAACAAGGTGCTTACAACACTTGTTGCGATGACACTTTGCTGTCTATACCGCTTGCGCCGTAAGCTGTTTCAGCAAACGGTCCATCGCTCGATACCCAAGAGCCTCGGCCAAGTGCGTTCGTTCAATTTGCTCCGCCCCATCCAGATCGGCGATTGTTCGCGCCACTTTGATAATACGATGATATGCACGAATCGAGAGCCCTAAACGATGCAAAGCGGTTTCAAGAAACTCAGCATCACTCTTATGCAAGGGACAAAACGCCTCAATTTCTCGACTACCTAGCAGTGCATTGACCTTACCACTGCGGTTTAGCATATTGTTACGCGCATGGCTCACACGCGCTTTTACGATAGCAGTCGGCTCACCGCGATCACCACCTTCTGCTAATGTCCCTTTGGGCAAAGCTGGGATTTCTAAAGACATATCAAAGCGATCTAACAGTGGTCCAGATAATCGACCAAGGTAGCGCAAAATAGCTTGTGGATTGGTGCGCGCTTGATTGCCTTCGTAATATCCTGTCGGGCTTGGGTTCAAGGCTCCGACTAATTGGAAACGAGCCGGAAAGCGTGTTTTACCTTGCGCTCGAGAGATAATGATCTCTCCAGATTCGAGCGGTTCGCGTAACGAGTCCAGAACTTTACGATCAAATTCGGGCATTTCATCGAGAAACAATAACCCGTTGTGGGCTAAAGAGATCTCCCCTGGTCTGGGTACCGAACCACCGCCGACTAATGCCGCCATTGAACTTGAATGATGCGGAGAACGAAACGGACGCGACTTCCAGTTATGCTCATTAATTTCACTCTGAGTCAACGATGCCACCGAAGCGGTTTCCATTGCTTCTTCGTCACTCATTTCCGGTAATAAGTCACACAAACGCGAAGCCAACATCGTTTTTCCAGTACCTGGCGGGCCAAGGAAAAGTAAGTTGTGGTTTCCAGCGGCAGCAATCTCCAGTGCTCGCTTACCTTGTTGTTGGCCAATAATATCTTGTAAGTCTCGACCATGTTTTTCGATCGTTTTTCGCTTAGGCGTTTGAAAAAGATTCAGTCGATGTTGACCACAAAGCTCGGCACATACTTCCAGTAATGATTGGGCCGATTTATGTTGTTCCTTCCCCACCAGCGCCGCCTGATCGCCATTCACATGTGGGACGACCAAATGACGTTGAATCTTACTGGCTTCCAGCGCAGCAGGCAGCACACCTTTCACAGGTCTCAGACCACCAGATAACGCTAACTCACCAACAAATTCGTAGTTTTTGAGCTTATCTGTCGCGATTTGCTCCGAAGCGGCCAAAATTCCCAATGCAATAGGAAGATCAAAACGCCCTCCCTCCTTGGGTAGATCTGCCGGAGCCAAGTTCACGGTGATCCGCTTAGCAGGAAATTGAAAGTTAGAATTAATGATCGCACTGCGTACGCGATCTTTGGACTCTTTTACCGTTGTCTCTGGCAAGCCTACTAAGGTAAACCCTGGCATGCCGTTGCTGATATGAACTTCTACACTAACCGATGGCGCTTGCACCCCGACGCTTGCTCGACTATGAATGATTGCCAGCCCCATACGTTCCTCAATTTTTTTGAACACTCTGTAAACAAATGTTTTATCTAGTTGGTTATGTTATATACCGCGTCCCAATTGAGAGTTAATGTGAAAAAAGAATGACTTTTTGCTTGTCATGCAGCGGAATTGTGTGATACCACTAATGACGCAAACAATTTCGTAGAACATTACACAACATTTTTTAACGAAAAAAGAACGACAGACAGATGAACCTTTTCGCTCATATCAACGCACTGCTAGCCCTGATTATCGTGGTCATTATTGGCACCGCGCGGGGTATTGTGGGCGAAAGGTAACCACAAATTACAAAAAACCCCCGCACTGAAAAGTCCGGGGGTTTTTTTACAACTACAAGTTGTCATCTGTCTAACCCTCGGACAGTTTAACGGGAAGAATGGGAGTGCACATGAAGTGCAATAAATATGACAATCGCTACGAGCCACAACGTAGCAAAGGAGGTTTACGATGACTGGTGCACAACTTGTCGTAGCCGCTTTAAGACAGCAAGGCATCGAAACCGTTTTTGGCTACCCCGGCGGGGCCATCATGCCAATCTATGATGCTTTGTATGACGGTGGGGTGGAACACATCCTATGCCGTCACGAGCAAGGGGCCGCTATGGCAGCTATCGGGATGGCTCGTTCCACTCAAGACGTTGCTGTGTGCATGGCAACTTCTGGCCCAGGAGCCACTAACCTTGTTACCGGCCTTGCCGACGCTTTCCTTGACTCCGTACCTCTAGTTGCCATCACAGGCCAGGTTGCTAGCTCTCATATCGGTACCGATGCATTCCAAGAAATGGATGTGATCGGAATGTCCCTAGCCTGTACTAAGCACAGCTATCTCGTGACCGAAATTGAAGATCTAGCTCCGACACTTGCCGAAGCCTTTGAGGTCGCAAAAACCGGTCGTCCGGGTCCTGTCATTGTCGATATCGCCAAAGACGTTCAACTCGCTCAAGCACCTACAGACCTTCTTCCTCCATACATAGCACCAGCAATCGAAGATGTCAGCGCTGAAGATATCAAACGTGCGCAAGATGTGCTGGCAGCATCTACTCGCCCAGTGTTGTATGTTGGTGGTGGCGTGCAACTTGCGAAAGCAACCGATGCAGTACGCGAATTTCTTCGCTTAAACCCAATGCCTGCAGTTAGCACATTAAAAGGCCTCGGTACCATTGAACGCCATGATCCTCACTATCTTGGTATGTTGGGTATGCATGGCACCAAAGCCGCTAACCTAGTGGTTCAAGAAGCCGATCTATTGATTGTGGTTGGCGCGCGTTTTGATGACCGTGTGACGGGTAAGCTCGATACGTTTGCACCAAATGCGAAAGTGATTCACATCGACATTGATGCTGCGGAGATTCATAAACTGCGCCACGCCAACGCACCATTACGTGGCGACATCAACACCATTCTCCCTCAGCTAGAACTGACTCAAGATATCTCACCGTGGGTTCATCACAGTGAAAGTCTGCGCAGCGGCTTTAAGTGGCGTTACGACCACCCGGGCGAGTTAATCTACGCACCGCTATTGCTTAAACAGCTGTCTGACATGATGCCAGATAGCTCAATTGTCTCGACCGACGTCGGTCAGCACCAGATGTGGGCAGCGCAACATATCCAGCCACGCGAACCACAAAATTTCATCACTTCTGCTGGCCTTGGCACCATGGGCTTTGGCTTGCCAGCGGCGATGGGTGCTGCAGTCGCACGTCCTGATGATCAGTCTATCCTTATTACAGGTGACGGTTCATTTATGATGAACGTTCAGGAATTGGGCACGCTGAAGCGTCGTCAGATTCCAGTGAAGATTGTCCTTCTTAATAACCAACGTCTTGGCATGGTTCGCCAATGGCAGTCATTGTTCTTTGACGGTCGCCACAGTGAAACCATTCTTGATGACAACCCAGATTTCGTGATGTTAGCAAAAGCGTTCGATATCCCGGGCAAAACCATCACCAAGAAAGAAGAAGTCGAACCTGCTCTCAAAGAGATGCTAGCGAGTGAAACTTCTTACATGCTTCACGTTTTGATTGATGAAGAAGAAAACGTGTGGCCATTGGTGCCACCTGGCGCATCAAACAGTGATATGTTGGAAAATACATAGGAGACAATCGCATGGACAGATATTTACTCGACATCAAAGCCGATGACAAACCGGTACTGTTGGAGCGCGTTCTACGTGTGATTCGTCACCGAGGCTTCGTGATCAAACAAGTCGCTGCTACGCAAAACCACGAAAGCAAAGTAGCCAGCGTCGAGATCATCGTCGACAGCGATCGACCAATCTCGTTTTTGATCAATCAAATAGAGAAGTTGTGGGACGTTCGTAAGGTTGAGGTGCTAAAAATCCGCAACGATGAACTGCCAAATCACAACTTACAACAACACGTAAGTGCATAAGGAAGGCAACAAATGGCAACGAAAACTGCAGATTTCATTTGGTTTAATGGTGAGATGGTTCCATGGGCAGAGGCGAACGTTCACGTTCTGACTCACGCAATGCACTATGGTACATCCGTGTTTGAAGGCGTGCGCTGTTACAACACACCAAAAGGCCCAATTGTCTTCCGTCACCGTGAGCATGCACAACGTCTAAAAGATTCTGCCAAGATTTACCGCTTTCCGATCCCTTTCTCTGTAGAAGAAATCATGGAAGCGACCCGCGAAACACTGCGCCAAAACAAACTCGACAGCGCTTACATTCGTCCATTGGGTTTTGTCGGTAATGTTGGCTTAGGCGTATGTCCACCAGTTGGCACTGAGATGGATCTAATCATTGCAGCATTTCCTTGGGGCTCTTACTTAGGCGAAGAAGCGCTAGAAAAAGGTGTCGATGCGATGATTTCAAGCTGGAACCGCGCTGCGCCAAACACCATCCCAACTGCAGCTAAAGCAGGCGGTAACTACCTATCTTCACTACTGGTTGGTGGTGAAGCGCGTCGTCACGGTTACGACGAAGGTATTGCGCTAAGCGTAGATGGTTACCTATCGGAAGGGGCTGGTGAAAACATCTTCGTTATCAAAGATGGCGTAATCACCACACCACCAGCAACTAGCGCGATTCTACCGGGCATCACTCGCGACTCGATCATGACAATTGCACGCGATAAAGGCTACGAAGTCCGTGAAGCGAACATTGCTCGTGAAGCCCTTTACCTTGCCGATGAAGTCTTCATGACAGGTACTGCGGCTGAGATTGTACCAGTGGCAACCATCGACAAGATTGAAGTGGGCACTGGTAAGCGCGGCCCTATCACTAAAGAACTACAAGCAGCCTACTTTGGCCTATTTGACGGCACCACGGAAGATAAGTGGGGCTGGTTAGACTATGTGTACCCAGAACAGAAGTAAGAAGGATTAGGAAATGCCAAAATATAGATCAGCTACCACCACACATGGTCGTAACATGGCGGGTGCACGAGCACTGTGGCGTGCAACGGGTGTGAAAGAAGAAGACTTCGGTAAACCAATCATCGCCGTTGTAAACTCGTTTACTCAATTTGTTCCGGGTCACGTACACCTGAAAGACATGGGTCAGCTTGTAGCACGCGAAATCGAAAAAGCTGGCGGTATTGCGAAAGAATTCAACACCATCGCGGTTGATGATGGTATCGCAATGGGTCACGGCGGCATGCTGTACTCACTGCCTTCACGCGAACTGATCGCAGACTCTGTGGAGTACATGGTCAACGCGCACTGTGCCGATGCCATGGTATGTATCTCTAACTGTGACAAAATCACTCCGGGAATGTTGATGGCATCTATGCGTCTCAACATCCCGGTTATCTTTGTTTCTGGTGGTCCAATGGAAGCGGGTAAAACCAAGCTTTCTGATCAGATCATCAAACTAGACCTTGTAGATGCGATGATCCAAGGCGCGGATCCAAAAGTGTCTGATGAGCAAAGTGAGCAGATCGAACGTAGCGCATGTCCAACGTGTGGATCGTGTTCAGGCATGTTCACCGCAAACTCGATGAACTGTCTAACAGAAGCCCTGGGTCTTTCTCAGCCGGGCAACGGTTCTATGCTGGCGACGCACGCAGACCGTGAACAGCTGTTCCTTAATGCAGGTCGTCGCATCGTTGAACTGACTCGTCGTTACTACGAGCAAGATGACGAATCAGCACTGCCTCGCAACATCGCTACGTTTGATGCCTTCGAAAACGCAATGGCACTGGATATTGCAATGGGTGGCTCAACCAACACCATTTTGCACCTACTTGCCGCGGCGCAAGAAGGTGAAGTGGATTTCGATATGGAAGATATCGATCGCCTATCACGCCAAGTACCACACCTATGTAAAGTGGCACCATCTACCCAGAAATATCACATGGAAGACGTGCACCGCGCTGGTGGTGTAATGGCTATCCTTGGTGAGCTTGACCGTGCAGGTCTTCTACACAATGATGCGCGCACCGTGCTTGGCCTTTCGATGAAAGAGCAGCTGGCGAAATACGACATCATCCAAACTGAAGACGAAGAAGTACTCAAGTTCTACCGCGCAGGTCCTGCAGGTATTCGTACTACACAAGCATTCTCACAAGATTGTCGCTGGGATCGACTTGATGATGATCGCGCTGAAGGTTGTATTCGTGCCAAAGACAATGCTTTCAGCCAAGAAGGTGGCCTAGCCGTTCTATCAGGCAATATCGCATTAGATGGTTGTATCGTTAAGACTGCTGGTGTGGATGAGAGCATTCATAAATTCACTGGCCCAGCCGTAGTATTTGAAAGCCAAGAAGACGCCGTAGAAGGCATCTTGGGTGGCAAAGTAAAAGCTGGCGACGTGGTAATTATCCGTTACGAAGGCCCTAAAGGTGGTCCGGGCATGCAAGAAATGCTTTACCCAACCACTTATCTAAAATCGATGGGCCTTGGCAAAGAGTGTGCACTTCTGACTGACGGCCGTTTCTCTGGCGGCACATCAGGTCTGTCAATCGGTCACGCCTCTCCTGAAGCAGCAAACGGCGGTGCAATTGGTCTGGTAAAAGAAGGCGATATGATCGCAATTGATATTCCAAACCGTTCAATTTCACTCCAAGTGTCTGAACAAGAACTTGCTGAGCGCCGTGCAAAACAAGACGAACTAGGCTGGAAACCAGTTGACCGCCAACGTGAAGTTTCATTTGCACTCAAAGCGTACGCGAGTATGGCAACCAGTGCTGACAAGGGTGCAGTACGAGACAAGTCGAAGCTAGAGGGCTAGCAATGATGGAAGCTCAACCCGAAAAACAAGTGAACCAAACTGGCGCAGATTATCTGCGCCAGATCTTGCGTGCTCCTGTGTATGAAGTCGCGACTGTCACACCTTTGCAAGAGATGCCTCGCCTTGCTGCTCGTATTGGCAACAATGTGCAAATCAAGCGTGAAGATCGCCAACCCGTACACTCGTTCAAATTGCGCGGTGCATACAACATGGTGGCGAGTTTATCTGAAGCACAAAAAGCCGCTGGTGTCATTGCAGCATCGGCAGGTAACCACGCACAAGGCATGGCGCTTTCTGGTACTAAGCTTGGCATTAAGACCACTATCGTGATGCCAAAAACCACACCAGACATCAAAGTCGATGCGGTACGCAGCTTTGGTGGCAATGTGGTGCTGCACGGCAGTAACTTTGATGAGGCCAAAGCCGAGGCAGAGCGTCTATCCGAGTTAAACGGGTACACCTTTGTCCCACCGTTCGATCATCCACTGGTGATTGCTGGTCAAGGCACCATCGGCATGGAAATGCTGCAACAAAATGGTCACCTTGACTACATCTTCGTTCCTGTCGGTGGTGGCGGTTTGGCTGCGGGTGTTGCAGTACTCGTGAAGCAGCTCATGCCAGAAATCAAAGTGATTGCGGTCGAGCCAGAAGATTCTTCATGCCTCAAAGCGGCATTGGATGCAGGTGAACCAGTAGTATTAGACCAGGTCAGCATGTTTGCCGATGGCGTTGCAGTAAAACGCATTGGTGAAGAGACGTTTCGTCTATGCCAAAAGTACATTGATGGCCATATTGCAGTCTCTAGCGATGAAATCTGCGCAGCAGTAAAAGACATCTTTGAAGACACCCGTGCGATTGCAGAGCCTTCTGGCGCGCTTGCTCTGGCGGGCTTGAAGAAGTTTGCTGAACTGAACAAGCTGAAAGACAAAAACCTAGGTACGGTATTGTCTGGCGCAAACACCAACTTCCACGGTCTGCGTTATGTTTCTGAACGCTGCGAGCTTGGTGAAAAACGTGAAGGTCTGCTTGCCGTCACCATCCCTGAGCGTCAAGGTGCTTTCTTTGAGTTCTGTAATCTCATTGGCGGCCGTGCCGTGACAGAGTTTAACTACCGCTACAACGATGACTCATTGGCAAATATCTTTGTCGGTGTGCGTTTGCAAGGCGGTCAGGAAGAGCTAGAACATATCATTCGCGACTTACGTGATGGTGGCTACCCAGTGGTTGATTTGTCTGATGATGAAATGGCGAAGCTGCACGTGCGCTACATGATTGGTGGTAAGCCGTCTAAGCCGCTTAAAGAGCGCCTCTACAGCTTTGAATTCCCAGAGTATCCTGGGGCGCTACTTAAGTTCTTAAGCACACTCGGTACTCATTGGAATATCAGCTTGTTCAACTACCGTAACCACGGCGCTGACTACGGACGCGTTTTATGTGGTTTCGAGTTAGATGAAAGCGATTTAGCTCAGTTTTCTGCACATTTACGTGAACTTGGCTATCAATGCAAAGACGAGACAGACAACCCATCGTATAAGTTTTTCTTGTCATAAAACGCCACATTTTAAACATATCAATGAAAACACCTCGCTAATGCGAGGTGTTTTTTATGACTGTAACCAATCTTTATGTAGCTGATTAGGCGACCCAAGATAGTCCACCATCCACTGGATCAATTTATGATTATCATCTTTGCGCCATACTAAGCAGCAGTGACTGAGCGGTTTATCATCCGGCATGACCTTCTCCACCAGCACACCATCATTGATTAAGGGTGTTGCAATATGACGTGGCATGTAACCCACGCCCACCCCATTTTTTAAACATTCAATCGCACTATACCAATTGGGCAATAATAATCGGCGTTGTTGCGGATAATGGCCAGTATGGCGTTTTGGCAGCACGTTCGAAGTATCATCAAGACAGATCGCCGGAAATTGACTCACAAACACTTCAGTAAGCACTTGTTGTCGAACGCAAGGATGAGCGGGTGACATTACAAATGCCCAATCTAATACGCCCATATCTTTGACTTCAAAATCTCCCCCAACGGGAACCGCAGATGTCGCGCCAACGACAATGTCGGCTCGACCTTGTGCTATGGCTTCCCAAGAACCATTGAAGACCTCCATATTGATCTGCAATTCAGCAAATTCAAACTCGCGATAGAAATCTTCCACCAAAGGTTTGAGTTTTTCTAACTTCACCACGTTATCTAAGGTCAGCTTTAACGTGCTTTTCCATCCTTGAGCCGCTCGCCGCGTTTGTGCTTTCACCTCTTCCATTTGACGCAGCAAAGAGCGCGCCTCGGCCATAAAAAGTTCACCCGCTGGAGTTAGCTCGACTTTCCTTGGTAAACGTCGAAACAGCACCACATCTAAATCTTGCTCGACCTGCCTTACTCCATAGCTGATGGCTGAGGGGACTTTATGCAATACCTCAGCCGCAGCGGTGAAACTGCCTAAACGGGCAACCGTATCCAGCATTTCCAAAGACGCTTTAGAGAACATGATTTAACCTTTCAAAAAATTTGATTGATAACCAACAATTTTAGCGTTTTATTTTCTCAAAATCGAAAAATAGAATAATAAGGTAAATAAATCACGGTTGGCGCCAACTGATGTTGATTAAAAAATGATTAAATAATTTGACTGGTTGAATCATGAAAATCTCAAAACTACAGCTCATTTATCTGGCAGCATTATCGATGCTTGGCTTCGTTGCTACCGATATGTATCTGCCAGCATTCAAAGCGATGGAAATCGACTTTGCAACAGGCCCTGAGCAAATTGCGCTCTCTTTAACGGTATTCCTCGTTGGTATGGCGATTGGCCAGCTAATGTGGGGATTGGCATCCGATAAATTTGGCCATCGTAATACACTCGCAGCCGGGTTGGTGCTATTTACTATCGCGTCATTCGGTTTGGCTTTCTGTGATCAAGTATGGCAACTACTCACACTGCGCTTTATCCAAGCTATCGGTGTGTGTGCACCAGCCGTGATCTGGCAGGCTATGGTCATTAAACGCTACTCAAGCAGTAGCCAACAAATTTTTGCGACAATCATGCCACTCGTCGCGCTATCACCAGCACTAGCACCTCAATTAGGGGTTGTGTTGGCAGATAACTTCGGCTGGCACAGTATCTTTATTACGCTAACACTGGTTGGTGTCTTTTTGGTCTTTGCGACCATGGCACAAAAAGACGAGAAAGCAGAAATCAAACAAACCAGTATGTCTGCCGACATCAAAGCGCTGCTGAGTTCTAAAAAATACCTTGGCAACGTGTTTATGTTTGCGACGGCTTCAGCTGCATTCTTTGCTTACCTAACTGGGATGCCAGAAATCATGGCGCAACTGGGCTACGAAGCAAAAGATATTGGTTTGAGCTTTATCCCACAAACCATCGCGTTTATGGCTGGTGGCTACTTAGGTAAAGTAGGCGTTCGAAAATTTGGTGATGAAAAGGTTCTGCGCCAACTGATTGGCCTATTTAGTGTCGCGGCATTAATGATTTTCATTGCTTCACAGTGGGATCTGTCATCGATTTGGCCTATTCTTGCGCCATTCTGTTTGATTGCCGTTGCTAACGGCGCGCTGTACCCAATCGTGGTAAACCGTGCATTGGCCAGCGCACAACAGAGCCCTGCAACAGCAGCAGGTCTGCAAAACAGCCTGCAAATCTGTGTAAGTAGCTTCTCAAGTGCATTGGTAGCCGCAATGGCAAGCCAAGCTCAGATGGTTACTGGCATCGCAATCATCATCTGTATGGGTGGGCTGTGGATGGGATACATTCTGTCGAATCGCGAATTATCCAAGCACTTTACGACTCCTGACAACGCCCGAGTCGTGAGTGAAGACGAACTTTAATCGTTCAGATAATAAAAAGAGCCGCGCAATGCGGCTCTTTCTGTTTATAAGCTTTTCAACCCCCATTTCTTGGCAGTCTGCTTAAAAAAGCCTTGAGTCTTTTTCAACTCTACCCAGTGATTGATGTAATTAATCCATACTTGATCGTCTTGCGGCAACAACATAGCAATTGGGGTTGGTTTACGCGGTGCGGTCACTGGCACTATCGCCAATTGTTTAAACTTATCCACCAACGTCGCTGCTTCCACATTGGACGTCACCGATACATCGGCCCTGCGAGCTAGTAGTTCTTGGAAGTCGCGCGCTGGCGCTTCAATAACAATATGCTGAGCAGACGGGAAGAACTCTTTCACCATTTTTTCTTGTACCGTACCTAACGTCGCCGCGACTTTTACTTCTGGTTTATTAAAATCCGCCCAATCAGAGAATTTGGCGAGATCTTTCTTTTGCACCACAGGTACAAAGGCAAGGTAGAAATATGGCTGGCTATATCCAGCTACTTTCGCGCGAGACATGTTCAGAGATGCGCTGCCAGTAATATCGTATTTGTTGGCGGTAATGCCATTAACTAGCGTCTTCCAATCCGTGGGCACATACTCCACTTTTACACCGAGATCTTTAGCAAGTTCTGTTGTTACATCGATATCGAAGCCACGATAACTGTTTGTCGCGGGGTCTTTCATCGTCATCGGATTCCAATCTCCCGTCGTTCCAACTCGGAGTACGCCATTGTCTAAAATGGATTGAAGACGGCTTTCAGCGTGAGCGACTTGAGTCGCAGCAAGCAAACACATTCCTAGCACTAGTAAAATCTTTCTCATTTTTATTCCCTTAAAAATAATGACCTTATACGGTTTAATAATTAACCTTTATTAGAGCTCTACTGATAACATAGCAGCAACAAAGGAAGTTTTTTAGTTAATTCAGGGAGTAAATGTGACGTTTCGAACTCTATGGCTATTTTCATTGCTATTACTCACTGGTTGTTCAGATTATCAATGGGGCTGGTATGTACTTGACCCTTCGACGGATCAAGGGCTCACCAATCTAAAGTTTTTAATCGCTGGGTTTAATGACACCATTCAGGTATCACTCCTCAGTATGTTATTTGCGATGAGCTTGGGCCTGATCGTTGCGTTACCCGCTCTGTCGGACTCTGCCTCTCTGAAGTGGATAAACCGTATTTATGTCGAGGTGATCCGTTCAGTGCCAGTTTTAGTCTTACTACTTTGGGTGTATTACGGCATGCCTACGCTATTGGATGTCTCACTCAATCACTTTTGGGCGGGTGTTATTGCACTGACTATCGCTGAGAGTGCGTTTATGGCGGAAGTGTTTCGCGGTGGGATACAAGCTATCAGCCGTGGCCAGCATGAAGCAGCTGAGTCTTTGGGCTTAAGCTATTGGCAAAAGATGCGCTTGGTAATTCTTCCCCAAGCGTTTCGACAAATCCTCCCTCCACTGGGCAATCAATTTGTCTACATTCTCAAGATGAGTTCTTTAGTCAGCGTGATTGGTTTAAGCGATCTCACTCGCCGTGCTAATGAGCTGGTAGTGAATGAGTACTTACCCCTAGAAATTTATACCTTCCTCGTTTTGGAGTACTTGTTGCTCATCCTATTTGTATCTCAAGCCGTTCGTTGGCTCGAAAAACGTATTGCTATTCCTAGCTACTAACGATGAAGCCTGAGCTAGAAACAACAAAGCCGCTCTTGTTGAGCGGCTTTGACAGTATAGCGATAGAGTGAGTGCAGGTAATGTTTATTTCTGTTTTACAGGACGCTGCCAGCCAGTAATTTTGCGCTCTTTGACGCGAGTAATTACTAACTCACCTTCTTCAACATCTTTTGTTAGTGTCGTGCCTGCACCGATGGTTGCGCCATCAGCGATAGTGACAGGCGCCACCAGCTGGCTATCAGAACCAACAAAAACATCATTACCGATGATGGTTTTAAACTTGTTCGCACCATCGTAGTTACAAGTGATAGTACCTGCACCGATGTTAGTACGTTGACCGATCTCTGCATCACCTAAGTAAGTTAGGTGGTTCGCTTTTGAACCTTCTCCGATGCGCGCATTTTTCACTTCAACGAAGTTACCCACATGGGAATCGTTACGCATTTCAGCACCAGGACGAAGGCGAGTAAATGGACCAACCGTACATTCTTCACCAACCGTTGCACCTTCAATCACACTGTAAGGGCGAACGATGGTGTTGTCGTCGATTTCACAATCTTTCAGTACACAACCCGCACCGATAACCACGTTATCACCCAGTGAAACTTTACCTTCGATGATAACATTCACGTCGATTTCACAGTCCATACCGCACTGTAACTCACCACGCAAATCAAAGCGTGCTGGATCGCGTAGCATGACACCTTGCTCTAGTAGTTTCTGAGCTTGCATTGACTGGAAAGCACGCTCTAGACGAGCAAGCTGTGCGCGGTCGTTGACCCCTTCCACCTCAATGGCATTGACTGGGTGTACTGCCTCAACGGCACGACCTTCATCGTGTGCAGCTGCAATAACGTCAGTTAGGTAGTATTCGCCTTGTGCGTTGTTGTTGTTTAAGCCAGACAACCAACGCTTAAGATCCCCACCAGTCGCAACCATCACGCCAGTGTTGATCTCTTTAATTTGTTTTTGTTCTTCTGTTGCATCTTTTTGCTCAACGATCGCCACAACAGGACCATTCTTACGGATAATACGACCGTAGCCTGTCGGGTTATCTAGAATCACTGTTAGTAGCGCAATACCGCCTGTTGGCTGTGCATCTAATAGGTTTTCAATCGTTTCAGCTGAAATCAGTGGAACATCACCGTAAAGCACCAGTACTTTTTCATCGTCTTCAAACTTCGGAGACGCTTGATCAACCGCATGACCTGTACCTAGTTGCTCCGCTTGCAGTACCCAGTTTACAGGCTCTTCTGCTAGCGTTTGCTGCATTTGATCACCACCGTGACCATATACTAAGTGGATGTTTTGTGCGCCAAGACCTGTACATGTATCAATCACATGTTTTGCCATTGGCTTCCCTGCCAAAGTGTGTAGCACTTTAGGCATGTTTGAATACATACGGGTACCTTTACCCGCAGCAAGGATCACAGCACTGAATTTCATTAATAACCTATTGACGTTCTATTTTAATTGGGCGTTATTTTAAACACCTTGGAAGGATTAGTTAATGGTGGGATGTAAATTTCCAACTAAAATTAATCAAAAAGGCGACCAATTGGCCGCCTTTTTTCATGCAACGTTGCTAATTGAGCTTAGCGACGCTTTTTTGTCAGCTCGATAACTCGTAGCTGAGCAATGGCTTTAGCCAGTTCACTGGCCGCTTGTGCGAAGTCCATGTCACCATGCTGATTCTGGATTTGCTCCTCAGCGCGGCGTTTGGCTTCTTCTGCCTTCGCTGCGTCTAGCTCTTCACCACGGATAGCTGTATCAGCTAGTACAGTCGCTGTACCAGGCTGAATCTCTACCATACCACCAGAAACATAAATAATTTCTTCGTGGCCGTGCTGTTTCACAATACGCACCATACCAGGCTTGATAGCGGTCAGCAGCGGTGTGTGACCATGGAAAATACCAAGTTCACCTTCGCTACCGGTCACCTGAAACGTTTCAACACGACCAGAGAAGATTTTCTTCTCAGCGCTTACTACGTCTAGGTGAAAGGTTATTGCTGCCATATCGCCTCCTAGTTAGCCTTATAGCTTCTTCGCATTCTCAATAGCATCGTCGATGCTACCGCAGTACATAAATGCCTGCTCAGGAATGTCGTCGTATTCACCAGCTAGTAGGCCTTTAAAGCCACGTAGAGTCTCTTTTAGAGGTACGTAAATACCAGGGTCACCTGTAAATACTTCTGCTACGTGGTAAGGCTGAGTTAGGAAACGCTCAATCTTACGTGCACGAGATACAACTTGCTTATCTTCTTCAGATAGCTCGTCCATACCTAGGATAGCAATGATATCTTTCAGCTCTTTGTAGCGCTGAAGAGTCTGCTGAACACCACGAGCAACTTCGTAGTGATCTTGACCAACGACTAGTGGATCAAGCATACGAGATGTTGAATCTAGCGGGTCGATCGCAGGGTATAGCCCCATTGCAGCGATGTTACGGTTAAGTACAACCGTTGCATCCAAGTGCGCGAACGTTGTTGCTGGAGACGGGTCAGTCAAGTCATCCGCTGGTACGTATACCGCCTGTACAGACGTGATAGAACCTGATTTCGTTGACGTGATACGCTCCTGGAGTACACCCATCTCTTCTGCAAGAGTTGGCTGGTAACCTACCGCAGAAGGCATACGACCTAGTAGTGCTGATACCTCTGTACCTGCAAGTGTGTAACGGTAGATGTTATCAATGAACAGTAGTACGTCACGACCTTCGTCACGGAAACGCTCTGCCATTGTTAGACCAGTCAGTGCAACACGTAGACGGTTACCTGGTGGCTCGTTCATCTGACCGTAAACCATCGCTACTTTTGATTCTTCAGGCTTCTCAACGTTTACAACGCCCGCTTCCTGCATCTCGTAGTAGAAATCGTTACCTTCACGAGTACGCTCACCAACACCAGCAAATACTGATAGACCTGAGTGCTGTAGTGCGATGTTGTTGATAAGTTCCATCATGTTAACGGTCTTACCTACACCTGCACCACCGAATAGACCGATTTTACCACCCTTAGCGAATGGACAAATTAGGTCGATTACTTTAACGCCCGTTTCTAGAAGTGCAATTTCGTTTGATTGCTCTTCGTAGCTTGGTGCACTACGGTGGATAGAGTAAACCTCTTCCGCACCCACTTCACCACGCTCGTCAATCGCGTCACCTAGGACGTTCATGATACGACCTAGAGTTTTAGTACCTACTGGTACTGAAATTGGAGCGCCAGTGTTAACCACTTCTACTCCACGACGTAAACCATCAGAGCTACCCATTACGATACAACGAACTACGCCACCGCCTAGCTGTTGTTGAACTTCAAGAACTAGACGCTCTTTTGAGTCCGTTACGTTTAGAGCGTCATATACACTAGGTACATCGCTCTGTGGGAACTCTACGTCGACTACCGCACCGATGATCTGTACGATCTTACCTGTAGCCATCGTTAATCCTCTAAACTATTTCGTTTTACCTAAGCTTAAACCGCAGCTGCACCACCAACGATTTCTGATAGTTCTTGTGTAATCGCAGCCTGACGGGCTTTGTTGTACACAAGTTCCAAATCGTCAATCAAACTGGTTGCGTTATCCGTTGCAGCCTTCATCGCAATCATTCGAGCCGCTTGCTCACAAGCAAGGTTCTCAACCACACCTTGGTATACCTGAGACTCTACGTAACGCACTAATAGCGTATCCAGTAGAGGTTTTGGTTCAGGCTCATAGATGTAGTCCCATGAATGCTCACGCTGCATCTCTTCGCTGTCCGATTTAGGCAAAGGTAGCAATTGATCGATCGTTGGTTGCTGAACCATAGTATTTACAAACTTGTTGAATACTACATATAGACGGTCCAGTTCACCTTCATCGTATTTCTTCAGCATTACGCCAACAGAGCCGATTAGGTCTTGTAGGCTTGGATTATCTCCAAGACCAGAAACCTGTGCCGCAACTTTTGCGCCACCATGTTTAAAGAAAGCTGTTGCTTTTGAGCCAACAACGGCTAGCTCAATCTCAGCACCTTTCTCTCTCCATGCTTGCATGTCTGTAACGGCTTTTTTGAACACGTTAATATTCAAACCACCACACAGACCACGGTCTGTCGAAACGATGATGTAACCAACACGTTTAGCTTCACGCTCTTCTAGGTACGGATGACGGTACTCTAGGTTTGCGTTAGCCACATGACCGATCACTTTACGCATTGTTTCAGCGTATGGACGAGAAGCTTCCATTGCATCTTGAGAACGACGCATTTTTGAAGCTGCTACCATTTCCATCGCTTTCGTAATTTTCTGAGTGCTTTTAACACTACCGATTTTATTACGTATCTCTTTTGCGCCGGCCATCGTTACTCTCCGTTAGTTGGTGGCAGAAACTGCCACCGACCTAATTACCAAGTTTGGGTTGCTTTGAAGTCGTCAGTCAGTTTCTTCAACTGAGCTTCGATTTCATCGTTGTAAGCGCCAGACTTGTCGATCTCAGCTGCTAGTTCAGCGTATTGACCGCGAGCGTACGATAGTAGAGCCGCCTCGAAATCTAGAACTTTGTTAAGTTCTACATCATCAAGGTAACCGCGCTCTGCCGCGAAGATAGTTAGAGCTTGGTCAAATACAGACATTGGAGCATACTGCTTCTGCTTCATTAGTTCTGTAACTTTTTGACCATGGTCTAGCTGTTTCTTCGTTGCGTCATCAAGGTCAGAAGAGAACTGAGCAAATGCCGCTAGTTCACGGTATGCAGCTAGTGCTGTACGGATACCACCTGATAGTTTCTTGATGATTTTCGTCTGAGCTGAACCACCTACACGAGATACTGAGATACCTGGGTCAACAGCAGGACGAACACCAGCGTTGAATAGCTCAGTTTGTAGGAAGATCTGACCATCGGTAATCGAGATTACGTTAGTCGGTACGAATGCTGAAACGTCACCTGCTTGAGTTTCGATGATAGGAAGAGCAGTCAAAGAACCAGTCTTACCTTTCACTTCACCGTTAGTGAAACGCTCTACGTACTCTTCGTTTACACGAGCTGCACGCTCTAGTAGACGCGAGTGTAAGTAGAATACGTCACCTGGGAATGCCTCACGGCCTGGTGGACGTTTAAGTAGTAGAGAGATCTGACGGTAAGCTACCGCTTGCTTAGATAGATCATCGTAAACAATCAGTGCGTCTTCACCGCGATCGCGGAAGTATTCACCCATCGCACAACCTGCGTAAGGCGCTAGGTATTGAAGCGCTGCAGATTCAGAAGCTGATGCAACTACAACGATAGTATTTTGTAGTGCGCCGTGCTCTTCTAGTTTGCGAACAACGTTAGCGATAGTCGATGCTTTCTGACCGATTGCTACGTAGATAGAGAAAATACCAGAGTCTTTCTGGTTGATGATCGCGTCGATCGCCAGTGCTGTTTTACCAATCTGACGGTCACCGATGATAAGCTCACGCTGACCACGACCGATTGGGATCATTGAGTCAACTGACTTATAACCAGTTTGCACAGGTTGGTCTACCGATTTACGGTCGATTACACCTGGTGCGATCACTTCTACAGGCGAAGTCATTTTCGCTTCGATTGGACCTTTACCATCGATAGGCTCACCCAGCGTATTTACTACGCGGCCTAGTAGTTCTGGACCAACTGGCACTTCAAGAATGCGGCCAGTACCTGTAACTTTCATGCCTTCCTTAAGGTCAGCATATGGGCCCATTACAACCGCACCAACCGAGTCACGCTCAAGGTTAAGTGCCAGTGCATAACGGCCACCCGGTAATTCAATCATTTCACCTTGCATCACGTCCGCTAGGCCGTGGATGCGGATGATACCATCGCTTACCGATACGATAGTACCCTCGTTGCGAGCTTCACTAACAACTTCGAAAGATTCGATACGTTGTTTGATCAGATCGCTAATTTCCGTGGAATTAAGTTGCATGCTCCAATCCCCATTAAGACTGCAATGCATCGCTCAGGCGGTTCAAACGACCACGCGCTGAGTCATCGATGACTAGGTCTCCGGCTCGAATAATAACCCCACCAAGTAGGGTCTCATCTACACTGCAATTCAGCTTCACTTTGCGTTCAAGACGCTTTTCAAGTTTGCTGCCAATGTTTGCAAGTTGTTCATCAGAAAGCTCTGTTGCTGAAATAACTTCAACATCAATTTCTTTCTCATGTTCTTTTTTCAGAGTAAAAAACTCTTTACAAACATCAGGAAGGGCCGCTAAACGACCATTCTCAGCCATTACCTTCAAAAGGTTTTGACCGTGCGCATCAACTTGTTCGCCGCAAACTGCAACAAAAATTTCTGCCATTTTGTCAGCAGAAACCGAACCCGTTAGTAGTTCGTTCATTTGTTCGTTTTTGGCCACTTCAGCAGCAAAAGATAACATTTGGCCCCATTGGTCCAACTGGTCTTTCTCTAAAGCAAAGTCGAAGGCTGCTTTAGCATAGGGGCGTGCGATAGTAGTCAAATCAGACATATGCGCCCCCAGACTTAAAGTTTTGCAGTAATGTTGTCGAGAATATCTTTTTGCGCATCTTTATCGATAGAACGCTCAAGGATTTTCTCAGCACCAGCTACAGCCAGAGTAGCAACTTGTTTGCGCAGCTCATCGCGTGCACGATTGCGTTCAGCTTCAAGTTCTGCTTCTGCTTGCGCTAGGATTTTCTGGCGTTCTGCCTGAGCTTCCTCGCGAGCTTCATCAAGAATTTGAGACTTACGCTTGTTCGCTTGTTCGATGATCTCAGTTGCTGTGCGCTTCGCTTCTTTCAATTGATCAGAAGCGTTGGCTTGTGCTAGATCCAAGTCTTTCGCAGCACGTTCTGCTGCTTGAAGACCATCAGCAATTTTCTTCTGACGCTCTTCGATCGCTTGCATCAATGGTGGCCATACATACTTCATGCAGAACCACACAAATAGTGCGAACGAGATTGCTTGACCTAGCAGAGTTGCGTTTATGTTCACAACAGCTACCCCTCTATTTGGACTTAGTGTTAATCAGTGACAAGCGATAATCGCCCGTCCCGAGTTAAAGGTGATTAACCTAGTTGACCAACGAATGGGTTTGCGAAAGTGAATAGTAGCGCGATTACGATACCGATCATTGGAACCGCATCAAGTAGACCCGCGATGATGAACATCTTAACTTGTAGCATAGGAGCCATTTCTGGTTGACGTGCAGCACCTTCTAGGAATTTACCACCTAGCAGTGCGAAACCAATCGCTGTACCAAGAGAAGCAAGACCGACGATAATACCTACGGCGATTGCAGAAAAGCTCAGTAAAGTTTCCATTACTATCTCCAATTTATAGTTGTTGGCTTAGTGCCCAAATAAAAAGCTTTAAAAAAATTAATGATCAGGATCTTCGTGTGCCATTGACAGGTAAACAATTGTCAACATCATGAATACGAAGGCTTGAATCGTAATAACCAAGATATGGAAGATTGCCCACGGTAGTGAACCCATCCATTGTAAGTACCATGGTAGCATTGCCGCACAAAGAATGAATACAACCTCACCCGCGAACATGTTACCGAATAGACGCATACCAAGTGATAGAGGTTTCGCTAATAGCGATACCACTTCAATTAGTAGGTTAAACGGAATCATCAGTGGGTGATTGAATGGATGTAGTGCAAGTTCTTTTGCGAATCCACCTAGACCTTTTACTTTGATGCTGTAGTAAATCATCAATGCAAAAACGCCTAGAGCCATAGCCATGGTGATATTCACATCAGCAGACGGTACAACCTTAAGGTAAGGAATACCTAGCCAATGCTCTGCTGGGTATGGTAAGAAGTCGATAGGAACTAAGTCCATCACGTTCATCAAAAATACCCAACAAAAGATAGTCAGTGCTAAAGGCGCGATCAGTGGGTTGCGTCCATGGAACGTGTCTTTGACGTTATCGGCGACAAATTCAACGATCATTTCTACAGCACACTGAAGCTTACCCGGTACACCCGCTGTTGTTCTCTTTGCTACTTTGTAAAAAATTCCGAGGAAGATTAAACCAGTAAACCAAGAAAAAAACAGGCTATCGATATGTACGTTCCAGAAACTTGTCTCCGACCCTACTAAACCCAACTTGTATAGCGATAGGTTAGAAAGGTGGTGGGCAATGTAACCGGACGATGTTAGCGCTTCACCTGGCGCAGCCATAACTCATCCTATTTTTTGTTGTTAATGAATAGCACTGGTGCACAGATATTAATACCTAGTACCAGCAAATAGGTTAGTTTGAGGGGAACAAGTTCCACCTGCATATACATGTAGGCAACATAGAACAGTGCAACCGTGATGAGAATTTTCAGTACTTCACCCGTATAGAAGGAAGCAGCGATGCGCTTGGCAGCGCGAGCTCCACTAAACATGAAAGCACACAGCGCGAATACTGCATTGGCAACAACAAAAATGCCTCCGCCAATCAGCGCTGAAAATCCCCAGTCAGGATTTATGGCTACCGCCATTCCTGCTGCCACAAAAATAACCGCGCCAGACTGGATCATTAACAATTGCCTTGCGAGCTCTCGTCCTGGTCTAGCTAACGCAGCTACCATGTATTCGTACCTCTAGTAATATCCACTTCGCACTAAACTCTCTGTGCTGGGAAATTGGCGAAAATTATACGTTCAGTTCAACGTAAAGCAATTCGATTGCATCAAAAACTTACAGTTTTGTTTACAAAACGACAACTTTCGCACAAAATTCGATTAATTAGATTAATTGACCTAAATCAATTATCTCATCTAGGCCTCAAGCTTGGCAATTAGTTGGTCCAATTTGTGAGGCTCATCAAGACTTATCGTCAATTTCGCTTTTCCGTTTGCAGAACGGGTCAGAGAAACTTTTGCATCAAGCAGCTGACTCAATTTATGCGACATTTGCTCGGCTTCGGTATCCTCTTGTTGCCCTTTTTGCTCATTTTGTGGGGCTAAGCACTTTTTTACTAACTGTTCGGTTTGGCGAACAGTCATTTGCTTCTTAGCCACTTGTTGAGCTACTTCGACTTGCTGTTCGCCTTCTAACGCTAACAGAGCTCGAGCATGACCCATTTCCAATTTTTTATCTGCAACCAGACCTTTTACATCAACTTCCAACTGATTCAGACGTAATAGGTTACTCACCGTCGTTCTTGATTTACCAATCACATCGGCCACTTGCTGATGTGTCAGCGTGAATTCATCTTGTAGACGTTCAAGCGCTTGGGCTTCCTCAATCACATTCAAGTCTTCACGTTGAATGTTTTCAATCAACGCCATGGCGATGGCGGCACGATCTTCAACTTTTTTCACCAAACACGGCACGCGTTTTAAACCCGCCTGCCTTGCAGCACGCCAGCGGCGTTCACCTGCGATGATCTCAAACTGACCATTCTCGACCTGGCGAACCACGATTGGTTGAATAATGCCTTGTGATTGAATCGAAGCCGCTAGTTCTTCTAGCGCTTCAGGCGCCATATCTTTACGCGGTTGGTATACGCCCGGCTGCAATTGACCAATCGCTAAATCGGTTAACTCACCGTCTGCCGATAATTCTTGGCTATGCGATGCAATATGCTGTTTTTCACGAGCAAACGAACTGGTCGACAATAACGCATCCAGTCCTTTTCCGAGACCACGCTTAGACATGGGATTGAATTCCTTAGGTTAGAGTTAAACTGGGATTTCTTCGCGGCGGAGCATTTCGCCCGCTAGAGCAAGATACGCTTTGGCACCTGCGGAGTACTTATCGTAGTACATTGCTGGCTTACCGTGACTTGGCGCTTCAGCCAAACGAACATTACGCGGAATGACAGTACGGTAAACTTTATTCCCAAAGTGTTTTTTAAGTTGATCGGATACTTCATTCGATAAGCGGTTGCGTGGGTCGTACATGGTACGCAATAAACCTTCGATTTTTAGGTTTTCATTCACAACAGCCGCTAACTTGCTGATTGTATCCATAAGAGCAGTTAAACCTTCTAACGCAAAGTATTCACATTGCATCGGCACCAGCACAGAGTCAGCTGCCGCCATCGCATTGATTGTAAGAAGGTTTAGAGAAGGAGGACAATCAATAAAGATGAAATCATAGTTATCGCGAACTGACGACAATGCATTTTTTAGACGCACTTCACGAGCGAAAACTTCCATCAATTTGATTTCTGCCGCGGTTACGTCTCCGTTCGCCGCGATCAAATCATACTTCCCTGTTGTTTGGGTACAAACGACTTGATCGAACGGTGTATCTTCGACCAAAAGATCGTATGCGGTGGCGTCGACCATATACTTATCCACGCCACTGGCCATCGTAGCATTGCCTTGCGGGTCGAGATCGATCACCAAAACCTTGCGCTTTGTTGCCGCCATCGAAGCCGCTAAGTTAATGCACGTTGTTGTTTTGCCGACCCCACCTTTCTGGTTGGCGATTGCTACAATTTTACCCACGATTACCTCGCTAATTTTCCTTGCGCGATAAGATTACTAGATGACGATCACCTTCCAACTCAGGAACAGCCAAAGATATGATCTCTGTCACACTGCACCATTCAGGAAGCTGATCCATTTCATCTTTAGGGTGCTGTCCTTTCAGCGCTAGAAACACCCCGTGCTCTTGTTTCGGCAAATGGTGGCACCATTCCACCATGTCTGTCATTGAAGCAAAAGCTCGACTCAAAACGCCATCAAATTTTTCTTCAGGTTGGAATTCTTCGACGCGACTTTGAATTGGTGTCACGTTTTTCAGTCCTAATGTGTGCACGACTTGCTTGATAAAACGAATGCGTTTGCCAAGACTGTCGAGCAAAAAGAAGGTTTTCTCAGGGTTCATTATTGCCAAAGGGATGCCCGGTAACCCCGGACCAGTACCAACATCAATGAAGCGCTCACCGGGCAGGTGTGCGCTTACAACGATACTATCAAGAATATGTTTCACTAACATATCAAGCGGATCACGTACCGATGTTAAATTGTACGCTTTGTTCCATTTGTCGAGCAGTTCGACATAACCAACTAACTGCTCTCGTTGCTGTTCTGACACTTCCAAATCGGTTTTCGCGATCAGTGAATCCAGCTTTGTTCGCAATGCGCTCATTATTCTTCCTCACCTTTCTTCAGCAAACCATGCTTTTTCAAGTGAACAAGTAGAATAGAAATTGCAGCAGGCGTAATACCAGAAATGCGTGATGCAATACCGATGCTCTCTGGTTTGGCCTCGCTCAGTTTAGCAACGACTTCGTTTGATAAACCTTTTACATCGCGGTAATCCAAATCAGCAGGTAACTTGGTATTTTCGTGACGCAGTGATTTTTCGATCTCTTCCTGCTGACGCTTGATGTAACCATCGTATTTCACTTGAATTTCAACTTGCTCAGCCGCTTGCTGATCTTCAAGTGCAGGAGCAAACGCTTCAAGTTGCGTCAGTTGCGAATAAGTGATCTCTGGACGACGCAGAAGATCCTCACCACTCGCTTCACGGGCCATTGGGGTTTTCAGCAGCTTGTTCAGCTCATCAACACCCTCTGACTTCGGATTCATCCACGTTGCTTTCAAACGCTGACGCTCCGTTTCCATATTGTTGATTTTCTCGTTAAAGCGAGCCCAACGAACATCATCAATCAAGCCTAGCTCGCGCGCTTTTTCCGTTAAACGCAAATCGGCATTATCTTCACGAAGTAGCAGGCGGTATTCCGCACGAGAAGTGAACATGCGGTACGGCTCTTTGGTACCCATGGTCGATAAGTCATCAATCAACACGCCCATGTAAGCTTGGTCACGACGTGGGCTCCAGCCTTCTTTGTCTTGGCTAAACAAGCTTGCGTTTAGACCGGCCATCAAGCCTTGCGCTGCGGCTTCTTCGTAGCCAGTCGTACCATTAATCTGGCCAGCAAAGAACAAACCATGGATGAACTTCGTCTCGTACGTTTGCTTCAAATCACGTGGATCGAAGAAATCATATTCAATCGCATAACCTGGGCGAACGATGTGTGCATTTTCAAACCCTTTCATTGAGCGCACGATTTGTACTTGCACATCAAATGGCAAGCTGGTCGAGATACCATTAGGGTATAACTCGTGCGTGGTTAGGCCTTCTGGCTCAATGAAGATTTGGTGGCTGTTTTTGTCAGCGAAACGCATCACTTTGTCTTCTATAGACGGACAGTAACGCGGACCAATACCTTCAATCACACCTGCGTACATTGGACTGCGATCCAAGTTACTACGGATCACATCGTGAGTTTGTTCATTGGTGTGGGTGATGAAACATGGAATCTGACGCGGATGCTGTTCACGTTTGCCCATGAACGAGAATACAGGCGTTGGGTTATCACCATGCTGAGCTTCTAGCACTGAAAAATCAACAGTACGAGCATCAATGCGCGGTGGAGTACCTGTTTTTAAACGATCCACACGGAACGGCAGTTCACGCAGTCGATCCGCTAATGCGATCGATGGTGGATCCCCGGCACGACCACCAGACGAGCTTTCCATACCTATGTGGATCTTACCACCAAGGAAGGTACCCACGGTTAGCACAACGGCTTTCGCATGGAAGCGAAGTCCCATTTGAGTTACCACACCAACTGCGCGATCTTGTTCAACAATCAGATCATCAACTGATTGCTGGAACAACGTTAAGTTAGGCGCATTTTCTAATGCATTACGAACGTACGCTTTGTACAGAGCGCGATCGGCTTGAGCTCGAGTTGCTCGTACTGCAGGACCTTTGGAGGCATTTAGTGTACGAAACTGAATACCTGCATGGTCGATGGCTTCAGCCATCAAACCGCCCATAGCATCTACTTCTTTTACTAAGTGACCTTTACCAATACCACCGATCGCCGGATTACAAGACATCTGGCCTAATGTATCGATGTTATGGGTAAGGAGAAGCGTTTTTTGTCCTGTGCGTGCAGATGCGAGCGCGGCTTCCGTTCCTGCGTGTCCGCCACCGACAACAATGACGTCAAAGTTTTCGTGATAAAGCATGAACTGACCTCAGGTATTCAAAGGGATTTAATGGACAGATAAAGGAGCCGTATTTTACCTGCTTTATGCCAGAGAGAAAAACGTTTTCTCGTTTTATCCGTTTTAAGCTTCAAGATAAATATATATAAGATCTATATATATGATCTTTTATTAGATCTACTATTAGGATCGACCGTTTCTGTGGATAACCTAAAAATGATCAACAAGATCATGGATCTTCTTTGGATTATATCTTGTGATCATGATTGGATCAGATCGAGGATTACCTGGGATCAAAAGTGGTGGTTATACACAGGGGGTAAAATTGATCAAAGTTGTTATTGGGATAACTAAAGGAAAATCACTGGATCTTATTGTAGTTATCCACAGTCTGTTTGGTTGGTTTTTGAGCGGTTAAACAAAATAATTTGGTGGGAGTTATTCACATGGGAGAAAACAGAGTCGAATTTCGACTCTGTTGAAGGGAAAGTCGTGAGTTTAAAAACGTTCGATATTCTCTTTTAACCACATCTCTGCGGCGTCTTCTGGCACATCATGGCTCAGTACATCGATTTTAAAGCAATCTGCGAGAGGGGTTGCACCAATATCCTCTAATAAATCATAAGCGTGTTGACCAGCGGCACAGAACGTATCGTAGCTAGAGTCACCAATCGCAATCACCGCAAATTTTACATCAGTCATTTTTGGCGGTGTATTTTGTAATGCTGCGATAAAAGGTTGGATATTATCAGGATACTCACCAGCTCCATGTGTAGAGGTGATCACCAACCACGTACCTTGATTTTCGATATCACTGAGGGAAGGCTGGTTGTGGATCGTTGTTTCAAATCCATTCTCGTTGAATAGATCACTCAGGTGATCCCCTACGTATTCTGCGCCACCTAACGTGCTGCCTGTAATAATGTGGATCATACTTCTTCCTTATTGAATGCGACGGCTAAAGCTCATGGATGGCTTGCCGTACAAAAAGAAACGCGGTGTGAGTTAAGCTCAGCACCGCGCGTTCGATTATTTACTTCCCGATACAGAATGAAGAGAAGATTCGTCCCAGTAAGTCGTCAGAACTGAACTCACCGGTAATCTCATTGAGATGTTGTTGGGTGATGCGTAGCTCTTCAGCCAATATTTCACCTGCCATATAGCCTTCAAGCTGCTCCTGGCCTATTTGAAGGTGCTGTGCGGCACGTTCTAATGCATCGAGATGACGACGACGAGCCATAAACCCACCTTCACTGTTGCCAGAGAAGCCCATACACTCCTTGAGATGATCGCGCAGAGCTTCAACCCCTGCACCAGTCTTCGCTGACAAACGGATAAGAGTAGGGTTATTGACGTGGCAGATCCCCATATCTTCACCCGTTTGATCCGCTTTATTACGGATCACAGTTATGCCAATGTTGTCTGGTAGGCGATCCACAAAATCTGGCCAGATATCTTTCGGATCGGTGGCATCGGTTGTCGTGCCATCCACCATGAACAACACGCGGTCTGCTTGGGCTATTTCATCCCACGCGCGTTCGATACCGATTTTCTCTACTTCATCGGAAGCATCACGCAAACCTGCTGTATCAATGATGTGTAGTGGCATGCCATCAATATGGATATGCTCACGCAGTACATCACGCGTGGTTCCTGCGATGTCGGTTACGATTGCAGATTCTTTACCCGATAGCGCGTTCAGTAGGCTTGATTTGCCCGCATTTGGGCGACCCGCAATCACGACTTTCATCCCTTCACGCATAATAGCGCCTTGGTTAGCTTCTTTGCGCACCGCATCTAGGTTGTCGATGATGGCTTGTAGGTCACCAGCCACTTTACCGTCGGCCAAAAAGTCGATCTCTTCTTCAGGGAAGTCGATGGCTGCTTCAACATAGATACGCAAATGAATCAGCGACTCAACTAAGGTATTAATACGGCCTGAAAATGCGCCCTGTAAGGATTGCAGCGCCGATTTTGCTGCTTCTTCAGAACTGGCATCAATGAGGTCTGCAATCGCTTCGGCTTGAGCGAGGTCGAGCTTATCGTTCAGAAATGCGCGTTCAGAGAACTCACCAGGGCGAGCAGCTCGAATACCATCTATACCTAGAATGCGTTTTATCAGCATATCCATCACGACAGGGCCGCCATGGCCTTGCAGCTCAAGTACGTCTTCACCGGTAAATGAGTATGGGTTAGGGAAGTACAGTGCGATGCCCTGATCAAGCACAGTGCCATCTTCTGACTTAAACGGCAGGTACTCTGCGTAGCGGGGCTTTAGTGTTTTGCCAGTGACTTCTAACGCCACTTGGTTGGCTTTAGGGCCAGAAACTCGAATAATACCGACACCGCCACGACCAGGCGCGGTCGCTTGAGCGACAATCGTATCTGTAGTCATAATTTTGCCTTTTGAGCTGGGCTATAGGGAAGATACCTAGGGAGCCATCACAATTAATTAGCTGAATTGTAATCAGCCAAAAACAAAAAGGCGACCTTTTGGCCGCCTTTCTCAATCATTTCCTAAAAGGTTACTTGCTGTGTAAGCCTTTTTTCTCTAATCCTTTGTAGATCAGAGTTTGCTGGATAAGCGTTACGATGTTCGACACCAACCAGTACAGAACGAGACCTGATGGGAAGAACAAGAAGAAGAAGGTAAACATAACCGGCATAAAGGTCATGATCTTCTGCTGCATTGGATCCGTTACTGTTGTCGGGCTCATCTTCTGGATTAGGAACATTGACGCACCCATCAGTAGAGGCAGGATGTAGTAAGGGTCCTGCGCTGAAAGGTCATGAATCCAACCGAAGAATGGAGAGTGACGTAGCTCAACCGATTCCATTAGTGCCCAGTAAAGCGCGATGAAGATAGGCATCTGTAGGATAAGAGGTAAACAGCCACCTAGTGGGTTCACTTTCTCTTTCTTGTACAGTTCCATCATTTCTTGGCTCATGCGCTGACGGTCATCACCGATACGCTCACGCATTGCTTGCAGCTTAGGCTGTAGCATGCGCATTTTCGCCATAGACGTGTATTGCGCTTTTGTTAGTGGGTACATTGCACCACGAACGATGAAGGTCAGACAGATGATTGCCACACCCCAGTTGCCAACAAAGCTCTGGATGAATGAAAGCAACATATGAAGAGGCTTCGCAATGAACCATAACCAGCCGTAGTCCACTACTAGGTCTAGGTTAGGTGCCACTTCTGCCATTTCATCTTGCAGTTTTGGACCAACCCAAAGTGTTGCTTCAAACTTAGCCTGATCGCCTGTTGCGATAGTTTTGTTCGGCATACGAACGCCGATGTCGCCGAGGTTGCCAATTACACGAGTGTATAGGTTAGTACCTGGTTCGTTACGTGGGATCCAAGCTGCGGCAAAGTAGTGCTGAATCATTGCTGCCCAACCTTGGCCATCGGCTAGGTTAAGAGACAGGTTGCGATCCTGCATATCATCAAAGCTGTACTTCTTGTAACGCGTATCTTCTGTTGAGTATGCGCCACCACGGTAAGTAGGCATTGTGATGCTACCACCATCGTCCATTAGATTTTGACGTAGGTGAGCGTACATACCAAATGTTGCGTTGTTGCCTGAGTTGTTCACTACATCGTATTCAACATTAAGCGCGTAGCTGCCGCGTTTAAAGATGTAAGTTTTGGTGTATTCGATGCCGTTTGCAGTGAATGTCATCGGAACGCGAAGTTCATCTTGACCGTCAGCCATTGTGAAGCTGTCTGCACTTACGTTGTAGTGAGGGCGATTTGTGCTGCTCAAGTCGATACCTTGAGGACCCACTAGACCGCTTTGAGCGATAAATTGGTGACCTTGAGCGTCTTTAAGCAGAACAAAGGAATCTGATGAATCTAACTCAGCAGAGTATTCGTTAAGGTTGGCATGTACCACATCGCCACCAACGGTGTCGATCGACAGAGTTAAAACATCAGTCGTTACTGTGATAGTTTTTGCAGAAGCTTGCTGTTGACCAGGAACTGGGTCAAGTTCATCAGCAAAAGATGGTGCAGGTAGGGTGCTGCTTGATTGAGCCTGTTCAACTGCTTGAGGTTCTGGATTCTTTGCAACTTGCCATTGTTGAAACAGCAAAAAAGAAACCAGGGCCAAACCGATGAGCAGGATATTACGTTGAGAATCCATCGTTAGTTATCTCTGTCTTGTTTTTGGACTGGTGGAACGGGGTCATACCCCCCTTCATTCAAAGGGTGGCATTTTAATAGACGTTTGCCTGATAACCAACATCCTTTTACAAAACCGTGAGCTCTCAAAGCTTCTAGCGCGTAAGTGGAACAGGTTGGTGTGAACCGGCAACGAGGACCAATCAAAGGGCTGATAAACCAGCGATACAGATAAACGAGCCCAATGGCTATCCACGTGAAGGGCGAGACAGGCGTTGCCATAGCTTATCAAACAACTTAAAAATTTCCTCATTGCTTAAATCTTGCGCGCTTTTCTTTGCAATCACAACAAAATCTTTGTTTGGAAGCTGATGTTGATTGTTACGAAAGCTTTCACGAGCCAAACGCTTAAATCGGTTACGACCGACAGCCGTTTTGATTTGCTTTTTGGGAACCGCTAAACCTAATCGTGGGTGAGAAAGTTTGTTATTGCGAGCAATGATGGTGAAATGAGGCGAGCCAGCTCGATGAGCTTGCTGGAAGACGTTTTGATAATGCTCGGGAGTTAACAAACGTAACTCCCGATTAAACGCGTACGTGTTCAAAATAAACTAGCGATTATTTTGATAGGCGCGCACGGCCTTTTGCACGACGTGCGTTGATAACTTTACGACCGTTCTTAGTTGCCATGCGAGCACGGAAGCCGTGAGTACGCTTGCGCTTTAGAACTGTAGGTTGAAAAGTGCGTTTCATGATAATTACCTTTACTGATCAGTAGTTTTAGGTTCTTGTTAAACCCGGCGTGGGTATTTGCTTTCTTACATAAAGAAGCTCTTTATATAGAGAAGGACAACCGACGCCTCTCAACAAAGAGGCGGAATTGTAATCACACTCACATAATGTGTCAATGACTCAATGAGTACGAAATTCCGGCCGGGCGATTATACGTAGTGTGAGTAAAATCTCAAGGATCAATCGATCCTGATGCTTGATCGTTACTCTATTCCTACTTGGTTAAGGAATTTTTTCAAACGAGGATCTTGTGGATTATCGAAGATATCCTGTGGAGAACCTTGCTCAACGATATTGCCTTCCGCCATGAAGATCACTCTATCAGCTACTTCTTTCGCGAATTGCATCTCGTGCGTCACCACCAGCATGGTTTGATGCTGATTAGCTAACTTCTTCATTAATGAGAGAACTTCACCGACCCATTCAGGATCCAGCGCAGAAGTTGGTTCGTCAAACAACAGCAGTTCTGGTTGCAGCGCCATCGCTCGGCCGATACCCACACGTTGTTGTTGGCCGCCAGACAATGCCGCTGGATAACTATCGCCTTTATCCCCAAGACCGATGTCATCCAGAATTTGTTGCGCTCGTTTGAGAGCATCGGCTTTTTTCCAACCTCGAACGGTCACTAGACCTTCGGCAATGTTCTGGCGCGCATTCATGTGGGCAAACAGGGCATAGTTTTGGAACACAAAGCCAGTTCGACGACGCAGCGCTAATACTTCGGCTTTAGTGTGTTTTTGAGTATCAACGGAGATGTCATCTATCGTGATACGACCTTCATCTGCTTGTTCTAGAAAGTTCACCGTACGCAGCAAGGTTGATTTACCCGTACCACTTGAGCCGATAATCACGATGATCTCACCTTGCTTAATATCGAGGTCGATGCCTTTCAGCACTTCAGTCTCACCAAAACGTTTGTGAATATTTTCTAACTTAATCATCGTACGTACGCCTTATTCAGTTTTGCTTCTGCCCAGATTTGTACGCGAGTCAGAATCACCACCACGCCCCAGTAAATAAGAGCAACCGCAAGGAAAGCTTCAAAGAAACGGAAACTTGATGAGGCTTCCATCTGTGCTTTCGCCATGATTTCGGCCACACCAAGCGTGAAAGCAAGAGACGTTGACTTGATCATATCGATGAAATAGTTCATCAATGAAGGCAGTGCGACACGCGTTGCTTGAGGTAAAATCACTCGGCGCATTGCTTGGGATGTCGTCATACCGACCGATAAGCTCGCTTCCATTTGGCTGCGATCAATGCCAATAATGGCGGCACGAATACTTTCCGCCATATAAGCGGCAAAGTGCAGCGTTAAACCGATAACCGCTGCTGAAAAGGCGTCGATACCGACCATCAATGGAAAAATTTGCGGTAAGCCGTAATAGAGCAGGAAAAGCTGAACCAACAGTGGGGTGCCACGGAAGAAGCTGATGTACAGTTGGCTTAATTGATCCAGAACTGGCAGTTTAAATACGCGAATATTGGCTAAAATGACGGATAAAATCAGCGAAAACACCAATCCCCATGTCGCCATTTCCATGGTTGTGCCAAGATATTTCAGCAATATCGGCAGCAGTTCCAACATGTAATTAAAGTCAAATCCCATACGGCTTACCTAAAGGCTAGAGAAAAGAAAAGGTGGAAAACAAGTTCCACCTTTACGTAAGTTTATTTTAGTCCGAGAGTGATACCACTTTGCGGCCTAAAGTACAAAGAGTTCTTATTTCGTGATGTCAGCGCCAAACCACTTCACGGAAATTTTCTCTACTGTACCATCTGCGCGCATCTCAGCCAGTGCTTTGTTTACTTCTTCTTGCAGCTTACGACCTTTCTCGTTGTCAACGAAAGGCCATGCGTTTTGAATGGTCTCAAACGGTTCGCCTGCCAATTCCAGAGGAAGGCCAGTTTTCTTAATCAGCTCTAACGCAGAAAGACGATCCATTACAAACGCGTCTGCACGACCGAGCGCCACGTCATGTTCGATACCTGTGTCGTACGTTTTAATGTTGATCTTGCCGTCTTTGTCGTATTGACGCAGCAGTTGCTCAAAGTTAGAGCCTAGGTTCACCGCAACGGTCTTGCCCGCAAGATCGTCAACACCTTTGATGCTGTCGTTGCCTTTACGCACGGTAATTTGTGCGCCATCTACAACGTAAGGGTCAGCAAATAGGTATTTAGCTTTACGCTCGTCAGTCATGGTGATTTGGTTGGAGATCGTATCGATACGACCAGTTTCTAAAAGACCAAATAAACCAGAGAAGTTGGCTGTTACGTATTCGATTTTGTAATCGTTACGTTTACCGATTTCATCCCACATGTCGACTTCAAAGCCTTGTAGCTTGTCTTGCTTTACAAAAGTAAACGGGAAGTAGCGACCTGACATACCAACTTTGACTTCAGTAGCGGCTTGTACGGTTGCTGCCGACAGTGCAATGGCTGCAACGGCAACCTTAATCCAGTTTTTCATAATACATCTCCATAATTTTATGGTTGGAAATACTACTGTTAGTTAGCTCAATTAAATAAATAACCAAGAGCAATAACCTAGACCTGTGAGTTATTAGATAATAGAAGAAGAATGTTAAATGTGACGAAAATGCGAACTGAACCTAGCGAAATGATCGACAAAATCAACATTGGGAATAAAATAATACACAGACTTATCACCAATCGCTCGATCTTGTGAATTTTGCCCAATTGTGGATCGTTGTGTGGGCAAATTTGGGGCAAGGTGTGTTGATCTCATCAAGTTTGCAGAAATAATTGTGAATAACTTGGATCTTATTCACTGGATCGTCGATCAATCGCTGGCGATCTTGGTTATCAACAGGTAAAATTGCTAGTCTTTTCCGATAATTCAATTACTCAGTGGGGGCACCGTGTCATCTTCGCTTTGGCTGCAATGTTTGCAGCAGCTTCAAGAAGAGCTACCAGCTACAGAATTCAGCATGTGGGTTCGTCCGCTACAAGCGGAGCTCAATGACAATACTCTCACTCTATTCGCGCCAAACCGCTTTGTGTTGGACTGGGTGCGTGATAAGTATCTGAACAATATTACTCGCTTACTGCAGGAATACTGCGGTGGCGATATTCCTAACTTACGCTTTGAAGTGGGGAGCCGACCTGTCTCTGCTCCAAAACCAGCGCCGACACGTACGCCTGCAGATGTGGCTGCCGAGTCATCTGCACCTGCACAATTACAAGCGCGTAAGCCAGTACACAAAACCTGGGATGACGACGCTCAAGCGATTGCGGCTATCAATCACCGCTCAAACATGAACCCAAAACACAAGTTCGACAACTTTGTTGAAGGTAAGTCGAACCAACTGGGTTTGGCTGCGGCGCGTCAGGTATCGGATAATCCTGGTGCAGCATACAATCCGCTGTTCCTATACGGCGGCACGGGCTTGGGTAAAACACACTTGTTGCATGCGGTGGGCAACGCGATTGTGGATAACAACCCGAACGCAAAAGTGGTCTACATGCACTCAGAGCGTTTTGTGCAAGACATGGTGAAAGCGCTGCAAAACAATGCGATTGAAGAATTCAAACGCTACTACCGCAGTGTGGATGCACTCCTTATCGATGACATCCAATTCTTTGCTAATAAAGAACGTTCACAAGAAGAATTCTTCCATACCTTCAACGCACTATTGGAAGGTAATCAGCAGATCATTCTAACGTCTGACCGTTATCCTAAAGAAATTAATGGCGTTGAAGATCGTCTTAAATCTCGCTTTGGTTGGGGTCTTACTGTTGCGATCGAGCCACCTGAGCTTGAAACGCGTGTGGCGATCTTGATGAAAAAAGCTGAAGATCACCAAATCCACCTTGCTGATGAAGTGGCATTCTTCATTGCCAAGCGTCTGCGTTCGAACGTTCGTGAGCTCGAAGGTGCACTGAACCGTGTTATCGCGAACGCGAACTTTACTGGTCGTCCAATTACGATTGATTTTGTTCGTGAAGCGCTGCGCGATCTGCTTGCTCTACAAGAGAAGCTGGTGACGATCGATAACATTCAAAAGACCGTGGCGGAATACTACAAGATTAAAGTGGCGGACTTGCTGTCTAAGCGTCGTTCTCGTTCTGTAGCGCGTCCTCGTCAGCTGGCTATGGCGTTAGCAAAAGAACTAACCAACCATAGCCTGCCTGAAATTGGCGATGCGTTTGGGGGCCGCGATCATACGACCGTACTTCATGCTTGTCGCAAGATTGAGCAGCTGCGTGAAGAGAGCCACGACATTAAAGAAGATTACTCTAACTTGATTCGCACCCTGTCTTCGTAATCGGTTAGAATAACGGTATTCTAAGCAAATCATTTATTGAGCTGACAGCGTAAAGAGCCAAGCATGAAATTTACCATTGAACGTAGTCATTTAATCAAACCGCTACAGCAGGTTTCGGGCGCTTTAGGTGGCCGACCAACTCTGCCAATCCTGGGTAACCTACTTCTTAAAGTAGAAGAGAACGTATTGTCGATGACGGCAACCGATCTTGAAGTAGAGTTAGTAAGCAAAGTGACGCTAGAAGGTGATTTTGAAGCGGGCAGCATTACCGTTCCTTCGCGTAAGTTTCTCGATATCTGTCGTGGTTTACCGGACGATGCGATCATCACATTTGTATTAGAAGGTGATCGCGTACAAGTTCGCTCTGGTCGCAGCCGTTTCTCGTTGGCAACGCTTCCTGCGAACGATTTCCCTAATATTGAAGACTGGCAAAGTGAAGTGGAAGTATCACTGAGCCAAGCTGATTTACGTACGCTGATCGACAAAACTCAGTTCTCGATGGCGAATCAAGACGTTCGTTACTACCTCAACGGCATGTTGTTTGAAATTGACGGCACCACGCTACGCAGCGTAGCGACGGACGGCCACCGTATGGCGGTATCGCAAACTCAGCTAGGTGCGGACTTTGCGCAGAAGCAAATCATCGTGCCACGCAAAGGTGTGCAAGAATTAGTAAAGTTGATGGATGCGCCAGAGCAGCCCGTAGTACTTCAGATCGGTAGCTCCAATGTTCGTGCTGAGGTGAATAACTTTACTTTTACCTCTAAGTTGGTTGATGGTCGTTTCCCTGACTACCGCCGTGTATTGCCTCAGAGCACCAATAAGACACTAATAGCAAGTTGTGACGAGTTGCGCCAAGCCTTCTCTCGTGCTGCTATTCTTTCCAACGAAAAATTCCGTGGCGTGCGTGTGAATCTGGCTGATACTGAAATGCGCATAACCGCGAATAACCCAGAACAAGAAGAAGCGGAAGAGATGCTTGATGTAACCTTTGAAGGTGACGCCATCGAAATCGGCTTTAACGTAAGCTATGTGCTTGATGTTCTGAACACGTTGCGTTGTGAAAATGTACGAGTGTCGATGTCGGATGCTAACGCTAGCGCGTTGATTGAAAATGCCGACGATGACAGTGCCATGTACGTGGTGATGCCAATTCGTCTATAAGCCAACTGAATGCCTCTTTCTCGTCTCATCATTCAGCAGTTTCGAAACATTAAAGCCTGTGATATTGAGTTATCAGCAGGCTTTAACTTTCTTATCGGGCCGAACGGCAGCGGTAAAACCAGTGTCTTAGAAGCGGTTTATCTGCTCGGGCATGGCCGCTCATTCAAGAGCTCTCTCACCGGACGAGTGATACAAAATGAGTGTGACGAACTGTTTGTTCATGGTCGTTTTTTGAACTCGGATCAATTTGAGCTACCTATCGGCATTAATAAGCAGCGTGATGGCTCAACAGAGGTTAAAATAGGCGGTCAATCTGGACAAAAATTAGCGCAGTTGGCACAAGTTCTGCCTCTGCAGTTGATACACCCAGAAGGGTTTGATTTACTGACAGATGGCCCTAAACATCGTCGTGCGTTTATTGATTGGGGCGTGTTTCATACCGAGCCCGCTTTTTATCAAGCATGGGGAAGGTTCAAGCGCCTGAACAAGCAGCGCAACGCGTTGTTGAAAACCGCCAATAGTTATCGTGAGCTCAGTTATTGGGATCAGGAAATGGCAGGATTGGCTGAAAACATCAGCCAATGGCGAGCAAGTTACATCGAGCAGATGAAAACTGTCGCAGAAACTATCTGTCAGACATTTTTGCCAGAATTTGAGATCCAATTGAAGTATTATCGTGGCTGGGATAAAGACACTCCATACCACGAGATACTAGAAAAGAATTTTGAGCGTGATCAGGCATTGGGATATACCTTTAGTGGCCCAAACAAAGCTGATTTGCGCATTAAAGTGAACGGAACGCCCGTTGAAGATGTTCTGTCACGCGGTCAATTAAAACTCATGGTGTGTGCATTGCGTGTGGCGCAAGGGCAACACCTGACAGAGATGGCCGGTAAACAATGCATTTACCTAATTGATGACTTCGCGTCGGAATTAGATAGCCAACGTCGCAAGCGTCTTGCTGACTGCTTAAAAGAGACGGGCGCACAAGTATTTGTAAGCTCTATCACTGAAAGCCAAATCGCCGATATGTTGGACGATAACGGTAAATTGTTTCATGTGGAACATGGCAGGATAGAGTCAAACTAGAAGAGAGAAACTCATGTCTGAAAATTACGATTCATCGAGTATTAAGGTACTGAAGGGTCTGGATGCGGTACGTAAGCGTCCAGGAATGTACATCGGCGATACGGACGACGGCACCGGCCTTCACCACATGGTTTTCGAGGTGGTGGATAACTCAATTGATGAAGCGTTGGCAGGTCACTGTAAAGACATCGTTGTGACAATTCATGAGGATAACTCGGTTTCCGTTAGCGATGATGGTCGTGGCATTCCAACAGAAATCCACTCTGAGGAAAATGTCTCTGCAGCAGAAGTAATCATGACGGTTCTTCACGCGGGTGGTAAGTTCGACGATAACTCATACAAAGTATCGGGTGGTCTTCACGGGGTAGGTGTTTCAGTAGTAAACGCACTATCAGAGAAAGTTGAGCTAACGATTCATCGTGGTGGTCATATCCATACGCAAACCTACCGCCATGGTGAGCCTCAAGCGCCACTAGCCGTTGTGGGTGATACGGATAAAACCGGTACACAAATTCGTTTCTGGCCAAGTGCCGAGACGTTCTCTAACACTGAGTTCCACTATGACATTCTGGCGAAACGCCTGCGTGAACTGTCATTCCTGAACTCTGGTGTGTCGATCAAATTGGTTGATGAACGTGAAGCGGACAAACATGATCACTTCATGTATGAAGGTGGTATTCAAGCGTTCGTTGATCACCTAAACACCAACAAAACGCCAATCATCGAAAAAATCTTCCACTTTAACTCTGAGCGTGAAGACGGCATTTCAGTTGAAGTGGCGATGCAATGGAACGATGGTTTCCAAGAGAACATCTTCTGCTTTACCAACAATATCCCACAGCGTGATGGTGGTACTCACCTTGCTGGTTTCCGTGCTGCGCTAACACGTACATTGAACAGCTTTATGGATAAAGAAGGTTTCTCGAAGAAAGCGAAAACAGCGACTTCAGGCGACGATGCGCGTGAAGGTCTAACTGCGGTTGTTTCGGTGAAAGTGCCTGATCCTAAGTTCTCAAGCCAAACAAAAGACAAACTGGTTTCTTCTGAAGTGAAATCAGCTGTTGAGTCTGCAATGGGTGAAAAACTGTCTGAGTTTCTGATTGAGAACCCGACAGAAGCGAAGATGGTTTGTTCGAAAATCATCGATGCAGCACGTGCTCGTGAAGCAGCGCGTAAAGCTCGTGAAATGACGCGCCGTAAAGGTGCACTAGACCTAGCTGGCCTTCCAGGTAAACTTGCAGACTGTCAGGAAAAAGATCCGGCACTCTCTGAACTATACATAGTGGAGGGTGATTCGGCAGGCGGCTCCGCAAAACAAGGCCGTAACCGTAAGAACCAAGCAATCCTACCGCTAAAAGGTAAGATTCTTAACGTAGAAAAAGCGCGTTTCGACAAGATGCTGTCTTCGCAAGAAGTAGCAACGCTGATCACTGCACTTGGTTGTGGTATCGGTCGTGACGAGTACAACCCGGACAAGCTTCGTTACCACAACATCATCATCATGACCGATGCCGATGTCGATGGTTCGCACATCCGTACGCTACTGTTGACCTTCTTCTACCGTCAAATGCCAGAGCTTATCGAGCGTGGCTATGTGTACATCGCTCAGCCACCACTATACAAAGTGAAAAAAGGCAAACAAGAGCAGTACATCAAAGATGAAGAAGCGATGAACCAATACCAAGTATCATTGGCTCTGGACAACGCATCGCTACACGTAAACGCAGAAGCACCAGCATTGGCAGGTGAAGCACTAGAGAAGCTTGTTCAACAGTACAATGCGGGTATTAAACTGGCGGAACGTATGAGCCGTCGTTACCCAAGTGCTTTGGTAAACGAGTTGATTTACACTCCTCGCCTAACGCCAGAGCAATGCCATGACGCATCAGTTGTGGAAGCTTGGACGAAGCAGCTTATTGAACAGCTGAATGCGAAAGAAGTGGGTGCAAGCCAGTACAGCTACGAAGTTGAGCAGCACGAAGAGCTAGGCTTAAACTTGCCTAAGATTGTGGTTCGTACTCACGGCGTGACGCACGAACATGCAATTAGCATCGACTTCCTAAACTCGAAAGAGTACCGCAAGTTGGCTGATCTATCAGAAGCACTTGATGGACTTCTGGAAGAAGGCGCGTACATCAAACGTGGTGAGCGTACTATGCCAGTGGCAAACTTTGCAGAAGCGCTTGACTGGTTAGTGAAAGAGTCAATGCGTGGCTTAAGCCGTCAGCGCTACAAAGGTCTAGGTGAGATGAACCCAGACCAACTTTGGGAAACCACCATGGACCCAGAAACTCGTCGTATGATGCAGGTAACGATTGAAGATGCGGTAGGCGCAGATCAACTGTTCACTACGCTAATGGGTGACCAAGTAGAACCTCGTCGTAACTTCATCGAAGAGAACGCACTGAAAGTAGCGAACCTAGACGTATAACGACACTGTTCGTGATAGTAAAAAGCAGCGAGAAATCGCTGCTTTTTTTGTTGTACCACCAGCTAAAATCGCCACTTTCTGCTAAAGCGGATGTTTTTCTGGTACTAACTGCCAACAACCCGATCAAGCCTGCCATTTTATTTCTGTTTTCTTTTTTTCTCGCCATTTTGTTCGCTTGAGCGTTTTTGCTTTCTTTTTTCTGCTCGCTATAGTGCTGAAGAGCTGATGAATAAGGAGACTAAGAAAATGGTGATGACTTTCCTGAACTAAGCCGGAAGTGATGCACTTCCGGTTCAATGCACTGAATTTATTTGTAAGACAAGGCATTAAGAAGGAAATAATCATGTTTGAACGCTGGTTCTCAGCGTACTGCTTGGCGCTGCGAACTTGGTGGTTAACCAGTCGCTTTTTAACCTATCAATCACCACTAAGGTTGTTATCGCTATTTGAAACCTGCGAGCAACAAGCCCATTGCCGTAACCGAACTCGTATTGCGGTTGGGGACACGGTTCGCTTAGTGGATGTTGAACGCGCCTATCAATATCGCATGACATTGGTCAGCTCGCGCAAGGGGCAACCCATGACAGGTATGCTCGCGGTCGATTCTTATTTGGGGTCTCGACTATTAGGTCGAGCTAAAAATGATGCGCTCGAAGTGGAAATTTTTAATCAGCGACGCTGCTTTGTGATTACTGAAATTGTTCATCAATCGCAACCACCAGCTCAGAAAATGCTGTGTGGTTGTCTGTTGTGCCAATAAATAGAGGTGAAGTCATGAGTAAGAAAGAAAAGAAACAACCGCAGTTGAGTCTAAAAGAAAAGCGCAAACTAAAGCAGGAAAAGGCGGCAGAAAAGGGCGTTGTAAAAGCGCGTAAATCCTCCCGCAAGTAAAGTGTAGATTGAGCCCTCCAGAACGGCGGGCTTTTTATCACTGATCGCGAAGTGATGAGGAACTAAGCTGTTCAAGGGGATAGTGGATGCTTTAAAAATTTTTTGTTTTTTCCCTTGAAAGTCATTTTTGACGACCTTATATCTAGTTATGAAGAGGGTGACTGGCTTGCTAGAGACTAGAAGACCAGCCCTCTGAAATCGCTAAAACGAGATCGCTCAGAAGAGGATATGGCGTTTTAGCACACAACTTAAACCTTTAGATTCAATATCATGTCTCCGAGCCAAACCAAGGCCAGTGGAATGATAAGAATCTCTTAGTTCGGCGTTGGTTTTTGCATAAACACGCCAGTAGGATTGAACTCATCTGAACTAAGACTATTGCTTAATTAAGAGGATAGATTTATGCGTAATGTAGATTTCTCACCACTATACCGTAATGCAATTGGCTTTGATCGTCTGCTAAACCTGATGGAAGCGAATACAGCGAAAAATACTTCTGGCGGTTACCCTCCATACAACATTGAGCAAAAAGACGAGCACAACTACCGTATTACTATGGCCGTTGCTGGCTTTGCTGAAGAACAGCTCGATCTGACTCAAAACGAAAACATGTTGATTGTGAAGGGCGAACGTAAAGCAGAAGAAGGCAAAAACTACGTTTACCAAGGTATTGCAGAACGTGATTTTGAACGTAAATTCCAGCTAGCGGATTACGTAAAAGTCGTGGGTGCATCAATGGAAAACGGTCTGCTTCATATCGATTTAGTTCGTGAAATCCCTGAAGCCATGCAACCACGTAAGATTGCTATCGGTGGCAACAACCTGATTGAGAACAACTAATCAGTTAACCACCCGGTTATAGAATGAGAAAGAGCGCCATATGGGCGCTCTTTTTAGTTTGGGGTTTTCAAATCCGCTATTTTAAAGCTGTAATTTCAAAGAGAAGAACGGCTGAGTTCAATCCGTCTATTTACCTTCGCGGTAAGCCTTTTCCACTTCTTCAGCGATAATCGCAATGCCTTTTTGCATCATCTCATCATCTTGAACGTAGTTCATACGCAGGCATTGGTGCGCGTGATCCCACTCGTCTTGCTGACCAATAAAGAAATATTCACCAGGGACAATCAATACGCCACGCGCTTTCAAGCGTTGGTACAGTTCCATTGTTGTGATTGGCAGTTCATCAAACCATAACCACAAGAAGATAGCGCCTTCCGGCTTGTGGATGCGGAATCGCTCATCGGTAACTGCTTGTTGGAGCAGTTCAACCGCTCGTTGTGATTTTTGCTTGTAGAACGGCTTAATCACCTCTGAACTCAGTTTAAGCAGATCACCTTTGCCAATTATATGGTTTGCCAGCGCTGGACCAACACTGCCCGGCGCTAGGCTGATGATGCCGTTCATATTGGTTAATGCTTGCGTGATTTCTTCACTCGCAATCACAATGCCACAACGCACGCCCGGTAAACCAAGCTTAGATAGGCTCATGCATAGGATGGTGTTTTCATTCCAGAACGGTTCGACATCTTCAAAGATGATGTTCGGGAAAGGTAGACCGTAGGCGTTATCGATGATCAGCGGGATGTTGTTCTCACGTGCTAGCTTGTCCAGCTTACGTACTTCTTCGTCTGTCAGTACATTACCCGTTGGGTTGGTTGGACGAGATGCACAGATTGCCGCAACAGAGTCGTCGACGGTTAGCTGCTCAAAATCGACGTGGTATTTAAACAGACCGTTATCTAACAGCTCGATTTCTGGGTGGTAAGAGATAAAGATATCTTCATCAATGCCAGCATCACCATAACCGATGTATTCAGGTGCGATAGGCAGTAGCACTTTCTTGTGCGAACCGTCTGGCTGTTTACCTGCCAACAAGTTGAACAAGTAGAAGAAGCCACTCTGGCTACCGTTAGTTAGGCTGATGTTCTTTTCGGAAATATCCCAGCCGTAAGTTTCACGGAATAACTGAGCTAGCGCTTTGACGAACGCGTCTTTACCCTGCGGGCCATCGTAGTTGGCGAGGGCGGCGACGAGCTCCCCACTGGCGAGCATTTCCTCACTGGCTTGGTGAAAGTAATCGAGCATGGCAGGAATGGCGGCAGGATTACCTCCACCGAGCATGATGGCACCTGGTGTGCGCAGACCATCATTCAAATCGTCCATTAACTGCGTAATACCTGAATACTGATTAAATTTTTCACCAAACTTTGAGAACTGCATGCTGACTTATACCTAATTCATTGTGATTGCTTTGTGTATGTTTATGCCGATGTTTTATCGGCTTATCGAGTAATCCTTGACCTTACCTCAATGTGTAATTAACGCAAAGTGTGAATTAAGCCGAAAAAGAAAAAAGTGCGTCATCAGACCAGAGGAACGAGACACAAGGGCAAAAAGAACAATAAAAAAGGGAAGCTTATGCTTCCCTTGCTGGTGGAGAGAGTGTGATTTACTCACCGGTGTAAACAATCAACACCTTGTCGTCTTGGTATTGGCGTTCAAACGCGTAATAACCTTCTTGGTTGCGAGTGATGTGCTTACCTTGAGCAACTGCTGGGTGGCGTTTACGGAATTCACCCAACTTTTGCCAATGTTTCAGTAGATCTTCTCGCTCGCCATGAATCTTATCCCATGGCATATCTGAGCGTGTGCCTTGGTGGGCGTCTGAACCAGTAATGCCAAAATCACGAGCTATCTCATCACCGTAATAGATTTGTACTGCACCGGGAGCCAGCATCAGAGCATTCGCGGCACGTGCTTGGTCATCAAAGCTGCGACTGCGCGCTGACCAAAACAGCTGTGTATCGTGTGAAGATAGGTAGCTCAACACGTTGAACTCAGGATCGGTATTGATGCGTTCTGCATAGCGGCGGTAATCATTATCAAGTTGAGCGAAACACTTCAGCGCTTTTGGTGCTACGTCAGATTGGAACTCGAAGTTGATGATGGAATCGAAGCCGTTATCGAAATATGGGCTCTTCACCACGCTGTGTGCCCACACTTCACCCGTCATCCAGAAAGGTAGGTCATCCAAGGCTTTGTCCGGATTGTTTCGCTTCCATTGAGCAAGCGCTTGGGTGGTGCTGGCTTTTAACTCTGCCCACGCTTCCATTTCAACGTGTTTGGCAGTGTCGACACGGAAGCCATCAATGCCATAGTCGCGCACCCAATCGGATAACCACGTAATCAGATGTTCACGTGGGGTTTGTAGCTCATCTTGCGCATTGGTGTCTTTATTGCGGAAGAAGTTTGGTAGTCCGGTTTTCTGAGTCGATTCGGTTTTTAGATCCGGTAGGTAGTTCAAAGACATGGTGATGTCGTTGTAGCCCGGAGCATCGTAGTCACCAATGTCGGTGCGGATCCAATCTTTGCCCCACCATTTATCCCACGCTTCGCTATCTCCGTATTTGATGTAGTCGTTGAAGCTGTGCCAGCTTTGTCCTGATTTTGGCTGCCAGTCGGTCCATTTTTCACCAAGGACTTCTTTAGCTTCTTGGTCATCAAGGTAAAGCTGACCAAATCCGAATTCCTGCATGTCTGCTAATGTCGCATAACCTGTGTGGTTCATGACTACATCCCAAATCACGCGGATGCCTTTCTTGTGGGCGGTATCGACGAAGGTTCTGAGTTCATCTTCGGTACCCATGTTGGCATCAAGCTTGGTCCAATCTTGGTGGTAGTAGCCGTGGTAGCCGTAGTGCTTAAAGTCGCCTTTATCGCCGCCGCCAACCCAGCCGTGGATTTGTTCCAGTGGTGAGGTTATCCAGATAGCATTGACACCAAGTGATTCGATGTAATCGAGTTTTTTCGTCAGACCCGCTAAGTCACCACCGTGGAAGGTACCAATCTCATATTGTCCGTCTTTGCTGCGACCGTAGCTGTTGTCGTTGTCTGGGTTGCCATTGTAGAAGCGGTCGGTCATGACGAAGTACACCGTCGCATTGTCCCAACTGAACGGTTTGTCGGCTTGCTGTTCAACTTCTTCTAGCAGCAATAGACCTTGGCTCATAGGACCCGGTTGCATGGTGACGCTGCCATTGGCGACAGTGGTTTCTTGTTCGGTTAAGGCATCACGAACGACAGTGCCATCATTAAAAGTTTGAGCAACGTTGATGGTTTTTGGTGTGTCAGTTGCGACAGGGCAAGAGTAGGTGATGTCCTGACTTTGTTTTGGTTTAATTTTTACCGTCAGTTCGTTGGTGGTTGGATTGAGCGTAAATTGATAGGTATTGGCTTTGAAGATGCGCAGCAGCATTTGTGCATCAGTGGCGCAATTATCCATTTTTAATGGACGATTGAATTTGATGCGATCTTCTTCTGCTAGGGCAAAGCTACTGCCACAGCTTTGCTTGCTGTCAGCAATGGTAAAGGTATAACTGCCTTTTTCGAGTTTTTGCTCAGCGACAAGTAAGCCTTGTGAGTTTTCCTCAAAAACAGCGGTGTCATCACCAACGTTTAATACGATGGCATTTTCTGGTATCTGGCTGCAGGCGCTCAGTAGACCGATAGAGAGTGCGAGAATTGTTTTTTTCATTGTGTCCTTCCCCCGAATAAACAGTCCAGTTATAGCAAAACTGTGCCTCTACAATCCGAGCTCTACACCAACAAGTTAAACGCGTCTCACCCTACAAATTTTAGTCTTGTTCACAAAATGAATAATAAGCGTCACCTTCATCGGTTTGAAGGCAACAAAAAAGGGAAGCATCTGCTTCCCTTTTACTTATTTCTTAATCACTTCGAAGAGTAATGAATTACTTTTGAAGCAAAGAAATGTCTGCGATCTGTAGGAACAGGTTACGCAGGTTGTTCAGTAGTGTCAGACGGTTCTTCTTAAGTGCTTCGTCGTCTGCCATTACCATTACGTTATCAAAGAATGCATCAACTGGTTCACTTAGGTCAGCTAGCTTGCTTAGGGCTTCTTGGTAGTTACCTGTAGCAAATGCTGGCTCTAGCGCTTCCGTCATTACTTCAACGCTTTCTGCTAGTGCTTTCTCTGCGTCTTCTTGTAGAAGTGCTAGGTCGATGTCTGCTGCTAGTTCGCCGTCGAATTTCGCTAGGATATTACCTACACGTTTGTTCGCTGCTGCTAGAGACTCTGCTGCTTCTAGTTCACGGAAGTGAGAAACCGCTTTAACTCGTTGGTCGAAGTCTGCTGGTTTCGTCGGGCGACGCGCTAGAACTGCTTGAATGATGTCTACGCTGAAGCCTTCGTCTTGGTACCAAGCACGGAAACGACCAAGCATGAACTCGATAACGTCTTGCTCAACGTTGTCGTTGGTTAGGCGATCGCCAAACAGTGACTTCGCTTTCGCTACTAGGTCAACAAGATCTAGGTTGTAGCCGTATTCAACGATGATACGTAGTACACCTAGAGATGCGCGGCGTAGTGCGAATGGATCGCTGCCTTTAGGCGCTTGACCAATACCGAAGATACCTACGATAGTGTCTAGCTTGTCTGCCATTGCAACTGCAGTTGAAACACCGTTAGATGGCAGTTCATCACCTGCGAAACGAGGCATGTATTGCTCGTTCAGTGCGACTGCAACTTCTTCTGCTTCACCGTCGTGGCGAGCATAGTGCATACCCATAACACCTTGAGTATCCGTGAATTCGAATACCATTGAGGTCATTAGGTCACATTTTGCTAGTAGACCAGCACGCTTTGATTTCTCAACGTCAGCACCGATTTGCTCAGCAATGTAGCCAGCAAGCTCTGTGATGCGGTCTGTTTTGTCTTTGATCGTACCCAGTTGCTTTTGGAAGATCGCTTGCTCTAGTTCAGGCAGACGGTCGATAAGCGGACGCTTACGGTCTGTGTTGAAGAAGAATTCTGCGTCAGCAAGACGAGGACGAACCACTTTCTCGTTACCTTCGATTACGTAACGAGGCTCTTTTGATTCGATGTTCGATACGAAGATGAAGTTAGGTAGTAGCTTCTTGTTTTCATCGTAAACAGGGAAGTACTTCTGGTCACCCTTCATGGTGTAAACCAACGCTTCAGAAGGCACTTTTAGGAACTCTTCTTCAAACTTCGCTGTTAGTACTACTGGCCATTCAACCAGAGACGTTACTTCTTCTACTAAGTCATCTTCTAGGTCAGCGATACCGCCAACCGCTGCTGCCGCTTTTTGTGCGTCAGCTAGGATGATTGCTTTACGCGCTTCGTAATCTGCCATTACTTTACCGCGCTCTTCTAGGATCGCAGGGTATTGCTCAGCAGAATCGATAGTAAACTCTTGCTCACCCATGAAGCGGTGGCCACGGATAGTGCGGTCAGAAGCAACACCAAGGATCTCGCCTTCGATTAGGTCGCTGCCCATTAGCATGGTTAGCGTCTTAACTGGACGGATGAACTGAGTTGTTTTGTTACCCCAGCGCATTGGTTTTGCGATAGGTAGGTTTGCTAGTGCTTTCGCTGCAAGTTCAACGACGATCTCAGACGTTGGCTGACCTTTCACTTCTTGTTTGAACAGTAGCCATTCGCCTTTGTCTGTAACCATGCGTTCTGCTTGGTCAACCGTGATGCCACAACCGCGTGCCCAGCCTTGAGCTGCTTTTGTTGGGTTGCCTTCCGCGTCAAACGCTGCAGAAACTGCAGGACCACGCTTTTCAACAACTTTGTCAGACTGGCTGTCTGCTAGTGCTGCTACTTTAAGTGCAAGACGACGAGGTGCCGCGAACCATTTCACGCCTTCGTGAGCAAGCTCAGCGCCTTTTAGTTCTGCTTCGAAGTTTGCTGCGAATGCTTCAGCTAGAGTGCGAAGTTGCGTTGGTGGTAGCTCTTCTGTACCTAGCTCGATTAGAAATTCTTTTGCCATGTTACTCTACCCCTTACGCTTGTTCTTTCTTACACATTGGGAAGCCAAGAGCTTCACGCGATGCGTAGTATGCTTCTGCAACTGCTTTCGTCAGGTTGCGGATGCGTAGGATGTAACGTTGGCGTTCAGTTACTGAGATCGCTTTACGCGCATCTAGTAGGTTGAATGCGTGGCCAGCTTTTAGAATGCGTTCGTAAGCAGGCAGTGGCAGTGGCTTTTCAAGCTCAAGTAGTTCTTTACACTCTTTTTCACACTGTTCGAAGAAACCAAATAGGAATTCAACGTCTGCGTGCTCGAAGTTGTAAGTTGATTGCTCTACTTCGTTTTGGTGGAAGATATCACCGTAAGTCACTTTGCTGCCGTCTGGTGCGATGTTCCAAACTAGGTCGTAAACAGAGTCTACTTCTTGGATGTACATTGCTAGACGTTCGATACCGTAAGTGATTTCACCAGTTACTGGTTTACACTCAAGACCACCAACTTGCTGGAAGTAAGTAAACTGGGTCACTTCCATGCCGTTTAGCCAAACTTCCCAGCCCAGACCCCATGCGCCTAGTGTTGGGTTTTCCCAGTTGTCTTCTACGAAACGGATGTCGTGTACAAGAGGGTCAATACCAAGAACTTCAAGGGAGCCAAGGTACAACTCTTGAATATTGTCAGGCGATGGTTTTAGCGCTACTTGGAATTGGTAGTAGTGCTGAAGACGGTTAGGGTTTTCACCGTAACGGCCATCAGTAGGACGACGTGAAGGTTGTACGTAAGCTGTCGACATTGGCTCTGGGCCAAGCGCTCGTAGACAGGTCATTGGGTGAGAGGTACCCGCACCCACTTCCATATCTAGCGGTTGAACAATGGTACAACCATTTTGAGCCCAATAATCCTGCAGCGCGAGGATCATTCCCTGGAAGGTTTTGATATCGTATTTTTGCATAAGTCAGGTTCGCGCGATTCTCTTGTTACTCGTTAATTCGTCATCTATGCCGAGTTTTTCAACTCTAACAACGGCGATAAAGAGTAATTACGGTTGAATAAATTAACAATCTAGTATAACCAGATATTGAGCATGGGAGTAGAGCTAATCTTGATTAATTCGTGGGCGATTTTCTCCTTTAATGAATTTTTACCGCGTTATCTGCTGTATTTTTCCTAAAAGGGAGTTTTTGCCTGCTTTGGCTCTTGAGAAGCGCAACAAAGGTGGCTAGAATTGCGCCTGTCTTTGGGGAGTAGCTTACCTGATGAAGTTTCTGTTTCATCTGGTTCGTCCGTCAACATAATTGGTGCAAAATCACCATGGCGTTCGAGACTTGAAGCCTTTCAAGTTTAGCAAGACCTTAGACAAATCATCACGAACCGGGGTAGGGGCGTGAGGTTTGTCTTCGGTTAAAAATAATAATCCCTGCCCCAATGAGCATGTCGTGAGCGTTTTAGCTATTTCAATTACTACTGTAGCGTTAGCAGAAATTGGCGATAAGACCCAATTGCTATCTCTATTACTTGCAAGTCGTTACCGAAAACCAATCCCAATTATTGCAGCAATCTTTTTGGCAACTATTGCCAACCACGCTTTGGCTGCATGGTTAGGTGTGGTTGTCGCAGACTATCTATCACCTGAGATTTTAAAGTGGGTGCTGGTGGTCAGTTTTGTCGCGATGGCGGCTTGGGTTCTGATCCCGGACAAACTGGATGATGACGAGCAGATTTCTAATCGAGGCCCATTTATTGCCAGCTTTATCGCGTTCTTCGTTGCGGAGATAGGCGATAAAACTCAGATCGCCACTTCCATCTTAGGGGCGCAATACGCGGATGCGTTAAGTTTGGTGATTATCGGTACCACAATCGGTATGCTGCTGGCGAATGTACCTGTGGTCCTGATTGGTAAATTGTCGGCCGACAAGATGCCTTTAGGGCTGATCCGTAAAATCACCGCATTTTTGTTTATTGCTCTGGCAATAGGGGCTGCACTGTTCTGATTTTTTGCACGTGAAATGATGTGAGTTATCAATCATTAGTGGCGTGCTGCGCGAGTTCAAACTCTGACTCTAAATCGTTCCTTTGCGTGACGGATGACATATAAGTGTCATACTTGTCATGGTAGTTTAATGGTGTGAATGATAGCGAGAGGGCAAGTTTATGCTTACACGTTACATGGGGATGTCCCCGAAGAGTCAGAGTTATTTATTCACTTTTGGTTTAGCGCTGTGTTTACTAGCGATGGTGCTAACTGATATGTGGTTACCGATTGTAGCAGGATCGTTCGTTCTTACTGGATTGACAGTAGAAGCGTGGATTCGTGTCGCTCACATCATTCCTATGCATGAAGAGATGCGGGCAATGAAGAAACAACTTAACAAGCTCCAATCAGAAGTTCGCACACTCGAATACGACGAATAAACAAACGGCAGCCAATATAGGCTGCCGTTTTTAGTTCGACCAGATTATTCCAATCCTTTCTTGATCAGGTACTGATACGGAACTTGCTCCGTTTGTGCCGCAACTAATTGGTGGTCCATAAAGCGGCAGAAACTCGGAATGTCTCGAGTCGTGGATGGATCGTCTGCTTTGACCAGCAAAATCTCACCATCTTGCATGTTGCGAATTGTCTTCCTGACCATCATCACTGGCTCTGGGCAGCGCAGTCCTTCCGCCTCTAATGTCTTGTTTGCCAGTTCAGGATTAAAGCTCATAGTGTGATTCTCGTAACTAACTGAGCGTTGAATTTTACTTTCGTTGAAAAAATATTCAATAACCACTTGGCAAACCGAATTTTTTGTTTTACCTTAAATTAACAATTTGGTAACAACTGGCAAGGGAGAGGCAATGTTAACAGCGTTAGACAGACTTACGATTTACTCAGTGCTGTGTTTTATCTCGTTTTGTGCATTGGTACTCAGGACGCCAGCTGACACCTCTTTGACGCCTCTTGTAGGCATGGTTGCCACTATTATTGGGATTTGGATCGAGATGCGCAGATGGTCTGGCGCATCTGAGCAAGAAAATTAGCGCTTCTTGCTTGGATCAGAATGCTTTTAATAACGCTCACCTATTTTTTACCGACACTTCATTCCGACACTATCCCCATTTTTCTTGGGCTTCCCCGCTGAAAGGCGGGATTTTTTTTGCCTAAAGAGTACAATTTACCCAAACACATACAAAATAAGTGGCTAATTCGTGGAACTGGAAGATATCTATCGCCGAGATTTAAATTTACTGGTTGCGTTGCGAGTACTGATAGAGGAAAACAGTGTCAGTAAGGCAGCAACACGTCTGAACTTGAGTCAATCGGCAATGAGTCGTGTGCTTGGTCGTCTGCGTGACTTATTGGGAGATCCGCTGTTTACTCGTCAGGGACAGCATTTGATCCCAACTCAGAAAGCGTTAGAGATCGATCGCTCATTGGGCGAGCCATTAGAGTCTTTACGTCAGTTGTTATCTCCGGTTGAGTTTGACCCATTGCAATGCGTGCAGACTTTCAACATCGTGACCACCGACTATGCCATGCAAACGATCTTACCGTTCGCTTTGCCGAGAATTTACCAAGAAGCGCCAAACGTGTCTTTCAACTTCTTACCACTGCAACACGACCGTTTATCAGATCAGCTCACTTATGAAGGTGCAGACTTAGCGATTTGTCGCCCGACAGGCCCGGTGGAGCCTCTACGCAGTGAAGTGTTGGGGCGAGTGGGGGTGCTGTGTATGCTTTCAAAACAGCATCCATTAGCGAATAAAGAAATGAGCTTGGATGATTATCTGAGTCATCCACATGCCATGATCGCCATCAGTGATGGTGTTAAGGCACTGATCGAACAAGCTTTGATGGAGAAACCTAAGCGTAAAATGGTTCTGCGGGCTTATCATTTAGAAGCCGCATTGGCGATCATGGATACCTTGCCAATTATCATCACAGTGCCAGCGGACTTGGCGTATCTGGTTGCCGAGCGTTATGACTTGGTGGTGAAACCGTTACCATTCCAATTCACGCCGTTTGAATACTCGATGATTTGGCATGCGCGTTGCGAGCATTCTCCCGCTCAAGAATGGTTAAGAACGATTGTGCGTGAAGAGTGTAGCCGTCTGATAGCTAGACGTATCGAAGATATGGGACTGAACTGCTAACAAAAAAGAGCCAGCAATGCCGGCTCTTCGTCTGTTTACACTGAGTCAGTGTTTATAGCTTGATAACCACACGACCCGTTACTTGACCGTTGGTGATGTCTTCTGCATATTTCGGTGCTTCAGTAAGAGCAACTTCAGTACACGCTTGCTCGAAGTAGCTGTCTGGTAGTAGCTCGACCAGCTTTTCCCATGCTGCGATACGTTTCTCTGTTGGGCACATTACTGAGTCCACACCTTGTAGGCGAACATTACGTAGGATGAACGGCATCACTGTGGTTGGTAGATCAAAACCACCTGCAAGACCACAAGCTGCAACTGCACTGTTGTAATCCATTTGCGCCAATACTTTAGCCAGTACTTTGCTGCCTACAGTATCAACCGCACCTGCCCATACTTGCTTTTCAAGTGGACGTGCTGGTTCTTCAAATTCAGTACGGTCGATGATGCGGCTAGCACCTAGTTTTTCAAGTAGCGGGCCATTTTTTTCTACACGACCTGTCACTGCAGCAACTTTGTAGCCAAGCTGTGCTAGAAGCGTTACTGCGACTGAGCCTACACCGCCACTTGCGCCAGTTACAAGGATTTCACCATTTTCAGGTTTGATGCCTGCATCAAGCAGTGCTTGAACACATAGCATGCCAGTGAAGCCAGCAGTACCAACCATCATTGCTTTCTTGCTGTCTAGACCTTTTGGTAGTGGTACTAGCCAATCTGCTTTTAGACGAGCACGCTGAGACATACCACCCCAGTGGTTTTCACCCACGCCCCAGCCAGTAAGGACAACTTTGTCACCAGCTTGGTAGCGGTCGTCTTCTGAGCTTACTACCGTACCTGCTAAGTCAATACCTGGCACCATCGGGAAGTTACGGATGATTTTACCTTTACCTGTGATCGCAAGGCCGTCTTTGTAGTTTAACGATGAGTAATCAACGTCAATCAGAACGTCGCCTTCAGGCAGTTGTGTTTCATCGATTTGCTCGATGTTAGCGATAGTACGTTTGTCTTCTTGATTTAGAACTAGAGCATTAAACATAAGGTTCTCCGATTGTGCGGTAGCATGACTCTGGGTCACATGCAGCAAGATATCAACTGGTCTAAGTGTATGTCTTCTTTGTCTATGAATAAAATGAAACTTGAGCATTTAATGTATGCTCTTCATGCATGTTTGATGTAAAACAAAAAGGGCGACATCAATTGTCGCCCTTAAGTGTAATACTAAAAATTTTAGTACTAGTTCATTTGCTTATGATTGTTGGCTCGATCACTACAACAACGTCTTGAACTGTTATGGTCGTTCAAATACTGTCGCAATGCCCTGACCCAAACCGATACACATGGTGGCCAGACCGTATTTCGCGTCTTTCGCTTCCATTAGGTTGATCAACGTTGTTGAGATACGTGAACCAGAACAGCCTAGTGGATGACCCAATGCTATCGCACCACCGTTAAGGTTGACCTTCTCATCCATAACATCAAGCAGGCCTAAGTCTTTAGCACACGGCAGAGACTGCGCGGCAAATGCTTCGTTTAGCTCAACCACATCCATGTCTTCAATTGAAAGACCGGCACGCTTGAGCGCTTTTTTCGTCGCAGGTACAGGACCGTAACCCATAATAGAAGGATCGCAGCCCGCAATGGCCATGCCTTTAATACGTGCACGAATCTTCAAACCAAGCTCATTGGCTTTCTCTTCGCTCATGATCAACATCGCTGATGCACCATCGGACAGAGCCGATGATGTACCGGCTGTTACTGTACCGTTTGCTGGGTCGAACACTGGGCGAAGTTGAGATAGACCTTCAACGGATGTTTCAGGGCGAATCACTTCGTCGTAATCCAGAGTGAACAGTGTGCCATCTGCTGCGTGGCCTTCAATTGGTAGAATTTCGTTTTTAAAACGACCCTCTACGGTTGCTGCGTGCGCACGAGCGTGAGAGCGAGCGGCAAACTCGTCTTGTTGCTCACGGCTAATACCATGTAATTTACCAAGCATTTCAGCCGTTAAGCCCATCATGCCCGCAGCTTTTGCTACGTTCTTTGACATACCTGGGTGAAAGTCTACACCGTGGTTCATTGGCACATGCCCCATGTGCTCAACGCCACCAATTAGGCAGATTTCAGCATCGCCAGTCATGATGGCACGTGTACCGTCGTGAAGCGCTTGCATTGATGAACCACACAAGCGGTTAACCGTCACGGCGCCAATTTCAATCGGCAGGCCCGCGAGTAGCGCGGCATTACGTGCAACGTTAAAGCCTTGCTCTAGTGTTTGCTGTACACAGCCCCAGTAGATGTCTTCAATCTCGCTTGGGTTCACTTGTGGGTTACGCGCAAGAATGCCTTTCATTAGGCGCGCAGATAGATCTTCTGCTCGTGTATGACGGAAAGCACCACCTTTAGAGCGACCCATTGGAGTACGTAGACAATCGACTACGACAACATTTCTTGTTTGATTAGTCATTTTAGAATCCCTCCTTAGATAGAACCTTGCTGTTGTGCACCGTAAAAGCTTTCACCTTTCGCCGCCATATCAATCAGCATTTGCGGTACTTGGTACATCGCACCTAGCTCGGCGTGTTGTTTTGCCATTTCAACGTATTCAGCAATACCCACGCTGTCTAGATAGCGGAATACGCCACCGCGGAATGGAGGGAAACCAAGACCATAAACCAGTGCCATATCCGCTTCTTGTGGAGTGGCAATGATGCCTTCTTGTAGGCATAGCACCACTTCGTTGATCATTGGAATCATCATACGTTGAATGATGGTCTGATCGTCAAAGTCCTGCTTATCGGCACAAACGTCAGCAAGTACCGGTAAGATCGCTTCGGAGAAGGTTTTCTTCGGCTTACCTTTTTTATCTATGGTGTAGCTGTAGAAGCCATTACCATTTTTCTGACCATATTTGTCTGCTTCGAACAGTGCATCAATCGCATCACGACCTTGTTTACCCATACGCTCAGGGAAACCGTCAGCCATCACAGCTTGTGCGTGGTGCGCGGTATCAATGCCGACTACGTCAAGCAAGTACGCCGGTCCCATCGGCCAGCCAAACTTACGCTCCATGACTTTGTCGATTTTCGTAAAGTCAGCACCATCACGAAGTAGCATGCTGAAGCCGCCAAAGTATGGGAACAATACGCGGTTAACGAAGAACCCTGGGCAGTCATTAACGACAATTGGTGATTTGCCCATTTTCGCAGCATACGCCACAACACGATTGATGGTTTCATCAGAGGTGTGCTCACCACGGATGATCTCAACAAGAGGCATACGATGCACTGGGTTGAAGAAGTGCATACCACAGAAGTTTTCTGGGCGTTTTAGTGATTTTGCCAATAGGTTGATAGGAATCGTCGAGGTGTTTGAGGTGATAACGGTGTCGTCACCGACATGGGACTCAACTTCACTCAAAACTGCTGCTTTTACTTTCGGGTTTTCAACGACAGCTTCAACAATCACATCAGAGTTTTCAATACCTGCGTAATGTAAGCTCGGTGTGATTGACGCTAAAATACCCGCCATCTTAAAGCCATCAATGCGACCGCGAGATAAGCGTTTATTCAGCAGCTTAGATGCTTCAGTCATGCCTAGGTCGAGCGACGCTTGCGCGATGTCTTTCATTAAGACTGGCACACCTTTTAGCGCTGATTGGTAAGCAATGCCGCCACCCATGATACCTGCACCTAATACGGCTGCACGTTGCGTGTCTTTACTTGCTGACTTCGCTGCTTTTTTCGCAATGCCTTTGATGTATTGATCATTAAGGAATAGGCCAACGAGTGATTTTGCTTCTTCCGATTTAGCCAATTTCACGAAGTGCTTACGTTCAATGTCTAACGCTTCATTACGTGCAAAGCGAGCACCTTCTTCAATCGTGATAACGGCTGTCATTGGGGCAGGGTAGTGAGGACCTGCTTTTTGTGCCACCAGACCCTTCGCCATGGTGAAGCTCATCATTGATTCAAGCTTACTCAGCGTTAGAGGCGATGTTTTCTGTGCTCGGCGTGCTTGCCAGTCAAGTTTCTCATTAATTGCAGAGTTAAGAGTTTGTAGTGCTGATTCGTATAAAGCATCAGTCTCTACAACAGCATCGAGTAAGCCAATTTTCAATGCTTCATCAGCTCGGCATGCTTTACCTTGGGTTATGATTTCCATTGCGCTGTCTGCGCCAATAACGCGAGGTAAGCGTACACAACCACCAAAGCCCGGCATGATTCCCAGTTTCGTTTCTGGTAGGCCGATGCTGGTGGTTTTGTCACCAATACGCATGTCTGTTGCTAGCACACATTCACAACCGCCACCAAGAGCGTGGCCTTTGATCACTGAGATGGTCGGAACGGGTAAGTCTTCTAATTTGTTAAAGATGCTATTAGCAAATTGCAGCCATTGGTCGAGCTCGGCATCCGTTTTAGCAAACAGACCTAAAAACTCGGTAATGTCTGCGCCTACAATGAATGCGTCTTTATCTGAAGTGAGCAACAACCCCTTGAGGCCTTGATGGGCAATGAGCGCATCAAGAGCTTTATCTAGCGATTCTAATGTCGCTAGGTCGAGTTTGTTGACGGATTTTGGAGAGCAGAAGCTTAGCTCTGCAATACCATCTTGTATTTCCTTTACCTGTAGGGTTTCGGCTTGGTAAATCATTGTCTATCTCCATGACATACAATCGTGGATTGTCTGTATACCTATTTCAACGACGCCGTGTACCTCGGCAAATAGGTATCGAGGAAGTCGTTTTATTTTTGTTCTGGTTTGACCAGTAAGGTTAGTTTGGATCGTGGATTGTTTAATTTCAATACATTTTTTAAACAAGTGTTTAACATTGTGCGCTGTGGCAGATCTTATGCGACGGGTAAATCACACTCGTGATAGACTTCAGGCAAATAGACATGAATCCATAATCCTATGAATGACAAGCCTTATCTGATTCCAGCAGAGCCCGCTCAATTTGAAGAAGAAATTAAAAAGAGCGTCTTCATTACTTATTTGGCACACACGCCAAGTATCGAAGCTGCAAAAGCATTTGTTGATCAAATCAAAGCTAAACACGCTGATGCTAGACATAACTGTTGGGGCTTTGTTGCTGGTCGACCAGAAGATTCGATGAAGTGGGGCTTTAGTGATGATGGAGAACCTTCAGGGACGGCAGGCAAACCAATCCTGGCGCAGCTGTCTGGATCTGGGGTGGGGGAGATCACGGCTGTGGTCACGCGATACTCTGGTGGAATCAAGTTAGGTACAGGCGGCTTGGTTAAAGCGTATGGGGGTGGGGTTCAACAAGCGCTCAAGCTGCTTCAAACTATTGAGAAAAAAATAACCACAAAGCTCAGACTAACGTTAGACTATGGGTTTATGCCTATCGCACAATCAATCATGCCGCAATTTGGTGCGATAGAAGTCGAGGCTGAATACAGCGATCAGGTCGTATTAGTGGTGGAAATTGAGCTTCGAGAAGTGAGCGCGTTTACCCAAGCAATCATCAATAAAAGCGGGGCAAAGGCAATTGTCACTCCGCTAGACGGACAATAATGAAAAACAGGAAGCAACAGGGACAGCTTCGCTAGTCAATTTATCCATGCAATTTCGTTCAATTATTCGAATCGTCGGGCTACTGCTCGCACTCTTTAGTGTCACTATGCTTGCGCCAGCACTCGTTGCGCTGATCTATCGAGATGGTGCTGGTGTGCCTTTTGTCACGACATTTTTTGTTCTGCTGTTTTGTGGGGCCGTTTGTTGGTACCCAAACCGCAGGTATAAGCACGAGCTTAAAGCTCGAGATGGCTTTCTTATTGTCGTCTTATTCTGGACAGTACTTGGCAGTGCAGGCTCGATCCCCTTTCTCATTGCTGACAATCCGAACGTCTCAGTGACAGATGCGTTTTTTGAATCGTTTTCTGCTCTCACGACGACCGGGGCGACCGTTATTGTTGGTTTGGATGAGTTACCTAAAGCGATTCTATTCTATCGACAGTTACTGCAGTGGTTCGGCGGTATGGGAATCATCGTATTAGCGGTGGCGATTTTGCCAGTACTTGGCATCGGTGGTATGCAGCTTTACCGCGCCGAGATCCCAGGTCCAGTCAAGGATACTAAAGTGACGCCGCGCATAGCAGAAACTGCTAAGGCGCTTTGGTACATCTATTTGAGCCTGACTATCGCCTGTGCTTCGGCTTTTTGGTTAGCTGGTATGACGCCATTTGATGCCATCAGTCACAGCTTTTCCACCATTGCCATTGGTGGCTTCTCTACCCACGATGCCAGCATCGGATACTTTGATAGTTACGCGATTAACCTGATTACGGTGGTTTTTCTGCTTATATCTGCATGTAATTACACACTGCACTTTGCTGCATTTGCATCAGGTGGCGTACATCCCAAGTATTACTGGAAAGATCCTGAGTTTCGCGCCTTCTTGTTTATTCAAGTGCTGCTATTTATCATTTGCTTTCTATTATTACTGAAACATCACTCTTACACATCGACATACGATGCTTTCGATCAGGCTCTGTTCCAAACTGTATCAATATCCACAACAGCGGGCTTTACGACAACAGGTTTTGCGGATTGGCCGCTCTTCTTACCTGTGCTGTTATTGTTCTCTTCCTTTATAGGTGGTTGTGCTGGTTCAACAGGCGGCGGCATGAAAGTGATCCGTATCCTGCTTCTTACCTTACAAGGTGCGCGTGAACTAAAACGTTTGGTGCACCCTCGTGCGGTTTACACCATCAAAGTGGGTGGCAGTGCCCTACCGCAACGTGTTGTCGATGCAGTTTGGGGTTTCTTCTCCGCATACGCATTGGTATTTGTGGTTTGTATGTTGGGGTTGATTGCAACAGGAATGGATGAGCTCAGTGCGTTCTCGGCGGTGGCTGCGACTCTGAACAACCTCGGTCCTGGCTTGGGAGAAGTAGCGCTGCACTTTGGTGATGTTAACGACAAAGCAAAATGGGTATTGATAGTTTCTATGCTGTTTGGTCGTTTGGAAATCTTTACCTTACTTATTCTACTTACGCCGACGTTTTGGCGTAGCTAAGGGGAAATCGTGGCAAAAGCATTATTTCTATACTCTTCCCGCGAAGGGCAGACTAAAAAAATTCTCCACTATATAGATGAACAACTTCCAGACTTCGATTGTGAGCTGGTGGATTTACATAATGTCGAGACGATTGACTTCAGCCAATACGACAGAGTATTGATAGGCGCCTCTATTCGCTATGGCCATCTTAATAAAAAGCTATACCAGTTTATTGAGCGAAACCTCAATCAATTGGAGCAAAATAAAGTGGCATTTTTCTGCGTAAACCTAACCGCTCGTAAAGAGGACCAAGGAAAGGATACACCTGAAGGTAGTGCCTACATTCACAAGTTCCTAATTAAGTCGCCTTGGAAACCAACGCTAATAGGTGTTTTTGCTGGTGCACTTTATTACCCACGTTACAGCTGGTTCGACAGAACTATGATTAGGTTCATTATGTCGATGACGGGTGGCGAAACTGATACGACCAAAGAGGTGGAGTACACCAATTGGGAAAAAGTGGCTCTTTTCGCAGATAAATTCAGAGAACTGTAGAAATAACGTGCTCTTTTGACCGCTTTTGATGCAAATTTATCCG
>NZ_JAWOUX010000016.1:0-69630 GCF_033339595.1 Vibrio sp. 2096
GGAGCGACACACGAGGTTCGAACTCGTGACCTCAACCTTGGCAAGGTTGCGCTCTACCAACTGAGCTAGTGTCGCATCAACAACGTTTCCGCTGTTTAGGGCTGCGAATTATAAGAGCATTTTTTTGTGATGCAAGTCCTTCCTTCAAAAAAACTTTATTTTTTTACTGAACGACGAAAAAGCAATCAAAAGCGATATAAATTACAACAATTTGGATCGCAACCTTAACAGTTAAATCTTGAAAATAGTACCTCGATAGTACTTAAGTTCTGCGATGGACTCACGAATGTCGTCCAAGGCCAAATGTGTTCCCTGTTTTGTGAACCCATTTAGCACCTCAGGTTGCCAGCGACGTGCTAGTTCTTTAAGAGTACTAACGTCAACATATCGGTAATGGAAGAACTCTTCCAACTCAGGCATATGCTTGTATAAAAAGCGACGATCCTGCCCAATGCTGTTACCACATATTGGCGACGCCCCTTTTGGCACCCATTTTTCTAAAAATTCAATGGTTTGTGCGACTGCGTCTTGTTCTGAGATTTGACTGTTTCGAACGCGCTCCACCAAACCGCTTGCCGTATGCGTATTAGTACACCAGTCGTCCATTTTCGCCAGTTCTTCTTCCGGCTGATGAATCGCTAACACTGGACCTTCAGCCAAAATATTTAGTTCGCTATCCGTGACAATAGAAGCAATTTCGATGATTTTGTGCGTTTCAGGATCAAGCCCTGTCATCTCTAAATCAACCCAAATTAGGTTTTGATCGCTAAAGGACATGGTTACGCCGCCTATTTGTTTATCGATAAAAGAGGTACTATACCTCAAAATACGAGAAACACGATACTCATACACGGAGCCAAGAGTACGGCTCAACCATTTGAGTAAATTCACATAAAGTACAGAATTGTGGCAAAGAAGAAAAAGTTAACCAAAGGTCAGGTGCGACGCGTACGTAGCAACCAACAAAAGCGTTTGAAGAAGCAAGAAGATTCCATCCAGTGGGATGAAAACATGCTAGGCGCCAGCAAGCAAGGTCTCGTGATCACTCGTTTTGGTCAGCACGCGGACATTGAAGACCTTGAAACAGGCGAAATTCAACGCTGTAACCTCCGCCGTGGTATTGAGTCTCTAGTATCTGGCGATCGTGTTTTATGGCGCGAAGGATTGGAGTCTATGGCGGGCATCTCTGGTGTTGTTGAAGCGGTAGAACCTCGCTCTTCAGTGCTCACTCGTCCAGATTATTACGATGGCCTAAAACCCGTTGCAGCCAATATTGATCAAATGGTCATTGTCTCTTCGGTATTACCAGAGCTATCGCTAAATATTATTGACCGCTATCTCGTTGCATCAGAAACACTGAATATTGCGCCATTGTTGGTCTTAAATAAAGTCGACCTTCTAGAAGCCGATGACCGTGCAATGTATGAAGAATGGCTCAAAGAATATGAACGTATTGGCTATAAAGTGCTTCTGGTCAGCAAGAAGTCTGGAGAAGGCATTGCTGAACTAGAAACCCTACTGCGTGATCGAATTAATATCTTTGTTGGTCAATCAGGCGTAGGGAAATCCAGCTTAGTCAACGCGTTAATGCCGGAACTAGAGAGCGAAGTGGAAGAAGGCGAAGTCTCTGAGAACTCTGGCTTGGGCCAACACACCACGACGGCTGCACGTTTATACCACATTCCAACGGGTGGCGATTTGATCGACTCACCTGGAGTACGTGAATTTGGTCTTTGGCATTTGGAAGCAGAAGAAGTAACAAAAGCATTCGTTGAATTTCGACCATATTTAGGCGGTTGCAAGTTCCGAGATTGTAAACACAATGATGACCCAGGCTGCCTTCTACGCGAAGCTGTCGAGAACGGGGAAATTAACGAAACTCGCTTTGAAAACTATCATCGCATTTTGGAAAGCATGGTTGAAAACAAAGCAAATCGTCAGTATTCACGTAATAAAAAAGCCGATCTGTAATTGAGTTAAGGCTGTAACTGTGTAAAAAGTCTTCACCTAATACTGACAAGCAAATTAAATTTCAGTAACATCACGCGCCCTAAAGCGCGAATCTAACAGAAGTATCGGAATTAAAGATGGACAAGTTTAAAGTTGGACTGCAGTACTGGATCCCACAACACGGCCTCACTCGCCTAATGGGTAAACTGGCTTCAGCAAAAGCTGGCGGTCTAACAACAGCAGTTATTCGTTGGTTTATCAAACAATACAATGTGAATATGGATGAGGCAAAGCACTCAGATCCTAAGCATTTTAAAACGTTCAACGAGTTTTTCGTTCGTGAGCTAAAAGAAGGCGCACGCCCAATTTCTGAAGGCGAAAACGTCATCACTCATCCAGCCGACGCTTGTGTTAGCCAGTTTGGCCCTATTGAAGATGGTCAACTTATCCAAGCAAAAGGTCATCACTTCTCAGCACAAGAATTGCTGGGCGGTGACGCGAATTTAGCTGACGAATTTAAAGATGGTTCTTTTGCGACATTGTACCTATCTCCGCGCGATTACCACCGTGTACACATGCCATGTGACGGCACTCTGCGCCAAATGATTTACGTACCAGGTGACCTGTTCTCAGTAAACCCTCTGACAGCAGAAAACGTACCAAACCTATTTGCACGTAACGAGCGTGTGGTGTGTATCTTCGATACTGAGTTTGGTCCAATGGCACAGGTGCTTGTTGGTGCGACAATTGTTGGTAGCATTGAGCAAGTATGGGCTGGCACGATCACTCCGCCTCGTGGAAACACTGTCTACAAATGGGATTACCCAGCAGAGGGTGACAAGGCCGTGATCTTGAAAAAAGGCGAAGAGATGGGCCGCTTCAAACTGGGTTCTACTGTTATTAACCTGTTTGCCAAAGACGCGATTGAGTTTGACGCAAGCATGGAAAACGGTAAGCCAACCGTTATGGGCACACCTTACGCCTTAAAAAATTGAGTAAAACACCGTTAAGAGCCCTTTATTCAGGGCTCTTTTTATTGATAAAAAGCAAAACTCCGTTCGAAATTTAGCCTCTATTTCTCAAACTCATACCTGCCTCTAAGACCCTCATTCCACAATCAATTATCCTGCGCTTAGAATGAATATTTAGAGGGGCAGCCAATGCCAAAGATGAGTGTAAACACGTTGGCGAAATTGCTGGTGTGCTTTTTAATTCCGCTCGGTGTTTTGATGATGCCGATCGATGCTATTCCTATTGACGATCTCACTTTAATTCAGCATCGCCTGTTAGCTATTTTTCTTCTTGCTGCCCTACTTTGGGTTCTCGAGCCGGTTCCCGTTTTTGCTACGTCCATTCTTATTATCGCTCTTGAACTGATCATGATATCGGATAAAGGTTTGCATCTATTTCGCAATCCACCAGCGGGGCATGATTTAGGAGAGTTAATTGCTTACACCGATATTTTCTCGGCCTTCTCTTCACCGATCATTATTCTTTTTATGGGTGGTTTTGCTCTCGCGATTGCGGCTTCCAAATACGAGCTCGACAACAACCTCGCCCGAGTACTATTAAAACCATTCGGCACCCAACCTAAGTTCATCATGCTGGGCTTGATGTTAATTACCGCCGTTTTTTCAATGTTTATGTCCAATACTGCCACGACCGTGATGATGCTAGCCCTGCTTGGCCCCATCGTCGCTTCAGCACCTAAAGGGGATTTAGGGATTAAAGCGCTGGTGCTGTGCATTCCAATTGCCGCGAATACAGGCGGCATTGCGACTCCGATAGGCACGCCACCTAATGCGATAGCGCTTCAATATCTCACTGGAGAAAACGCGATAGACTTCCTATCGTGGATGACAATGGGTCTACCCTTTGTGTTGGTACAACTCACTGTAGCTTGGTTCTTGTTGCAAAAGCTGTTTCCGTCTAGCGAACCAGAAATGAAACTAAAGCTAGATGGTACATTCAAAAGGAGCTGGCGCGCGATCGTCGTCTACATCACTTTTGCACTAACCATTGTGCTTTGGATGACGACAAAAGTGCACGGCATGAACACGTATGTTGTTGCGATTATCCCGCTTGCGGTCTTCACCTTAACGGGCATTATGGGCAAAGAAGAACTCAAGCTGATTAACTGGGATGTTTTATGGCTGGTTGCCGGTGGTATAGCAATTGGTATTGCCTTAGACAAAACGGGCTTAGCCGAAACATTAGCGCACGCCATTGATTACAGCCTGCTATCACCATTTGCCGTTGTTTTAGCCCTATCGGTAGTGTGCTGGTTAATGGCGAACTTTATGTCTAATACCGCAACGGCAAACTTATTGATGCCTATTGCTGCCGCTATTGGTACATCCATGCCAAGCCTTATTGCGGTTGGTGGCCTACAAGGTTTACTGGTTGTCGTCGCCTTCTCCGCATCACTTGGCATGATCTTACCGGTTTCCACACCACCAAACTCTTTGGCTTATTCAACAGGCCTCATCGAGAGCAAAGACATGGCGAAAGTAGGCCTGATTCTCGGTTTGATTGGTCTAATTATCGTGTATGGCGCAGTTTTGGTACTGTTTTAATCGAAGAGCTCCATGAAAAAGCGTGTTGTCATGGAGCTGCTCTCCAGCTACTGCCCTTACAGAGCGGCTTTTACATCCCATAAATTTCGTGCATATTAAGACTCCTCTACTCTACAAGGACGTCGACACATCATGGGTTACGAATGGCTTGCTTTATGCGCCGCTTTTCTGTGGGCAGTTTCTAGCCTAATTTCGGTCATTCCTGCACAACACCTAGGCGCATTTTCTTACAGCCGCTGGCGTATGGGCTGCACAGCCGTGATCTTATCAACAATGGCCTGGATAACTGGCGGCTGGTTAACGGTTTCTTGGGAACATGTAACGCCAATGATGGCCTCAGGACTGATTGGTATTTTTATTGGCGATACCGCTCTATTCGCGTGTTTGAATCGTATGGGGCCAAGACAAGCCGGGTTACTCTTCTCTTGCCACGCCGTGTTCTCTGCCATCTTGGGCTACTTCTTATTTAGCGAAGTCATGACCACAATAGAACTACTGGGCGCATCATTGGTATTTAGCGGCGTGGTGATGGCGATATTCTTTGGCCGAAGAGGTCAAGTGAATAACGTCTTGGAAGACATTAAAGGTAACATCTGGGTAGGTATTGGACTTGGCTTAACCGCAGCAATGTGCCAAGCATTGGGAGGCATTATCGCCAAGCCAGTAATGCAAACCAGTATTGACCCAGTTGCGGCTTCTGCTATTCGAATGATCAGTGCCTTTTTCGCCCACAGCATGTTGTTAGTTCTAGGGGTCAAAGTCGCTCGCTCGACGCAACACATTACTTGGCGCATATTTGGTATTACTGCGCTTAATGGTTTCTTGGCGATGGCCGTCGGCATGACGCTAATCTTATACGCACTGCAAGAAGGAAATGTAGGTATGGTTGCACTTCTATCTTCAACCACGCCAATTATGTTGCTACCACTGCTCTGGATTTACACTAAACGCCGACCAAACCGATTTGCATGGTTGGGCGCAGCCCTAGCTGTGATTGGTGCGGGCATTTTGGTTCAGTAACCTTACAGACCAGCCCTTATTGCCAGATACAAAAAAGCCCGAGTTTAAACTCGGGCTTTTATCATTCGGAGCCGTTAGTTAATTATTTATTTAACTAATACTTCACCCGTCATTTCTGCTGGGATTTCTAGACCAGCTAGAGAAAGCATGGTTGGTGCAAGGTCAGACAGTTTACCGCCTTCTTTGAATTCAACCGCTTTGTCACCTACATAGATTAGAGGCACTGGTAGGTTAGTGTGAGCAGTGTGGATGCCGCCAGTTTCAGGGTCGATCATCATTTCTGCGTTACCGTGGTCCGCAGTGATCAATAGTTGACCGCCAACTTCTTTGATTGCTTCAACCACTTTACCCACGCTTTCATCTAGAGCTTCGATTGCTTTCTCAGCCGCTTCATAAACGCCAGTGTGACCAACCATATCTGCATTCGGGTAGTTACAGATGATGGTATCGAACTTACCAGACTTGATAGCCGCAACCATCTTCTCTGTTAGTTCTGGAGAGCTCATTTCAGGCTGCATGTCGTACGTTGCAACTTTTGGAGAAGCAACCAACTGACGCTCTTCGCCTTCGAATTCGTTCTCAACACCACCGTTGAAGAAGAAAGTCACGTGTGCGTATTTCTCTGTTTCAGAGATACGTAGCTGAGTTTGACCTTGTTTAGATAGCCACTCACCGTAAGTGTTTTCTAGAGACGCAGGTGGGAATGCGATAGCTAGAGGGATATCAGCCGCGTATTGAGTCAGCATCACAAAGTTAATTGCAGGGAATGCTGCACGCTCAAAGCCGTCAAATGCAGGAACGAATGCACGAGTGATTTGACGTGCACGGTCAGCACGGTAGTTCATGAAGATAACCGCATCGCCATCTTGCATGATTGCGTCTTCTTGACCTTCCGCTTTGATAGCTGTTGCTTTAACGAATTCGTCGTTTTCTTCACGAGCGTAAGCCGCTTCTAGACCTTCAACTGCCGTTTCTGCTGTGAACTCAGCTTTAGCTTGAGTTAGAAGATCGTAAGCAACTTGGACGCGATCCCAGTTGTTGTCACGGTCCATTGCGTAGTAACGACCTATTAGAGAAGCAACGCGGCCTTTACCTAGTTTCGCAAATAGGTCTTGGAAACGTTGTAGTGAGTTTTCAGCACTACGTGGTGGTGTGTCACGGCCGTCTAGGAAGCAGTGTAGGTAGATTTTCTCTGCGCCACGCGCCGCTGCCATTTCAACTGCTGCGTAAATGTGGTCTTCGTGAGAGTGAACACCGCCTGGAGACATCAGGCCCATGATGTGTACTGCTTTTTCAGCTTTCACAGCAGAGTCGATTGCTTCAACTAGCGCAGGCGTTTGTTCGAACTCACCATCAGCAATTGATTTAGTGATACGAGTCAGGTCTTGGTATACAACGCGGCCTGCACCAATGTTAGTGTGACCAACTTCAGAGTTACCCATTTGACCATCAGGAAGGCCAACATCCATGCCTGAAGCAGAGATTAATGTGTGTGGGTTATTCGCAATCAGAGCATCCATTACTGGTGTTTTCGCATTCGCAATTGCGTTACTTGCTGTGTCTTCACGGTAACCGTAACCGTCAAGGATAACTAGAGCCAATGGCTTCTTAGCTGACATAGTGATGACCTCATCAAATTTAAGTAACTTTTGGCGTAGGGCCTCGCTGCCCTATCTAACCTTGAAACAAAACTAGCGTAATTTTACTACACTTTTTAACCAAAACTGTAGGTTAAGATCAAATAATGTTTGCGATTTATTGTTGCTATCTTACAAGTTAAGCGAACAACGAGTCAGTGCCGACAATCGTGTTCCACAAGCATAGTCATTTCTAATACGCTTTGTACACCCCAGTCTAAGTTCGGTTTTCTTACGCTTCTCATTCTTATTTTTGCACTTGAAACAGCGCTAATTTAAAGCAACATCAAACAAGATGGGTTAATACCTATTGTTCTCTTTTCTCAGTAAAACAGAAGTCACTTAAACCGATAAGTCCAATAGGCAAAAACAATCAAGCTACCAGAGCAAAATGTACGGATAGTAAGGGCATAACGGGTTTATAGAGATCTCAATTATTCGTTAGAAAATTTTAACCCTCTCGCCTAAGAGCCGTAACCTCGCTATACTCCTGCTTTATTTTTCCGCCAACAGCGTAAGAGCTCAAGACATGCAAGAGTACATTGAATTTTTCCAACAGAACATGATTCTATCTTTGGTTTGGGTAGGTCTTCTTGTCGCCTTTATCATGAACATCGTGAAATCAGCGACAGCCGCATACAAAGAAATCAACGTAAACCAACTGACTCATCTTATGAACCGTGAAAACGGCGTTGTAGTGGATATCCGTACCAAAGACGAGTTCAAAAAAGGTCATATCACCGACTCACTTCACATTTTACCGTCAGACATCAAAGCGGGTAACTTGGGTAGCCTTGAAAACCACAAATCAGACCCAATCATTGTGGTATGTAAGACAGGACAGACCGCTCAAGAAAGCGCAAACCTACTAGTAAAAGCAGGCTTCGAAAACGTGAGCCTACTAAAAAATGGTTTGATTGCGTGGAACGAAGCGAACCTGCCGTTAGTTCGCGGTAAGAAGTAGGAACGTGGCAAGAACGAAAGTTCGCGTTTAAACGCGCTTTTACAAGCCTCGCGGACAAAAAACTGAGCAAATTGAAAGCAGTTGGAGCACTAAGTTGTGACGCTTTGCACGTAATACACGCTTCATCTAGTCAAGGTAGATTGGCTCAGTTAGTCTCAGGACATACCAGTTTTCTGAGCTTAGACGTTTCTAGGCTCAACAAATATTGATTTAAGGATTAAAAAATGGCTGAAGCAGCACCTCAAGACGCACAACAAAACTTCGCAATTCAACGCATCTTCCTAAAAGACGTTTCTTTTGAAGCGCCGAACTCTCCAGTAATTTTCCAGAAAGAGTGGAACCCAGACGTTAAACTAGACCTAGACACTCAAAGCCGTGAGCTTGGTGAAGGCGTGTACGAAGTTGTTCTACGTCTAACCGTTACTGTGAAGAACGAAGAAGAGACTGCGTTCCTATGTGAAGTTCAACAAGGTGGTATCTTCACTGCTGAACAAATGGAAGCTGGTCAACTTGCACATTGCCTAGGCGCATTCTGCCCGAACATCCTATTCCCATACGCTCGTGAAACTATCTCAAGCCTAGTCGTTAAAGGTACGTTCCCTCAACTGAACCTAGCGCCAGTAAACTTTGACGCGCTATTCATGAACTACCTACAACAGCAAGCTCAACAAGGCGAAGCTGAAGCGTAATTCACGTTTTATAAGTGACGAATAGCCACAGTGCTGACGTCACCGAATCAAATAAAATGCACAGAGCGTCTACCATCCGATGCAATGTGCATTTTTTATTTCTGACAAAAGTTCCTAGTTCCTAATCGCCAGAAGGCGTAAAATTTGACGATTAGGAACTAGATTCTACTAGTAGCAAGACAATTAGGCGGTAGCATGACACAAGCAAATACAAACAATGCTTACGGTAAAGACATCGCAATGACTGTGATTGGCGCAGGCTCATACGGCACCTCTTTGGCAATCTCACTCGCTCGTAACGGCGCGAACGTTGTCCTTTGGGGACACGAGCCAGAGCACATGGCTCGCCTAGAAGCAGACCGAGCTAACCATGCCTTCTTACCAGGTGTTGATTTCCCTGAAAGCTTGATCATTGAATCGGATTTAGAAAAAGCCGTTCAAGCAAGCCGAGATTTGTTGGTTGTGGTTCCAAGCCATGTCTTCGGCATCGTGCTAAACAGCTGTAAACCATTCTTGCGCGAAGACTCTCGCATCTGTTGGGCAACCAAAGGGCTTGAACCTGAAACGGGGCGCCTGCTGAAAGACGTCGCTTATGACATTATCGGTGAAAACTACTCACTAGCAGTATTGTCTGGCCCAACGTTTGCGAAAGAGCTCGCAATGGGTATGCCGACTGCAATCTCTGTTGCGTCTCCAGATTCTGAATTTGTTGCGGATCTACAAGAAAAAATCCACTGTAGCAAAACCTTCCGCGTATATGCCAATAGTGACTTTATTGGTATGCAACTGGGCGGTGCTGTGAAAAACGTTATTGCGATTGGTGCGGGTATGTCTGATGGTATCGGTTTTGGCGCCAACGCCCGTACTGCATTAATTACTCGTGGCTTGGCTGAAATGAGTCGCCTTGGTGCTGCGCTGGGTGCACAGCCAGAAACCTTTATGGGCATGGCGGGTTTAGGCGATCTTGTCCTGACATGTACCGATAACCAATCACGTAACCGACGCTTTGGCTTGGCATTAGGCCAAGGTAAAGACGTTGATACGGCTCAAGAAGAAATTGGCCAAGTGGTTGAGGGTTACCGCAATACAAAAGAAGTATGGCTACTCTCTCAACGTATGGGTGTTGAGATGCCGATAGTTGATCAAATTTATCAAGTATTGTATCAAGGAAAAGATGCGCGCTTAGCAGCGCAAGATTTACTTGCTCGTGACAAAAAAGCCGAAGGAAAGTAGCAATCTACCGCCCTTTGCAGCTCATCTGAGAAAAATTGAAGTTGTCGGGTCACGGAAGAACCACTCTGGATATTGAGAATGAAACACTGCGAAAAACAAAAAGTCTGGAACAAAATTGTCTCAGAAGCCCGTGAAATGTCAGAACAAGAGCCTATGCTGGCGAGCTTCTATCATGCCACCATTATCAAGCATGAAAGTTTGTGTGCCGCTCTGAGTTATATTCTGGCTAACAAATTGAACACCGCTTCCATGCCAGCGATGGCTGTGCGTGAAGTGGTTGAAGAAGCCTTTTCAGCTGATCCAACCATCACTGACGGCGCGGCTTGTGATATTTGTGCCACGGTCAATCGCGACCCTGCTGTTTCAATGTACTCAATGCCATTGCTGTACCTAAAAGGCTATCACGCACTGCAAGGCTACCGAGTAGCAAACTGGCTGTGGAAGCAAGGTCGTCACGCTCTTGCGACTTACCTACAAAATCAGATTTCGGTAGCATGTCAGGTCGATATTCACCCTGCAGCGCGCATTGGTAGTGGCATCATGCTCGACCATGCAACAGGCATCGTGATTGGTGAAACTGCCGTGGTCGAAAACGACGTGTCTATACTGCAAGATGTCACCCTTGGTGGTACTGGTAAAGAATGCGGTGATCGTCACCCGAAAATTCGCGAGGGTGTGATGATCGGAGCTGGTGCAAAGATTCTTGGCAATATCGAAGTCGGTGAAGGCGCGAAAATCGGATCTTGCTCTGTGGTATTGCAAGCCGTGCCTCCTCACACAACGGTGGCTGGCGTGCCTGCAAAAATCGTCGGACGTCCAAAAACGGACAAACCCTCTCTCGATATGGATCAAGGCTTTAACGGCAAGTCGCAAAGCTTTATCCATGGAGATGGTATTTAATCGTCAACAAACCTTTTTGACAACAACGTGGTAGGTAACTCTCAAGTGCGAAAACAAAATCACCCTGTTCTACGCTCGGCTATTTTATTAACTTGTGCTTTATCTGCCACTTATCCCATTACCTCCTCTGCTGTGAGTCAGCAAGAGCTCAAAGGCGTATCCAGTGAGATAAGCCGCCAGCGCAAATCGCTCTCTTCCCAAGAAAAGCAGCTCAATGAGTTACAGAAATCACTAAAAGATCAAGAGCTTGGTATTTCTAAGCTTGAGCGTGAAATACGACAAACCAAGTCTAACCTCGCACAAGCAGACAAAAACATAGAAAACCTGGAAGAGAAAATTGCCTTGCAAGAAGCACAGCGTCAAGAGCAAGAAGAAGAACTCAAACAGCTGCTGCAAACGTATTACGTAACCGAGCGAGCGAAGGCCAATGGTCACTTGTTAAATCAAGGTGTGGAAGAAGACCGCATGAGCCAATACTTCCAGCATTTAGCTAAAGCACGTGCTGAAGTGATTGATGCGATCACCAAAATAACCCAAGAATTAGCGCACAACAAAAACCAGCTCGAGCTAGAAAAAGAGCAAATCGAGACTCTGCTCAAGCAGCAATCCGAAAAACGTACAGCGCTAGCGAGTACACAATCCAAGCGTAAACAAACCCTGACTAAAATTCAGAGCAGTATCAAGAATGACAAACGCTACTTAGCCGAGCTGCAACGCAACGAAACCCGTTTAAAAGCAGAGATCGCCAAAGCAGCGAAGCGTAATGCGGTGCCAATGGACGGACTCGGCAAACAGCGCGGTAAGTTGCCTTGGCCACTCAAAGGCAGTGTGTTACACAACTTTGGTACGCGACAAACCGGGCAGGTAAACTGGAAGGGCATGGTGCTGTCTGCCAACTATGGTCAACAAGTGAAAGCCGTTTATCCTGGTACTGTCGTATTTGCGGAGTATCTGCGCGGATACGGTTTAGTGGTACTGCTCGACCACGGCAAAGGTGACATGACCCTCTATGGTTACAACCAAGCCTTAACTAAAAAAGAAGGCGACCGAGTCACCGCCGGCGAAGTGATTGCTCTCGCGGGTGATACAGGTGGTCAAGACAGGCCATCGCTGTACTTTGAAATTCGTCGTAATAGTGAAGCGCAGAATCCGAAATCTTGGTTAAAGCGCTGATTATCTGACTTATTGACTTGTCATAAAAAAGGAGCCACTCGGCTCCTTTGTTGTATTCATGTTTTGGAAAATGCTATGCGTAGTAGGTTTCTACCGCATCAATAAAAGCATTCACATCATCTTTGCTTAACGCGTTGATTCCTGCCGCCGCCTCTCGCCCCCCACCTGTCGGGAACTGACCACACACGGCCACGGCACCTTGTTTATTGTTTAACGGGGCACGGAGTGAAACCGTATAAGTACCATCTGCATTTTCAGTAAGTACCGCATGCGCAGAGTCAGGGGTTTGGTTTGCTAGCCAGTTGCCATAAACACCACTGATTCGGCGTGATGCCGCCGTGTTTGGTAACTCAAACAACTTCAGCTTACCGCTCTCATGCATGGCAGGCACTGCGAGAGCCGCCTCCATGTCTTGTTGGTAAGCCGATTGCAATTGGTAGTATAGCGAGGCCGTATCTTCAATAGCTTCAAATGGTGACATGTACTTCAGCAAAGCTCGGTACAGCTCCGCAGGATGAAAGTGTAAATCTTCGACTTTCGAGCCGTAGCCGTTGTAGTTAATTAAAGTACCCAGCTCTTTTAGCTGCTCTTTCTGTTGCTGCGACAAGCCCGCGTTATTCGCTAACTCATTGGCTTTAGCAATCATGTTATCGCCATAAGCCGCCGTAATCGCCCAGTCATGAAAACGCCCATCAAGCAACTTATCGACAATCAACGCCGTGCACATGTTGGCATCGAGATCGATGTGCGCATCCAAATTACCATGCTGAGGAATGTCACCAGCTTTGTGATGGTCGGCGTAAAAGACGTGCGCGCCTTGAGCCAAAGCTTGCTCTAGACCTGCCATGTTCTTTTCCATCGAAATGTCTAACACAGTCAGCTCATCACCCGCTTGCACGTCTACTTTTTCCACCAGTTTGATGTCGCGCTTTACACCGGTTATTAACTGGGCATCGACAGGATCAGCCAAACGTAATTGCAGAAGAGCAATGATGCCATCAGCATCACCATTAAAAATGTCGTAATTCATGGGGCGATAGTTCCTTTATCGAGAATCTTATCCCTGCAAGGGTTTTTAGCGTATGGGACTATTGTGCGTGGCATATTTGACAAGTCAACTCGAGCCACGACTCGAAAATGAGAGTGACTCTCGAAATATTAAGCAGTTTGACGTTTAACTGTGTAGATTGCTAACCGCATCTTCTAATAACAGTAGCTGCTCTAAGCCCTGCTCAGTTGCTAATGGCTTAACGACATTAAGCATCTGCAACATCCCTTGCTTCACCATTTGTTCGGTAATGTTGGTTTTTGAAGCCATCGCGGATTGATACGCCAACCAACTACACGCAATCAAGTGCAATGTACATACCAATGACTTCAACTGTTGTTGATCGACATTCAACAGCTTCATCGTTACGAACTCTTGCATAATAGCAATGAGGTTCGCTTGCAGCTTCTCTTGCACATCGATGTACTGTTCGTGTAGCTGTTCATCTCGTGACAAGATTTCTGGTAAGTTTGCGTAGAAAAAGCGGTATTTCCACATCAAGGTAAAAATAGAGTCTAGGTAGCTCTTCAGCATAGTCAGGCTCTCTTGCGAACCTTGAATAGGGGTAAATCTTTCTAAAAGTTCTGCTGAATAAAGCGCAAAGATCTCACGAACGATTTCTTGCTTATTGCGGAAGTGGTAATACAGATTACCAGGGCTAATTTCGATGTGATCGGCAATGTGATTGGTGGTGATGTTGCGCTCACCATGTTGGTTGAACAACTCCAGTGCCGCGTAGACGATTTTGTCGCGCGTTTTCATTGTTATCGTGTTCCCTCTTCATTAACGAATCGAGTATAGCGACTTCACCAACCTAGGTCGATAGAGGCTCCAAATACGGTAACATAACAGACCAGTTAAGATGCCAGTTGAGTTGGCGACAAGGTCTAACCAAGAAGTTTGTCGCCCTACATACCCTTGCAACCACTCAATAACGGCGCTGAATAGCAAAATACTAATCGCCACCGCCCAACGTTGACGCCAACGCCACACACAAAAACAACCTAAAAACGCAAAGCCGCTGTACGCCATAGCGTGCTGCATTTTGTCGAGATACGCGATATTGCCCCAGTCTTGCAGTTTACCTGAACTCAGAGATAAAAAAGCGATCAATATGGCGTAGCTAAAGATGACGAAACGTGCAGCCGTCAGGTTCATTGGACGTCCTTATGCAATTGGAAATGGAAAGGCCGTCACTTGATCAATGTGGTCACAGCCTAGCGCCAGCATGATCAAACGATCGATACCCAACGCGACCCCTGCACAATCTGGCAACCCTGCTTCCAGTGCAGAGATCAGATGATAATCGATCGGCTGTGGTTTTAAACCCATTTCGATACGCTTTGCGTTATCTTGTTCAAAGCGCGCTAATTGCTCTTTCGGGTTATCCAGTTCATGAAATCCGTTCGCCAGCTCTATCCCCTTAAAGTACACTTCAAAACGATCCGCGACGCGATGATCTTGAGGATTGATTTTCGCAAGCGCCGCCTGTGATGCAGGGAAGTCGTACACAAAAGCCGGCACGTCCTGACCAATTTTGTTTTCTACTCCCACGCTAAATAGTAGTTGCAGCAGCGTATCGCGATCTTCTTCTGGCTCAGCGATGTCACTCAAACCCAGCTTGCTTGCCGCCGCTTTCAGCTCAGTCATCGAGCCTTCCAGTGGACACACACCCAATACATCAATGAAGGCTTGCTGATACGTCATGCGCTGCGCTGCGCCACACTTCAATACCAGCTGCAACAGGTCATCCATTTCATCCATCAATTTATGATGGTCAAAGCCAACGCGATACCACTCCAACATCGTGAATTCAGGGTTGTGGTAGCGACCATTCTCTTCATTACGAAATGCTTTGTTGATTTGATAAATACAACCGCTACCCGCAGCCAAAAGGCGCTTCATATGGAATTCTGGGCTGGTCATAAAAAACAGCTTACTGCCATCGGCATAGCCTGGGCCAACAAACTCGGTTTGGAAAGTATGCAAATGGATGTCAGTCACGGTTGCGTGACTCATGGCTGGCGTATCGACTTCCATCACCTGTCGGTCAGCGAAGAATTGTCGAATCGACGCGATTAACGTCGCACGTTGACGAAGTTGGTCAATGGAAGCAGTAGGTTGCCAGTTGGTTTGCATAACAAGTCTCTCAAACTTTAATTCAGCGAGGAAAGTCTCATTCTACATGCTTTTTACTCTTCAAGAAGAGAGGAATATCCCTTCTTCTTTTTACTAATGTGCTCGCCAATTTGAGGCAAGCATTACTCGTGCCGCAGAACAAAAAACACTCAGTTAAAATCCTATTATCCATGCGGTTAATGTCACGCAACACGGGTTTAACATCCCTAATATTAATGCTTGAGGACCAAAACCTCGATGCCGTGATAGCAGTCACATAACCTATAAATTCTATGCCCTTAAGTGCATTACCGAAGCAAAAACCCAATTACATCAATTTTTCTGCCATGTGGCTCATCTACACTAACCCTACTACTTTTGGGGAGTTCTTTTTAAGGAGCGCCTCGTAATGACAATAACAAGCGGATTTCCGCAATCACACACTGGAGGATAACTGTGCAAATTATCACCACAGATATCGCAGTCATCGGCGCAGGCGGCGCTGGTCTTCGTACTGCTATTGCAGCGGCTGAAGCAAACCCAGACTTAGAAGTCGCTCTGATTTCTAAAGTTTATCCAATGCGCTCCCACACGGTCGCTGCAGAGGGTGGCTCAGCAGCAGTTATCAAGGATGAAGATAGCTTAGACAACCACTTCAACGACACTGTTGGCGGTGGTGACTGGCTATGTGAACAGGATGTTGTTGAATACTTTGTAGAGAACGCGACTCGCGAAATGATCCAAATGGAGCAATGGGGTTGCCCATGGAGTCGTAAAGAGAACGGTGAAGTCAACGTACGCCGCTTTGGTGGTATGAAGGTTGAACGTACTTGGTTCGCTGCAGACAAAACTGGCTTCCACATGCTTCATACGCTATTCCAGACATCAATGAAGTACAGCAACATCAAACGTTTTGATGAGTACTTTGTGGTGGATCTGCTTGTTGATGAAGGCGAAGTTCAAGGTCTGATTGCTATTCACATGTCTGAAGGCGAGCTTGTTACTATCAAAGCAAAATCTGTTGTTCTAGCAACAGGTGGCGCGGGCCGTGTTTACCACTGTAACACCAACGGCGGTATCGTAACGGGCGATGGTATGGCAATGGCTTACCGTCACGGCGTTCCTCTACGTGATATGGAATTCGTTCAATACCACCCAACAGGTCTTCCTGGTACAGGTATCCTGATGACGGAAGGTTGTCGTGGTGAAGGCGGTATCATCGTTAACAAGAATGGCTACCGTTACCTACAAGACTACGGCATGGGCCCAGAAACTCCAGTTGGCCAACCGAAGAACAAATACATGGAACTGGGTCCTCGTGACAAAGTTTCTCAAGCTTTCTGGCACGAACAACAGAAAGGCAACACCATCAAACACCCACTGGGTGACGTGGTGCACCTAGACCTTCGCCACCTTGGTGAAGAGTACCTACAAGAACGTCTGCCGTTCATCTGTGAGCTAGCAAAAGCTTATGTAAACGTGGACCCTGCAAAAGAGCCAATTCCAATTCGTCCAACCGTTCACTACACCATGGGTGGTATTGAAACGGACGGCAGTTGTGAAACTCGCATTAAAGGCCTATTCGCGGTGGGTGAATGTGCGTCTGTTGGTCTTCACGGTGCAAACCGTCTAGGTTCTAACTCACTGGCTGAGTTCGTGGTATTTGGCCGCGTAGCAGGTGAAAACGCCGTGAAACGTGCGGCAGAATTCAAAGGCTGGAACGACGCGGCAATTGACGCGCAAGTAAAAGCGGTTGAAGAACGCATCGCTAACCTAATGAACCAAGAAGGCGACGAAAACTGGGCAGAAATCCGCACGGAAATGGGTCACACCATGGAAGCGGGTTGTGGTATCTACCGCCAAGAAGATTTGATGCAAGCGACTATCGACAAGATCACTGAGTTGAAAGAACGCTACAAACGCATCAGCATCAAAGACAAAGGTAAAGTGTTCAACACTGACCTTCTGTACGCCATTGAAGTAGGCTACGGCCTAGAAGTCGCAGAAGCGATGGTTCACTCTGCGATTCTACGTAAAGAATCTCGCGGTGCGCACCAACGTCTAGACGACGGTTGTACAGAACGTGATGACGTGAACTTCCTAAAACACTCACTTGCTTTCTACAAGCCAGAGTCAGCACCAAGTATCGATTACAGCAATGTGACCATCACTAAGTCACAACCAAAAGCTCGTCTATACGGTGAAGCAGCAGAAAAAGCCGCGGCTGAAGAGAAGAACGCAGAGGAGCAAGCATAATGTCAGCAAATCGCATTCAAAAAGTAGACATCCTGCGTTACGACCCAGAAAAAGATGCAGAACCATACAAGCAAACATTCGAAGTACCATTCGATGAAACCATGTCTGTACTTGACGCACTTGGCTACATCAAAGACCACCTAGACAAAGATCTGTCTTACCGTTGGTCTTGCCGTATGGCGATCTGTGGTTCTTGCGGCATCATGGTGAACAACGTACCGAAACTTGCTTGTAAGAGCTTCCTACGTGACTACCCAGACGGTGTGACTATCGAGCCTCTAGCGAACTTCCCAATCGAGAAAGACTTGATTGTTGATATGACGCCATTCATCGAGCGCCTAGAAGCAATCAAACCATACATCATTGGTAACGATCGTAAACCAGAAGACGGTACGAACTTGCAAACGCCAGAACAGATGGCGAAATACAAGCAGTTCGCTGGCTGTATCAACTGTGGTCTGTGCTATGCCGCATGTCCTCAGTTTGGTCTTAACCCAGAGTTCATCGGTCCTGCTGCACTAACGCTAGCCCACCGCTACAACCTAGACAGCCGTGACAACGGTAAAGATGAGCGCATGAAGCTTATCAACGGTGAAAACGGTGCTTGGGGTTGTACGTTTGTTGGTTACTGTTCTGAAGTTTGTCCGAAGAACGTTGACCCAGCAGCGGCAGTAAACCAAGGCAAAGTGGAGTCTTCTATGGACTTCGTGATTGCTATGTTGAAACCTGATGGTTCACCAAAGAAAGTGGAGGCATAAGGATGAGCAATCGTAAACCTTACGTTCGTGAAGTAAAACGCACTTGGTGGAAGAACCATCCTTTCTACCGCTTCTACATGCTACGTGAAGCGACGGTGCTTCCATTAATCCTATTCACTCTGTTCCTAACTTTCGGTTTAGGTTGCTTGGTGAAAGGTCCTGAAGCATGGCAAGGTTGGTTAGCGTTCATGGCGAACCCAATCGTCGTCGCAATCAACATCGTTGCACTACTCGGTAGCCTATTCCACGCTCAAACTTTCTTCAGCATGATGCCACAAGTAATGCCAATTCGTTTGAAAGGCAAACCCGTGGACAAGAAGATCATCGTATTGACTCAGTGGGCCGCGGTTGCGTTCATCTCACTGATCGTTCTCATCGTGGTGTAAGGAGCTGAGCAATGAAACCGAATTATAGTGTAAACACATCACCAAAACGTTCTGATGAGCCAATCTGGTGGGGTCTGTTTGGCGCAGGTGGTACTTGGTTCGCGATGATCACGCCAATCACTGTTCTTGTGCTAGGTATCTTGGTCCCACTAGGCGTGATTGATGCAGAAGCGATGAGCTACGAGCGTGTCTCTGCATTCGCAACCAGCATCATCGGTGCGCTATTCATCATTGGCACGCTAGCATTGCCAATGTGGCATGCAATGCACCGTGTACACCACGGCATGCACGACCTTAAGTTCCACACTGGTGTGATTGGTAAAATTGCATGCTATGCATTTGCAGGCCTCATCACTGCACTAGCAGTTATCTTTATCTTCATGATTTAAGAGACTGACCAAAAAAGAAAAAGCTGGCTAAATGCCAGCTTTTTTATTGCTTTGGGTTACCTATGATCTTTTTGCTTTTTAAGCTTTTGACCACCCATGATCTTATTGTTGTGCGACCTTCTTTGTCTGGTCCATAAGACCCAGAGCACCAAAGCCAGTAATCACATCTAGGTTTGTTTTCAAGCCCGTTTCGTCACTTCCACCAATGTAATTTTGTGGCATCTGAACTTGGAAGTTTTGCAAATTGTTGTACAGCGAGTTCGCTACGTCTCGATTCAATTCTGCCAAGTAAACTTCACGGTTTGCTCCTAACGCCGCATACTTACCTTTAAGGACTTCAGATTCTGCGCGACCTTTCGCTAATATCGCTTTCGCTTCAAACTCAGCAGAAAGTGCGTTCGCTTTTTGAATCGCTAAGTTAGCCTCTGCGATAGCTAGCTCTTTCTCCTTCTCGACTTCAGCAAGTCGTTTGGTTTTTTCCACTTCAACGATTTCACGCTCTGCAATCTGACGTGCAACTTCCACTTCTTTTTGCTGAGCAATAATTGCGAGTTCTTTACCACGCTGAGCGTCTTGCACCTCACGTGTTCGTTGAATCTCTTTGCGTAACTGCTCGGTCTCTGCCTGTGCTTTCGACGTTTCTTGTTCCTGAATCGCGCGAATACGATCCGCCACTAAACGCTTTTTATCTGCCAATAGCTGATCTAATTGCTTTTCTGGCTGCGGGTCACCAATGGTCACCTGCGTCACTTGAATACCGTATTGTTGTAACGGATTGTCTTGACGAATCGGTTGCCCGGTTTTGTCTACGACAGGTACGGTTTTCCAAACCAGTTGATTGGTGCGCTGTAATTGGTTCGGATTAGCTTGATTCGCCCCAACAGGCGCAAGATCCAACTCTTCCACTTCAACCTGACGTCGCTCTGTTAGATAAATCCCCTCTCGTAACTGATCGCCAAGTTTCGATTTGAACTGGTTCAAACCACCTTGGAAAAACTCTTCACCCGTGTATTGGGTTGCGGTAATCACCGTTACGTTACGTGCGTTCTTTACAAGCAGCGCATCGATCAAGTTACTGTTGTTGCGGAACTCTTTATGCATCTTCTTCACCGCTTCAGGGTCATTACTGAGCTTAAAGCGGAATGTTACGGGGATCTGACCAATATAGGTGTCGGCAAATCGAACCTGAATCGCATCAAGACGTTGATAAAAATCTTCGCCCTTGCTGTTACCGAATGACACGGTGATCACTTGGTCATACTTGGTGATTTTGGACAGAAATGGCATACGAAAATGAATGCCAGGTTCAGTAAACACATCCAACTCACCAGTAATATTATTCTGATGCACGTAGCTGTAACCCGCATCGGTCATCAGCACCGAGCTATTAATCGTTAAGCCTATTGCCAACAGCGGTACGCCAAATACGGCTGCTTTTAATCCTTTATGTAGTAACTGACGTCTTTCTTCCACCTTTAAACCCCTTCCTAAACCTCTGCTTTCCATTTTGTTCTCCTTTTTTGGATTGTTACTGAGTTAAATCGATAAAAATCAGATTGCTATGCAACTCAGCAACAAGTACTAATGTATCAAAATGTTACATTAAGGAATAATCGACAGATTCATGGAATAAATAAGATTTTTACGAATAATACAAAATCATCAAAAATTTGCGGAGGATATCGATGTTTTACGCAGAGGGATTAAAAGAGAAGAATCACAGGCAATAAAAAAGGCCGCCGAAGCGACCTTTCTAACAATCATATAAAGTGCTTACTTCACACGACCTACGTATTCAGCAGTACGAGTATCTACGCGAATCACTTCACCAATTGAGATGAACAGAGGAACACGAACAACAGCGCCAGTTGATAGCGTCGCTGGTTTACCGCCAGTACCTTGAGTATCACCTTTCAGGCCTGGGTCTGTGTCTACAACTTCTAGCTCAACGAAGTTTGGTGGAGTAACAGTAATTGGGTTACCGTTCCAAAGAGTGATCATACAAGTGTTGTTTTCTACCAACCACTTAGCGTTTTCACCTACCGCTTTTGCATCCGCTGCGATCTGTTCAAACGTTTCACTGTTCATAAAGTGGTAGAATTCGCCGTCTGAATATAGATAATCTAGGTCGATATCCATTACGTCTGCCACTTCACAAGTGTCACCAGACTTGAATGTTTTCTCTAGCACTTTACCAGAAAGAAGTTTACGAATTTTAACACGGTTGAACGCTTGGCCTTTACCTGGTTTAACGTATTCGTTTTCCAGAATTACACAAGGCTCGTTATCAAGCATTAACTTAAGACCGCCTTTAAATTCATTGGTGCTAACTGTAGCCATTTTTTCCTCTTACATTCTTAGAGCTAAATTCAATGCCGCACATAATAACCCGAAAAGTCGAATCTGTTGAGCAAAACTGGCTCAAACAGTTGGCGAATGGGATCTCTGATCCTGCAAAATTGCTCGAAATACTGGAAATTGATCCTTCACCGTGGCAAGACGGGTTTGCCGCGCGCAAGCTGTTTGCACAGCGTGTACCGCAAAGTTTTGTCGATAGGATGGAGAAAGGCAACCCTAAAGACCCTCTTTTACGTCAGGTTTTACCACTGAGCGACGAATTTGAGGTGCATCCGGGTTACTCCAATGATCCATTGGAAGAGCAGGACAATGAAGTCCCTGGCCTGCTACACAAGTATCGCAACCGCGCCCTGATGATTGTCAAAGGTGGCTGCGCGGTAAATTGCCGTTACTGTTTTCGTCGTCACTTCCCTTATCAAGAGAACAAAAGCGGGAAACAAGCCTGGACCAAGTGCTTAGAGTACATGGCACAACAACCAGAGTTGAACGAAGTCATCTTCTCAGGTGGTGATCCATTAATGGCAAAAGACGATGAGATTCATTGGCTTTTAGAGCACATTGCTCACATTCCTCACATCAAACGTCTGCGTATTCATAGCCGTTTACCTGTGGTGATTCCAGCTCGAGTCACTGATGAACTATGCCAACTTCTGCAAGCATCAAGGTTACAAATCATCCTCGTCACTCACATCAACCATGCCAACGAAATCAATGACGAATTTGCTGAACAGATGTTCAAGCTCAAAAGAGCGGGCGTTACGCTTCTAAACCAAGGCGTTCTGCTGAAAGGCGTGAATGATTCGGTAGAAGCTCAAGTGGCGTTAAGTGAGGCCTTATTTGACGCGGGTATCTTGCCTTATTACCTCCACGTTCTTGATAAGGTGCAAGGCGCAGCGCACTACTTTATTTCGGACGCAGAAGCGAAAGCTATTATGCGCGGACTCATCACGCGTGTATCGGGTTATCTGGTACCAAAACTCACACGAGAAGTTGGTGGCAGGCCAAGTAAAACGCCGTTGGATTTGCATTTAGAATAAGCTCTGACACTCAATTAAATTTGTCGTCTAGATTGATTATTTTTGTTCGCTTTGCACGGTAAGTCTATGCATACTCCGCACTTTGGAGGTCAAGATGCATACAGCATTCGAACAAATTTTCGATCTTGGCCCATTCAGTTGGCCTGCCCTACTATGCTGCGCCATTAATGGGCTCATGATCGGTATAGAGCGCCAAACTCGTGGTAAACCGGTTGGCATTCGCACAGCAATATTAATTATTTCAGGCACCTACCTGTTTATGTCGATGGCAGTGTCGTTATCGCCAAATACACTTGATCAAGCACGAGTGCTTGGTCAGATCATTACTGGCGTCGGCTTCTTAGGCGCTGGCGTTATGATGACACTTGATGGAAAAATCCATGGCGTAACATCCGCGGCTGTAATATGGGTGCTAGCAGGTTTAGGTTTGATGATAGGTTTGGGTTATTTAACGCAGTCGGTGGTTATTACTCTCCTGACATTAACCGTGTTGTTAGGTGTGGATAAAGCAGAAAACCACATCAAAGCATTACGCCGCGGTGTTCATCAAAGAATTCAACAACGCAAAACTTCATCACGATTAATTAAATAGTTAACGCTCCGAGAAACTCGCTTCATCTCATCAGTAATTAAAGAGCCCTCGACGAACATCGAGGGCTTTCTGTATATAAAGATTCTGACTTTCTCAGGGATTACTTAGCAAAGTTGATGAGTGGGAAACACTTGAAGAAACCGTTATCCGCACAGTTCAAAAGACCAATTTGCACGCCATCGATTTGATCGGTCATGTTGAAGAACCCAAACTGGAAATTAGACTTCTTAGAGATACTCGCTAAGCCCACATCCGCCATGGTGTAGCCTTCAGAATAGTTCACCGCGCTCCAGTTCAAGCCTTTTACGTTGTTCGTAATGTTAACAGCACCCAAGTTAACACCCGTCGTCTGACCTTGGTTCCAGTTAACTAAGCCTAAAGACGCGCCTTTCATTTCTTGATTTACTTTTGCTGCACCAAAAAACAGACCGAAGTTCACACCTGTCGTACGATCCGTTTCTGACATACCAAGCAGTGAAAAGTCGACACCTTTAACCTCATTTACCTGTCCATGCAACACAGCTAAACGAACACCACCAACTGAAGAATTCGAAGGTGCGTTTGTGTTATCGATAGTAGAGAACATCACAGGTGTACTGTCGGCAAAAGCAACAGGTGATGCGATAGCGGCTGCAATCGCCAATGACGTCATAAGCTTTTTCATTTTCATCTCCATGATGGGAAGCAACAATTTACAACATAGTGTAATGTTCAGATTTTGCTCTGTCCCCGTTCAAAAAGTGTTAGCAATAGGTCAGATTTAACCATCTGACTCAAAAGAAAAAATATTTCTCTTCGATTTTTTGCTTCTGAAATGGCGCTTTTTACGCTCAAAAATTTCATGATAAGCCACACCAGAACGTCATGTTTCTCAGGTGATACGCATAAAAAAGTCGAGGCATCTGCCTCGACTTTTAAAGGTTTGGTCGGTTATCTTTCCGCTATAAGGGGTCCCTTAGAGCGATGAGATAAGCTGGCTGTCGGGTAGCAGAGACGCATTACTGCGCCACCGCCCCCTAAGAACCGTACGTGCGAGTTTCCCCGCATACGGCTCAAGCCTTTATAAGCTTGCTTAAGAAAGCAAACCAGCAACTAATGTCTATGAGTTATAAAGTAAGTGAAGGGGTTGATCGGATTCAATTTTCACCTGGCCTACCTCACAACCATCCCAGTCAAAACTGCCATCTAGCACTGGCAGTCAGAGTCGGGGCAGCTTCAAACCCACAAGGTTATCCACGCCGGGCGCAGCCCACTCCTTCCTGCTACCTTCTTGTTTGTCCCCTCTCGGCCAAGACTACATGTGCTAGCACATATATGAATTGGAGACATTCAAAAATGCTTCCAAGGGAAACCTCCTGAATCTCTCTGGGTGACGAACATAACTTTACCTTATAAAACTAATTGCACTCAAGTGATTTCGAGTGTAATTGCCGATGACAGTTAATATGCAACATCATCAAATTCGAGCTTATGTCCGTGCCGCCATCCACTCTTCTGACGATATGGTGAATATCCCATTCATCTTCTGAGTGAAACTGCTGGTGACACACCGCACATTTGTAGTCTTGTCTCTCGACAATCTTCCATAGCTTCCAGTTACCCGACAAAGATTTCTTCAATCTTTGCATCTTCAGACGCTCAAAGTATTGTTCGTCCTCCGGTAGGTAACAGTTCACTGTTGCCCGAATTTTCACATGTTTATCGACTTTCACTTTCGCTGCACTCAACAAGCGATAGTGACCATCTTCCCCTTTCGGTTTCGGTGCGCTGAATACCCAGTTTCTATCACCCACTGTTTTAAAGTATTTTTCTTTAATCCAGCGTTTACGGCGATTCAAATGGATTCGGCGACACCACTGCCATAACATTTTCCAGATACGGTAGTCGATATACTTGAATGTCTCACTCGCACATACCCAGCGGTGGTAGTTGCACCATCCTCTGATCATCGGATTCAACTTCGCTATCACAACTGAAGCTGGCACCGTTTTATGGCTGTTGAGATAATCTCGTATACCGCGCAGAAAATTCTTCACGTTTTTCTTTGACGGCTTAATCAACATCTTGCCGTCGTATTTACGCAAATTCTGCCCGAGAAAATCGAACCCGTCGTCTATATGCGTGATCAGCGTTTTTTCTGCTGACAATTGCAACCCACGTTCTGCCATAAAGGCTTCAACTATTGGTAAGACCTTATCTTCTAGTAGCTCTTTCGAGATCCCAGTGACGATGAAGTCATCTGCATAACGCACATAGTTGACCTTAGTTTTGTAACTGGCTTTTGTGTTCTTCTTCCCGAAGTGGGATTCGAGCACCGTTTCCAGTCCGTCTAAGGCCATATTGGCGAGTACAGGTGAGATAATCCCACCTTGCGGTGTACCCGCCTCCGTCGAGTTAAACTTCCCAGATTCCATGAATCCGGCTTTCAGCCACTTCTTAAGTATCGCCTTATCCATAGGAATATTGGCGATAAGCCAGTCATGGCTGATAAAGTCAAAACACCCTTTGATATCACCCTCCAGTACCCAACGGGCACTGGCCTTGCGACTGAGGTTCACGAAACATTGTTCGATAGCATCAGCACAAGAGCGATTCGGGCGAAAGCCATAGCTGTTTCGATCCGCCGTGGTTTCCGATATGGGTTCAAGAGCTAACAGGTATAGTGCCTGCATTGCTCTATCACGCATGGTTGGTATTCCCAGCGGCCTACGCTTGCCATTAGCTTTAGGAATATAGACTCGCCTCAACGGACTTGGCTTATAGCCTTTACGCATTAGTTGGTCTATAGCTCCCCATTTCAAGGCAGGAGTGTTCCAGATTTCTCCATCAACACCCGGTGTGTTTTTCCCTCTGTTTTCAGTGACGCGCCGAATGGCTATCACCTTGGCAGCAAACGAACGAGTTAACATGCGTTGCAGTCTTTTGACCTGTCGCCAGTCAGACTTTTTCGTTGCCTTTGCGATCCGTACCTGTAGCCCTCTCACCGTACGATACATTAGTGACCAGTCGATGCTGTGCCACTGCTGTGTCTGGTGGGAGGATGCAGATACGTCAATTTGCATTGAAGTATGCACCTTGCTTTCCTCCATTAACGATAAGTTAAACAAGCAACACAAGGCGCATCTGTGCCCCATAGGGCAGAGATTTACCCTATGAGGCTTGAACTTGTTGCTGACAGTACCCTAGATCCTCAAATAGGAAAGGTAACGCCCACAATTGGACTCTGACAGTTTCGACTACCGTAAAACTTGACGGCTTTACTGATTTTCACGCAATTAAAGACCAAGCAGACGTGGGCCCCGTTTCCGGTGAAAGCACGTTGGCTTTCTATCCAGCTCATTACAAGCTGACTTTCGCTTTTTCTGCTCTCCTGTGCCCGCATCCTCAACAGCGCCTCTTACGAGTTGCCTGCCCTATTGGGGCAAAGATACGGGGTTTCCGAGTTCCGTTTTCATTACACGAGTTACTTAGGTTCTACCTATTCACCGATGGCGCATGAGTCAGCGTATCCCCAGATGTAAAAGAGATAACCGGCCATATACCTTTTGGTCAGAGCGTTGGTGACGGCTAATCCTCCCAAGGGGACAATTAATCGACACGACAATAGCGTTACGCTCGTCGCGGCTGACGGTGTTTATCAGTAGTTCACTTACGTTAACCATATAACTCAGCCTAGCCCCTAAACCGCCTGCTATTGGCGGTTGTCTTAACCTTCACTTCACAGCGAAAATTAACCACTTGCGTGGGGGTACATTGTCAGGAAGCTCCGAACACAGCGTTACCGCAGATGCACTATCCCTAGGCTACTATTGGCTGAACAACAGGTCTTACTATCCAATCACCTACCCGTCCGAGTAAGAGATTGGCTAAGACAATAATGAAAACAGCTTCGCACCGTGCAGGTGGCTCAAGCTTAAATAAGACACGAATATTCCCGTTACTTCACAGACACTAGTAGCGCTGCTTCAACGTATATCATTCGCCTAAAGCGAGGGACACAGACTTTCGCCCATGCCTAAAATCGGACCTCTTACGAGGACCGATATTCGGGCTTGGGTTCAGCCCGAATATCGGGTTTTATTTATTTGCTATTTCGGCGGGTGGGATAGTAACCACGACATAAAATTATGTGGTTACTATGGACGTAGCCCGCTCGGCTAGCTACCTACGCGACTCTCGTCGCACTACATCATGCCGCCCATACCGCCCATGCCACCCATGCCGCCCATGTCAGGCATCGCTGGCGCGTCTTTTTGCGGTAGGTCAGTAACCATCGCTTCAGTTGTGATCATCAGACCTGCAACCGATGCTGCGAATTGTAGTGCAGAACGAGTAACTTTAGTTGGATCTAGGATACCCATTTCTAGCATGTCGCCGTATTCGCCTGTTGCCGCGTTGTAGCCGTAGCTACCTTCACCCGCTTTCACGTTGTTCGCAACAACTGAGTCTTCCTCACCTGCGTTCTTCGTGATTTGACGGATTGGCGCTTCCATTGCACGTAGTGCAACGCGGATACCAACGTTTTGTTCTTCGTTGTCACCCGTTAGGTGAGCAATCTTAGATGCCGCGCGGATAAGTGCAACACCACCACCAGCAACAACACCTTCTTCAACCGCTGCGCGAGTTGCGGCTAGCGCATCTTCTACACGGTCTTTCTTCTCTTTCATTTCAACTTCAGTCGCAGCACCAACTTTGATTACTGCAACACCGCCAGCCAGTTTAGCTACGCGCTCTTGTAGTTTCTCTTTGTCGTAGTCTGAAGTTGCGTCTTCGATTTGTTGACGAATCTGAGCAACACGGCCTGAGATCATCTCTTCTTCACCGATACCATCGATGATAGTCGTGTTTTCCTTCGTGATAGAAACACGCTTCGCTTGACCTAGATCTTCTAGTGCAACTTTTTCTAGCTCTAGACCGATCTCTTCAGAAATCACAGTACCGCCAGTTAGGATAGCGATGTCTTGTAGCATTGCTTTACGGCGGTCACCGAAGCCAGGTGCTTTCACAGCTGCAACTTTTACGATGCCACGCATGTTGTTCACAACCAATGTTGCTAGCGCTTCGCCTTCTACATCTTCTGCAATGATAAGCAGTGGACGAGATGCTTTCGCGACAGCTTCTAGCGTTGGAAGAAGCTCACGAATGTTTGAGATCTTCTTATCAACAAGAAGAATGAATGGGTTTTCTAGATCAACACTGCCTGATTCTTGGTTGTTGATGAAGTAAGGAGACAGGTAACCGCGGTCGAACTGCATACCTTCTACTACGTCTAACTCGTCTTGTAGCGCCTGACCTTCTTCAACCGTGATAACGCCATCACGACCCACACGCTCCATTGCTTCTGCAATGATATTACCTACGCTTGCGTCTGAGTTTGCAGAGATAGTACCAACCTGCGCGATCGCTTTTGTGTCGTTACATTCAACAGAAAGCTCTTTTAGTTGCTCAACTGCCGCAGCAACAGCTTTGTCGATACCACGCTTAAGATCCATTGGGTTCATGCCCGCTGCGACTGCTTTTAGACCTTCGTTAACGATAGATTGTGCTAGTACCGTTGCTGTTGTTGTACCGTCACCCGCTGCGTCGTTTGCTTTAGACGCAACTTCTTTAACCATTTGTGCGCCCATGTTCTGGAATTTATCTTCCAGCTCGATTTCACGCGCTACTGATACACCATCTTTAGTGATAGTCGGTGCACCAAAAGATTTGTCTAGAACGACATTACGTCCTTTAGGACCCAGTGTTACTTTTACTGCGTCAGCCAGAACGTTTACACCTTCCAGCATTTTAACTCGTGCGTCATTACCAAATTTAACGTCTTTAGCAGCCATCTTTGATTTCCTTTCTAAAATTCTTTGTGTGTAATTTCGTAATTGAATCTGAGCAAAAAATTACTCAATGATTGCTATTATTCAACGATCGCCATGATGTCGTTTTCAGACATGACAAGCACTTCTTTACCGTCGATTTTTTCAGTTTTTGTACCGTAACCTTCAGCGAAGATAACGGTATCACCGACTTTAACGTCTAGTGGCAGTACGGTGCCGTTTTCTAGGATGCGGCCTTTACCCACAGCTAGAACAACACCGCGAGTCGATTTTTCTGCAGCAGAACCAGTCAGAACGATGCCACCAGCAGACTTAGATTCAACTTCTTTACGTTCAACGATAACTCGGTCATGTAATGGACGAATGTTCATCGGTCGTCTCTCCTGAAAATTTCCATGTTTATTTGATAATTGTCCTTAGGGACTGTAGCCCCAGACACGTGATCCCTATATAAGGGGTCGAAGCAGCGATCCCAAGGGGGTGGCACAAAATTTTTGTGACTTAGTTAAAATAACGAACAACTAGGCAACGGTTTGCGTTAGAAATGCTCACTCGCTCGGCATCTCGCTTTCTTGTATCCTTGCAGTTTGCTCACCAGATAGTTGTCACACATGCAGGAAAATAACAAGCTGGAACCCCAAGCGACCGATAAGCATGGTTTGTTGACCGCACCCATTCCTGAAACGCTGCGGAAAATGACCGTACCCATGACCATGGGCATGATCGCAATTTTGATGTTTAACTTGGTGGACACGTTTTTTATCTCGTTGCTTGGCACTCAAGCGCTAGCAGCTATCAGCTATACCTTCCCTGTCACCTTTGCGGTTAACTGCATTACGATGGGGATTGGGATGGGACTATCGACCAATATTGGTCGCTTGCTTGGGCAAGGTCATGCACCACAAGCTGCTCGGTTCACCACCCACGGTTTGTTGTTAGCCGTGTTACTTGTGGCTATCGCGTCTTCTATTGGCTTTACCACCATTGCGCCATTGTTTCGTTTTCTTGGTGCGTCTGATGATCTCATCCCTCTTATTGAGCAATATATGCAGGTCTGGTATCTCACCATTCCTCTGCTAGTGATCCCAATGGCGGGCAACAGTGCTATCCGAGCTACTGGCGACACAAAAACACCAGCAAAAGTCATGATGTTGGCTGGTTTGATTAATGGCATGCTCGATCCATTGTTGATTTTCGGTTATGGCCCTTTTCCGGAACTTGGCATTCAAGGCGCAGCCATAGCAAGTGCCTTTAGCTGGTTAGGTGCTTTGTGTGGCTCATTCTATGTGCTAATTAAACGGGAAAAATTGCTTGCTCAACCCCAATGGGCTTTGCTGAAACAAGACTGGCAACAGACACTAAAAATTGGTACCCCTGCAGCGCTATCAAACGCGATGAATCCATTGTCCGGTGCCATTCTGATGATGCTGTTATCCAACCACGGTACAGCGGCGGTTGCTGCTTACGGCGCAGCGCAGCGTATTGAGTCTATATTGATTTTAGTATTGATGTCGCTGACCTCTGCCCTCACACCGTTTATGGCACAAAATTTAGGAGCCAAACAACCGCAACGAGCCTTTTCCGGTTTATTTATTAGCATGCGTTTTGCAGTGGTATTCCAAGGGTTTATCTTCTTGATGATGGTGCCACTGAGCATTCCTCTGGCTGCGCTGTTTTCTCAGGAAGATGCGGTGAAAAACCTGCTTTGGCATTATTTACTGGTGGTGCCATTTAGTTATGGCTTCCAAGGCATCGTAATGATGTTAGTCAGTGGTTTGAATGCGATGCACAAGCCATTGCGTGCATTCCAGTGGAGCTTTATGCGGCTGTTCATTTTTACCTTGCCATCGGCGTGGATCGGGAGCCAAATCTACAGCATTGAAGGCTTGTTTATCGGTATCGCGGTTGGGAATACGTTGGGTGGGCTACTGGGCTACTTGTTTGCGCTGCGCGAGCGAAAATTAACGCTCATAGAGCAGAGCAGCGTGTCTTAACACTCGTCTATCACTAGTTTCTTTTTGTTGATTCTCAAATACAAAAAAACCGCGGAAAGCCGCGGTTTTGTTTATCTATTTCAAGCTTGCTTAGAACAACTCTTCAGCAACTTTGTATAGATCGTTGCGTACTGGACGCTTCATGTTTTCGATTGCGTCGATGATATCGTGGTGAACAAGTTGCTCTTTCACGATACCTACACAACGACCACCATGACCTTCGATCAATAGGTGAACAGCGTAGTTACCCATACGAGATGCTAGTACGCGGTCAAATGCAGTTGGACGACCACCACGTTGGATGTGACCAAGTACTGTTGCACGAGTTTCACGACCTGTCGCGGCTTCGATGTCACGTGCTAGTTCATTAGCATCCATCATTAGCTCAGTAAGCGCGATGATCGCGTGTTTCTTACCTTTAGCGATACCATCTTGGATGTTGCTGATCAGCTTGTCTTTGTCTAGACCAGTTTCCGGAGTGATGATGTATTCACAACCGCCCGCAATTGCAGACATCAGAGTCAAATCACCACAGTGACGGCCCATGATTTCTACAATTGAAATGCGTTGGTGAGATGAAGAAGTATCACGTAGACGGTCGATTGCATCGATAACGGTGTTTAGTGCACTTAGGTAGCCCACAGTGTAATCCGTACCTGCGATATCGTTGTCGATTGTGCCCGGAAGACCGATACATGGGTAACCCATTTCAGTCAGTTTCTTCGCACCCATGTACGAACCATCACCACCGATTACCACTAGTGCATCGATACCATGTTTTTTCAGGTTCTCAATCGCTTTTTCACGAACTTCCACTTGTTTAAATTCAGGGAAACGTGCAGAACCTAGGAACGTACCACCTTTGTTGATCACATCTGAAACGCTAGAACGATCTAGCTTCTCGATGCGGCCTTCGTATAGGCCTAGGTAGCCGTCGTACACACCGAATACTTCCAATCCTTCGGATAGTGCTGTACGTACTACGCCGCGTATCGCAGCGTTCATACCAGGTGCGTCACCGCCACTTGTTAAAACACCGATCTTCTTAATCATGCTCACCCTCGATCTTTGGCAATCAATTATTTAATTTTCTTTTAGGCCCCTTGTTACCAAGCAACCTGCATAATCCAGAACTGTGCGTTATGTTACATTTCCTCTACAGGATTACCAATGAAAACGCACTTTTTTATGTAACTTTTCTACTTATGTAAGAGTATTACAGTTTCTCTATGAAACTTTGTTGATTCATATCAGGATCACGAATCTTAATAAGTATTGATGGAAAGATAGTCAATAAGTACCTGTTTGTCGTCGGGCACTGATGGATTTTTCAAGCCTACCAATCTTGTGCTTTCTGCTCTTTCTCTGGTCCGAAAACGACAGACAATGGATCTTGATGGATCAATACATCCGCATCAGGAAACAGAGCCAATAAATTATCTTCCACTTTATCAGCAATGTAATGCGCCTCAATTAATCGTAAGTTATCGTCTAGCTCTAAATGCAACTGTATAAAGCGCGTCGGTCCTGACATTCGCGTGCGTAACTGATGCACGCCCAATACCCCTTTTACGCTCAAACAAGCTTGGTTAATTTGCTCAAGCTCTTCATCGGGCAACTTTCTATCAAGTAAGGTTTGAATCGCTTCGCTGACCATTTTGAAAGCGCTATAAAGAATGAAGACACCAATACCAATCGCAAACACAGCATCCGCTTGAGTCACTCCAAAATAACTGAGCCCCAGAGCAACCATGATCGCAGCATTCATATACAAGTCAGTCTGATAATGCAGAGAATCCGCCGCTATTGCTTGGCTCCCCGTCACGCGAACCACATGTTTTTGGAACATCACCAAGCCAAGTGTGACCACAATCGCAAACAGCGATACATACACACCTAACTCCGGTGCGTGTAAAGCATGTGGGCGGAAAAATCGGTCAATCCCGTTAAGAATCAAAAATACTGCCGAGCCCGAAATAAACATTGCTTGGGCTAGGGCCGCTAAGGACTCAGCTTTACCATGTCCAAACGTATGTTCGCGGTCTGCCGGTTGTAAGGCGTAACGAACCACCACAAGATTCACAACCGAAGCCGCGATATCTAACATGGAGTCAATCAATGACGCCAATAAGCTCACTGAGCCGGTTACCCACCACGTGATAACTTTTACTATCAGAAGAAGCGTCGCCACAATGGTTGCAGTCCAAGCGGCGGTCGTAACTAAACGTGCGTATTGCTGTTTCATAATCAAAGAGTTAACTAAAACCATACGTTGAGTATATTGAATGACCATGAAATAACCAGATCAAAAAGAGGCAACCAATGGCTGCCTCTTTATATAACATCAATTCATGACTTAATTATTGCGCGACTTTTCCATGAGCTTGTGCATTCTGTCGCCACACTCTTGCATACGTTCATTTTGTAGCTCAACAAATTTCGCTTTCTGCTCAGGTGTTAATACGCTAAGCATTTGGTGCTTTCTTTCTAGCATTTGCACGCGACGTTCCGTTTGGCGCTCAACCATCTCTTTTGCTAATTCGGTAGCTTGAGCTTCATCAAAATTATCCGCCAGCAAAAGCGATTGCACTTTTGCGTGATGCGCTTGACGCTCAGCCATACGTGCTTCTTTGCCATCAGCGAATTTTGCTTTCATTTCTGCTTTGTTTGCTTCACGCATTTCTTTTAGCTGATCTTTTTGTGCATCAGTCAGGTCTAGTTGACGCATGACACCTCGGTCCATACCCATGCCGCATTCGTCACGAGGACCTTTATGATGGTTTTTACCACCGTAAGCGAATGCGCTTGCGGCGCCAAGAGTAAGAGGTAGAACAACAGCAGCTAACACAAGTTTTTTTGCAGACTTCATAATACGATTCCTTACACAGGTGAGTGGTTCTTCTGAGCTGTTCTCACAGCGCTTGAGTATAGAATACGACCCGCTAGGTAAAGCGACGTATAGGGAGCGTAAAGAATCGTAAAGAGTGATTTTTCTCCTCTTCGTTGCGCATCATTCCAATGTAATATTAGGCTATCGGTAACTTACTATAGGTGCCCCCATGGCAAACATTCTTTTAATCGATGACGATATCGAGCTAACTAGCTTATTAAAAGAAGTACTCAGTTTCGAAGGGTTTGACGTCAGCGAAGCAAATGACGGTGAAGCCGGCTTAGCCGCGATCAATGATAAGATTGATTTGATTTTGTTGGATGTCATGATGCCAAAACTCAATGGCATGGAAACGCTGAAACGCTTACGTGAAAATTGGGAAACTCCCGTCTTGATGCTGACCGCTAAAGGGGAAGAAATTGATCGCGTGATCGGCTTGGAACTGGGCGCGGATGATTATTTACCAAAACCTTTTAGTGACCGAGAGCTGTTAGCGCGAATCCGCGCGATTTCACGCCGCACTAGCAGCACACAAAAAAATACCAAAAACAGCGATTGCATTGAGTATCAAGAAATCCGCCTCTATCCCGGTAAGCAAGAAGCGTATTGTGAGCAACAGTTACTCGATCTCACAGCAACCGAGTTTGCGCTACTCACCCACTTCGTACAAAACCCAGGACAAGTGCTGACCAAAGAGACACTGAGCTTAGATGTGCTTGGTAAACGACTCGCTGCTTTTGATCGCGCTATCGATATGCATGTCTCGAACTTACGTAAAAAATTACCAGATCAAAGCAATGGCAAGCCGCGAATTAAAACCCTGCGTGGTCGTGGCTACATGCTGCTTGAGGAGGATTAATGCGCCTATCACGCATCAAACTGCCAAACATCAATAGCCTGTATGGACGCATCTTTGCCATTTTTTGGTTCACCATGTTATTAGTATTGATAGCCGTGCTATCACTGCCACATTTGGACCCACGCAAAGCTCGCGATATTCCAGAAGAACACTACAAACGTATGGTAGAAACGCGTGACTCAATCCAACAAAAATACAGCCAGCAAACTGATTTAGGCCGCATACTTTTTCGTATCGAGGGCAACCGTCACGGCAAGCACGACCCTCGCCCACGAGTCTTTTTTTCTGACTACAGCGGTAATGTTCTTACGACAGAAAAACGCAGCAATTTTCAATTGCGTGCCATGCAAAACTTTGTCACCAGTATCGAAGATTACAATAATCCAAAGCAGAAGCTGTATGGTCGATACATGATTGCGGGCCCAATTCCTATCACTTTGGCAGGTTCCGATATCTTGATGTACGTGGGCTTCAAATGGAATGAGCCACCACCTCTACTCCTGCGTCTGTTTGATCACCCATTCCAGCTCTTGCTTGCAGTCATGCTGGTTAGTACACCATTGCTGTTATGGCTTGCTTGGGCTTTGAGTCAGCCTGCACGTCGTCTTGAAGCCGCTGCTCAACGTGTGGCGAAAGGTGAATTTGTCACAGACCCAAATTTAGAAAAAGGTACGGCGGAATTTCGTCAAGCAGGCAGCAGCTTCAACCAGATGGTCGAAGCGGTTAATCAAATGATTTCAGGACAACAACGTTTGCTATCCGATATCTCTCACGAGCTGCGCTCACCTTTAACTCGTCTGCGCATGGCAAGCGCATTAGCGACGCGTAAACAAGGCGAAAGCCCAGAACTGACTCGTATCGATACCGAAGCGCAGCGCTTGGAACAGATGATCAGTGAACTATTAGAGCTTTCTCGCATGCAGGCGAACAGTCATATGACTCGCGAAACACAGCCACTAGAAAGTTTATGGGAAGAAATCATTAAAGATGCGCAGTTTGAAGCAGAGCAAATGGGCAAACAGCTACACTATTCAGAATTACCTAAGCGCAATATTTCCGGTAACCCTAAACTGCTGATGAGTGCGGTGGAAAATATCGTTCGTAACGCCATTTACTACGGAAAAGATGAGGTACAAATCGACATCAAAGCCGATGACGATACGCTTCGTATCACGGTTGACGATAATGGAGAAGGTGTACCAGAAGAGGAACTGGCCGCGATTTTTCGCCCGTTCTATCGCGTTTCCACGGCACGCGATCGCCACTCTGGCGGCACAGGTCTCGGCCTAACCATTACCGAAAGTGCCATTCGCCAGCACAGTGGCACGATCGCAGCCAGCCGAAGTCCGTTAGGCGGATTGCGCATGAGTATCACCTTACCGATCAATTGTTAGTCTCAATTTGATGAACTAACAATAATTCGCACCATATTTCTAGAGTGAGTGATTCACAGCCCCACCCTCACTTTAGAAATTGGCGAGGCTTCTTAGAATACCCTTACAAAGATCAAAGTTGATAATAATTATCGTTAGCATTAAAGTAAATTTTCCAATTAAGGAGGATTTACTATGTCACATACATTTCCCGCTCTGCCTTACCCGTACGATTCACTAGAGCCGTACATCGACGCGAAAACCATGGAAGTGCATTACAGCAAACACCACAAGACGTACTTTGATAAGTTTGTAAATGCCGTTGAAGGGAGCGAGCTCGAAACTCAGTCATTAGACGAGATCTTTGACAATATCTCTAAGCTCAGTCCAGCAGTACGTAATAATGGTGGCGGCTATTACAACCACATCATTTATTGGAATTGCATGTCACCAAACGGTGGCGGAGAGCCTCAAGGCGCGCTTGCTCAAGCAATTAACGATAAATTTGGTAGCTTTGCGCAATTTAAAGAGGCGTTTGCCCAAGCTGCCATCAATACCTTTGGGTCTGGCTTTGCATGGCTGATCGTAAAAGATGGTGAGATTCACATTACGTCCACCAGTAATCAAGACAACCCTCTGATGGACGTAGTGGATGTGCGCGGTGAACCAATCCTCGCATTAGACGTGTGGGAGCACGCGTATTACATCAGCTACCAAAACCGTCGCCCAGAATATATTGATGCGTGGTGGAACGTCGTCAACTGGCGAGCAGTTGAAGAAAACTATGCTCACGCTCTCTTATAAAGAGCATCACTACTCACGGTATTAACATCCGCGCTAATGCCTGCTTTCATACCCAGGTCAATCTTGCTGAATCTCGCATATCTCGGTGACTTGGGTATATACTGCCCCTCTCTTTGACCAACTCTATTTCAATACCATGTTTGATATCGCTTTATACGAACCAGAAATCGCGCCGAACACCGGCAACATCATTCGACTATGCGCCAACTGCGGTGCAAACCTTCACTTAATTGAACCTCTGGGTTTCGATCTTGAAGAGAAAAAAGTCCGCCGTGCTGGTTTGGATTACCATGATTTAGCTCGCGTAACACGCCATAAAAACTATCAAGCGTTCTTAGAGTATTTAGAGAAAGAGAAGCAAGGTAACTATCGATTGTTTGCCTGCACCACCAAAACCACAGGTCACCACGTTGATGCACAATACCAAGCGGGTGATGTTTTGATGTTTGGTCCAGAAACTCGTGGCTTGCCTGCTGAAATCATCGATAGCTTGCCAATGGAGCAGCGTATTCGCATTCCAATGATGCCAGATGCGCGCAGCCTAAACCTTTCGAATGCCGTTGCGATCATTGCTTTTGAAGCATGGCGTCAAATGGGCTTTGAAGGCGCATTGTAAGCAGCACGAATTCCAAATACAGAAAAGGGCGCTTGGTGCGCCCTTTTGTTTTCTTTACTGTCTAACTCAATCAGTTGAGCTTGTTGCGATCATCATCGTCTTTACGCTCGTATTCCCCTTCGAAGGTCTTGCCATTATCTGACTGGGAATCAAAAGGGTCACGACGGAACGGGTCTTGCTCAAATGGCCCCTGGTTAGAGAAACCACCTTGGAAGCCACCACCATGCATGGTTTTCACCACCATTTTGCTCATCAAGTATTTAGCTATCGCGGCGCGTGGCGCAGGAAGCAACACCAACATACCAAGGGCATCGGTCATAAAGCCCGGGGTTAACAGTAGCACGCCAGCCACCGCTAGCATTACGCCTTCAAAAATTTGCTGGGCTGGAATTTCACCTTGTTCAAGACGCCCCTGTACTGACATCAGTGTTTGTATACCTTGGCTACGAACCAACGACGCACCAACAAATGCAGTGATTAAGACTAGTGCAATGGTCGGCCATAAACCTAAAAAGCCGCCCACCTGAATAAATAAGCCGATTTCAATGATCGGAACAAAAATAAACGCTAATAATAAGATAGGAAACACACGCCCTCCTTTGTTTAATTCAGTGTAATGGTAAAAGCAGACTAAGCTCAAACGAATCGTTGTAAAAAAGCGTGTTCATACTGGTCTCCTTCTCTTTTAGACAAAGTAGCGGGAACGCGTTTCATTCAATTGCATACCGATTTTTTCGTGCTTTTAAAGTGCTAATTTCGAACTCTAAAAACTCATGTTTGTCGAGGAAAATCGAGTACCTATAAAGGGTTATTAATAACCCGTTCATACTTTGCAAATTATTGACTCATGAAAAACGAAAAAGGTGATCTAGTTACTATTTTTATGCGCTAGGTGCAGTATCATGTGCCACATAAGTCAGGACGGATTTTCCAGCCAAAAATTCTGATGAATGGATTCTAGATTGCAGAAATGGCTAATAAATAACTTTATTATCAGAATTATCATCTAAGGATCCTGCTATGGCTACCCTATCTGATGCTCCAAAAACAGCAAACCCAGCCACTCGTATTGAAGAAGATCTATTAGGTCAACGTCATGTCCCTGCAGATGCGTACTACGGTATTCATACGCTACGTGCGATCGAGAACTTCAACATCTCTAATATGACCATCTCTGACGTACCAGAATTTGTACGCGGCATGGTAATGACCAAAAAAGCAGCAGCGTTAGCAAACAAAGAACTTGGCGCTATTCCAAAAGACGTTGCAAACTACATCATCGAAGCGTGTGATTTGATCCTAGAAACTGGCAAGTGTATGGATCAGTTCCCATCAGACGTATTCCAAGGCGGTGCAGGCACTTCAGTTAACATGAACACGAACGAAGTGATCGCAAACGTTGCGCTTGAGTTGATGGGTAAAGAGAAAGGCCAATACGAATTTGTTAACCCAAATGACCATGTAAACAAGAGCCAATCAACCAACTGTGCGTACCCAACAGGTTTCCGTATTGCGGTATACAACAGCGTACACAAGCTAATGGAAGCAATTGAGTACCTAAAAGGCGCATTCGAACTTAAAGCCGTTGAGTTTAAAGATGTACTGAAAATGGGCCGTACTCAGCTTCAAGACGCGGTACCAATGACAGTTGGTCAAGAGTTCCATGCGTGGGCGGTAACACTAAACGAAGAGATTCGTGCTCTAGATTACACATCTAAACTCCTCCTAGAAATCAACCTAGGCGCAACCGCAATCGGTACTGGTCTAAATACACCAACTGGCTACCAAGCGCTTGCAGTAAAACACCTAGCGGAAGTAACAGGCCTTGATGTTGTTGCAGCAGAAGACCTGATCGAAGCAACGTCTGACTGTGGCGCATACGTAATGACTCACGGCGCGCTAAAACGCCTAGCAGTGAAACTATCGAAGATCTGTAACGACCTTCGTCTACTTTCTTCTGGTCCTCGTGCGGGTCTAAATGAATTGAACCTACCTGAAATGCAAGCAGGCTCTTCAATCATGCCAGCTAAAGTAAACCCAGTTATCCCAGAAGTAGTAAACCAAGTTTGCTTCAAAGTTCTCGGTAACGACAACACGGTTTCTTTCGCAGCAGAAGGCGGTCAGCTACAGCTAAACGTAATGGAACCTGTGATCGCACAAAGTGTGTTTGAGTCTATCTCTCTACTACACAACGCGTGTGTGAACCTACGTGATAAATGTATCGACGGCATCACTGTGAACAAAGAAGTTTGCGAAAACTACGTTTACAACTCTATCGGTATCGTCACTTACCTAAACCCATACATCGGCCACCACGAAGGTGACATCGTAGGTAAGATTTGTGCGGAAACTGGTAAAAGTGTTCGTGAAGTCGTGCTAGAGCGCGGTCTGCTTACAGCAGAGGAGCTTGATGAAATCTTGTCAGTAGAAAACTTCATGCATCCTACTTACAAAGCAAAACGTTACGAGTAATAACGAATCCGAAGGGGGCCACTCAGGCCCCTTTTTTAGGCTCTCATACGGTTAACCACATTTTTTATATGCTTTTATTGCCGCTAAACCACTAGGTTCTCATTCTCTGAGCATTTACTCCTGTTCCTGAGTGTTCAAAAAATCAGAATCAAATAAAAAACTAAAGAGGTATCAATATGGTCATGGTCGAACTCTTCGTGGTTCTGCTCTTCATCTATTTGGGGGCAAGAATCGGTGGTATCGGCATTGGTTTTGCCGGTGGTGCTGGGGTCATTGCGTTGTCTTTGATCTTGGGCGTACCAACAAGCCAAGCTTACATTCCCGTTGACGTAATTTTGATCATCATGTCTGTAATCACCGCTATCGCAGCAATGCAAGTAGCTGGTGGTTTAGACTGGATGGTGCAAGTTGCTGAAAACTTTTTGCGCAAGCATCCTGAGCGCATCACCTTTTATGCGCCTATCGTAACTTACCTAATGACATTAATGGCGGGTACTGGCCACACGGCATTCTCTACTTTGCCAGTGATTGCAGAAGTAGCGAAAGGCCAAGGCGTGCGCCCTTCTCGTCCACTGTCTATCGCGGTCGTGGCATCGCAAATCGCTATCACCGCATCACCAATCTCAGCGGCTGTTGTAGCGTTCGCGGCAATGCTGCACCCATTTGGCGTTGACTACCTAACACTACTAGCAATCTGTATCCCAACGACGTTCATCGCGTGCATGATCGGTGCGTTCGTGGCGAACTTCATGGGCTGTGAGCTAAAAGACGATGCTGAATACCAAGAGCGTCTAGAAAAAGGCTTAATCAAGCTAAATACAGAAGCAAAACGCGAAATCCTACCAACAGCGAAGAAAGCAACCTTCATCTTCCTAGGCGCAATCGCATTTGTCGTGTGTTACGCAGCAGCAATTTCTGGCTCTGTTGGCCTTATCGAGAACCCTGCTCTAGGTCGTAACGAAGCTATCATGACGGTAATGCTAGCAGCTGCGGCAGCTATCGTAATGAGCTGTAAAATCGATGCTGGCAAAATCCCAGCCGCAGCAACATTCCGCTCTGGTATGACAGCGTGTGTGTGTGTTCTTGGTGTGGCATGGCTAGGTTCTACGTTCGTTAACGCGCACGTTGACGGCATCAAAGAAGTGGCTGGTGCGCTACTAGCAGACTACCCATGGATGCTAGCACTTGTTCTATTCTTCGCTTCAATGCTGCTTTACTCGCAAGGTGCAACTACTGTTGCGCTGATGCCAGCAGCACTAGCAATCGGTGTGGCACCACTTACCGCAGTTGCATCTTTCGCAGCAGTAAGTGCGCTATTCGTGCTGCCAACTTACCCAACGCTTCTAGCAGCGGTTGAGATGGACGACACGGGTTCAACTCGTATCGGTAAGTACGTATTCAACCACCCATTCTTTGTACCTGGTGTGGTAACCATCGCTTCTGCGGTAGCACTTGGCTTCGCATTCGGTGGTCTACTGATCTAGTAGAAACAGAGTCTTACTCGGGGAGCTTCGGCTCCCTTTTTTATTCCCTGTTGTCTTGATTTATGCTCAATAAATCTTCATTTTCATGAAACTTATTGACTCGCCTCCGGGTCTGATTGAGTTACACTAACGGCAATTATCTAAGATGAATTGACTCTTTTATGCGCGCATTACTTTCCGTTTTACTCTTAGGGCTCATTACCTTTTCCACTCCGTCTTTAGCTTTATTTGGCAAAGACCAGTTTAACAGTAGCCAGAACAACAGTTTTGGTAGCAGCAGCGACAGCTTTGTTCCGGTTGATCAGGCGTTTCCATTTAACTTCTACCAGCAAGATGACAAATTGATGCTCGATTGGCAGGTACGTGACGGGTACTACCTATATCAAGAGCGCTTGTCTGTAGCTGGTGAGAAAGTATCGCTAGGCGAACTGCAAATGGAAGACGGCACACCGCATAAAGATGAATTCTTTGGTGACGTGCATATCTATACTCAACCTCTCTTCGTTAATGTACCAATGCATGATTGGCAAGACGGTGCTCGCGTAGTCGTGCAATACCAAGGTTGTGCGAAAGCAGGCTTCTGTTACCCGCCAGAAACTCGCGTGATTCCTATCAGCGCGTTTACTTCGTCGAACTCAGATTCAACAACGGCGACAACTGCATCAAAAGCAGAACAGGCACCAACAGCAACGCCACCAGCGGCGCAATCATCTACGTCTGGTGACACATCATCGGCGCCAGTAACACAGCAAGATAGCCTTGCAGCCAACCTTGCTGATAACTGGTGGACACCACTTCTGTTCTTGGCGCTTGGTGTGGGCTTGGCATTTACACCTTGTGTGCTACCGATGTACCCAATTCTGACCAGCATAGTGCTTGGCAGTGGCAAACTAAGCCAACGCCGCGCGCTAGGCTTGTCATTCGTCTACGTGCAAGGCATGGCGCTGACTTACACCCTACTCGGCCTTGTGGTCGCGTCTGCTGGCATGCAGTTCCAAGCGGCAATGCAACACCCTTATGTGCTGATTGGTTTGAGCGTACTGTTCATCGCACTCGCTTTTTCTATGTTTGGTCTGTACTCATTACAGCTACCAAGCAGCGTGCAAACGTGGCTGAATAACTTAAGTAACAAGCAGCAAGGTGGTAGCAGTGCTGGCGTGTTTGCAATGGGGGCAATATCTGGCTTGGTTTGTTCTCCGTGTACTACCGCCCCACTCTCTGGTGCGCTGCTTTACGTCGCACAAAGTGGCGACTTACTCACCGGTGGGGTCGCCCTTTACGCGCTAGCGATGGGCATGGGTATTCCGTTGATCCTTGTAGCGGTATTTGGCAACAAGTTGCTACCAAAAGCAGGTGGTTGGATGGACCGTGTGAAAACACTCTTCGGCTTTATTCTGCTTGCCGCGCCTATCTTCTTACTAGAACGCATCATGCCAGAAATGTGGTCAACGATTCTGTGGTCAGCACTGGGTATTGCTGCTTTTGGTTGGCTATACCACATCAAAAACAGTCTAGAGTTTGGTGGCTGGAAACAAAGTGCCGTGGGCATAATCGCCGTCTTAGGTTTGCTAGCCTCAGCACAACCTATCTTAAATTACTGGTTTGGCAACAGCAAAACACAAACTCAGCAAGCCACTGTTAGCTTTACTCGCATTGCTAACGTGGCGGAGCTTGAAGAACAACTGGCACTTGCGAAAGCGGCAGGTAAACCCGTCATGCTCGATTTCTACGCCGATTGGTGTGTAGCATGTAAAGAGTTTGAAAAGTACACCTTCCATGACCCAAGCGTCGAAGCCAAACTGCAAGACTTCGTTCTTCTGCAAGCAGACGTGACCAAAAACCAAGTGCAAGACATCGAACTACTGAAGCACATGAGTGTGCTTGGTTTACCAACAATTGAGTTTTGGGATGCCAGTGGTGAACACGTTTCAAACGCTCGTTTGACGGGCTTTATGCAAGCCGAGCCTTTCTTAGAGCATATCAAGCAGTTCTGATAACCAGATATTCAAACGCCAGTGATGTCCACTGGCTTTTTTTGTTGCTCAGATTTGAATAAGAACATTGCGTTTATATGCAATTTTCCTAATAAAAGTCGATTTGGTTCAGACTTTTAGCGAATAAATATTGTCCACTCTCTCAAAGCTGGACAATAATAAATTTAACGAAATAGTCAAAAGTGTTTAACGTCATGGATTCGACCTACACCATCATTATTGCAGATGATCACCCACTCTTCCGGAATGCCTTGTTTCAATCTATCCACATGGCTATTAGTGGTGCAAATTTGCTGGAAGCGGACTCACTCGACGCACTTCTGGCTTTGTTGGAGCGAGAGGAAGAGCCAGATTTAGTGCTATTGGATCTCAAAATGCCAGGAGCAAATGGTATGTCTGGCTTGATTCATTTGCGAGCAGAGCATCCAGATTTACCTATCGTCGTCGTTTCAGCGAGTGAAGAGCCGGCGATCGTGACGCAAGTGAAAAGCCATGGTGCATTTGGTTTTATTCCCAAGTCCAGCGACATGCGCGAATTAGTGAACGCGCTCAATCAAGTGCTGAATGGCGACCCATACTTCCCTGAAGGGTTGATCACCAATAACGCGGCATGTAATGACTTAGCGGAAAAGATTGCTGCGCTAACACCGCAGCAATATAAAGTGTTGGGAATGTTGTCCGATGGCTTGCTGAACAAGCAAATCGCTTACGAATTGAATGTTTCAGAAGCCACCATAAAAGCGCACATGACAGCGATTTTCCGTAAGCTCGGTGTAAAGAACCGCACGCAAGCCGTGATTATGCTGACGGAAATGAGCGACTAGATTGACGTCTTATCGTCAGACTTACTTTTTTCGTTTGGCAATCGGATACCGACTTTAGTGACCTGCTGATCAACAACATCAGCGACGATCCAATGCAAACCTTGCCACTCGAAATGGTCTCCCAATACTGGCGTGCTACCTAATTGCTCTTCGACAAGGTTTCTCAAACTTTTATCCAGCGGTTCATCCCCCAGATTCAAACCATACATCACGGCAATATCGGCAAGCTTCACTTCAATATCGAGGAAGAAGTCACCGAAGAATCGCGCTAGCGACGCTTTCTCTGGGGCTTCACTAAACAGTAAGCTCAGTGCATCTAAATCCTTTTCTTGTGCTAATACACACAAGGTATCATCTTCCTCAAGACGCGTACTGCCGGATGGGTGCAATAGCTCTTTACTGCGAAATACAGCGGCGATACGCGTTCCTTCCGGCATCGAAAGACTACGTAATGGCTCACCAATGCACCATTTATCTGCTTTAAGTCTATAGATAAACAGCTCCCACTCACTGGTCGGGTAAATCTCTACACCCGTACGCGAAATTGGCTCAGGCTTAGAAGGTAGCTCGACCTTTGCAAGAGACATCGCCTTAGTCAACGTGCCCCCTTGTACTATCAAAGACACCATTACTACAAAGAATGCCAAATTGAAGTACAGTTGAGCATCTGGCAACCCTGCCATCATCGGAAATACCGCGAGGATGATAGGTACAGCGCCACGCAATCCTACCCAAGAGACAAACCACTTTTCACGTGGCGTGAAACTCTTGAATGGCAGTAAACCAATCCAAACTGAGATTGGTCGGGCAAACAAAATCATCCCGAAAGCAAGCGCAAGACCTGGCAACGCAATAGAGAGTAAATTGGATGGCGTAACCAACAAACCAAGCACCAAGAACATACCAATTTGAGCTAGCCACGTCATACCATCTAAAACATGAAGAATAGAGTGGCGGCTGCGTGTTGGACGGTTACCTAATAAAAGACCAACAAGGTAAATCGACAAAATACCACTGCCACCCAAAGTGTTAGATAAAGCGAAAATAAGCAAGCCACCACTGACCGTTAAAATAGAATACAGCCCATCTGGTAATTGATTGCGATTGATAACTTTCCATAAGAGCCAGCCACCAGCGAAGCCAAGTAACGCGCCAATACCAAACTGCTTAAGAAAACTGAACGCCAAAAAGCCCGCACTTAAATCTGCGCCAGGGTTCGCTAAAATAGCAATCAGAGTTACGGTCAGAAACACCGCCATTGGGTCATTGGTGCCGGATTCAATTTCCAGCGTTGAACCAACACGTTCGTTCAGGCTACGACCTTTGAGTAGAGAGAAGACCGCGGCAGCATCGGTGGAACCAACAATCGCACCAACCAATATGCCTTGCAATAAATCTAAGTCGAATAACCACGTTGCCATCAGCCCGGTTAAAATGGTGGTGATCGCAACGCCAAATGTCGCCAAAGAGACCGAGGGCCATAACGCAACCCTAAAGCTGGCGACCCGCGTTCTCATCCCACCATCAAGCAAAATGATGGCTAATGCGAGGTTACTAACCAAATAAGCGATCGAAAAGTTATCGAATAAAATGCCGCCTAAGCCGTCTTCCCCCGCTAGCATTCCAACGGCTAAAAATACCAAAAGAATTGGGATTCCCAACTTAGAAGACACTGGGCTTAAAAGAACGCTAAGTGCGATTAACAACGCACCTATTAGAAAAAAACTGTTAATGGTGTCTGCGTCCATTCTCACCCTCCCTTAATGAAAAACGATAATAATTGTGATGAGCAGGCTACTTCGTTAATGAGGTAATGCCCTAATCTGCCTCCCCTTTACACCGTCTCAAAATGCGAGGTTGTACGAGAATGACTCAGTTATATTACTTTATTGTGCGTTAAAACGGTGATTTGATGCGAAAACTTTATGTAAATAAATTACTTGTGAGCTTTCTTATCTACGCCTTCTCTCTTTAAGAGCCACAAGATCACCACCAATACTTACACAGCATCTCCAAGTTCAATGAAGAAAAGATTAATGGCCCGTCTTAATCATGCCTGTTTATCCAATCAACCTTTAGACCTTTGGCTAACTTAACAGTTTATTAACATAACGTTTTACCCCTTTGTTCGCTGCAAAAGCCCATAATATGGGGGTTCTTCATTTTTAACACCCCGACTAAAGTTGAAAAGAGTTATTGCCAACACCTTGCTAATGTACATATTGAAACATTTCATTAACAACAATACCAATCGTAAGGAGACGGCAATGGCATTTGAAAGCGAAGAAAGAGCCAAAGCCTATTGGGACAAAAACGTGAAGCTCATGATCGGCCTAATGGTCATCTGGTTCGTCGTGTCTTTCGGCTGCGGCATTTTATTTGTCGACGTACTAAATCAATTTCAACTAGGCGGTTACAAACTCGGTTTCTGGTTTGCTCAACAAGGCTCCATCTATGCCTTCCTAGGAATTATTTTCTATTACGCATGGAAGATGCGCCAAATTGACCGTGAATTCGGCGTGGACGAATAAGGAGTCACTCAGATGGATTTGAAAACTATTACCTACCTGGTCGTTGGCGCCACGTTCATCCTGTACATCGGGATTGCTATTTGGGCTCGCGCCGGATCAACCAAAGAGTTTTATGTTGCTGGTGGCGGTGTAAACCCGATTGCAAACGGTATGGCAACCGCAGCCGATTGGATGTCCGCAGCGTCGTTTATCTCAATGGCAGGCTTAATTGCCTTCATGGGCTATGGCGGCTCAGTATTTCTAATGGGTTGGACTGGTGGCTACGTTCTGCTTGCGCTGTTGCTAGCACCTTACCTACGCAAATTTGGTAAGTTTACGGTGCCAGAGTTTGTTGGTGAACGCTTTTACTCCAACACAGCACGTATCGTAGCGGTTGTTTGTCTTATCATCGCATCAGTGACTTATGTTATCGGTCAGATGAAAGGCGTGGGCGTTGCGTTTGGTCGCTTCTTAGAAGTGGATTACTCCACCGGCCTATTAATTGGTATGTGTATCGTTTTCATGTACGCGGTTCTTGGCGGCATGAAAGGCATCACTTACACGCAGATTGCTCAATATTGCGTACTCATTCTTGCTTACACTATCCCTGCAATCTTTATCTCTCTGCAACTCACTGGTAACCCAATCCCACAAATTGGTCTGGGGAGTACCATGGCTGGTACCGATGTCTATCTACTCGATCGGCTTGACCAAGTGGTGACCGAACTCGGATTCAGTGAATACACGACCCAAGTACGTGGCGACACACTTAATATGTTTGTCTACACCATGTCACTGATGATTGGTACTGCCGGTCTACCACACGTAATTATCCGTTTCTTTACCGTGCCGAAGGTTCGCGACGCACGTACATCAGCAGGCTGGGCTCTGATCTTCATCGCAATCCTTTACACTACTGCACCAGCGGTATCAGCGATGGCTCGCCTCAACCTAATGAATACGGTAAATCCAGCTCCGGGTCAGCACCTAGCGTATGACGAGCGTCCTGCGTGGTTCAAAAACTGGGAAACAACTGGACTACTCGGTTTTGACGATAAAAATGGCGATGGCAATATCCAATACACTTCAGATGCGTCCACCAACGAACTGCGCGTTGATAACGACATCATGGTATTGGCTAACCCAGAGATCGCTAAACTACCAAACTGGGTGATTGCACTTGTGGCAGCAGGTGGTCTTGCAGCTGCACTATCTACCGCAGCAGGTTTACTACTCGCCATTTCTTCAGCTATTTCCCATGACTTAATCAAAGGGGTTATCAATCCGAACATATCCGAGAAAAAAGAGCTACTTGCTAGTCGAATATCAATGGCAGTAGCGATAGCAGCCGCAGGCTATCTCGGTTTAAATCCGCCTGGATTTGCCGCAGGTACGGTAGCACTCGCCTTTGGTCTTGCCGCTTCATCCATCTTCCCTGCATTGATGATGGGCATCTTCAGCAAGAGCATCAACAAAGAAGGCGCAATCGCCGGTATGATTGCAGGTATCAGTATTACGCTGTTCTACGTATTCCAACACAAAGGCATTCTTTTCGTCGCTGATTGGAAATATCTAGAAAGCTGGGGAACAAACTGGTTCCTGGGTATTGAGCCAAACGCGTTTGGTGCTATCGGCGCACTATTTAACTTCATTGTTGCATTCGCTGTATCCAAAGTAACTGCAGAAACGCCACAAGAAGTAAAAGACCTAGTCGAACACGTTCGCGTACCAGTAGGTGCTGGTAGTGCAGTGGATCACTAAAAACTAATCAAAACCACAAAAGCCCCGTTTGGAACCAGCCGTCCGGGGCTTTTTTATTCTCACTTTTCAGTTACCATATTCGCAGTATGTCGTTGCAAGGAAGCCAAGATGTTCAAAAACAAGCACTTTATTCTCGCTCTACTGATTGCGCCAGTTCTCTCTTTGATCGCTTACTTCGGTACCGATATGGCCCTCAGCGAGAAACCCCACGCGGCGCAAGAAGGGGAAACTTACAAACTCGCGAGTAAGTCTAATTGTCGTTACACCAGTGGTCTGTGTGATATGGAAAATGGCGATTTTAAAGTGAAATTTCGCTCTGAAAAACTCACTAAAAATAACTTAGAATTGTCACTCAACGCCGCTTACCCACTCGAAGGGGTTAAAGTTTCTATTGTGAGTGACAAAGAGAAAAACGCTCAACCGATTGATATGAAGCCCGCCGATCAAGCAGGCCAAAGCTGGTACATCACCTTACCAAAGCCTGCATCTGCAGAAAGCTGGTTAAGAGTCGTCATTCAATCAGGCGGCACACTGTATTATGGTGAAACACAAACCGCATTTGTGAAGTACGAAACCTTATTTACTGAATAACGGCGACAAGCTAATTCACCGGTATTCAAACGACAGTGACTTAGTTTCACTCAGCATAAATGAATTCCTACTCAGCCGACGCCTTTGCGTCGGCTTTTGTTTCCGTAAGTCTTTCTTCAACAACCTCTTACTCTAAAAAGGGTTGCCAACCCACAACTTAATTGATAATAATTATCATTACATTTAATGAGAGGTGGTTATGGACAACAAACGGGACATCTTTAACGCATTTTTTAAAGCCCAAGATAGATTCCTTCTCGCCGCACCACATGGCTTTGAGCCAGACGTGATTCATGACTATATTCATTGGGGAATGGTGTTGTCTTCTTGTTATGAACACGATGCCGATGAAGAAAATCTATTGTTGTGTGAGCTGTTTTTACGTCAGGTTTATTTCCATTTACTAGACGCAATTCAAGACTCAACTCGCAGCCGTATCTTCCGTCGTGTCTGTCTCGATTCTATCCATACGCCATTATTCTGCCTCAAACGCTATTACTACCAGTTTGAACAAGGCGACGTGAAATTTCTCGCACTACAACAACAATTACGCCTGATTCAAATCTCACTCGATTAACCAAAAGGATCCCTACCATGAGCACCGAATTCCGCATAGAAACTGACAGTATGGGCGAAGTAACGGTCCCTGCAGATGCTCTCTACCAAGCCCAAACTCAACGCGCCGTCGATAACTTCTCATTCAGTCAACATAAAATGCCATCTGGTTTTATCAAAGCGTTAGCACACATCAAGCAGACTGCGGCACTCACCAACGCACAGCTAGGGCTGCTTGAAGGAGATATTGCCAACGCGATTGCTGACGCAGCTCAAGCAATTATCGAAGGCAATCATATTGAGCAATTCCCAATTGACGTGTTCCAAACAGGATCAGGCACTAGCTCAAATATGAATGCGAATGAAGTAATTGCAACACTGGCCTCCCAGCATCTAGGCGGCACTGTTAGCCCTAATGATCACGTCAACATGGGGCAAAGCAGCAACGATGTGGTACCGACGGCCATTCAAGTTAGCGCAGCATTAGCCATCGAAAAACAGCTCTTCCCGGCCCTGTCACACCTCAGCCAAACACTAGAGTCTAAACAGCAAGCATTGAAAGATGTTGTAAAAACCGGTCGCACCCACTTAATGGACGCGATGCCAATTACCTTTGCTCAAGAACTTGGCGGTTGGCAGTTCCAAATCGAGCATGCAAAACAAGCGATTGAACAAACACTTCCTGCTGTAAAAGCCTTAGCCCAAGGTGGTACGGCGGTTGGAACGGGGATCAATGCCGATCCACGCTTTGCAGACTTATTCGCTAGCAACCTAACCCAATCAACTCGCATTCAGTTCACGGCCAGTGATAACTTCTTTTTCAATTTAAGCAGTCAAGATGCGATCGTCGCTCTGTCGGGACAGCTCAAAACAGCAGCAGTTGCGATCATGAAGATCGCAAATGATCTTCGTTGGATGAATTCAGGCCCATTGGCTGGTTTAGGTGAAATTGAATTACAAGGCTTGCAGCCGGGTTCTTCCATCATGCCTGGCAAAGTAAATCCTGTGATCCCAGAAGCCGCAGCTATGGCATCAGCGCAAGTCATTGGTAATGACACCACCATTACCGTCGCAGGCCAAGCGGGCAACTTCCAGCTTAACGTCATGTTGCCAGTTATTGCTCATAACGTATTGGAGAGCATCGAGTTACTCTCTAACAGCGCAACCGCTTTAGCTGACAAAGCCATTGCGACGTTTGAAGTTCGCCAAGATAACTTGGATGTAGCACTCGCCAAAAACCCAATTTTGGTCACGGCTCTCAACCCGGTCATTGGTTACCTAAAAGCGGCAGAAGTCGCGAAAAAAGCCTACAAACAGGGGCGCGCGATTATTGATGTCGCGGAAGAAGAAACTGATTTGGATAGAGCCACACTAGAGCGATTGCTTAATCCAGCCAAACTGACCCAAGGCGGCGTCGCAGAATAAGCGGCAAACTCAGCCTATCAACTAAGATTACAAACATCGAGACCTCCATTCGGAGGTCTCTTTTTATAGCGATTTTTCAAACACTCCAATCCTAAGCGACTCGATTGAGCACCGAACGCAGCTTAAGCGGCTTAACTGGCTTAGCAATAAAGCTGAACCCATTTGCTTTGATGCCATCAAGCATATCATCGGTACGATCTGCACTGATGATGACGCCTTCAAAGCTGTGGCCTAATCTCAGGCGGCATTGCTGTAGCACTTCTAAACCAGTACGACCATCATCAAGTCGGTAATCGGAGAAAATTACATCCGGAATCCAACCATCCTCAAGCGCTTGTAGACTTTCAACTAAATCAATCGCAACTCGTGTATCGCAACCCCATCGGGAAAGTAAGTTTTCCATGCCGACTAGAATGTCAGGCTCATTATCGACACATAGGATTCTCAGATGACCAAGTTCAGATTGCTTATTCATCGCCACGCGAACTGGATGAGGCTGAACATGATCAGCTTTATCTAGGGTGATGGAAAAAACACTGCCTTTTCCAACCCAAGAGCGCATCGAAATTTCATGCCCAAGTACCTGAGCAATTCCTTTCGAAATCGCCAAACCAAGTCCGAGACCTTGGTCGGAACGAACTTGAGTTCCGCGATTAAACTCTTCAAAAATCTCTTGCTGCTTCTCTTCTTCAATCCCCACTCCATTATCCCATACATCAATACGCACTCGCCCTTTCACGCGGCGAACACCGAGTGCGACTTTGCCATTCGGGTTATAACGAAACGCATTGGTCAGGAAGTTTTGCACCACACGGCGCAGCAGTTTGGGATCCGACTTAACCATGAGTGAGGACGGAATCATGGTGAACTCTATACCTTGCTGTTTGGCTAACGCACTAAACTCAGCATTCAAATTCGATAACACATCATTTAACGCAAAGCCATGCACGTTGACTTCCAACTTGCCCGATTCCAAACGCGAGATATCCAGCAAATCTCCAATTAAGTCTTCGGCAGCCTCTAAAGCACTTTCAATGTGTGCTGACAGCTTTTTGGCTTCGCTGTCTTTGGCGACTTCCGATAGTGAAGAAGCGAATAGACGCGCCGCGTTGAGCGGTTGCATCAAGTCATGGCTTACTGCCGCCAAGAACCGTGATTTGGATTTCGATTCCAAATCCGAGCGCTGCGTCGCTTCCACCAGCTGCTTGTTAAGTTGTTCTAATTCTCGAGTCCGCAGACGTACCCTTTCTTCCAATGTCTCGTTGGCGTCTTTCAGTGCTTGCTCTGCATCACGGAATACGGTGATGTCGGTAAAGCTCATCACAAAGCCACCACCTGGCATTGGGTTACCTTGCACCTCTATCACGCGACCATCGGGACGAACCCGAGAGGAGGTGTGCCGAGTCCCTTGCTCAAGGTGATAAACACGGCGACGGACGTGGTCATCAGGGTCACCAGGGCCACACAACCCCTGCTCTGCATTGTGCCGAATCACATCCGCAATCGGTCGACCTACTTGAATCAGGCCTGGCGGAAATTCAAAGAGTTCTAAATAGCGTTGGTTCCACGCTACCAAGCGTAGTTGCTTATCGACGACCGCAATACCTTGCCCAATATGCTCAATCGCGCCTTGGAGTAAACCCCGACTAAAATCGTACAGTTCAGAGGCTTCATCGACGATAGTCGCCACCTCTTCAAGCTGCATGTTTCTTCCTTGCAGAGCGGAAGTAAGTACTAACTTAGCAGAAGATGCTCCAAATACCCCTGCTAGCACACGCTCCGTATGCCGAATCAGAGAAGATGGCGCTTGTTGATTCGGCATCAACTCTTCTCGTTGCTGGCTCCAGTAGGCTTGAAACGCCGCTTTAACTCGCGTTCGTCCTACAAATCTGGACGCTAGCATTTCCAGTTCTGCAACCGTAACGCGGCTCTGGTACAGACTCATATTTTCGCTTTCAGGCAACGGTGTACCAACGAATGATGCCGATTGTAAGCGCTCACTTAGGCTTGGTCGGGTAGCCATAGAAACCACAACAAAACACACTGCATTAGCGACCACGCTGAGGATCATCCCCCAATCTGAAATCGCGATATCAAAACTAGCCAATACCTCTGGTGGCGTAATCAACCAGATCAGGAAGTTATTACTGGCGTCTCCGGCAAGCATGTCTGTTTGGCTCATTAACGTAATCAACCAGGTAGCAAAACCCACCGCGAGGCCAACATACACACCTTTCTTATTCCCTTGACGCCAATACATACCGCCAACCAGCGCAGGAGCGAATTGCGTGATAGCCGCGAACGAGAGAAAGCCGATAGCAGAAAGTGAATGAATGGTGTCCAACGCTTGATAGAAACACCACGCGCCAATCAACAAAACTAAAATCAAACCACGGCGGATCCGCAGTAATAATTCAGAAAAATGGTGATGGTTACGCTGCGTCAGTCGCATGCGACGCAATAGCAATGGCATAACCAAGTCATTCGAGACCATGATCGCTAAGGCAATCGTCGATACGATAACCATGCCACTTGCCGCTGAAGTACCGCCTAGAAACGCAAGCAAGGCGATTTCACTCGCCCCGACCGACATCGGCACACTGATGACATAAGTATCAGGCGAAGCGCCACTCAAGAGACCTTGCCCTACCCACGCAATAGGTAAAACAAAAATCCCCATTAAGATCAGATAAATGGGGAACAACCAACGAGCCACATGCAAATCTTGAGCACGTTCATTTTCCACCACCATCGTATGGAATTGTCGCGGAAGGCAAACGATCGCCAGCATCGTGAGTACAGTATGAATCAATATAGTCGGGATATTTGGTGACTGATACGTCTGTGCGGCAACATCAATTAAGCTCAAATTCTCGGTGTTCATCGCCAACCAAACAATGAAGACACCAACCACTAAAAAAGCCAGCAGTTTGATAATGGATTCGAAGGCAATTGCCATCATCATCCCACGATGGTGTTCCGTGTTATCAATGTGGCGGGTACCGAATAGCATCGTAAAAATCGCCAATGCGACCACAACAAACCACGACACGCTATCGTTTTGATAACCAAAATCAGTAGCCAGCTCCGGAGCAATAATTTCAAGCCCCATAGTGATACCACGCAGCTGTAAAGCGATGTACGGCAAAATTCCCGCAACCGCTATGAGCGTAACAACCACGGCCAAACCTTGGGATTTACCGTAGCGTGCTCCGATAAAGTCAGCAATCGACGTGATGTGTTCCCGTTTAGCAATCAAAATAAGCCGAGCTAAAACGCGCCATCCGATGGTAAACACTAAAATGGGAGCAATATAGATGGGTAAGAAAGACCAAGGATTACTGCTGGCCTGCCCGACCGTGCCGTAGAAGGTCCACGATGTACAGTACACCGCAATGGAAAGGCTATAAATCCAAGGCCGCCAGCGCGCTAGCCACCTTTTCTGAATGTCGCCGTACCACGCGATGATAAATAAAGCTCCCAAATACGCTAAAGAAACGGGAACCACCAGCCATCCTTGCATCCGATATCCTTTCTTGCCTTTCTTGCTACTTTTAAAGCAAGAGAATAAAAAAACCTCTCCATGAGGGAGAGGTTTCATTTAACACTGCTTTGATAACGGAGACAAAGCTTAGTTTTTAACCTTTGTTACATAAGTCTAATTCTGTGTTTCAAGTGGCTTGTCTGATACATCAACCACCTGATGTGGGTCTTGCGAATCAAGCTTGATGAACAGAGCCAATAACCCCATCGCGGCCATGCCCCAGAACACAAGCGGTCCCCAGTGCTCATAACCCCAGCCACTCAATACGGTCATTAACGCGATAAATGCGCCCAACGGAATCGCGTTATACAACGCTTGCAACGCTACGATCTTATTTTCTTCGGAGTTTTGGATATATTGGATCGCGGCAATGTGTGCGGTAGCGAAAGTCACACCATGCAATAGTTGAACAACCACCAAAGCAATAATTGATGTTGTCGACGCCGTAATACCCCAACGCATCATTACACCAACGGCAGCAGCAATAAACAGCGCGCGTATTGACCAACCTACGAATAAGCGCTTACTCAATGCAAACATTGCCACTTCTGCGGCCACTCCTAAGCTCCACAAGTAGCCAATGACATCTTCCGAGTGACCAGCGGCCTTCCAGTGAATCGCACTAAAGCCGTAGTAAGCCGCATGACTGCCCTGAATTAGTGACACCAACACTAAGAATTTTAGTATCGGCTTGTCGGTCAAAAGAGCGGTCAGCTTTGGACGTTCTGCGCTTTGCCCACCGTGCGTTACAGGCATTGGGTTAGTCGGTCGCATAGCAAACAGCAACGAGATAAACACGCCGAACATCGCAGTGTACAAGATCATATCGGAGCCAAATTCAGCCACCAGGTAGCCCACTGCCGTCGAGCCTGCGATAAAGGCGATCGAACCCCATAGCCGCGTGCGGCCATAATCGAGCATTTTCAGGCGAGCGTAGTAATTTGCCATCGCGTCCGACAACGGAATAATCGGTCCACAACAAAGATTGAACAACACTGTCGCTAGTGCCATTAACCAAAAGCTACCACCCGTAAAAAAGTGAAATCCAACAAAAAGGAGGGCAGCGAAACTCAACCAACGTAAAGCAGGCATAAGATGTTCGACTTTGTGTACTCGTGGGGTGATCACGATATTGGCAACACAACGTGTCGCAAGGCCTAACCCGACCAGCAAACCGATATCTGTCGAAGATACGCCCTGATCCTTAAACCAAAGTGACCAAAATGGCAGATACACGCCATACGCAAAGAAGAATCCGAGAAAGTACTGGGAAATCCAGCCATACGGAGAAGGTTTCAACATTACTAATATCCTAAAACGGGAACACCAACGTTCGAGCCGGGAATTATGGATCGCCATGCGTATTATAAAAAGGGAAGAATAAGAAACTTATCGTTTCCTCGATGGAATACTAACTTTGCGACATTTGGCATCTTCAAGCGAAAACATCGTAATTTAGACCAAAGTCGTCTGGCTTCCGGTAAGAAATTTGTCAGACTTAGAGAGTGTTCCTTCCATCATTATTGGGTGTTCTCATGCCTGACAAATTTAACATGCAATCTCCACCGTTCGATCGCTTAACTGAAGCACAACAAACGCGACTGCGATCTTCTCTGGACGTCGCCTACTATCGAGCTCGAGATGTTATTTTATCCTGCGGACAGAAGAACCCCCACTTACATATTCTGATCAAAGGCGCGGTAGAAGAGCGCTCCAACGATCAACAGGAAGTGTTCGCACATTATGCCAACGACGATATGTTCGATGTACGCTCGTTACTTGAAGACAAGGTACGTCATCACTACATCGCGCTTGAGGACACGCTCTCTTACCTACTGCCGAAAGAAGTTTTCCTTGCCCTTTACAACGAAAATGGCCAGTTTGCAGCCTATTTCGATAACAATTTATCGAAACGGCAAGAGCTCACCGAAGCGGCCCATCAACAGCAAAACTTAGCGGAGTTTATTCTCACTAAAGTTGACCGCAGCATTTATCACCCACCGATGATTCTTGAACCAAATACACCAATTCACGAGGTAACGCGTGCCTTAAAAGAAAATGGGATTGACGCTGCATTGGTTCAACTCCATGGCGATGATCCACGATTGGAAAAATGGCCATCAGCCCACCCGTACGCAATAGTGACTCGTACTAATATGCTGCATTCTGTGATGATAGATGGTTGCGCGCTCGACACACCAGTGGGTGAGATCGCGAGCTTTCCTGTTTATCACGTTGATGATGGTGACTTTCTATTCAACGCCATGATCACAATGACCAGAAATAGAATGAAACGCCTCATGGTATGTGAAGGCAACAGAGCCGTCGGCATGCTGGATATGACCCAAATTCTCAGCGCGTTCTCAACCCACTCTCACGTGTTAACGCTCAGTATTGCTCGAGCAAGCAGCGTGGAAGAGCTCGCTTTGGCCTCAAACCGCCAACGTCAATTGGTCGAGAGCTTATTGAAAAACGGCATCCGCACTCGCTTCATCATGGAGCTTATCTCAGCCGTAAACGAACAAATTATCGAGAAAGCGTTCGAGTTAGTGATACCACCAGCCTTGCACGACCATTGTTGCTTGATCGTACTCGGCTCTGAAGGCCGAGGAGAGCAAATTCTCAAAACCGATCAAGACAATGCCCTGATTATTCAAGATGGTTTGGAATGGCCTCATTGCGAACAAGTGATGCGATCCTTCACACACACCCTACAACAGCTCGGTTATCCACTTTGCCCTGGTAAAGTGATGGTTAACAACCCGAAATGGGTCAAAACACAGCAAGAATGGATAAGTACCCTAAACCACTGGATAGCTAAAGCCGAACCAGAACAAATCATGGACTTAGCTATTTTCAGTGACGCCCATGCTGTTGCTGGGAATTGCGAGCTGCTGGCTCCAATTGCGGCGCATCTTCGTGACACAATGAAAGATCGCATGTTGATATTGTCTGACTTTACTCGCCCTGCCTTGCAGTTTTCGGTGCCCCTAACTCTATTTGGCAACGTAAAAAGTGCTAAAGACGGATTGGACATTAAACGCGGCGGTATTTTCCCAATTGTACACGGCATTCGCGCCTTGTCTTTGGAGTATGCCATTGAAGAGAAGAACACGTTTGAACGCATTGAAGCTCTGAGAAATAAGCGCATCTTAGAATCCGAAACGGCAGATAATCTCAACGAAGCACTGAAATTGTTCTTTAAACTTCGTCTTAATCAGCAACTCAAAAAGCAAGAAGCGTTGAATAACATTGATATTAAACAACTGGATAGAACTGAGCGTGATTTGCTTCGCCACAGCTTACATGTGGTGAAGAAATTTAAGCAATTTTTAGGCTTCCATTATCAAATTCGTGATTAACCCTGATTTTCATAAATCACAGAGGCGTAGGCAATGAACTGGTTACAACGCAAATACTGGCATTACAAATTGAAAGGCTCGCCTTATCAGTCGCTGTTTTGCACGCCAGATAAAACAGAATACGTCTCTCTTGACTGCGAAACCACCAGCCTTGACCCAAATCGCGCCGAGCTGGTGACTATTGCAGCCACCAAGATCATCGACAACCGCATCATCACCAGTCAACCATTTGAAGTCCGCTTACGCGCGCCGCAATCGCTCGACTCAGGCTCGGTCAAGATCCATCGAATTCGCCACCAAGACTTAGTCGATGGCATCAGTGAAAAAGAGGCGCTGCTCGAGCTGCTCGACTTTATCGGCAACCGACCACTTGTGGGCTATCACATTCGTTACGATAAAAAGATCTTAGACCTTGCTTGTCTGCGGCAACTTGGCTTCCCACTTCCTAACCCACTTATCGAGGTCAGTCAGATTTATCACGATAAGTTGGAACGACATTTGCCGAATGCCTATTTCGACTTAAGTCTGGATGCCATTTGTAAACACCTCGAACTTCCTATCCAAGACAAACACGACGCCTTGCAAGACGCGATTTCTGCCGCTTTGGTCTTTGTCCGCTTAACGAAAGGCGATTTACCCAACCTAACCGCGCCGTATACATAAAAATCAGTTGACCTAGCTCCCAGAAATACTTTTGTTTCAGCGATTTCCCGGCGCTTCCATCACTCTCATCCTAAAGTCTAATTGTGGAAATACGCGCGGTGACTGACAGTTATAAGCACAACGTCGTCATTACCACGACCAAGTTATTTAGAACCAAAAAACAGCCCTACAAAAATATATTCAAAATCTTATCTAGATTGGTGTAAGGCCGAGAAATAAGGCACAAGGAGAGAAGCCATGAGCGAAGCCCACGTTTATCCGGTAAAAGAAAATATTAAAACTCATACACACGCGGATAATGATACTTACTTAGCCATGTATCAGCAGTCGGTAACCGATCCAGAGGGCTTCTGGAGCGAGCACGGCAAAATCGTTGATTGGATCAAACCTTTCACCAAAGTAAAAAGCACTTCTTTCGACACTGGCCATGTTGATATTCGCTGGTTTGAAGATGGCACACTGAACGTCTCGGCTAACTGTATTGACCGTCATCTTGCAGAACACGGGGACGACGTCGCCATCATTTGGGAAGGCGATGATCCAGCCGACGACAAAACACTCACTTTCAACGAACTGCACAAAGAAGTGTGTAAATTCTCCAACGCATTGAAAGAGCAAGGCGTACGCAAGGGCGACGTGGTGTGTCTATACATGCCAATGGTGCCAGAAGCCGCAGTGGCGATGCTCGCTTGTACCCGTATTGGTGCGGTTCACACCGTAGTATTTGGCGGTTTCTCACCAGAAGCACTATCCGGCCGTATCATCGACTCTGACGCTAAAGTCGTGATCACCGCAGACGAAGGCGTACGTGGCGGACGCGCTGTTCCACTGAAAAAGAACGTGGATGAAGCACTAACCAACCCAGACGTAAAAACCATCAATAAAGTCGTCGTGCTTAAACGTACAGGTGGTGATGTTGAATGGCATGAACACCGTGATGTTTGGTGGCACGAAGCAACAGCCAACGTTTCTGACGTTTGCCCACCAGAAGAGATGAAAGCCGAAGACCCGCTGTTCATCCTCTACACATCTGGCTCGACAGGTAAACCTAAAGGCGTACTACATACTACAGGCGGTTACCTCGTCTACGCGGCAATGACCTTTAAATATGTCTTCGATTATCAACCAGGTGAAACCTTCTGGTGTACCGCGGATGTGGGCTGGATTACAGGCCATACTTACCTAATTTATGGTCCACTAGCGAACGGGGCCAAAACCATTCTGTTTGAAGGTGTTCCAAACTACCCAAGCACGGCTCGTATGAGTGAAGTGGTTGATAAGCACCAAGTGAACATTCTCTACACTGCGCCAACCGCTATTCGTGCACTAATGGCAAAAGGTAACGAAGCGGTAGCAGGGACATCTCGTTCAAGCTTACGTGTGATGGGTTCAGTAGGTGAGCCTATCAACCCTGAAGCGTGGGAGTGGTACTACAAAACGATTGGTAACGAGAGCTCGCCTATCGTTGATACTTGGTGGCAAACAGAGACCGGCGGTATCTTAATTGCACCACTACCAGGCGCAACAGACTTAAAACCAGGCTCAGCAACTCGACCATTCTTCGGAGTCCAACCTGCACTGGTTGATAACATGGGCAACATCATTGAAGAAACCGCAGCAGAAGGTAACTTGGTGATCCTTGATTCATGGCCAGGTCAGATGCGTACTGTTTATGGCGACCACGAACGCTTTGAACAGACCTACTTCTCAACCTTCAAGGGAATGTACTTTACTAGTGATGGAGCTCGTCGTGACGAAGACGGTTACTACTGGATCACGGGCCGTGTTGATGACGTACTAAACGTGTCGGGTCACCGCATGGGTACCGCTGAAATAGAATCGGCTCTTGTCGCACATCATAAAATTGCTGAGGCCGCTATTGTGGGCATTCCGCATGATATCAAAGGCCAAGCTATCTACGCTTACATTACCTTGAACGATGGTGAATTCCCGTCAGCAGAGCTACACAAAGAAGTGAAAGATTGGGTGCGTAAAGAGATTGGTCCAATTGCAACACCAGATGTACTGCACTGGACGGATTCCTTACCGAAGACTCGTTCTGGTAAGATCATGCGTCGAATCCTGCGTAAAATTGCAACGGGTGATACCAGCAACCTCGGAGACACATCAACGCTTGCCGATCCGAGCGTTGTAGATAAACTTATCGCAGAGAAAGCAGAATTGGCATAAATTCAACCAACTGTTTTAAAAGCACTTTAAAAACCGCCATCACTCATGGCGGTTTTTTGCTTTAGTGCACAAATTGGCCACACAAAAAATATGGCAATTATGTTGTTTTTGTTAACTTGGTTACAGAAACGAGAGTGGCTATTAGGAGATTAGACCAGTAAATTGCTGCTAATTGCTATGAATTAGCTATAATCTTGGTCGATTTTTTAAAATTTGCTCGGTTTTAACAAAAAAATCGTGCTGAACTATCGTATATTTGGGAATATAAACGTTCCACTCACGATAAGGGAAGATAGCAACACAATGTCTGCAAAGTCACGGATTCTTGTTCTAAACGGACCAAATCTTAATCTATTGGGTCTGCGCGAACCGACACACTATGGTCACAGTACCTTAGCTCAAGTTGTGGATACTCTTACAGAGCAAGCCCATAACGCTGGGGTAGAACTGGAACACCTACAATCAAATCGTGAGTACGAACTGATTGAAGCCATTCACGCTGCCTATGGCAAGATTGACTTCATCATCATCAATCCAGCGGCTTTCACTCATACTAGTGTGGCGCTGCGAGATGCATTACTTGGCGTCGCCATCCCATTTATTGAGGTGCACTTATCAAATGTGCACGCACGTGAACCATTCCGTCATCACTCTTATCTGTCAGATAAAGCAGAGGGTGTGATTTGCGGTTTAGGCGCACAAGGTTATGAATTTGCTCTGTCTGCAGCGATCAATAAGCTACAGGCAAAGTAACCCTAACACTCTGCAACCCTACGAGGGTTGTCTTAATCACAAGATAAAAGAGAAAGAAAAGATGGATATTCGTAAAATCAAGAAGCTAATTGAGTTAGTTGAAGAGTCTGGCATTGCTGAGCTAGAGATCTCTGAAGGTGAAGAGTCAGTGCGCATCAGCCGTCATGGCACTGCAGCTCCTCAAGCACCAATTCACTACGCAGCAGCTCCAGCGGCGGCACCTGCTCCAGTAGCAGCGGCACCAGTAGCGGAAGCGCCAGCAGCAGAAGCTCCAGCAGCAACACCTGCAGGTCACCAAGTTCTTTCTCCAATGGTTGGTACTTTCTACCGCTCTCCAAGCCCAGACTCTAAAGCATTCGTAGAAGTGGGTCAGAAAGTAAATGCTGGCGATACTCTATGTATTGTTGAAGCAATGAAAATGATGAACCAAATCGAAGCGGACAAATCTGGCGTTGTTACAGCAATCCTAGCTGAAGACGGCCAACCAGTTGAATTCGACCAACCTCTTGTTGTAATCGAATAAGCGGGGCTTGCCTTATGCTAGACAAAGTAGTCATCGCGAACCGAGGTGAAATTGCACTTCGTATTCTTCGCGCTTGTAAAGAATTAGGTATTAAGACCGTCGCTGTTCACTCAACAGCGGATCGCGATCTTAAGCACGTACTACTCGCAGACGAAACCGTATGTATCGGCCCTGCTCGTGGTATCGACAGCTACCTAAACATTCCACGCATCATTTCTGCAGCAGAAGTGACTGGTGCTGTGGCTATCCACCCAGGTTACGGCTTCCTGTCTGAGAACGCAGACTTCGCAGAGCAAGTTGAGCGCAGTGGTTTCATCTTCGTTGGCCCAAAGGCAGACACTATCCGCCTAATGGGCGATAAAGTATCTGCTATCAATGCAATGAAGAAAGCAGGCGTTCCTTGTGTACCGGGTTCTGACGGCCCTCTAGACAATGACGAAGAGAAAAACAAAGCATTTGCTAAGCGCATTGGTTACCCAGTAATCATCAAAGCATCTGGCGGCGGCGGCGGTCGTGGTATGCGTGTTGTTCGCGCAGAGAAAGACCTTATCCAAGCTATTGCAATGACACGTGCTGAAGCAAAAGCGGCGTTCAACAATGACATGGTTTACATGGAGAAATTCCTAGAAAACCCTCGTCACGTTGAAGTTCAGGTTATTGCTGACGGTCAAGGCGGCGCAATCCACCTTGGTGAGCGTGACTGTTCAATGCAACGTCGTCACCAAAAAGTAGTGGAAGAAGCTCCAGCACCTGGTATCACCGAAGAAATGCGTAAGTACATCGGTGAACGCTGTACTCGTGCATGTATCGAGATCGGTTACCGCGGCGCAGGTACGTTTGAATTCCTATACGAGAACGGTGAGTTCTACTTCATCGAAATGAACACTCGTATTCAGGTAGAGCACCCAGTAACAGAGATGGTTACTGGCATCGACCTAATCAAAGAACAGCTTCGCGTTGCAGCGGGTCAGCCTCTGTCATTCACTCAAGATGATATTAAGATCCGTGGCCATGCGATTGAGTGTCGTATCAACGCAGAAGACCCTGAGCGCTTCCTACCATCCCCGGGTAAGATCGAGCGTTTCCACGCTCCTGGCGGTATGGGTGTACGTTGGGAATCTCATATCTACACAGGCTACACAGTACCACCTCATTACGATTCAATGATTGGTAAACTGATCACTTACGGTGAGAACCGTGATGTAGCGATTGCACGTATGAAGAACGCACTGGGTGAGATGATCATCGAAGGCATCAAAACTAACGTGCCACTGCAATTCTCCATTATGAATGACGAAAACTTCCAACACGGTGGTGCAAACATCCACTACCTAGAGAAGAAGCTTGGCTTACAATAAACCTAAGCAAACGTCTTAAAAAATGCCCACTCCCGTGGGCATTTTTGTTTTATATGTACGCGAACGGCTCAACATATAAATCGGCTTATTTGGGTATATACTCAAACAAATCGTAGAGTTCTGGTAAACTCTGCGCCACTTCATTCACTTTAAGAGCAAAAACCAATGCCTTGGATTCAAATCAAACTCAACGCGACCAATGAAAACGCTGAGCAAATCGGCGATATGCTAATGGAAGAGACTGGCGCGCTGTCTGTTACATTCTTAGACGCGCAGGATACACCTGTATTCGAACCTCTACCTGGCGAAACTCGCTTATGGGGCGATACTGATATTCTGGCACTGTATGATGCAGAAGCAGACACTAACTTCATCATCGACCAAATTAAAGCGAGCAATATGCTGGCTGACAATTTTGCTTACAAAGTAGAACAGCTTGAAGATAAAGACTGGGAACGCGAATGGATGGAAAACTTCCACCCAATGAAATTTGGTGAACGCTTATGGATTTGTCCAAGCTGGCGCGACATTCCAGATCCTGACGCTGTTAATGTTATGTTGGATCCAGGCCTTGCATTCGGTACGGGTACTCACCCTACAACAGCACTTTGTCTTGAGTGGCTAGAAAGCATGGACTTAAGCGGTAAGACCGTTATCGACTTCGGTTGTGGCTCAGGTATTCTCGCGATCGCAGCGATCAAACTGGGCGCTGAAAAAGTGATAGGGATCGACATTGATCCTCAAGCCCTGCTTGCTTCAAAAGACAATGCTGAGCGTAATGGCGTTGCAGACAAACTAGAAGTTTACTTACCGCAAAATCAACCTGAAGGTCTCGTCGCTGACGTCGTTGTGGCCAACATCCTTGCAGGACCTTTACGTGAACTTGCACCTATCATCAAAGAACTAGTTAAGCCAAATGGCGACCTCGCTATGTCCGGCGTATTAGACACTCAAGCTGAAGATGTTGCGAACTATTACCGTGACGAGCTTCACATTGACCCGATTGTTGAGCAAAGTGAATGGTGTCGCATCTCTGGTCGTAAGCAAGGCTAGACAAGGTTTTCAGAGCTAATTGTTTGAAATTCATACAATTTACAAAAACAATTTGTAAATGCTCAAATATTAGTCTTTTCACGCAGTGAAAAAATGCGTAAAATGCGCGCCCTTGCTGGTACAGAACTGTGATGACGTTTTGAAAATCGGAAACTATCAACTTAAGAACAATCTAATCGTAGCCCCTATGGCTGGTGTAACGGATAGACCGTTTCGCGAGTTGTGTCTTCGCTATGGTGCGGGAATGGCCGTCAGTGAAATGATGTCTGCTAACCCAAAACTATGGGGAACGTCAAAGTCGAAACAGCGTATGGTACACGAGGGCGAATCGGGCATTCGCTCTGTACAGATTGCGGGTTCCGATCCACAGCTTATGGCGGACGCAGCTCAATTCAGTGTTGAGAACGGTGCACAAATCATCGACATCAACATGGGCTGCCCGGCAAAAAAAGTGAATAAGAAGCTAGCGGGCTCTGCTCTGCTTCAATACCCAAACATTATCGAAGAGATTTTGAAAGCGGTCGTGAATGCAGTGGACGTTCCTGTAACGTTAAAGACTCGAACTGGCTGGGATACAGACAACAAGAACTGTGTCCAGATCGCTAAATTAGCCGAAAACTGCGGCATACAAGCTCTTGCTCTGCATGGCAGAACGAAAGCATGTATGTACAAAGGTGAGGCCGAATATGACAGCATTAAAGCGGTAAAAGAGGCGATTTCAATTCCGGTTATCGCGAACGGTGATATCGATAGCCCGGAGAAAGCCAAATTTGTACTGGAGTACACCGGTGCGGACGCTTTAATGATTGGACGCCCTGCCCAGGGTCGTCCTTGGATTTTCCAGGAAATCCATCACTATTTGGAAAACGGCACCACAATGGAGGAGCTTCCAACTGAGGAAGTGAAAACCATTATGCTTGGTCATGTAAATGCTCTGCATGAGTTTTATGGGGAGTTCTTAGGTCCACGTATCGCGCGCAAGCACGTTGGGTGGTACCTGAAAGAGCATGAACAGGCAAGTGAGTTTCGCCGTACCTTCAACGCTATCGACGCAGCTCCGCTGCAAATTGAGGCGTTAGAAGGTTATTTTGATAACGTTGCATCATAATTAAGAGAAGAGCTAGACCGAATATGTTCGAACAAAATCTGACTTCAGAAGCATTAACAGTAACTACAGTAACGTCACAAGACCAGATTACTCAGAAGCCTTTACGTGACTCTGTTAAAGCGTCTCTTAAAAACTACCTTGCTCAACTAAACGGCCAGGAAGTAACAGAACTATACGAATTAGTTCTAGCTGAAGTTGAACAGCCACTACTAGATACTATCATGCAGTACACTCGCGGTAACCAAACTCGCGCAGCAACTATGATGGGTATCAACCGCGGTACTCTTCGCAAGAAACTTAAGAAATACGGCATGAACTAAGACCGTTTTTCAAAAAGTATTTGGAACAAGCCGTTACCTTTTTAGGTAACGGCTTTTCTTTATCTACTAAAACACTACGAATAACGCTCACTTTGTGCAGTATTACCAACTGGCTTTAAGATAACCACTGCTGAGCCAAACAATAGCAAAGCCACGACAGCGACACATTCATTGCCTACAGAATACGCGAAGCCCGCCAAGGCAGACCAAATCGCGACACCAAAGTGCATCATACTCATTCCAGAAGACATCAACACACCTCGATATTCATCAGATAAGTTTGCTATATGTGCTTGTAATGCTGGAGAACCAACCCCTCCAGCAAGAGACCAGAGCACTAGAGCTGGAAGATAAGCGGTAACCGTACTCATCTCACTTGAGAACACCCATGCACTGCAAGGTATGCACACCATTAAAGCCACTCGCATAACAGCTCGAGAGCTACCAAGCCAACGGCAAGCTCTCCCCACGCACATATTTCCAACCACACTCACGATCCCTAGAGCAGCATAAATAGCGCCCACCCAACCGAGCGCCAACTCGCTGGTATCTCGAATATGAAGGCCTATCAGGTTAAATACACCAATACCTCCCCCTAGGCCTAAACACATCGCTAGAATCGCCCTCAACGCGCCTGGAAGATGAATGACGTCTGTGATAGGTGGCAGAGTATCTGACTTCTTGGACTCATTATGCTTGTTGTTCATGGACACTACGCTCATGGCACCGACAAAAAGAGCCGCCACGCCCAAAATAATAAAAGCGGTACGCCATGATAAAAGCTGGGTCAACAATGCTCCGATCGCCGGACTAGTTATCATACCTAGCGTTAATCCCGCCTGAACCATCACAATTTGACGCATCGCTCTATTACCCTTCGCGTCTCCCGCTAACGCGAATGCAATTGGTAACATGCCTGCACTTGCAATACCAGTGATCACACGAGTTGCAATAGCAAGTTCAAAATCATGAACTATGCCCGTCGTAATAGACGCAACCCCAAATACAAAGCAAGCAGGCACCATGATACGAATACGCCCAACTCGGTCTGATAAACGGCCCAAGTAAGGAGCGCAAATTGCTATGGCTAAACTATATGCCGTAATAAATAAGGTCACCTGACTCGGTTGAACACTTAAATCATTTCCGATAGGTTCAAGAATAGATCCAAGCATCAACTCATCAGCACCAACAAGAAAAGCAACGAGAAATAGGATCATGGACTGCATCATAGCTCCACCTCCTGTTCTGTTTTCGATTCAGCACAAGTGAGCAACGAAATATCTAAAACTCTATCAGGCCAAGATTGCAAAAATGCCTTCTCATGAGATACTACAATCACGCTACCGGAAAAGCGCAGGAGAGCCTCTTTAAGCGCATTTTTACTGCTGCTATCCAAATGTGTTGTTGGTTCGTCCAACAGCAAAACATTGCATTTCTGAACCGATAAACAACACAGTTTCACCCGAGTTTGCTCACCACCGCTCAATGTATCTAAGTGGCGCTGCGTCTTATCCCCCGTAATCCCAAAGCGAGCTAATAGCTTGCGTGACTCTTTGCTTGAGATTGTTGGCGCACAAGAGCACAGCTCCTGTTCAGGCGTGTTCTGAGGATGGCGCCAAGACAAATCTTGAGAAAAATAACCAATTATTGCACCTTTTGCCAATACCACCTCACCAGAGAGTGGCTCGATCTCCCCCATCAGGGTTTTAAGTAAGGTCGACTTACCCACGCCGTTAAAGCCAGCAACAACCAACTTTTCCCCGCGCGCTAACGTGATATCAAACACTGGAAGCAGAGGCTGCTGATAACCGATCATCAACGCTTTTGCGTCAATCACATTCGGTTGCCCAATGGGCTGGTAAGCAAAGTCAAACATCGATACTTTCTCTACATTATTCAGTTGAATACGTTCGATTTTATCCAGTTTTTTCTTACGCCCTTTAGCAAGACTCGCGTTAACTCCAGCGCCATTTTTGGCAATAAATTGCTCTAACTTTCGAATTTCATTTTGCTGAGCCTTATATTGCTTTTCTATCAAAGCACCATCGTGATGCTTTTGCTGCATTGCTTTGACATAAGTGCCGCTGTATTTTCGAACCGTTTGATAATCAATATCACAAATACTGGTCGCTACTTGATTAAGGAAATCAACATCATGAGAAACCAGTAAAACGGTGCCAATGTAATCATTGAGAAACGTGACTAGCCATTCAATGTGCGGAGCATCAAGATAGTTTGTCGGCTCATCAAGAATTAACACATCGGGGTTGCGAAGTAACAACCTGCCTAAAAGGACTTTGTGTCTTTGACCGCCACTTAGCGAGACAAGCGGTGTATCTAAGCCAAATTGATAAATGCCAAAACCTACAGCAACTTGTTCAATTTTGGTATTAATTGCATAGAAGTTTTCATCTTCTAAATATGCCTGTAGCCGAGCGACTTGGCTTAAAAGAGATGTAGAGTGAGACTCGGTCATCGCATGATACAAAGTCCAAAGCTTTTGCTCTGCAGCGTATAAACTCTCAAAAGAGCCCTTTAAACACTCATGAACTGTCAGCACATTATCGATCTTAAAATGTTGTTCTAAATACCCTACCTCAAGGCTTGGTAACCATTCAATGCGGCCCTTATCTGCAGATAATTCACCGAAAAGCAGTTTCAATAAGGTGCTTTTTCCAACACCATTCGCTCCGGTGATACCTACTTTCTCTCCCACGTTAATACGAAAGGTCACGTTGTTGTATAATGTCTTATCGGCTATCTGATAAGACAAATTTTTAACTTGTAAAATACTCATGTTTTCAACCAAATAAAAAAGGGCCGGTGATCAATACCGGCCCTTATTTCAATACTGGGAAATGCTTTGTAGCTGCTTAACAGATACAAAAAGGCCGATGATGAAATATCACCGGCCATCTCTTCTCTTTTATCAGGTGTACAAGCACCTGCGTATAACTTCAGCGAAGCTACCCACACATAAAACACCTGATGAAGATTAATTTAAGACTCCGAGCAACACTTCATCGCGTTTTTTGCACGGAGTTCAGCCTTCTTACAAAGCTTTTAAACAAGAGATATAACATGATTTACTGTCGAAAAAATATTCGATGTGAAGCGTACACCTTTAGAATAAAAAGTACCAGATAATTATTAAAAACTATCGTGACTTAGACGAAGATCCACTGAAAGAAGACCTTTCCTCAGTCAATGTGCTAGGTGAACGACTTACTCAGCAAACACAGCTATGAAAGCACCTATACCGCTCACGTTATACGTACGTAGTGGTGGCTTTGAAGGTTGGAGAGGGTTAGAGGGAAGAAGTAGCGAATATACTTTAAGACACTGGCTTAAATAGATCGACAAAACAAAATCCATGTTTGGAAAGTTTTAAATGCGCTGAGTTTATATTAATAAGCGCCTATGGCTAAATCAAAACATCTAAAGCAGAGAAATCTCCCCCGAAAATAACATAACCTATTGAATAAATTTTCCAGGTAATAATAAAGGAAGCTTTGGTAAGTTAAGCACAGGGGCTCAAAACTAGCGCTCGAGACTGCAGAAACCACACAAAACTGCGTTCCACTTCACTCATAACAGGGCTTAGAAAGCATCGCCAGAGGGAAGCCGGCCTCTCGATGCAAGGTTTCAATATGAAAGTGGGTTTAAGGTAAGTCGGGGAACCAAAACGA